>DDPE01000038.1 GCA_002342035.1 Asticcacaulis sp. UBA2476 | reverse complement strand
GCAGCCGGAATGGTTCTACAAAGGCAACGGCTCGACGCTGGTCGGCCCGAACGTGCCGCTGGAATCGCCGAGCTTTGCCGAAGACGCTGGCGAAGAGCCTGAAATGGCCGGCATCTATATCATCGGTGAAGACGGTAACGCCTATCGTCTGGGCTTTGCGCTCGCTAACGAATTTTCCGATCATATTGTTGAGAAGCAAAACTATCTGTGGCTGGCCCACTCAAAGCTGCGTCCGGCGTCAATCGGGGTTGAAATCCGCACCGGCGACCTGCCGAAAAGCGTCGAAGGCACCGCCCGCATCACGCGCGGCAACGAAGTGGTCTGGGAAAAGCCGTTCCTGTCGGGTGAGGACAACATGTCCCATACCTTTGCCAACCTTGAATATCACCACTTCAAATATGCCCTGTTCCGTCAACCGGGTGACATCCATGTGCATTGCTTTGGCACCTCGACCGCCTCGTTCGGTGACGGCATCCGCACGCAGGACGGCGATGTGTTTGAAATCGAAGCCTCACCGTTTGTCTTCGGCCTGCGCAATGAACTGACGACGACCAAGGAAGAAAAGATCGTGGTCCGCGCGCTGTAAGTTTATAGCGACCTGTCTGATGAAAAAGCCCGCCTCAACTGAGGCGGGCTTTTTTTGTCCAACACGTTCTAGGCTGGCGGATTGTGCTTTTCCAGAAACGCGATGATAGCAGCCGACATCTCAAGACGCTTTGCCTCAACCGACTGCCAGTGATCTTCGCCTTTCAGTTCGATGAAGGTCACGTCCTTGCCTGCGTTTTTAAGGGCGCGTTCCATTTTGCGGCTCTGGCCTATATCGACAATAATATCGTCCTTGCCGTGGATCAGAAGGATAGGGATGGTGACCTTATCGACATGGTTGACGGGTGAGATTTCATCGAGTGTTTTCTTCTCACCGACCGAGCGTTTGAGCGACAATACCACCGGGCTGGTCGCGGAGCCGGTCTGGTTGGTATCAAAGCTCAGCATGGCCTTGATATCACTTATACCGGCCACCGACACGGCGCACCTGTAAACGCCGGGATCAAGGGTCGCCCCCGCCAGTGCCGCATAGCCCCCATAAGACGCCCCGACAATCGCCACCCGTTTGGAATCAATGGTGCCTTCCTTAGCCAGATAACGCACGCCGTCGGACAGGTCGGTCTGCATTTTGCGGCCCCACTGACCGTAACCGGCGACGATGAAATCATCGCCGTAACCGGTTGACCCTCTGAAGTTGGGTTGCAGGACGGCATAGCCGCGTGAAGCATAAAGCTGGGATTCCCAGTCGAAACTTGAGGTGTCTCTGGCATGGGGGCCGCCGTGCGGCAGCACAATCAGCGGTAGGTCCTTATGAGCCTTATTGGGAGGAAGTGTCAGATAACCGTGGATTTCGAGGCCATCTGCGGCCTTATATTTGATCGGCTTTTTCTGAGTGATCCACTGATAAGGCAGGTCGGGGTAGCTTTGCCCGACAGGTACGGATGAGCCTGCACCAAAATCGATAAAATAGTAGGTGCCGGGATCATCAGAGCTTTCGCCGTAGATCAGAACCTTGCGCGGGTCTTCTTCGGCAAACTCATAGATCGAGACATTATAATCCGGCATGGCCCCTTTACACAGGTCGGCCAGCTTCTGTAACCTGGGGTCATTATATTCGTACTTTACCCAGTCGTCCCAGCGGGCAAACCCGGCAAACAGTTTGGTGGTCGGGTGGAACATCGGGCTACGGTTGTAGCCGTCCTTATCCAGTGGCTCCGAGAAGGTGCCGTCGGCGCTGACCTCCAGATACTCACCGGCATTGTCGCCAGCATCGATATAAATAATGACCGATTGTTCGGTGCGGCCAAGCCCAATGAGTGAGGGGTAATCAACGGCCTCTTTTACTTTGTAGATTTTTTTCCAGCCTCCCTTGGGCTGACGGTATTCTAACGTCCATTCCTTACGGATGCGGTCGTGATGCGAGCGGGCAACCGGTAAGCCACTGGGAGTTACAACCCAGTTGTGAGTGTAGCTGTATGCTTCGTCAATGAGTTTGCCGCGGTAAGATTCCAAGTCAAATTTATAAAGGCAGAGTGGATATAGGTCGTGATCAATTTTGTAGTTAGAGGCCGTAACGTAATATTTGCCCTCATGCTTGATGCGCCTTAACCCGCCTTCGACGGTGTTGTAAAAGCCGTCCATCCGGTCAAACAGGGTTTTAAGCGTGTTGGTGCGGATGTCGATAATATGGGCCAGCCAATGCTCCTGACGACTGCCGGTAAACTCACTCAGGCCCACGGTGGCGGAGGTGCTGACCAGTACGTGATCATTACTGGCCCAGAAGACGCTGCGAACCTTGGCGTCGCCCAAGTTGCGGCGGGTGGTTTTGTTGGTCGCTATCTCATAGGTGACTAGATAGAACACTCCGCTACTACGGGTGATAAGAGCGATGTGTTTGCCATCCGGCGACAGGCTTACATCTTCGATCTGGGGAGGCTTTACATAGGCCTCCATCGCTGGCCGGGGCGGGAGGGGCTCATCTGACTTTGGTGCCTGAACCTCTGACATAGCTCTTACCGCGATGGCGTTAAGCGACAGTGCCCCCATACCCGCCAGCATGGCGCGGCGGTCCATACGTCCCCCCATAATCTACTCCCGAAATGCCCGTGCCCCACGCACTAAATAAGGATTTTATACTTATGGTTTTAAAATACACAAGTCAGATAGAGGGTTAACGCGGTAATTCCTTAACCGAAGGCATCTGGTTGCGGAACCAGGTCATCTGGCGTTTGGCGTAGTTACGGGTCTTTTGCTGGGCCAAGGCGCGGGCGGCCTCCAGCGTCATATCCCCCTGAATACAGGCGCTTATTTCGGAAAGCCCCAAAACCCGCATGATTGGCCAGTCGGGTTTGAGGCCGCTGGCCATCAGAGCCTCTACCTCTTCAACCGCCCCATGTTCCAGCATCATATCAAAGCGGCGGTCGCAACGCGCGTACAGCCATTCGCGATCGGGCCGCAACACCTCAAGGTGGTAAGAGCCTTGCGGTAAAATAGGCGCATTGGTCCTTTGCCAGTCGCTCAACGGTGTGCCGGTTTCCAGCCAGACCTCATAGGCCCGGGTCAGGCGTTGCTGGTCATTGGGCAGAATGCGCGCGCAGGCTTCCGGGTCAACCGATAGCAAAAGGCCGCGAAACGCCTCTTCGCCCATGTCGATATAGGTCTGACGGGCCTGAGTGCGGGCCTGATCACCAATCTCAGGAATCTCGGCCAGACCGCGGATAAGGCTTAAGAAATAGAGCCCCGTCCCGCCGACGACACACAGGGCCGTATCTCGGCGCAGGGCGGCGTCAATAAACGGTTGGGCCGCGCGCAGCCATTGCCCGGTCGACCACATCTGATCGGGCCCCAGAGGACCATATAGCACATGGCGGGCTATGGCCTCATCGTCGGCAGAGGGGCGGGCGGTCAGCGTCGGGACATCCTCATAAAGCTGCATCGAGTCAGCATTGAGAATGATGCCGCCGGTCTTGACGGCCCAATCCAGCGCCAGAGCCGACTTGCCCGAAGCGGTCGGGCCGGCCAGAAGCAGCAGGTGAGGGGGGGATGCGGACATATTGATGTGAATAGCCGCAATGTGGGTTGCATGACAAGCCGTAGCGGCCTAATCGCTCACCTATACTGTGAAGGATGATCTCATGACCCAGCCCGACCGCGAACAGGTACTTAGCGCGCTCAACGCCATCAAGGACCCGGTATCCGGGGCGGGTTTGTCGGAAGCAGGCCTTGTGCGCGGACTGGTGCTGTCGCCGGACCGGGTCGGGTTTATGCTTGAGGTGCCACGCGATCAGGTCAACCTCTATGGCCCCGTGCGGGCCGAAGCCGAGCGGCTTCTGGCCCGCCTTGAGGGGATAAAGAAGGCGCAAGTTGTATTAACCGCAGAATCCGAGGCGCCCGTACCGGCCCCAAAAGCCGCCAAATTATCGCCGCAGGCCGCCGATCAGAACCGCCCCAAAGCGCCCGTGGCCTCATCGCGTCCGGCCAACGTCAAGCGCGTGATCGTGGTCGGATCAGGCAAGGGCGGTGTCGGTAAATCCACCATTGCTTTAAGTCTGGCGCTGGCCCTCAAAGGCTTGGGGTTGCGCGTCGGGTTGCTGGATGCCGATATTTACGGGCCGTCGGCCCCGCTGATGCTGGGGGTGACCACCCCACCGGCATTCGGGGCGGAAAAGATGATGATCCCGCCGCAAGCCTTTGGCCTCAAAGTCAATTCGGTCGGGTTTCTGGTCGATGCCGATCAGGCGATGATCTGGCGCGGGCCGATGGCGTCGCAGGCGCTTAATCAACTGCTGACCCAGACCCTGTGGGGGACTGAGGCCGAACCGCTGGATGTGCTGGTGGTCGATATGCCGCCCGGGACCGGTGACGTGCAACTGACCCTGACCCAAAAGACCATGATCGATGGGGCGGTGGTGGTGTCGACGCCGCAGGAAATGGCGCTGATCGACGCGCGCCGGGCCATTACCCTGTTTGAAAAGACTTCGGTGAAGATTCTGGGCATTGTTGAAAACATGGCATGGCTGGAAAATCCGGTGTCGGGTGAAGCCATCTATGTCTTTGGGCGCGACGGGGCCAAGATTTTGGCGCAGAACCTTAAGGTGCCATTCTTGGGGGATGTGCCGCTCGATCCGGCCTTGCGCAAAGGCTCAGATGAAGCGCGGCCTCTGGTGGCGCTGGAGCCTGACGGCGATGTCGCCGTGCGCTTTAAGATGATTGCTCAGGCGGTGATGGCGCAACTGGGTTAGGGTGCGCTCGGTTTTGCCTTCCCAGCACATAGCGGGGATAAGTTCTCTTTCTCCTCCCTACGCTTGCGTGGGGAGGTGGCGCGGCGAAGCCCGCGACGGAGGGGGATGGCTGAGGCATTGCCACTGCACAGACGTTATAACCATGAGCGTTGGTAGAAAAGATAGCGGCGCAACCCCCCTCCGTCAGGTCGCATCGCGCCCTGCCACCTTCCCCGTAAACAGGGGAGGAGGAAGGCTCCACCGCTAATTTCGCCAGCAGTTCTTGTGCAGCGCAAAATCGTAACTAAATCTGCATCAGTTACTTATTCATGCGGAGCATGCACATGACCCATTCCAACCTGTTTTCACCTTATAGCTTTAAGGGCCTCGACCTTAAAAACCGTATCGTCATGGCGCCCATGACGCGGCAGTTTTCGCCGGGCGGGACGCCGGGGCAGAATGTGGCCGATTACTATACCCGCCGCGCCAAGGGCAATGTCGGTCTGATCATCACCGAAGGCACGGTCATTGAACGCCCAGCCTCAAAGAACGAAGAAGGCATCCCCAATTTTTACGGCGCGGCCCTGGATGGCTGGCGCAAGGTGGTCGACAGTGTGCACGCCGAAGGCGGGCTGATCGCGCCGCAAATCTGGCATACCGGGGCCATTTATGGCAACGATCCGGCCTGGAAGCCGACCCCGATGGACAGCCCGTCCGGTATCGCCCCCGATGGCACACCGGTCGGCCAACCGATGACGGAAACCGATATCGCTGACACCATTGCCGCCTTTGGACGCGCCGCCGCTTCAGCCAAGGGCATTGGCTTTGACGCCATTGAGCTGCACGGCGCACACGGCTACCTGATCGACGAGTTTTTCTTTGCCGGTTCAAATAAGCGCGACGACCAGTGGGGCGGGGCGACGGTGGGCGAGCGCACACGCTTTGCGGCTGAGGTCATCAAGGCCGCCCGCGCTGCAGTTGGGCCCGACTTCCCGATCATTATCCGCCTGTCGCAGTTCAAACCCAATGCCTATGACGCCAAGGTCGCGGCCACGCCGGCAGAAATGGAACAATGGCTGACCCCGTTAGTCGATGCGGGTGCCGATGTTATCCACGCCTCACAGCGCCGGTTCTGGGAGCCTGAGTTCGACGGCTCTGACCTCAATTTTGCCGGCTGGGCCAAAAAGATCACGGGTAAGCCGACCATCACGGTCGGATCGGTTGGCCTGACGGGTGAGTTCATCGCCGGTTTTGGCGGCGAAGTGTCTAATCCGGCCTCATTGGATAAGCTGCTGGAACGTCTCGATCGCGGTGATTTTGATCTGGTCGCGGTCGGTCGCGCCATCCTGTCGGACCCGGAATGGGTGGACAAAATCCGCACGGGTGAGACGGACACCTTAAAATCCTTTGACCGGTCATTGCTGGCAAACCTTACATAAATTTCACGTAACGCGGGTATTGTAAGCCCGCTTGCCCCTGCTAGACTGCGGAAAAAGCGTAATTCGTCTTTCGCAGTCCAGAAGGGGTTTTCTTTATGAACAGATTTTACACAGGCGCGGCCCTAATGGCGGGCGCCGGTCTTTTGGGTGCGGTCCCGCATTCTACGGCGCAAACCAAGCAGGTCGTGACCGGGCCGGTAGCGCAATACTGGATCGGGGCCTCGACCAAGAGCGGCTTTGGCGGCATGGCATCAGGTAAGCCGTCCATGCGCGACATGATGAACATGATGCGCGGCGGCGATAGTGCTAGCCATAGTCTGCGGCTTGGTCTGGGGTCCTCGCAAAAGGTGGCGGGGGCGACCTCAGCTACCCATACCCCGCCCGCGGGCCTTGATGGTGGCAAGATTTTGCCGCTGCTTTATACCCCGCCCAAAGCCGGTCAGGCGACGGACTATGAGCCGGGTGAACAGACCGACTATGAACCGCCCAAGGGCAAGATATTGATCTTTTGGGGCTGCGGGGAAAAAGCCCGTCCCGGCCAGCCGGTTGAAATAGACCTGTCCAAACTCACCGACCCCAAGGCGCGCATGGATAGCTTGGCGGCGCTGTCGAAATCGATCACGCTCGATACCGCCAAACCGCCGCGACCATCGGCGTCGGCCTCTTACGGCGAATGGCCAAACGCCAAGGATACACGCAGCTTTACAACTGGCGACAGTCTGGTCGGCGCGCATACTATCAAGGGCAATTTCACACCCGATATCAATTTCACCCTGTCTCAGGCGCAGGATTTCATGCCGCCTGTGCAGGTGACGCAGAACGCGCCGCTGCCGTCGGGGGCGGTGCAATTGGGCTGGCGGCCCGTAACGGGTGCCAAGGGGCAACTGGCCCACTTCATTGGCGGTTCCGGCGATGAGGGTAGGGGGGCGACCGTTGTGTTCTGGAGCTCCAGCGAGATTCAGAATGGCTGGATGGCCATGGGGCCGGAATATCTGACGCCGTCGGATGTGACGCGGCTGCTGACGCAAAAGGTGCTGATGCCGGCCGCGACCACCACCTGCGCCGTGCCATCAGAGGCGATCAAAGCCGCACCGCAGGGGCTTTATACGATCACCGCTTATGGTGGGGAGGCCAATTTCAGCTATCCGCCGCGCCCCGAAGACCCAAAGGTGGCTTGGAATATCCAGTGGACGACTAAGGTGCGCTATAAATCCTCAACCAGCGGTCTGCTGGGGCAGGATATGGGCGATATGATGGGCGCGGCTGAGGAGGATGAGCCAAAGCCGGGCCAGAAGAAGAAAAAAGGCGGGATCATGGGCGATATGCTCAAGCAGGGCTTAGGGTTTTAGTGTTAATTTTTGCGCGCTTTTAATTCCGAAAACCGCATCACACTTTTCGGAAAGCGCTTATATCCGCTCATAGACCCGCGTGGTGAAGTCATAATCGTCACCTTCGCCCGCCTGATGGAACACTGAGGATACCTCTTTCCACCTCGCGGGGTCGATTTCGGGGAAGTGCGCATCACCTTCCAGCCAGACGTGGACTTCGGTGACATAGAGCCGGTCGGCTTTCTCAATCGTCTGCTCATAGACATTGGCCCCGCCGATGATACAGATTTCATCAGCACCATCGTCCTTGGCATGTTCGCGGGCGATTTCGATGGCTTCAAACAGGGTGGTGCAGATCACGCCGCCCTCCGCCTCGAATAATATATCGCGGCTAAGGACAAGGTTCAGGCGTCCCGGCAAGGGCTTACGCGGCAGGCTGTCCCAGGTGTTCGAGCCCATAATGATCGGCTTGAACTGGGTGATGGCCTTGAACAGCTTAAGGTCGGATTTGAGGTGCCACGGCAGCGTGTTCTCACGCCCGATGACGCGGTTTTCGCTCATGGCGACGACGAGGGATAGTTTGGGTTTCATTCATACTCTCCCGCCCCGTTTACGGGGAGGGGGGACCGCGTAGCGGTGGGAGGGGCAATGCCACGAATTTTTAACCCCACCCGTCTGCTTCGCATCCACCCTCCCCTGCATCAGGGGAGGTTCTTAAGGGTTAAACCGCCACCGGCGCTTTCAACGCACCGTGGGACTGATAGTTTTCTAATCCGATATCAGCGTACTCAAACCCAAACAGGTCGCGGCCCTCAGCCAGTTTTAGTGTCGGGAAGGCAAACGGCGCGCGCTCAAGCTGGATCTTGGCCTGCTCGACGTGGTTCAGGTACAGATGGACATCGCCGAACGCATGGACAAAATCACCGACCTCAAGCCCGACGGCCTGCGCGACCATATGAGTCAGCAAGGCATAGGAGGCGATATTGAACGGCACGCCCAAGAATACATCGGCGGAACGCTGATAAAGCTGGCACGACAATTTGCCATCAGCGACGAAAAACTGGAAGAGGCAGTGGCACGGCGGCAGGGCCATGTCCTCAACCTCCGCCGGGTTCCAGGCTGAAATGACATGGCGGCGGGAGTAGGGATTGACCTTGAGGTTCTCAACCAGATTGGCCATCTGGTCGATCACGCGGCCATCGGGGGCCGCCCATGACCGCCACTGCTTGCCATAGACGGGGCCCAGATCGCCGTTGTCATCGGCCCACTCATCCCAGATCGAGACCCCGTTATCTTTTAGGTATTTGATATTGGTACCGCCGCGCAGGAACCACAGCAACTCCACCGCCACCGACTTGAAGTGTACCTTTTTGGTGGTCAGCAGCGGAAAGCCCTTCGACAGGTCAAAGCGGATTTGGCGCCCAAACAGCCCCAGCGTGCCGGTGCCGGTGCGGTCTTCGCGCTTGGTGCCGGTTTCCAAAATCTCACGCAGCAGGGTGAGATACTGATATTCGGGGTGATCTGACATATATATTCCGTGCGATGCTACTCTCCGCCCCATCGCAGATGGGGAGGGGGACCACGAAGTGGTGGAGGGGTCACTGTTTCTAGCTTAAACAGGCGTCAGTTTGAACGATTCTTTTGAGAGTGCGTCCTATGCCTTTACCCGTATACCATGACCGTGACTGTGACCTGAGCGTCATCCAGAACAAGCGGGTGCTGATCATCGGCTATGGCTCGCAGGGGCGGACCCACGCGCTCAATGCCCGCGATTCTGGCGTTACCGATATCCGTATGGCGCTGAAAGCTGGCTCGGCGACCCGCGCCAAGGCGGCCGCCGATGGTTTTGAGGTGGTGACGGTGGCGGACGGCGTGAAATGGGCTGAGGTTATTGTGGTTTTGACCTCCGACGAAGCCCACCAATCCCTGTTCCGGGATGAGATTGCGCCGAATTTGAGCGCCGGGCAGGCCCTGATTTTCGCGCATGGGTTATCGGTCAATTTCGGGCTGGTGACACCCCCTGCCGATGTCGATGTCATTCTGGTCTCGCCCAAGGGTATCGGGCCGCGCATCCGCGACATTTACGTGGAGGGGCAGGGGGTGTTTTGCCTGTTCGGCGTGCATAATGACGCCACCGGCAGCGCCAAAACGATCGGGCTGTCTTACGCCGCGGCCCTTGGGTGCGGGCGCAAGGGCATACTGGAAACGACCTTTAAGGACGAATGTGAAAGCGATTTGTTCGGGGAGCAGGTCGTGCTGTGCGGCGGCGCGCGCGAACTGGTATCGACGGCGTTTCAGACCTTGGTGGACGCGGGTTATCCGGCCGAGGTGGCGTGGTTTGAAACCTGCTATGAGTTGAAGCTGGTCGTTGATCTGTTGTTTGAGCGCGGCATGTCGGGTGGGTTTGAGAAGATATCGAACACGGCGGAATATGGCGCCTATCTTACCGGCCCGCGGGTCATCGGTGACGCCTCAAAAGCGGCTATGCAGGGGGTGCTCAAAGATGTGCAGTCGGGCGATTTTGTCCGCGCTCTGATGGCCGATTACGACGCCGGCAGCCCCGACCTTATCGCCCGCCGCGCGGCGCTGAAGGAGAATCTGTTGGATCAGACTAAGGGGTATTTGGATGAAATCTCCTAAAATTAATCAGCTATATTTAGCTTCAAAGTCATCGTCACTTGTGCATGCGTATATGATGAGTTCAATAAACGCGATGATCGCAGGAATGAACGTCCAGCAAAAAAGTATGTACACAATTCCAAGCAGGGGTTTTCCTAGGTAAAATTTATGAGCACCTAAGCCGCCTAGCAGCAAGGCTAAGATAATCGCAGTGGTTTTAGATTTAGATTTACCAGATTTCGCTCTTTTTAAGACGATAATTTGTTTGGCGTTCTTATCATCAATTTCAAAATCTACAGCCTGGCCCTCTCTAGGTTCAGTGGTAGATGTCCACTCAAGCCTAGTGAATTGATAACGTATACCGTCATGGCCGCTAATCAAACCGGTGTTAGTTTCAGGTTGAAACTTTAGAACCGTCCCTTGCATAAATTCCCCCAGAGTCACCGCTAAATATGGTCTAATTGATAATTCGAAAATAATCGAGTTGTAAATTAGTTTGTTGCAATTACCACCCCAATAGCGCCTCGCCGCGCAAGATCGCCTCAACCTCCGGAGTGTGTTTACGGTCGCCGTCATCGTGCAGCACCAAGGGCGGTAGCAGTTTCAGCGGGGCCTTTCCCAGCCGTTTGGCGCGGACGATGACGCGCTTGGCCGGTTGATCGGCAAAGGGCTGGATCGGGCGGATTATGAACGATCCGCACCGGGCTGACAGGCCGCTCAACAGATCAAAAAGCCGGTCGGCGCGGTGGACAAACAGAATCTCGCCGCCGTCCTTTACCGAACCTTGTGCAAACTCGGTCCACGCCCCAAGGCCGTCATCGGCGATCCAGGCGGGGCGCTTAAGCTCATGGGGGGCACGCAGCAAGGTCGGGTCATCGAAATAGGGCGGGTTTGATATTACCATATCAAAGCGCTCTAAGCCGAACGATTTAAAGCCTTTGCCGATATCGCCGCAGATGCCGGTGTTACGGGCCGCCGAATCATTGCGTTTGATATTTTCCTGCAATAATTCAAAGCTTTGCGGTTCGCGCTCGATGCCGGTTGCGACCACCTGCGGGCAGCGCTTATAAAGCGACAGCATGACCCCGCCGACCCCGCAACCCAGCTCCAGCACCCGCGTGGGCTTCACGCGATCTTCGGCCAGCACACCCGCCGCCGCGGCCGCCAATAGCGCCCCATCCATGCCGATGCGATAGCCCTTGGCCGGTTGCCACAAATCGACCCGCCCGTTGAGCAGGGTGGTTTCGACAACGCCAGAGGGCAAATCAGGGGACAGGTCTTCCATGACGCGGCCATACTACAGATTGCGACAAAACGACATAGTCCCGATTAAGACATGCCCACGTCGCGTTTATTAAGATATAACGCAAACGCTACTGACAAAGGCATGGACACCCGCGAAAAGGGGGGGTATGGCGATATTTCGAGTGTATCAGGAGTATGGTTTTGGACACGGCTGACATCGAAACAATCCGCGCCCGGCACGATACGAAAGCCCCCGTCGCTGATGTCAATGATCTGGTGCGCCTCAGTGCCGCCGATATGGATGACGTCAACGCCCTGATCCGCGACCGTATGCAAAGCGATGTCGCCATTATTCCGGCCCTTGCCGATCACCTGATCGCCGCCGGCGGTAAGCGTCTGCGCCCGCTGTTGTGTGTGGCGGCAGCACGTCTGTGCGATACGGCCAATACACATCACCATAACCTGTCGGCGGCGGTGGAGTTCATCCATACCGCCACCCTGCTGCATGACGATGTGGTCGATTCCTCCAATCTGCGCCGGGGCAAGGTCGCGGCCCACCTGATCTGGGGGGCACCGTCATCGGTTCTGGTCGGAGACTTCCTGTTTTCGCGCGCCTTTGAGTTGATGGTCGAGACTGGCTCGCTTGAGGCCCTTGGTATCCTGTCGAAAGCCTCCGCCGTGATTGCCGAAGGCGAGGTCTGGCAACTGACCAAGGCGTTCGACATTAACCTGAGCATCGACACCTATATCGAGATTATCTCGGCCAAGACCGCCGCCCTGTTTGCGGCGGCTTCTGAGAGCGGGGCGGTGTCGGCCAAGGCCACGCCGGAACAGCGCGAAGCCTTGCGGCTTTATGGGCTTTATCTGGGACTGGCCTTCCAGATTCAGGACGATGCGCTCGATTACACCGGATCGGCGGCGGACCTTGGCAAAAATGCCGGGGATGACTTTGCCGAGGGCAAGGCGACCCTGCCGTTGCTACTGGCCGTTCAGCGTTCCAAAGATACGCACGCAGATTTCTGGCACCGCGCCGTGTCGTTGCGCCAGCAGGCCGACGGCGACCTGCACACCGCGCAACAGATCATGAACGATACCGATGCGCTGGTCGATGCCATCGCTATGGCCCGCGACTATGCGGCTCAGGCCAAGGCGTGCTTATCGGCCTTTAAATCCTCGGCCTGGAAGACGGCGCTCGAAAATCTGGTCGACTACAGCGTCGCACGTCAGAAGTAGACCGTTTGACCCCTGACCGCGCACCTGATAATGGCCGGTTTTTTGAGCTGGATATACTGCGCGGGGTGGCGTCGCTTTTGGTGGTGGCGTTCCACTATGTCCATTTTTATCACACCGATCAGTTTCAGCCCGATCTCTATGTCGATGTGCCGTTTTTTGACCTGTTGAGGCCGATCTACAGCCACGGGCAATGGTTCGTCGAACTGTTCTTCACCATATCCGGCTATGTGTTTTTCTGGCTTTATCGCGAACCGATCATGGCGGGGGCGGTGTCGTTTCGGACGTTTGTGATCGCGCGTCTGGCGCGGCTTTATCCACTTTATATTGCCACCCTGATCCTCACCGCCGGTCTGATGATCATATTCCACAGCCTTTATGGCTATGACTATGTGTATCAGGCCAATACGGCGGGCAACTTTGCCTTAAGCGCCCTGATGATTCAGCAATGGTGGCCGGGGGCGGTCCAAAGCTTTAACGGGCCGGTCTGGTCGATCTCGGTCGAAATGGGGCTTTACGGCCTGTTCTTTTTGTTTTGCACCCTCAAATTGGGGCGACGCTGGCTGTGGGTGATTGTGGCCGTGACCACGCCGTTGATGTGGCTGTGGCCGGAGATCGCGTTCTTTCGCGGCCTGCCCAGCTTCTTTCTGGGCGGTATCGCCTATTTTGTGGCGCGCGAACTGAGTGGGGTGGGGGTGCCGATCCGTAAGGGCATTTTGGGCGTGGTGGCGGCAGGGTGGATCGCGGCCTATCTATTTGGCCATGACGGGTTGATGAACGGGCAGGTAAGCTGGGTCTTTTCGCGTGAGGTCATGGTGCTGGGGCTGATGCCGCTGACCTTGGTGGCGGTCGAGCTTTGGCGCGGGGCGATACCCTCTGAGCGCCTTAAACCCTTTGTCTGGCTGGGGGACATCAGCTATTCGACCTATCTGATCCATTTCCCGCTACAGCTTTTGATCATGATTGGCCTGAACGGGCTGGCGCCGGCCACAAAGGCGGCGGTGATCGCGTCACCGTTGTTTTTTATGGCCTTTTTTGGGGCGTTGATCGGGGTTTCGATTTTAAGCTACGGCCAGTTTGAGATGAAAGCGCGGCTCTGGCTGCTCAGGCGGTTTTCGCCGCGCTACCGGCACTGATTTTGTACCTTAGCCACAGCCAACCGGCAGAAAACAGCCAGAACAGGGCCACCAAGGCCACAAAGCGCAGGTTCACGCCCGTCTCTATATGGATGTAGCGCATAGTCAGGCCGACCGCGCCAGAGAACGCACATAATGCCCAGACCCGCAGGGCCATGTTAAGGTGCGACGGGTCTTTGTGGATCAGCCACTGCTGATAGAGGTGGTCCTTATGGGCCTCAAACAACTTGGCACCACTTTTGGCGCGTAAGGCCAAAGTAAGCAGCACATCGACCAGCAGCGGCGCCAGCACGTAGCCGCCCAGCCACAGGGACGTGACCCCGGCATGGATCATCAACAACACCCCGCCGGTAATGAGCGCCCCGCCAAACAGTGATCCGGCATCGCCTTGAAACACCTTACCCAACGGCAGATTGAACGGCAGAAACCCCAGATGGGCCCCAAGGGCCGCTACACAAATCAGCAGCAAACCTGCGGCATAATAGGTACGCTCACTCAAGGGCCCTAATATAATGATCATGAGGATCATCAGGCCCAGGGCTATGGATTGTGACCCGATCGCCAGCCCGTTAGAGCCATCCATGAAGTTGATGGTGTTTAGCCCCAGCACCAGCCAGAACGCCGTCCCCAGCATCCCCAGCCACGGCCACAGGCTGATCGCTGCGCCAAAGCCAAAATCAATGTGTACTATGGGGTAGGCGGCCGCAAACCCAAGGGCGAGGGCGACCTGAAACAGCAGCTTGAACTTGGCGTTGAGCGCGAACATGTCATCCAGCGCCCCTGATAGGCCGAGAAGGGTCGCATATATCAGCAGGGCAAAGCCGTGTCCGCCGTCGCGCGGTAGTTGGGTGTGGAAAAAGAGGCTGAAAATGGCAATGCCAAGCGCGGTCGCGGCGATAATGGCCATGCCGCCGGAGGTCGCGGTGGGGGTGGTGTGGGAGCCGCGGGCGCGCGGGCGGTCGACCGGGCCGCCGCGAATGGCCAGTTGCGTAAAGGCGGCAGAGGCTATCGCAGATATTACAAAGGCCGCAACGAGGATTAAGGGCGGAATGATCCAGAACCTAACCATGGAAGGTTTGATCCGCTGTAAAGAGGCCCCCCCCTGTCATATCCACTACGTGTCTATGACATCCCCCCCAATAAATTGGGGGGGTATGACCCTTATACTCCCGCAATTTATTGGGGGAGGTGGCGCAGCATGCTGCGACGGAGGGGAGCATCTGGCTTACTTCAGGCTGGCGCAGAAGCGCTGAATACGCTCACAGGCTTCGGTCAGCACGGCTTCGGACGTGGCATAGGAAATGCGGAAGAACGGCGACAGGCCAAACGCGGCACCATGAACCACGGCGACGGTTTCGGTTTGCAGCAGTTCCGACGCGAAGTCCTCATCGGTCATGATGACCTTGCCCGAAGGGGCGGTCTTGCCGATCACGCCCTCGATCGATGGATAGACGTAGAACGCGCCTTCCGGGGTCGGACAGGTGATGCCTTCGCAGGCATTGAGACCGGCCACCACCAGATCGCGGCGCTTTTGGAACACAGCGGCGCGCTCAGGGATAAAGTCCTGCGGCCCGTTGAGCGCCTCAACGGCGGCCCACTGGGCGATCGAGCACGGGTTGGAAGTCGACTGCGAAATGATCTTTGACATCGCCTTGATCAGCGGCTCAGGGCCTGCGCAATAGCCGATGCGCCAACCGGTCATCGAATAGGCCTTTGACACGCCGTTCATGGTCAGGGTGCGGTCATAGAGCTCAGGGCACACCTGCGCGATGGTCGTGTATTTAAACCCATCAAAGATCAGGTGCTCATACATGTCGTCGGTCAGGATCCAGACCTGCGGGTGCTTTTTCAGCACTTCGCCCAGTGCCTTTAGTTCAGCCTCGGTATAGGCCGCCCCCGACGGGTTCGACGGCGAGTTGAGGATCAGCCACTTGGTCTTAGGCGTGATGGCGGCTTCTAAGGTTTCCGGCTTCAGCTTAAAACCGTCAGCCATTTCGCCGACCGCAAACACCGGTGTGCCGCCCGCCAGCAGAACCATATCGGGATAAGACACCCAGTACGGCGCGGGAATGATCACTTCGTCACCGACGTTCACTGACGCCATCATGGCGTTATAGATGACGGGCTTGCCGCCCGGAGAGACGGACACTTGGGTCGTCGCATAATCCAGACCATTTTCGCGCTTGAACTTGGCCACAATGGCGGCTTTCAGTTCAGGGATGCCGTCAACGTCGGTGTAGCGGGTTTCGCCGCGCTTGATGGCCTTGATCGCCGCGTCGCAGATATTTTCCGGCGTATCAAAGTCCGGCTCACCGGCACCAAGGGAAATGACCTTCTTGCCTTCACGGGCCAAGGCGCGGGCCTTGGCGGTGACGGCCAGCGTAGGTGACGGCTTGACGCGTTTCAGGGTTTCGGATTCGGAAAAGGGGGCCATGAGCGTTCCTGCGGAAGGTATGGGTGTATCGGTTGCGAAGCTACGGGTCAGCGGATTTGACGTGCCGCTGGTAAAACTCAAAATTCTCTTTACGCGCCCCGTGTCGTTTGTCCACTCGTCAAAGTTCATTTGCGGATGATTCGTGCTAGGTCAATGTGAATAAGACGGGACAGGTGTATCCCTGAAGTCATAGTTGATGACGTTGCGGCGGCTTTATCATCTATTGCGCCTTTGAGTAGCCGAAATCAGTTGATAGGTGTCATTTTCGGGTTTAAGTGCCCCAAAAGTCACCGTCACGCGCGGTAGTTACCGCTGTGACGGGTTGCGGATATATTATGATTATGGTGCAAAGCCTTAAGGCCCTCTGGGACAATGTGTGGTCCTTCCTGACCAATATGGACTCAAAGGTCATGCGCGCCGTGTGGGTGACGCTGGCTCTGTTTGCCTGCGTCGGCCTTGTGTTCATGATCGGTAAGACTGATATCGGCCATGAACTGACCCATGAACTCGAAGCGTGGATGGCGCACTATTCCAGGTCGCCGTGGGCGGTGTTCATTGTCATCGCGGTCTTCACGATCTCAGCCTTTATCGCCGCCCCCCAGTTCGTGTTGATCGCCGCCTGCGTGGTGGCGTTCGGGCCGTGGCTGGGCTTTGCCTATTCGTGGGTGGCGACGATCGTCTCCGCCGCCGTCACCTTTTATGCCGGACGGTTTATCGGGGCTGACACCCTGGCCAAGATCGAAGGCAAGCGGATGCAGCGCCTGTCGGAATATATCGGGCGTAACTCGTTCAGCGCGTCGTTTATCGTGCGCAATGTGCCTTCGGCGCCGTTTATCATCGTCAATATGGCATTCGGCGTGTCAAAGGCCCGTTTTTCCGGCTTTATTCTGGGCTGTGCGCTGGGCTCGATCCCTAAGACCGCGCTGGTAGCCCTGTTTGGATCGTCGTTTTCCAGGCTTACCTCCGGCGGCGACTGGAAGGGGGCGGCCCTGATCGCGGTCATCGGTTTGGCGTGGATGGCACTGATGATTTTTGCCCGCACCCTGATCGAGAAATGGCGTGAAAATGGGCGAGGTCCGGCCTCTTAAGGTGCGGCCCGAAAAAAGCCGCAATAGGGTGGTGGGTTTGCGCCACTATTATTTGGTTTTAATTTCATCATAGTCCTGAAAAACAAAGGCTTTTAAACGGGCCTTGTTATTTTGAATCATCTTTTTAAACTTGTCGCTTGCAATTGATTCCAGTTAAGGGCAAGTGACTGTCTCCCTGACATCGGGCATATGGTTTATGTGCATGGTTTGCAGCCTGTCTGCCCCGTCCGGATGAGGTGTCTTTGGCCGCCGTGGCGGCTCGGGCGCAGATTAAAAAGTAATTCTGATCAGACTTCAAAAAGCGGTTGTATTCTATGTTTAAAGGCTTCTTCGGCGGGTTCTCGAACGACATTGCGATGGATTTGGGGACGGCCAATACGCTCATATACATGAAGGGCCGGGGCATAGTTCTCAACGAGCCGTCGGTGGTCGCGCTGCGTAATGTCGGCGGCCGCAAGGTGGTTCACGCCGTGGGCATAGAGGCCAAACAGATGCTGGGTCGCACGCCGGGCCATATGGAAGCCATCCGCCCGATGAAGGACGGCGTTATCGCTGACTTCGAAGTCGCCGAAGAAATGATCAAATATTTCATCCGTAAGGTTCATAACCGCAAAGGTTTTGTGAACCCCAAGGTTATCGTGTGCGTCCCGTCGGGGGCCACGGCGGTTGAACGTCGCGCCATCAACGATTCGTGTCTGAACGCCTCGGCGCGCCGGGTGGGCCTTTTGGATGAGCCTATGGCGGCGGCGATTGGGGCGGGCCTTCCGATCCATGAGCCAACCGGGTCTATGGTCGTTGATATCGGTGGCGGGACGACCGAAGTGGCCGTTTTGTCGCTGTCGGGTATCGTCTATTCGCGCTCCGTGCGCGTCGGCGGCGATAAGATGGACGAAGCCATCACCAACTTCATGCGCCGTAACCACAACCTGCTGATCGGTGAAACGACGGCTGAACGCATCAAAAAAGATATCGGCACCGCCCGCGTGCCCCATGACGGCGAAGGTCTGGCCATCGACGTCAAGGGCCGCGACCTGATGCAGGGTGTGCCGCGCGAAGTGCGCATCTCTGAGCGTCAGGCCGCTGAAGCCCTGGCTGAGCCGGTCGCGCAAATCATTGATGCGGTTAAGGTAGCGTTAGAGGCCACCCCACCGGAACTGGCTGCCGATATCGCGGATAAGGGTATTATGCTGACGGGCGGCGGGGCTTTGCTGCGCGGTCTGGATGTCGAAATCCGCGATCAAACGGGCTTGCCGGTGTCTGTTGCCGAAGATCCGCTGTCCTGCGTGGCGATTGGTTGTGGTCGTGTGCTGGAGCATCCGCGCTGGATGCGGGGCATTCTGGACGCCACTTTATCTTAAAAACTTAGCCTAAATTCTGTCGCCAATCGGCGCTATAAGGCCTGAATAAGTTTAAGTCTGTTGATTCGGGGTCAGTCGCGTGCCGCAAGGGGATAAGCATTTTGAGCACCTGAAGCTGCCGGTGAACTGGGGCGTGATGGCTCTGGTGGCGGCGGTGTGCATCTTTGGTGCGCTCAGCTTTCTGGGCGACCGGCGCGAAGAGGTGTCGGGGCGTTCCTACGGCAACCGCTCAGGCTTTGATGCCGCTGCCGGTCCGGCCAGTAACGTGCTGGCCACCCCGGCCCATGTGGTCGGTGACGGGGCCAACTGGATCGATGACTATTTCTTTGCCGTGCGCGAAAACCGCATCCTGAAAAAACGGGTGCAGGATCTGTCGCTGTACCGCGACATGTATTTCCAGCAAAAAGACATTTCCGAACGCTACGAAAAGCTGCTCAACCTGCGTACCGAGCCTCCGGTTGAGATGGTCACGGCCCGTTCAGTGTCCGTCTCGCGCGGGCCGTTTAATAACAATCGCCTGATCGATGCCGGATCGAACGCCAAGATACGCTTCGGTAATCCGGTCATTACCGATCAGGGTCTGGTTGGACGTGTGGTGGGGGTGAGCCCCAAGGTCAGCCGTGTGCTGATGATCACCGATGTGGTCAGCCGCACCCCGATTATGATCGCTCGCTCCGACGCCCGCGCGGTCATGTCCGGTGACGGGGGTGAATTTCCGCGCCTTGATTTCGTGCGCGGCAAGGATGCGGTCAAAAAGGGCGACCAGATCCTGACCTCCGGCGATGGCGGCATCTTCCCGCGCGGTTTGCCGGTTGGCGAAGCGGTGCAGGGGGTTGATAAGGTCTGGCGGGTCAAGCTCTATGCCAACCGGGCCCCGATCGATTTTGTCAAAATCCTGCTTTACGAAGACTTTTCACAGTTCCCGGAAGCGGATCAGGTGCTGATGACGCCGCAGATCACCGAACTTCTGCCGCAACCGGCAATACCGCAGCCTGTGACCGCTGGGGCTACTGCATCCTCCGCAGGGGTGGCCTCAACACCGGCAGCCGGTGCAGCGACCTCAAGTGCGGTCGCTCCGGCTTCGGGAGCGTCCGCGACGTCGGCCGTCGCCCGTCCAGCCGCCCCTCGGCCTGCGCAACCACGTCCTACCGCCGCCCGGACAACACCACCGGCCGCACATCCCGCCCAAGCGCAATCGCAAACCCAGAGCGCTGCCGCCACAGCTTCGACCGAGGTGCCTTTTTGAAAACGCCGTTTATCAAGACGCCGCTTAAGGTGACGCTTGATCGCGGCGTGCGCAAAGGCATGGCCCAGCGCATGATCGGCCCGCTCGACTGGATCGGCTGGCCCGCTTTGGGTGTGCTGGCGGTGACCATAGTGCTGGCCACGCCCATGAAGGTGTTCGGCCTTTATCTGCCGGAGCCGGTCTTGCCGCTGGCTTTGGCGTTTGCCTGGCCGCTGATCCGCCCGTCTTACGTTGCGCCGCTGGTGCTGGCGCTGATGGGCGCGTTTCTGGATTATTTCTGGGGGGCACCGTTGGGGTTCTGGACTCTGTCGCTGATGATCGTCTACGGCGTGATTTTTTTACTGCGCGGGTATATGGTCGGGCAGGACATGATGGTCATCGCCGGACTTTATGGCGTGGCGGTCATCAGTTTCTTTATCCTGACCACCATTCTGGCGACGATCGATTCCGGCATGGTGCCGCGCCTGATCAGTGTGTTTGAGCAGGCTCTGGCGACCTATGCAGCGGTATTTCTGGTGTTGTGGCTGCTTGAGTCTTACGTCCACGCCGATGTGCGCTTTCAATGAGTAATGGCATAGATGGCTGAAACCTCAATCATTTTCAGCGATGTCAACGAACGTCAGGGCGTGTTCTCACGACGCGTCTTCCTGATGGGCGGGGTGGTGGCGTTTGGCCTGTTTGCCCTGACCGGACGGCTGGCGCAGCTTCAGCTTATCGAAGGCGGCAAGTACCGGCGTCTGTCGTCGGCCAATCAGTTCAACTACCGCCTGATCCCGCCACCGCGCGGGCAAATCCTTGATCGTAATGGCGTGGTCATTGCTGGAAACCGGCCGTCCTTTTCGGTGCTGGTGATGCGCTCTCAGGTCAAGGACATCGACGAAACCCTGGATCAGATCGCCTATGTCCTGCCGCAGACCTTGCTGCGCCGCCGGGCGATCCTGCGCGATATCAACCAGAGTAGGCGCTTTGCGCCGACCGCCATTGCCACCGACCTGAACTGGGAAGATTTCGCCAAGGTCAACCTCTATGCCTCGACCATTCCGGGCGTCGATGTGTCGATGGATGAGGTGCGCGTGTACCATTACGGCGGCGCGTTTTCGCACGTCATCGGCTATGTCGGTAAGATTTCCGACAAAGACCTTAAGGCCGAGACCGCCGCCGCGGGCGACGAAGAACAGCTTGATCCCATCCTGCTGCATCCCGGCTTTCGTATCGGAAAGCAAGGCATTGAAAAGGCCTTTGACAAAGACCTGCGCGGGGTGGCGGGGGCGCGTAAGATCGAAGTCAACGCCACTGGCAACATCATTGCCGAAGACTCAGACGGCATGCGCCCGGCCACACCCGGCGAAGATGTCGTCCTGACGCTGGATGCCGAGATTCAGCAACGCGCGCTGGAGGTCTTTGGCGAAGACTCCGGCGGGGCGGTGTTGATGAACATCCACACCGGCGAAGTGCTGTGTATGATGTCGGCGCCGTCGTTCGATCCCAACCTATTCGTATCGGGGATATCGTCCAAGGCTTACGGCCTGTTGCGCGACTATGAACGCCTGCCGCTGCTCGATAAGTGCATTGGCTCGACCTATGCGCCGGGGTCGACATTTAAGGTGGCGACGGCTCTGGCCTTTCTTGAGGGCGGCATAAACCCCGAAGAGCGGGTGGTGTGCTCAGGAAGTTACCGCTACGGCAATCGCTCCTTTGCCTGCCACAAACGCGGCGGCCACGGCCCGCAGACCATGCATGATGCCATTAAAAACTCATGCGACGTCTATTTCTACCATATGTGTAATCGGGCTGAGGCCGGCCCCGACCGCATCGCCCAGACGGCGCGTGCGCTGGGTATGGGCCATGTCTTTGAAAACTTTGAAATCGCGGGTCAAAAGCGCGGCACCATTCCTGACCGTGAATATAAGCGCACGGCCTTTAAGAACGATCCGAAATGGCATCCGGGGGAAACCCTGTCGGTCGCCATCGGTCAGGGCTATGTGACGACCTCGGCCTTGCAACTATGTACCTATATCGCCCGCATCGCCAATGGCCAGAAGGCGGTTGAGCCCTATTTGGTCAAGAAAATCGGCGAGGTCGAAAAGGTTCCGTTTAAGGATTTCAAGGATTTGCCGTTCTCAAGGGCGCATCTTGATATCGTCCGCGCCGGGATGGTGGCGGTGTCCAACGATGTGACCGGTACGGCGTACCGTAATTCGCGGCTGAACCTCGGCAATATCGAAATGGCGGGCAAGACCGGCACGGCGCAGGTGCGCTCCTACGATAAGGTGACTAACCGCCGCAACGAAGGCATACCGTGGAAGCTGCGTGACCACGGCCTGTTTGTCGCTTTTGCCCCGGCCGATAATCCCAAATACGCCATTGCGGTCATCGTCCAGCACGGTATGGGCGGGTCAATGTTCGCCGCTCCGAAAGCGCGTGAGATCATGAAGCTGGCCCTGATCAAGGACCCTGAAATGCAGGCCCGCATCATTCAGCCTATGCCGGTTGACCCGAATTTGGCCAATGCACCGGATCAGCCGCTGACGTCCGATGCGGCCCCCGAACCGCTTGATATCAACCCGTCGCCCGACGCTATCCCACCGCAGTAAGGTATCTTATGGCCGAAAGCGCACTGACACGCCCCGGACAACGCGAACGCTATCAGAACAAGTTTGCCCAGATCGACTGGACGCTGTGCCTGATGATGGCCCTGATCGCCGGTATGGGCTCACTGGTGCTCTATAGCGTCGGTGGCATGTCCTGGGACCCGTGGGCCTATGACCATCTGTTCCGGTTTGGGCTGTGTTTCGTGGTCATGATCGGCCTGTCCATGATCAATCTCAGTATCTGGCTGAGCATAAGTTACTGGGCTTACGGCGGATCGCTGTTGTTGCTGGTGGCGGTTGAACTGTTCGGTAAGGTCAAGATGGGCGCGCAGCGCTGGCTCGATATCGGCATCACTGATATTCAGCCGTCTGAGTTCATGAAACTGGCCATCGTGCTGGCTCTGGCGCGCTGGTATCATGAAAATTCGGCTAAGGACGCCAACTGGTCGTGGAAACTGCTGGTGCCGATCTTCATGATCCTGATCCCGTTTACCCTGGTGGCGCATCAGCCGGATCTCGGCACCGCCATGCTGATCCTGATCACCGGGGTTGCGGTCATGGTCGCGGCGGGCCTGAACTGGAAAGCGATTGCGACGGCTGCGGGGGCAGGGATTGTCGCTATTCCGTTTGTGTTCACCTTCGTCCTGCACGACTATCAGGCCAAGCGCATCACGACTTTCTTAGACCCAGAATCCGATCCGTCAGGATCGGGTTATCACATCCTGCAATCGAAGATCGCCATGGGGTCGGGTGGGCTGCTGGGTAAGGGGCTGGGGCTGGGCTCTCAGTCGCAACTGAACTTCCTGCCGGAAAAGCACACCGACTTTATCATGGCGGCGGTGTCCGAAGAACTGGGCTTTGTCGGTGGGGCATCGGTATTTTTACTGTATGGGCTGGTCATTTTCATGGCCCTGCGCATTGCCATGCTGTCCCACAGCCACTTTGGACGGCTGGCTGTGGCAGGGGCGATTGCCACCTTTGCCGTCTATGTGCTGATCAACGGGGCGATGGTCATGGGGCTGGCGCCGGTCGTGGGCGTGCCTATGCCATTGTTGTCCTATGGCGGCTCGGTCATGCTGACCGTGATGGTCGGCTTTGGCCTGATCCAGGGCGTCAAGGTGCACCGGTATCAGGAGCTACCCCGCCAGAATTCGATCTTCGCCCGCTTCGAATAAGGGAAAATCGCGGTCTTTGGCCGATTAGTGCGTCGCCAGCACTTGCAGGTACTCAATGTACCAGCGGCGTTTGGCTCCTGCTACTCGTCTCAAATCTCACGATTTTCCGGCCGGTGGAATTAAAAACATTTGCCTTACTCTTCTCCGCCCCCGTTTACGGGGGAGGGGGACCATCAAACGAAGTGCAGATGGTGGAGGGGGAAACAGTGAGGTCTCTACCCCAAAACCTCAACCGCCTGATCACAGGCGGCCACCAGCGCCTCAAGTATCCCCGGATCGGACGACGAATGCCCGGCCTTACCGATCGGCTTAAAGCGCGCTTCCGGCCACGCCTTATGCAAGGCCCAGGCGCTATCCATTGGGGTGACCACATCAAACCGGCCCTGAATAATCCACGCCGGAATGTGGCGGATACGGTCGATATGATCGAGTATCCAGGTCTCGTGCTCAAAAAAGCCCTTGTTCTGGAAGTACCACGATTCAATACGCGCAAAGGCGACCGCGAATTCGGTATCGGTGAATTTTGACGGCGTATCGGACGGCCCTTCGATCGACAGGGTGGCCCCCTCCCAGCCGCTCCATGCCAGAGCCGATGCCGCTTGCGCCGCCTTATCCTCACCATTCAGGCGGCGGATGTGGGCGGCCATCAGGTCGTGGCGCTCATCTTCGGGAATGGGGGCGACAAAATCTTCCCAGATGTCGGGAAACAGGTAGCTGGCGCCTTCCTGATAGAACCATTTCAGTTCCTTGGGGCGAACCATGAAAATGCCGCGCAAAATCAAAGCCATCACCTTGTCCGGATGGCTGATGGCATAGGACAGGGCCAGCGTCGATCCCCATGACCCGCCAAACACCGCCCATTGCCCGATCCCAAGCTTTTGCCGCAGGGCCTCGATATCGGCCACCAGATGCCAGGTCGTGTTGTCGCTCAGGTCAGGATCGCTTGAGGCATGCGGTGTCGATTTCCCGCAGCCGCGCTGATCGAACAGGATAATGCGGTAGAGTTTCGGATTGAAATAACAGCGCAAATTCGGGCTGGTGCCGCCGCCGGGTCCGCCGTGCAGCACGACGACCGGAATGCCGTCCGGGTTGCCGCTTTGCTCATAATAGATCCGGTGGCGCCCCCCTGCGGCCATATAGCCCTGATCATACGGTTCTATGGCGGGATAAAGGCCCTTGGCGGGTCTGGGGGTGAGGGAATCGGTCATAATCAAGTGGCGTTTGAGACAGTTGCGATGGTAATGGGCAGGCTTAAGGCCTATCAAAGACTGAAAATGTCACGGATCACAATACCTTTTTCCCGCAAAGACCCGCAATCGCCGCGCCCTGATCTGTCGACGCGTGCGCGTCAGGCGTTGTTTTACACCTTTGTCTATATCGGTACCGGCGCGTCATTGCCGTACATGCCGCTGTGGTTCCAGTCGCAGGGCTTAAGCGGCTCTGAGATCGGGCTCATTCTGGCCGTGCCGTTGCTGCTGCGGGCCGCCTCTGGGCCGATCATCGGGGTGTGGGCCGATAATTTTAAGCTGTACCGGACACCGATGATATGGCTGGCTCTGGCGGGCGCTATCTTTTATGCCTTGATGGCGGCGTCACCGGCCTTTGGTGATTATAAATTCTATGGCTTTCTGGTGCTGTGGACGGTGGGGTACACGCTCACCACTTCGGTCAGTCCGCTGATTGACGCCATGACCTTTCAACTGGCGGCGAAGGAGGGCTTTGCCTACACCTTTCCACGCGCTATTGGCTCGGCGGTGTTTGTCGCCACCAATATATTATTGGGGTTTTTGCTGACCCTTATGACGCCCGATATCATCTTAGTGTGGGTAGTGCTGGCAGGCTTAGGCATTTCAGCCGCCGCAGCTTTGATCCTGCAACCCAAGTCAAAAGACGACTTGCCGGACGTGGATAAGGTTGCGGAAGAGGGACCGCGTGAAAGCGGGGTCGCACGGTTAAAGGCACTGCTGGCCAACCGAACGCTGGTCTGGGTGGTGGTGGCAATGGGCTGTTTTCAGGCTTCTCACAGTTTTTATTACGGTTTTTCGACCATTATCTGGCAAGGTGAGGGCTATAGCGGCACCATCTGCGGTTATCTGTGGGCTGTAGGGGTGGTGGCCGAAGTCGCCTATATGGGCCTGACGCTGGGCTGGCGACGACGCATCGGGCCGTGGCGGATGCTGATTTTGGCAGGGATTTTAAGCGTGGTGCGCTGGGGGATCATGGCCCTGTCGCCGCCGCTGTCGGTGCTGTGGTTCGTGCAGGCCCTGCATGCCTTCAGCTTTGCGGCCATCTATCTGGCCGGGCTTGAACTGGTGCAGACCCTGTCGCCGCGCCGTCTGGGCGGTCTGGCCCAAAGCCTCAATGCCGCCTTTACGACCGGGGTGATGATGGGACTGGGGACGCTGGCGTCAGGAGCCGTCTATGACCGTATCGGGTCGGGTGGTTACGCCTTGATGGCCGGATTATCTGCGGCTGGGCTTGGTATTGCTGTCTGGCTCTACTTAGTTCCCTCTCCCCGCTTGCGGGGAGAAGGAGATGATTTAGCCCCAAAGTTCGGGTAAGGGCGGTTCCAGCATGGAGCCCACAATCCCCAGACCATATTCCCGGTCTTTGGCCAGCAGCAGCGGCCCGTCCAGATCAACAAAATCCGCCCCCTGCGCCACAATCATGGCCGGAGCCATCGACAGGGACGTGGCGACCATACAGCCGATCATGACCATCAGGCCTTTGTCGCGGGCAGACTGATTGAGTTTCAGCGCCTCGGTTAAACCACCTGTCTTATCAAGCTTGATATTGATGCACTCATAAATCCGCGCACAGCGCTCAAGATCGGCCGAGGTGTGCAGGCTTTCATCAGCGCACAGCGGTACGGGGGATTTGTAACCCAATAGCGCTTCATCATCAGCGACGGGCAGGGGCTGCTCAATCAGCACCACCCCCAGCGTTTTCAGGTCAGGCGTGATCCGTTGCAGGGTATCGAAACTTAAGCCCTCATTGGCATCAACGATCAGGCGGGTTTTTGGTGCATTAGCCCGCACCGCCTCAACGCGGTCCAGATCATCCGCACCGCCGATTTTCAGTTTCAGGATCGGACGGCGGGCATTGGCGGCAGCCTGCGCGCCCATCGCTTCGGGGGTATCCAAGCTTAAGGTATAGGCCGTCTTGAGCGGTGACAGGGCGCGCAATCCAGCGGTTTTGAACGCAGCCACACCGCTTTGCTTGGCACGCAGATCCCACAGGGCGCAATCGAGAGCATTGCGCGCGGCTCCTGCTGGCAACAGGGATTGCAGAGCCTCAACCGTCAGCCCCGCCTCAACCTGCGTCCGGATAGCCTCAAGTTCCGCGATTGAGGCGTCAATGCTTTCGCCGTAACGGGCATAGGGCACGCTTTCGCCGCGTCCGATGTGATCGCCATCACGCAGTTCGACATAGAGCACCTGCGCTTCGGTTTTCGAGCCGCGGGCAATGGTGAACCGGCCCGCGATTGGCCAGCCTTGGGCTTCGACAATAAATTCAATCATCTGTATTCAATGCGGCCTATCTCCTCCCCATAACATGGGGAGGTGGCGTGTTTACGAGCCGGAGGGGTATCTTTTTACATCGGTAACGACCCCTCCGTCATTTCGCTACGCTCAATGCCACCTCCCCACGGCGTAGGGAGGAGGAGTTAACTCAAATCACTGATGGCCGCATCGAACAGCAGGTATGCCCGGCCGGTATCGTTGGCCAGCACATCCATCAGGGCCGCTTCCGGCTCTGGCGTCAACAGGGCGACATTGATCTGACGGTCATAGAAGGTCACGAAATCATTGACCTGTTCGCGTAGTTCGGCATCGGCACTCAGGCGGCGCGACAGGCGATGTACCGGATCGGCGGCGACGCGTACAATCACCCGGCGGGCGGTGTCATTGTCATCGGTGGCGATGGCCGCGACCGCTTCTTCGAGGCGCGAACGGGTGATCAGCGCCTTGGCATCAATCCCCATGCGCGAGACTTCGTTGATCAGCATGTCATCAAGGTTATCAAACTCTTCGGCGTCAGGCAGGGCAGGCGTGGCATTGGCCAGGGCCTCCTGCGCCGCCTGATAGGAATAGGGCGGCGGGGCCGACGGTTCATCGGCGTCCAGTTCCAGCGGCGGCGCTGCCGGTTCCTGACGGCGCGGCGTGCGGGGGTCGTGGCTGTTCATACCGCCGAGGAGGTCGCGCCAGGACCAGCCATCGTTTTGGGACTTGGCCTGACGGGGATCAGCTTGCGGCTCAGGCTGAGGGGCTGGGATGTGCATGTCGTCGTCGACATCATGCTCAAGCGGCGTCAGACGCAGGCGCGGCCGCGGTGCTGGGGCCTCCGGCGGGATGGGTTCATAGGTTTGAGCGACCGGTTTCGGCTGAGGTGCGGCGGGGGCTTCAAACGGGGTCGACAGAACATCCCGCGCTACCGGCCGGGTTTGCGGGCGGGTGGCTTCGCGCGCGGGCGCCGGTTCACGGGCTATGTCTTTGGCGGGCGGGGCGACGAACGGATCAAACGGCTCAGGGGCCACGCGGCGCGGCGCCGGCTGAGCGACCGGAGCTGGGGCTGATCTCGTGGGCTCCGAACGGACAGGTTCCGCCTGCGCGGGACGCACGGGCTGGCCGTAGGATTTACGGGCGTCGGTATCGGTCGGGCGAAGCGGCGGGCGCGCAAAGGTCGAGGCCGACGGTGCTGTGCTGTGCCCGGAGACCATGCCCATCATGCGCACGGTTTCCTGGAGCATTTCATAGTTGCGCTGCACCCGCTCCTGGAACTTCTGATCGACGGCTTCGGTCTCAAGCGCGGCGCGGCGGGCAGATTCGGTCATGGCCAGAAGCCCGTCTTCGACGCTGCGGCGGATTTCATTAATCCGTTCCTGCGCGATGTGCGGCAATTCATCGGCGCGGGCATAGAGCCCGTTCATGGCACTGGCGACATCGGTGATAGCCGCCTGAGCGTGCTGGAAGGTCTGATCCAGCCGCTCGGCGGTGCGGTCACCGGCCTCATTGATCAGGTCGGCGGAGTTTTCAATCAGGCGGCGGGCGGCGGCAAAGCGGCTGTCGAACGCTTCGTCAGCTTTTTTACCGGCTTCGAACAGGGCTTCATTCAGACGGTCAACGCGCG
Organism: Asticcacaulis sp. UBA2476; assembly: GCA_002342035.1. GTDB lineage: Bacteria > Pseudomonadota > Alphaproteobacteria > Caulobacterales > Caulobacteraceae > Asticcacaulis. The sequence continues at coordinate 210,081 of DDPE01000038.1, read as the reverse complement.
ACTGAGCGGAACCGGCAGCGGCATCAGCAGTGCGGCGGGCATCCTCAGCGGCGACATTGAGGGCCTCCAGAGCCTGACGGGTTTCCGCAATCAGTTCATCGCGGGCATCGGCGGCCATGGTCGAAATATTGGCCAGAGTTGAATGGATGCGCGTCTCATATGAGGTGCGCTCATTCTCCGCCGCGCCTATCGCCTGACGCAGATGCTCCTGTGCGGCGATAACCAGATCGCGCAGCACATCGGCCCCGCGCGATGAGGTTTCGCCCAGATCGACGGTCGCCTGACGGGCGGTCATCAGCGCGTCGGTCAGTTGGTTGCGCTGCCCCTCCAGATGCTGAGCGAAGTCTTCCTGATCGGCGCGCAGGGAAAGGGCGGCTGACACCAGTCCGGCGCGTTGCTGCGACAGGCCTTCCTCGACGGTACGGATCTGATCGACTACGCCGTTGCCGGCGGTTTCAAGCCGCAGGGTTTGGCGGCTCAGGTCGTCGGAAATGGCGCTGGCCGTGGCCTGAGCGTCGGCGGCGACACTGGCGAGGTCGGCGGCGCGTGCGGCAAGCGTCGCTTCGGCTTCACGAAGCTGGGTCTGGGCGAGGTCTGAGGCATCGGCGACCATGCGCGCCTGCCGGTCGACCGCATCGATCACGCCCTGAGCCTGACCATCCAGCACCTGGGTCATCTTATAGATCGCGTCGCGTTCTCCTCCGAGAGAGGTAGTGATGGCGCGGGTTGTGTCTTGCGCGGTCGTGGCCGCTTCGGTGATGCGGTCCGTTTCCGACTTCATCTGGTTAGCCAGGGTCGTCAAGTCGCGGTGGGCCATCTGAACGGCGCGCACGGCCTGATCGACCTGATGGCGCAGGTTTTCCACGAGTTTGCTGGCATTATTGGCGGCGGTGGCGGCAGGGCCTACCATGGAGTCGGCAAGGTCTGAGGCGCGGCGGGTCTCACGCGCCAGAATAGCCGCCTGACGCAGCAGGAATGCCGAGGCGAACACCATGCCCGCCGGGAACAGGCCCATGAATACAAGGATGATCGCCTTAAGCGGGGCAGTGACAAAGGCATCAAGCTGGGCTTCGGCACCCAGCGCAAATGCCGCCAGCCCCAGCGCCCATAACAGGCTGACAAAAGTAGCGCCGACCCAGTAAGGCCCAGAGCTTACCGTCATTTCCTGACGGCGAGTGGGTGTGTGCAAAGGTTGCAGTTCCGAAGACCGGGCCTGTGCCGGGCTAGCCGATTTCGCGGCAACCGGCGGGCCGGCTTCCGGGGGCGGCGTCGGGGTGGCCACGTCATCAAAAATATCATCAGCGTGAGATGAGAAGGCTGTATGGGTTTCAGCCTCACGCGCTTCGCCATCAACTTGCGGCGCGGTCAGATTAAGCGGCGGACGGGTTCTGAATTTCATAAACGGCACCTTTGAGCCATATCCGGATTGTTCATCGGGTTGGCTTCTCCCATGAGGGGAAACGCTATCCTCAACCGGCGCGTATGGTAAAGGGGTTTGTCAAAATTTTTGTCAATTTTTCGTGGAGATGCCGAACCTTAGCGGCATTTTATAACTCACAGAATGATATCGCCTGACGGATGCGCGGTCGGGTCCATCATTTGCCGGGCGCGTTCGGCCGCTGCCGCTGCGCAGGCGGCTTGCGCGACCAGTTCCAACTGCTGGGCGTGGGCTTTCGCGGCTTCAACAGACGCCAGATCAATCGGTGGTATAGTGAAGGCTTCGATGTTGAACGGCTCGGTGGCAAAGCTTTGCGGCAGGGTAACCGTGACGCCGCTAAGCGACTTACCGTCATGGCGGAACGACAGGCGTGATCCCGGCTGTGATGTCGGGCGCGCGTGGGCCTTCATTTCTGCGGCTTCGATCTGAGCTTCGAACGCCTTCATCTGGGCTTCGTGCAGTTTCATATCAGCTTCGTGCGCGCTCATCTCGGCTTCATATTCGGCGCGTTCGGCAATGGCAGCCATGTGGTCGGCTTCGGCATCCGCAGGTTCGCTATGGATATCGCTGATGGGCTGCGGGGCCAGGGGTGCCGACGGTGGTTGCGGCGCGGACACAGGGGCGACTTCCGTCACGGGCGGTGCGTAAGACGAAGCTTCCGGCGGGGTGGAGGCTGGTACGCCGCGACCGACAGGTATTTCCGAAGCGCCAAAATGCGCAAAGGCCGCCGCGATCAGCGCGGCGATAAAGGAAATAACGATGTCAAATATCGATGACATGACAGGCTGCGCAAGAGATAGGGTTTGGCCGCAAAGGCGGCGGGGATCATCTGTTCAGGTAATACGCAGGTTACTTATGCTCGCTTTATGCCCTGTTTTCATCACGGTTGCAACTGAAACCGGCGCAAGTTTTTGACGTAAAGTCATGTGGCCTTGATAGGTTTCTACTTGCGGCAAATTTGTGGCAATTTGGTAAAGATTCAGCGAAACTGATCCTTGCGGGCGCGCAGGTCGCCAAAGCGGTTCGCCTGCGCGTCAAAATCCGGCTCCATCAATGGGAATTTTAGAAACGGATTGGCGCGGATTTCATCGCCAAGCCGCGAGGGTACGGTGGGCAAACCCTGAGTCCTGAGCGTGCGCAAATGGTTGGCCTGAGCCATCAGATCGTCATGAATATCAAGGCTTTCCGCAAACCGTAGGTTATCCAGCGCATATTCATGGGCGCTGTAGATCAGGGTGTCTTCGGGCAGGGTCATCAGGCGCGTCAGGCTAATCCACATGTCGTTGGGCGTGCCTTCGCGTAGGCGTCCGCAGCCCAGCACAAACAGGCAGTCCCCGACAAACGCGACTTTGAGGTTGCGGTTTACATAGCCAATCTGCCCGGCGGTATGACCGCGCAGGTCCATAATCTCAAAGCGCGTTTCCCCCAGAACAACCTCGTCGCCGGGGGGTATCACCTGATCAAGCGGGGCGTTGCGGGTCACTTCCTGCGGGCCTAAAATCTCGCAGCCAAAACGGTCTTTCAGCGCCTGATTGCCGCCTGTGTGATCGGGGTGCCAGTGGGTGTTGAAGATGTAATCAAGCCGCCCCCAGCCCAGACCAGATACGGCGCTCGCAATCACGTCCGCGTCGGGGGTATCGATAGTGGCCACCTGTCCCGTCGCCTGATCGCGGACTAAAAAGGCGTAATTGTCCTGAAGACAGGGGAAGACGCGGATATCAAGAGCCATGTCGCTTATGTAAGTGCGGCCATTGGTATTGTCAAAGAATGGCCATGTGTAAATTAGGGGAACGGTTGTATGTTCAGGGGAATTGCTGCTAACATAATGCCCTGAAAAGAATAGTTCCTATAAGGATTTGCGTAGCCCGTGCGCCGTTCGGTCGAAGATCTAAACCGGTTTTACACCACCCCCGAAGGGATGATGGCCCGCCAGATGGTCAGCGATAAGCTGATGGAGGCGTGGGATGATGTGACCGGGCTCGATGTGCTGGGGCTGGGCTATGCCACGCCGTATCTGGCCCCGTTTGCCAAGGCGCGGCGGGTTCTGGCGGCCATGCCGGCAGCGCAAGGCGCTGAAATCTGGCCCGAAGACCTGCGGGTCAGGTCTGTGCTGGTCGATGAGCAGGCCCTGCCGTTTTCGGGTGGCCTGTTCGACCGGATACTGCTGATCCATGCCCTTGAAGAAGCCCAAAATCCGGAACGATTACTGCTGGAGGCATCGCGCCTGTTGTCGCCCAATGGCCGTCTGATTATTGCGGTGGCGGCGCGCGGCGGGTTCTGGGCCCATGCCGAAAAAACCCCGTTTGGCCACGGTCTGCCCTATAGCCGGATGCAGCTTGAAACCGCCATTCGCGACGCCGAGCTTGAACCGCTGGCCTGGTCCTATGCGCTTTATACACCGCCGTGGCGGGCCTTGACGCGCTGGTCAAAGACGATTGAAATGATCGTTCCGAACGTGCTGCCGATGAATGGCGGGCTGATCCTGATGGAAGCGGGCCGCCGGCCGTTTGTGGCGCTGACACAGAAAGCCGCTGACAAATCGATCTTAAGCGATATCCGTGAGGCCCTGGGGGCGAAGCCTGTGCCGACGGCGCGCGAGATCGAAAAGGCATGAAATTTTAATTTGAAACCCGTTGATTCCGCTTTTAGAGTCATAGATTTTGAGCCATATCACCCCTCATGAAACATCTGATTATCATGCGCCATGGCAAGGCGGAAAAAGACGCTGACAGCGGCGAAGACTTTGATCGCGACCTGGCCCCGCGGGGCCTGCGCGAAGCGGCGGCGGTGGCTCTGGCCCTGAAAGATTATGGGCTAAAGCCCGATTTTGCGCTGGTGTCGTCGGCTCACCGTACGCTCCAGACCTTTGAGCAGGTATCAGCCGTGTTTGGCGGGATCGATTCTGAGGTGAATGACGCGCTTTATAATGCCGACTCGCGCAAACTGCGTCAGTTTATCGAAGCCCATGAGGACCGCGGTGATTGCCTGCTGCTTATCGCGCATAATCCGGGCGTGCAGTATCTGGTGTCTGAGTATCTCTATGAAGGGGCGGCAGGGCCTGAGATTACTGACCGCATCCGCGGCAGCTACCCGACCGCGACCGCGACCGTATTCGAAGTCGATGTGGCGGGCCGCCCGACCTATGACGGCCTCTATAAGCCCAAGGATTTGATTGGCGCCGATGAGGAACCGGCCTGATGGATTTTTTTAAACCCATCGTCAGAATCCTGCACGGCTTAGATGGCGAAGACGCTCATGTCGCGACCCTGCACCTGCTGAAATTGGGCAGTGTGACGGGAATGGGGCCGTCGTCGGATTACAATCCGCCGGAACTGAGCGTAACCATTCCCTATGATGGCGGGACGCTTGAGGTTGGCAATTGTGTAGGGCTTGCCGCCGGTTTCGATAAAAACGCCGATGTGCCGCTGGCCATGATACGGGCGGGGTTTGGGTTTGTTGAATGTGGTACGGTGACGCCGCTTCCGCAGGCGGGAAACCCCCGGCCGCGCCTGTTTCGCCTGAAAGAAGATGAAGCCGTCATCAATCGCATGGGGTTCAACAATAAGGGGCTTGAGGTGTTTTCCGGCCACCTGAGCCGCTATGCCGGACGGCCCAACCACGCGATCATCGGGGCTAATATTGGCGCCAATAAGGACGCCACCGATCGTATGGCCGACTATGTGACGGGGCTGAAAACTCTGTGGGGTCTGAGTTCTTATTTTACCGTCAATATTTCGTCCCCCAACACGCCGGGCCTGCGGGCTTTGCAGGGGCGCGGGCATCTGGATGAGCTGTTGTCGCGCATCGCCGAGACGCGCCATGACCTGAAAAGCGTGACCGGCACCAACTATCCGATTTTACTCAAAATTGCGCCGGACCTCGATGAAGCGGAGATTGTGGATACGGTCGAAAGCGCCATTGATCACAAGCTTGACGGGCTGATCATTTCCAATACCACGCTTGAGCGACCTGAAACGCTGAAATCGCCCCATGCCGGTGAAAGCGGCGGCCTGTCGGGGGAGCCTTTGTTTGCGTTATCGACGCAGGCTCTGCGCATCGCTTATGGCGCCTCCGCAGGTAAACTGATGCTGATCGGGGCAGGGGGTATCAATTCCGGCGAACGGGCCTATGCCAAGATCAGGGCCGGGGCCTCACTGGTGCAGCTTTATTCGGCGCTGGTCTATGAAGGGCCGGGCCTGATCGACCGCATCAAGCGCGATCTGGTCAAGCGGTTGAGGGCCGACGGCTTTACCCACATTTCCCAAACTGTGGGCCAAGGTTAAGACGGTATCCATTATGCCAGTAATTTCAGCCAATTGTGCGAAATATCTAAGGCGGCACTGCGGGCCGTATCGACGACATCGGTAAATAGAGGAAAGCTGTGTGGCAGGGTGTCGTAGCGACGATAAACCACCTCGGTGCGGGCCTCCATCAGACGGCGCGTCCATGCCTCGGCCTGATGGGCGATTGGATCAATGCCGCCGGCCACGATCAGGGCTTTCGGCTGGCCCACGACCATAGATTCCCTCAGCGGCGACACCTGCGGCGAAGTCAGGTCGATGCCCGCACCGCCGTAGTGATCGATCAGGGTGGCGATATCCGCCGACGACACCGGCCAGCTTTTCGCATAGGCCGAGGCGGCAATCGTATCATCGGCCAGATCAAGCAATGGTGAAATCAACAGTTGAGCGACCGGCAGAGGCTTGAACTCACGCTTAAGGTCAAGGCAGATCCGCGTGGCCAGAGATGCGCCAATCGATTGTCCGCCCACCGCGACTGCACCCGTCATCACCCCCAGGGATTCCGCATTGGCAACCGCCCAGTCATAGGCCATCCGCGCGTCCTCTAACGCGGCCGGAAAGCGGTGTTCGGGCGCCAGCCGGTAGTCGGGTAAATAGACCGGGCTCTTGGTTTCCGCAGCCAGAAGCGTGGCAAAACTTTTTGACAGCTCAGCCCCGCCTAAAACCCCGCCGCCGTCATGGAAAAAGACAATCAACGGTGCATCGGGGGCTATGATCAGCGGGCGTATCAACTGCCCGCTGATGGGCGTGGTGATCTGGCCGCTGATCTGGGTCGTGCTGCCGACCGGCTCGATACGCACCCGCCCATCCAGAGGGGCGCACATCAGGTTTGCGGCGTCCCGCCATTCCTGCCGGGCCAGCTCCAGCGAGCTTGCGTTCACGGTCAGCGGTGTCGGCTGGTGGCTGCTCAGATAGGTGCGCCACAGAAATTGAATCTGCGCATCAAGGGTGCGTCCATCGACATGGACGACGCTGCCGCCCGCCAGAAAGCGCAGGACGGCTGGTGGCAGTGACAAAACCCGCTTAAGGAACAGGCGTCTAAGGACGGAGGCGCGCATAGGGTAGGGGGACTCCCGGCAGAAAAAGACGCGGATTAATATCTAGCCTAGGCAGGCGCGTCACAGAAGGGGGCGGGACTAATTTTTTAGCCTCGGCGCGCATCGGATAACATTGTTCTGATGAATCTCACGGGTTTTTTATGACGGGATTGGCCATTTTACAGCGTTTTTATTTGACCGCTAAAAAAACCGCTGTCTTAATGCACGCACAATTCGTTAGTCTGGCTGCCGATACCACGGGCTCCGGTGATATGTTCCTTTTTGTGGCCATGTCTCCAGATCTCAAACTAACTGCTACCGAGATATGCGATTGTCTACGGGAAGTGCGCTTCCCACCTCGATAACAGCTCGTTTTAGATAAGGAGAGCATCATGGCTGAAGGTACAGTCAAGTGGTTTAACTCAACGAAGGGCTTCGGCTTCATTCAGCCGTCTAACGGTGGTTCGGATGTGTTCGTGCACATCTCGGCCGTTCAACGCGCGGGCCTGCAAGGTCTGGCTGATGGTCAAAAGATCGCCTACGAACTGCAATCCGAGCGTGGCAAGACCGCAGCGGTTGATCTGAAACTGCTCTAAGCGGTTTTTAGAAAGCGCATCCCAAACGAAGTTCGGCGAAGCCAAAAAGTGTGTAGCGGTTTTTGGATAAGATGCGCGACCAAAGTTAAAATAATGAAGCGCGGCTCCGCAAGGGTCGCGTTTTTTTATGCTTTGGGGGTACTCGCAATCAGGGCTTTGATGTCTTCGGGTGTCATCCCTTCCGCGCGCAGGTCGCGCAGAGATTTTGAGCCTTTGCGTTTGGCTAGGCGCTGACCCGTTTCATCCAGCAGCAGAGCGTGATGGTGGTATTGCGGGGTCGGTAAACCCAGCAAGGCCTGAAGCAAGACCTGGGTGTGGGTGGCGTCAAAAAGGTCATGGCCGCGATGGATGTGGGTTATACCCTGACGGGCATCATCGACCACGACCGCCAGATGATAGGCGATGCCGACATCCTTGCGCGCTAGGACGACATCGCCATTGATAGACGGATTGGCCGCCTGCCAGCCATGCTCACCGTTTGGGCCACGGCCCTGTTCTTCAAACCCAAGCCCATCCCAGCGCGACCCCAGATAGTCGCGGGCCTCTGTCAGCGCCAGTCGCCATGCGGGCTCACGGTTCAGCGGCGCATCGGTGGCGGGTAGAGGCGGCGTGTCTTGGGGGGCGCTTAAGGCCTCCAGCATCAGTTCCTTGCGGGTCTTATAGCATGGGTAGACCAGTCCCATACTTTTCAGGCGCTCAAGGGCGGCCTGATAGTCGGCCATATGTTCGCTCTGGCGCAAAACCGGCTCCGGCCAGTCAATGCCTAACCAGCGCAGGTCTTCATAGATCGCCTGCTCATATTCTGTTCGGCAGCGCGTATGGTCGATATCCTCAAGGCGCAGGATGAACGCACCGTCGTGACGGCTCGCCGCTTCAAACGCCGTAAGCGCACTGAACGCATGGCCCAGATGCAGATATCCGGTCGGTGACGGGGCAAAGCGGGTGATGTAGGTCATGGCGGAACATAGTCTCCAAAACTCACTAAGCTGGCTTAGTGAGTTTTGGCAAGGGCGAACGCCCGCCGCCGCCAATGCGGCGAGAAACGCTAAAACAGTCATCAAAATTTCACTGTTTCTTTTTCGGTGAATCAGGTTCTAAATGCAGGTGTGGATAACCCATGACGACACATAAGGAGGCCGCGTCTTCCCCAAACCCTGTCGCTTACCCGCCCTGACCCCTTACGCGATGCGAAGGAGATGGCGATGAATATTTTAAAAAGCCCCCCCTCGGACTGGCGCGCTCTTGTGCTCAATTCCGATTTCCGGCCGCTGAGCTATTACCCCCTATCGACCCGTCCGTGGCAGGAAGTCGTTAAGGCCGTTTACGAAGGCCGTGTCGATGTGGTGTCGACCTATGACCTTGAAATCCGCTCGCCGTCCATGTCGATGCGCCTGCCGAGCGTTATTGCCCTTAAATCCTACATCGATCAGAACCGTCCACCGGCCTTTACGCGCTACAATGTGTTCCTGCGTGATAAGTTCTCGTGCCAGTACTGCGGCGCGCGGCATGACCTTACCTTTGACCATGTGGTGCCGGTATCGCAGGGCGGAAAGTCGACCTGGCAGAATATCCTGACGGCCTGCGCGCCATGCAACTTGCGCAAAGGGGGAAAAACTCCCCAGCAGGCACGTATGATGCCGACAAAAAACCCACACCGGCCAACAATGTATCAGCTACAGGAGCTGGGGCGTCGTTTTCCGCCTCACTATCTTCACGAAAGTTGGGTAGATTACCTGTATTGGGACACTTTGCTGGAGGCATAAAATATGCCCATTCGGTTTGAGCTGGATCGCCGTAAATTCGGCGTTCTGCACTTTGCGTTGTCGGGGGAACGGGCAGCCGAAGGTTACAAGGCGGTTAAGCGTGACGAGTTTGATGCGGCGTTACAGTCGGCGCTTAAGGTCAATCTGGAAACACGGCGTGAGCGCCTGTTTGGCCCGAAAGTGACGCGCTTCACCTTTCAGGGCGAGCCGGTGACGGTTCGGGTCGCGGCCAATGGCGATGTGCAGTTGGAACTGGGTGATCTGGATGATGATGTGCGCGAAACCATCATCGAAAAGCTCCGGCACAGCCTTGAATTTATGAATATCTGACTCAGTCGGGTTTTGTTGTCTCTTGTGCCAAACGGGCGTTACGTTCCTCGCATAAAACTTCGACCAGCTTGATCAGCCGGTTGATATCATCTTCGCGCATCATGTCGATCTTTTGGTGCAGGGCTTCGATATCCAGTTCGGCTTTCAGGTTCACATCGTAATCCAGTTGCGCCTTGCCGCGGTCGATATTGGACTGACGGTTCTGCGACATCATCAGAATGGGCGCGGTAAACGCCGCCTGAAACGACAGGGCCAGATTGAGCAGGATAAACGGGTACGGGTCCCACGCCTTGATCCAGGCAAAGACATTGACCACGATCCAGCCAAACAGCAGCACCGACTGAATGATGATGAACCGCCACGAACCCACAATGGCGGCGATTCTGTCCGCGGCCCGATCGCCTAGCGATAGTTCGGGTGTCTTACCGTGCAGATGGCGCAGACTAAACGCGCGCACCTTATCGGGATCAATATTCATATTTTTTCGCTGATCTTGATGGCCAGCCTACACCCGGCCTGCACGACCGCCGACAGCAGCGTGTAGGCGGGGGCCTGATGGGCACCGGCACTAACCGCATGATCCTTATGGCCGATCTCGTCGTCGCGGAACTTGGTCAGTTCGGTGGCAAGTTCGGGTTCGCGGTGTTTCAGGTCTTCGATCTGCTCGGCATAGTGTTTTTCGATCACGCTTTCGACCGCTTCGGTGCAGGCGTGCGCCGCCTTTGGGCCCAGTAGCGCGGTGCCGACCCCAAGCCCCATGGCCGCCAGCCGCCACACCGGCGTCATCACCGTCGGGCGGACGTCGTGTTCGCGCATCAGAGCGTTAAATCGATCAAGATGAACCTGTTCCTCAAACTCCATGCGCTTGAGGTCGTTGCTTAACGCCCGCTCAGGTGTCGCAGAAAAGACCATGCTCTGGGCGCGGTAGATGTGGACCGCCGCCAGTTCACCGGCGTGATCGACGCGCAGGATTTCCTCTAAGCGATGGCGTGCGGCCCCTTTGCCCGGACGCGGCGGAACACCCGACGGCGTGGGCGTGACCGTTTCAGGGATTTCTTCGACCAGAATATCGTCACTCATGGCAGGGTTCCCGCAGGACTAAGCGCATTCTGATACAAATGCGCGACAAAGATAAAGCCTATTTTGTCAGGTTTTTAGGGCGGCGGAAGAAGTATTTTAGTCGCAGGGAGGCGATAAAGCTCAATACCGCCAGAATAGCCGAAATGATGGCGTTCCATCCGGCCATGCTCAGGCCCCACATTTTCCAGGCGACCACATCGCACTGCGGGATGGTGATCGGTGCGCCCGATAGCAGAGCGGCCATAGAATCGATACTGATATCGTCACCGCCCCCGGTGCAGGTTTCGGGGCCGGGCCACCATTTCAGTTCGACCCCGGCATGAAACAGGGCCAAAGCCGCGCCGGTGGCAAAAATGGCAAACAGTACAAAGGCAAACACCCTTGGCGGGCCCTTTGCACCGGTAAACAGTGCCCAGACGCTGGCGATCAGTGACACCACCACGGCGATCCAGTAGATGTCGCGCTGCTTAAGGCACAGGTGGCATGGATCAAGCCCGCCGAATTTCTGAAACGCATGGGCCGCCATCAGCAGGGCCAGAGACGCAATCAGGGCCGTAATCGTCCACCAGCGGCCGAACAGGAGCGCGGCCCGCATGGTGAGTTTCTGGCCGGCCTTATCGAATTTTGAAGCGTTCATTCCCTATCCGCACGCAATCGGTAATCGTCGCGGTAACCCGCCGCCAGTGTGTGATCCGGCGGCGCGCATCATGCAACAGATTTCAGCCTTTGTCGCACCGTTTTTAACTAAGTCTCAAAAGGAGCGGGGGAAATCCGTCCAAAGTCTCCGCAGAAGCCCGCTTAGTGCGGGATCATCTTGATCGCAACGATCAGCAAAACCAGCACCGCCAGAGCGATGGCCGAAACCGTATAGATGCGCTTTTCGATATGGTGGGTGATTTCCGGCCCGAACTTTTTCAAAAGGTACGCGACCAGCAAAAACCGCGGCGTGCGCGTGATGATGCAGCTTGCGATGAATATCCCCAGATTCATATGCCCAAGGCCTGCGGCAATGGTCACCAGCTTGAACGGAATGGGGGTCAGGCCCTTGGCGATGATGACCCACGGGCCCCACTGGGCCATAAAATCATGAAACTTCGACAGGTCATCGCCGTAGCCAAACAACTTCAGCAGCCAGATGCCGACCGGCTCCAGATAATACCCAATAGCATACCCCAACATCGCCCCGAACACAGAGGCAATGGTGCAGACAATCGCATAGCGATAGGCCTTGTCCGGCCGCGCCAGAGCCATCGGCGCCAGCATAACGTCGGGCGGGATAGGAAAGAATGAGCTTTCCGCAAACGATACGACGGCGAGCGCCTTTTCGGCATGGCGGCTGCCCGCCAGGTTGATCATCCAGTTATAAATGGGGCGCAGCACGTTTAAATCTTTGGCCTGAATAGAAATGATGAATTTCTATGGCATGTTGCAAACGCTAAGCAAACGGCTTTGTCGCTATGGGCGAACTTTATTTCAGACTGTGGTACGGTTGAGTTGATTTCGTCATCTGGCGGATGTGTCGGTTTAGTGCAGTTGTTTGGCGGATTAACTAAAACTCATTTGTGTTAAGGGTTGAGCCAAGGCATAACCATGACAACAATAAGACTATGCTGCGGCGACAACGCTCGACGCACGATTTTCCATACCCTTCAGGAGGCAGTTTGATATGTCGGTGAGTAAGCTTGCGCTTGATGATTACCTTCCCTACCGTTTGTCGGTAGCGTCGAACGCCGTCAGCACGCTTATTTCAACCGCTTACGACAGCATCCACGGGCTGAAAATCCCCGAATGGCGGCTGATCTGGGTGCTGAATGAGGATGGTCCCTCGACCCAGCAGGCGCTGGTTAAGCGCACCGGCATGGATAAGGTCACAATCTCACGCGCCGCTCAGGCTTTGGCCAAACGTCGCCTGATCACCCGCGCGCCCCATGAATATGACGGACGTTCGCACCACCTGATTCTAAGTTCTGAGGGTGAGCGACTGTTTGCCGATGTTGCCCCGTCAGCGGTCGAGTTTGAAAAAGTCGTCCTGGCGAACCTCAGCGCGGAAGAGGTAGTGGTGCTTAAAGACCTGTTGCGCCGTGTCGAAGAGGCCGCGCTCAAGGTACAAAACGACAAATCCAAGTGATTTAACCCGCCGAACTTTCGCCATTCAGGCATCTGGGACTCGTCACAGCGGGGGCGTTTGTGTTAACCTTATCCCTGTGTTAACGGTTACGATAAAGTGCGTTCCCGCTTGAGTGACGGGTGCGGCTGAGCGCAGGCGGGGGAAGTTCTGAACATGGCTATGAGGTACGACTCATTTACTCCGGCGGAAGATCCCAACGACTTCGCGTATGAGACCGTGTCCTATGATCTCAGCCTGTTGTTCCTTGCCATCGTCGTGGCCCTTATCCTGGCGTTTCTGCTGTGGGCCGCCTATGCCAAGGGCAAGTCAGATACACGTAAAACCCTTAGACGCCAGAGAGAACGATCGGCTGAAAATATCTACGAAGCTGTACGCCGCGCACTGGATAAGGTCATTGTGTCAACGACTGATGGCATTTACGCGCCAACGAACGAGCTTTTAGCCGTTCTGGACAGCCGATTAGGTAAAACACTGGCCTTATGCAGCGATATCAAAAAGCTGCGCGATACGATTAATAAGGCGCTGGACGCCAAAGACGACGCTATCCCGAAAAAGGACGGCGCCAAAGATGGAACCATTCTGGTGCCGGTCAATCTTAATTTTGGCGGCACAACACCGGGAACGCCGCCAGTGGGTATAGTCTCCCCAGCCCAGGTCTACACCGGCGGCGGTCATATGCCGATGCGTTATCAGGAGCACCGCGCCGCCATCCGCATGGCCGTCGAGGAGTTGGATAGCTTTTGGCGTAACAAGCAATATGTCAAAAAGCTGATCATAGATGCTCAGGAAGAGTTGCTGTATTCTGAGGATATACGGCCTGAAATTGACATTCTTGGGGTCTCTTTCGATGGTGCGCCCCGTCCGCGCCGCCGCCGCAATCCGTTCACGCGCCCGCCCGAAGAGCATGGCCCGCACTCAGGCGGGCACTCAGGTGGCGGGCATCATCAGGCCCCTTCCGCCAGCTATGCTGAGGCCGTACAGTCGGCGGCCGAAGCACCGCGTCGGCCTGAGCCAGATCCAACGCCGCCGTCACCCAAGAAGCGCCGTCGGCCCGGACTGGCTTAAGGTTATTAAGACTGTGAACGGTAACGGATTTAGGCTTGCGTGGGGCCAAAAAAGCCTTTATCACCGCCGTCCTTACCGCGCTAAAAATCCGTAATACGGGCCCCTGTGGTGGAATTGGTAGACGCGCCGGATTCAAAATCCGGTACCGAGAGGTGTGTCGGTTCGAGTCCGACCGGGGGCACCATTATCTCGCTCACGCTTATGTTCGCAGCACGCCAGCATTGGCGCGCGGTTTGCTCGCCGCTCCGCGGGTGCGTCGAACGATCGACGGCACCCGGTCGGGTGCTGGGGTTCGAGAACGCTCCGCCTTTTTTCTCCGATAATTTTAGAAGCGCTCAGCCTGCGCTCCCACTTGGTCGCTAGTCGCGGCACTCGGCGATGACGGCTTTCGCTCACAACCAAAAATCGCGTTAAGTATGAAAATCGTTGGGGGCAGGCCCCGATTTTGCATATGCTCACGCCATTGACCTGAGCCGTCCAGAAACGGCGCACTTATTCGTGGATGGTGACTAAGATGATAGCGACGTGGCAGGATGCGATTGCGTGGGGTGTGCTGGTCTTACCCTTGATCGTGCTGGCCTGGGCGGCCATGTGGTTTGTCAATGTGCAGGCCGAGCGCAACCGCTATGAGCGCTATCAACGCTTTCATGCCATTATGGAACAGTTGGGAGATAAGGACGGCTCAACGGCGGACAAGATGGCGGCGGCCTATGAGCTGCGTAACTACCGCGAATATGCCGATGTGATCTCGAAAATCTTCGCCAATGGCCATGTCCGCACTGATGCCAATGACATGCTTCAGGCCCAACTAAAAGAAACCCTCAAATACGTGCGCGGGCCTAAAACTTAAGCCAACCCACAATAGGATGTAAAAAAAGCCGCCGGTGGTGACACCGGCGGCTTTTAGTTTACGGGTTACGCTTAACTAGTACTTATAAGTCATGCCAAAGGTGACCGTGCGGCCAATACGCGTCTCAAACAATGTGTCCTCACGGGTCGAGTCGATAAACAGGCGGTTCTGCTCATCGGTCAGGTTCTGGGCTTCGAGCGAGATCTTCAGGCGGTCGCTGACGGCGTAAGAGGCCGAAGCGTCGACATAGAAGGTGTCGTCATTGCCTTGCAGATCACTGCCCGCCGACGCCGGGATGCCGCGGATATAGTTGCCGCGATAGGAACCGGTGGCACGAACGCTGAACTTATCGTCTTCGTAGTAGATGGTCCCCGAAGCCGATTCCCGTGACAGGCCGGTCAGGTCGTTGGTCGTAGTGACAGTCGGAGACAGGATATAGGTGATCTCAGAGCTGATGTTGGTGTAGTTACCCAACACCCCGATATTAGCAAACGGGCCCGGCAGGAAGTCGAGTTCAAACTGAGCGTTCAACTCATAGCCTTTGAGCGGGCCGCCCGGCGTGTTGGTGAAGCGGGCGACGTTAAACAGATCGGTGGCCACGGCACCGCTGGCGTTACCGACCAGCAATTCTTCGGGCAGGCCGAGCTGGTTATAAGGCACCAGTTCGTTGACGCGCTGAACGAAGGTTTTGATGTCCTTATGGAAGTAAGCGACCGACACCAGCGAACCCGGACGGAAGTACCATTCCAGAGCCGCATCAAAGGTGGTGGCGCGGATCGGATCGAGGAACGGGTTGTTGATCGTGCCGGTACGGGTCGTGAAGGTCACGCCGCTGGCCGGGGTAAGTGCACCCAGTTCCGGACGGGACATGACCTTGGCGGCCGAGAAGCGGGCCAGCAGGTCAGGCGTGATCTCAAACACGATATTGGCGGATGGCAGGGTATCGCTGTAGCTACGCTCGACTTCGTTACGCAGGCCACGGGTCGGATACGGAGATCCTGCGGGGGCCGTTACCGGAATATGGCCGACCGCGAACTGATCGGTGAAGACGGTGCGGATGCCGACATCGCCGCGCACAGGTATGGGTAGCAGGTTGTCGGTATTGAATTCGGTCATGAAGTAGACGCTCTTGACCGTTTCCTTGATCTGCGACTTACCGGCGCCGCATTCAATGCCGCAGTACTGGAAGCTGTCGAAATCAAAGACATCGCGCCACTTGGCAGAGTCAACCGCCAACCAGCTTGATGGCGCACCGCCGCCCCACAGTTCATCCACGCCGGTGATCTGCGTGGTGATGCTGGCCAGGGTGACACCGGCGGGCAGGGCCTTTACCGCGACCTGACTTGGGATCAGGTTGAGGTTATAGGCGTTGAAGTCGTTTTCGCGGAACTGGCCGCCGACCTTGAACGTAACGTCGGCATTCAGCTCATATTTGGTATCGAGGTTGATGGTGGTGATCTTGGTCTTGTTATTGGCCGGCTTGCCCTGAACCGAGAAGCCGCCCGTGACCGTGCCGTCAGCCGCACCCGGAGCGTAGAGGAAGTTAGCCGGATCAGAGACATCGACACCAAAATCAAGCACAGGTGTCGTGCCGCCGCCCCTGAAGTCGATCGACACATTGTCGGCATCTATAATGTCAACAAAGGTTTGCAGGCGCATCGGGCCGTCCCACACCGATTCCGACACGCCAACCATACCGGACACTTCAAAGCGTTCGGTAAAGCGGCGGCGGAAGTTCAGGTTAGCTTGTTTAAACTCGGACGTGAACTGATCGACCAGCCCTTCGGAGCGGATATCCATGCCGTCGAACAGGCCGTAAACCAGTGAGCCATTGTCGTCGAATTCGACATCCTTGACCGAGACCATAGGCTGGCCGTTATTGCCGATGTTACGGGCCAGCGACAGCATGGCGATATAGTTGTCGCGGCGCTCAACTTCGTATTTGGAATAGAGCACGTCGAACGAAACTTCGGTGTCGCTGTCCGGGCGCCATTGGAAGGTCAGGCTGCCGCCGGTGCGCTTGGCGTCCTGCTCGGAGTTAACGTAACGCGGAATGCGCGGGAAGAAGGCACCTGAGCCCGGTGTCGTTAAGGCGTCAGCGCGGCGCAGATTATAGATGGTGTTATAGGCGGCAATTGTGCCGGTGCGCGGATTGTTGGTCGAGCAGTTGGTGGCCGTGGCCCCCTTGGCCCCGTGAACCGATGGATCAGGGCTGATGGTGGCTCCCCCGGTCGGTGATACCCAGCCGATAGGCGTACAGAACGGCTGCGCCTCGTTTAATGGAGCGGTCGTGACCGGAAGGCCCGCGGCATCGCGGCGGATGGCATTAAAGGCATTGATATTGGACGGCAGGATATCAACCGCAGAATAACCGACTTCCCGGATATTGCGATCCTGATAGGTCAGGGTGCCCAGAATACCGAACTTGCCATCGGCGAATTTCTTGGAGGCCAGCAGCGACAGGCGCGGATCGGTGGATTTGCTCACCTCGTTATACACGCCCTTGGCGGTGAAGCTTAAGACCTGATCTTCGCGGTAATCGAACGGGCGCGGGGAACGCAGGTCAACCGTGGCGCCCAATGAGCCTTCTTCGACATCGGCAGAGGCCGTTTTACGGGTCGACAGGGCCGAGAAGATTTCCGACGGGAAGACGTTGAAGTCAAAGCTGCGGCCGGAGTTGCCCGCGCCGTAAATGTCCGACGATCCGGTTTGTGCCGCGCCTTCCATGCCGTTCAAGCGCACACGGGTGTAGCCAGGGCCCAAGCCGCGTACGGAAATGTTGCGGCCTTCGCCACCGTCGCCGCGCGACAGGGTCACGCCGGGGATGCGCTGCATCGATTCGGCCAGGTTTGAATCCGGGAATTTGGCGACATCTTCGGATAGGATCGAATCGACCGTGCCGGCGCTGTTCTTCTTGACGTTCAGCGCGCTTTTCAAGCTGCCGCGAAAGCCGGTCACGACCACTTCGGTCACGTCATCTTCGGCGGGCGCCGGGGCGGTTTCCTGCGCCATAGCCGCGCCGGCGGCCAGTGCCAAGGCCAGAACCGAGGCCGTCATCATGGTGGATTTGATTGGGCGCACGCCCTTGGTCACGCCGTAATTACGGGTGTTTTTCATCCTGTTGTTCCTTTTTACACAGCCGCCTCAATTAAGGATAAGGCGGCTGACCCTGGTGCTTCGGTTCTTTTGACGACCGAAGCTGTTACTGATTTTTGTTTTATCGCCTTATGAGGGCAATAATTGTCACACTATTACGGATTCTGGGGTTTTCAAACGCAATTATGCTCAAAAGCGCGCGTAAAAAATCTTATACGATCTTGTGTGGCTTATTTGCACGATAGAAATAATCAGGGCCGATCATGTCTTTTGTTAAATAAAACAAACTCATGACGACTGTTGTGCGGTGTTTTATTACTGTGTTTTATGTTGCGCTGCAAATAAGCGCTTTTCATTGCCGCATCCCCGGTTATTCTCGACAGGCTTTAGGTTAAGGGGATGTCATCATGAAAAATCTGTGGCTGGCGACGTGTGCATTTGTGGCTATGACGGGCGTGGCTGAGGCCAAAACCGTGGTGGTCAATGCGGCCAAGTTGATCGAGGTTGAAACCGGCAAGGTGGTCGATAAACCTTCGGTTATGATTGTTGATGGGCGCATCGCCGCCGTCGGTGCGCAGGGGCAACTCAACATCCCCGCCGATGCCGAACTGATCAATCTGCCGGAGGTGACACTTCTGCCCGGCCTGATCGACATGCACGTTCATCTGGATAACGATCCAACTTACGGCGGCTATACGGGGTTGCAGTTCACCGACCGGTTTTGGGGCATCATGACCGTGCCCAATGCCGAAAAGACGCTCAAAGCCGGGTTTACGACCGTGCGTAATGTCGGGGCCGGCGACTATAATGATGTCGGCCTGCGTGAAGCGATCGACGAAGGCGTGGTCAAGGGCCCGCGCGTGGTCACCGCCGCCATGAGCTTTGGCGCGACCGGCGGGCACTGCGACTCGACCTATTTTCCGCCGTCGTTCCAGTCGAAAAACCCTTATAATGCCGACAGTCCCGCCGAAGGGGTCAGGTCGGTGCGTACGCTGAAAAAATACGGCGCTCAGGTCATCAAGATTTGCGCGACCGGCGGGGTGTTTTCACGCGGCACGACACCGGGCGGCCAGCAACTGTCCTATGACGAAATGAAGGCCATTGTCGATGAGGCCCATATGCAGGGCCTTAAGGTCGCGGCCCATGCGCATGGGGCTTCGGGCATCCGGGACGCCGTCCGCGCCGGTGTCGATACCATCGAGCACGCGTCTCTGGTGGACGACGAAGGCATCAAGCTGGCCGTGCAAAAAGGCGCGTGGTTCTCGATGGATATTTACAACACCGACTACACGCAGGCCGAGGGGGCTAAAAACGGTGTCCTCGAAGAAAGCCTGAAGAAGGATCGCGATATCGCTGAAATCCAGCGCCAGAACTTCAAAAAGGCCCTGAAGGCCGGGGTGAAGATGGTCTACGGCACCGACTCAGGCGTTTATCCGCACGGCGATAATGCCAAACAGTTTGCGGTCATGGTGCGTTATGGCGCCACACCTTTGCAGGCGATTCAGACCGCGACCATCAATGCGGCTCAGGCGCTGGGGCAGAACAAGGATGTTGGCTCGTTGCGCGTCGGCCATTACGGCGACCTCATCGGCGTTATCGGCGATCCGCTGACCGATGTGACCGTGCTTGAAACACCGGCCTTTGTCATGAAGGGCGGCGAGGTCGTGGCGAAATAATTAGCGCGCATTTGTCTTTGATATCTGTCACAAGGGCCTGTGTTCGCCGCCAAATGTTCGGCCCCGTTCGCATCCAGCCCTCACAACAGGAGACGACGATGGCCAAGGGACAAAAAAAGAGCAACAAGGAAGTCCGCAAACCCAAGGCCGCCAAGGTCAAGGTCGAGACGGTATCCGCAGGCTTCAGCAAGGGCCAGCAGGCGACTTTGCTGAACATCAAAAAAGACTAAGCTCCGCAGAAAATGCCGGCGTAATTTTTAACAAACCGGCTTGGCCTTGGGATTTGGTTTCGGCTATAGAGTTTGGATGAGCACAGAATCCAACACCAAAACCATTCAAGGCCGCACTGGCGCGTGGGAACTTGTCATCGGGCTTGAAATCCATGCCCAGGTGGCCTCAAACTCAAAGCTGTTTTCGGGCGCGGCCGTAGGCTTTGGCGCCGGACCGAACGAGCAGGTCTCGCTGGTTGACGCCGGGTTTCCGGGCATGTTGCCGGTGCTCAACAAATACTGCGTCGAGCAGGCGGTGAGGACCGGTCTGGGTCTCAAGGCGCAGATCAATGCCCATTCGCGCTTTGACCGTAAGAACTACTTCTATCCCGATCTGCCGCAGGGCTATCAGATCAGCCAGTTGTTCTTTCCCATTGTCGGGGAAGGCGAGGTGCTGATTGACCTTGGTGACGGTTCGCAAAAGACGGTGCGCATTGAGCGACTGCACCTTGAGCAGGATGCCGGGAAATCCATCCACGACCTTGATCCGAACGCGACCTATGTCGATCTGAACCGTGCCGGTACGGCTTTGATGGAAATCGTCAGTAAGCCTGACATCCGCTCGGCCGAAGAGGCGGTGGCCTATTTCAAGAAAATCCGCACGATTCTTGTGTACCTTGGCACCTCCGATGGTGACATGGAAAAGGGCAATATGCGCGCTGACGTCAATGTGTCCGTCTGTAAGGCCGGGGCCTATGAGCGCTTCCGTGAGACGGGCGATTTCAAGCAGTTAGGCACGCGCTGCGAGATCAAAAACGTCAATTCGTTCAGGTTTATGCAGCAGGCGATTGAGTATGAGGCCCGCCGCCAGATCGAAATCATCGAAGACGGCGGTAAGATCGATCAGGAAACCCGCCTGTTCGACTCGGTCAAGGTCGAGACACGTTCTTTGCGCTCCAAAGAAGAAGCGCATGATTACCGCTACTTCCCCGATCCCGACCTGCTGCCGCTGGAACTTGAACTAGCCTGGATCGAAGACATCAAAAAGTCCCTGCCCGAACTGCCGGACGATAAGCGTCAGCGGCTCGTCAGCCAGTACGGCCTGAGTGTCTATGATGCGACCGTGCTGATCACTGAGCAGGCCCGCGCTGACTATTTCGAAGCCGCCGCATCTGGCCGTGATGCCAAGCTGGTCGCCAACTGGGTGACCAACGAACTGCTGGCGCGTTTGACCAAGGATGGGCTTGAGATCGATCAAAGCCCGCTGCCGCCCGCGCACATTGCCGGTCTGGTCGAACTTATTGAGACCAATGTCATCTCAAGCAAGATCGCCAAGACCGTGTTTGAGCATATGTGGGACGGCAAGGGGACGATCACGCCCGCTGAGATCGTTGAAAAACATGGCCTCAAGCAAGTCACCGATACCGGCGCGATCGAGAAGGCCGTCGATGACATTATCGCCGCCAACCCCGATAAAGCCGCCGAAGTTGCCACCAAGCCGCAGGCCATCGGCTGGTTTGTCGGTCAGGTCATGAAGGCGACCGGCGGCAAGGCTAACCCCGCGGCGGTCAATGAAATACTCAAAGCCAAGCTGGGGCTGTAAAACAAAAAGCCGCTGTCGTCACCGACAGCGGCTTTATTTTTAATCACAGCAATATTTAGAACACAGCTCGCAGCTTGATACTGATAGGATAGGTGACGCGTTTGCCCTCTTCGTTGATCGAGGCGAGGCCCAGACCCCCGATGGCGCTGTCGTTGCCATCGAGGTCGCCGTAATAGCGCACGCCGGTTTCAGCCGTGACCGATATGGTTTCCGACAAAGCATAGCTGACACCGACATCGACCCCGGCGGTCAGGATGGTCGTTTCATCATAGAACGGCACGTTTTGCAGGGACTGATTGATGGTCAGGTCGGGAATGGTAAAGCTGGCGTCAATAGCATCAATCTTTGAGGCCCCGACGCGGCCCGCGATATAGGGCTGTAACGTGCCGCCTTCGTTGAACCACTGACGCAGGCCAACCGACACGCCCATGCCTTTATATTCACCGAACCGACCATAGACCGGCACTTCGGCGACGGTGGTTGAGCCATTCACGACCGCGGCCGTGCCGACCTGAACTGAGCCTTCGTCGGCCTTGACGTAATCAAAGCTGCCGAACACTTCACGCCCGCCGCCGAGGCCATAGGTGCCCTCAAGGTTAAAGGTCATGGCATTGTCATAGATATCGTCAAAACCGCGCGATTGAATACGCAACTGACCGGCATTGCCGGTGGCGGTAATCGCACCGGGCAGGGCGGGCGCGCCGGGATCGCGCAGGGAGGCGATGACGCTGAGCGGAATTTCGCCGGTAGTTGCCCCACCGTGGACGTCGCCGGAGGTTGACAGTTCCGAACCTACGCTGCCGCTGACGGCCCAGCGCCCGGCATCGACGGCTTGGGCAGAGGCGGTGGCAGCAAAAGCGGCGGAAGATAGCAAGACTAAGGCGCTTAGGCCTGAACGATATTTCATGGAGGCACCTGTAGATCAGAGTTAAGGTTAAGCATTTATCTAAATGCAGCCTGTTTACGCCTGATCCGCGAGTTTGGATTTTAAGCCCTTCACACGAAAAAAGGCCCCATCCGGTGCGGAAGGGGCCTTAAAAGGTACTATTTTAAAGCGGTTTACATGCCGCCGTCAGTCTTGGGTTCGGTCGGCATTGGCTGTTGTGCATCAGGCTCCGCAGGCAGAGGCGTCGGGGCCGGGGCGGCCGATGGATCGCTCATATTATGATCCGGCGTTTCCGGGTTCATGGTATCGGGCGCCGGAACGCTGGTGGCGGTGCTGGCCGGAACTGAGCCTTCGGTCGCTTCGGGGGCGGCAAGGCCGGTCGGGCCGGCGGCGACGGTTGCCATAGCGGTGGCCTTGGCCTGAGCGTTCAGGGCGGCGGTGCCTTCGTTTTGGGTGGCATTGTCCTGAGCGGCGGTGGGCTGCGTGGTTTGGGCCAAAGCGAGCGGGGCAGTGAGTGCGCCGAACATAGCGGCGGTAATCATAAGGTTACGAGCATTCATAGATATCTCCTTTGCGTGTAAATATTACGGATGCGTTGCCGCTTGACCCTAATATCAGGCATGTAAAATATCGATCTGTTGTATCGCCTTAATAGTATGGATGTGAAATGCGTTCGTTACTTATGCGAATGCTTTAAGCTGTAAATAAAAATCGGATGACATATTAATCAGAGGCATAAAAAAGGCCCCCGCAATTTACGGGAGCCTCAAGTTTAGGGCCATGACCTGCCCATTAGATCAGATGATCAGAATATGTCGAAAAACACATCCAGAATAATGCCGGTCGTCAAAGCCACCAGAATGATGTCGCTGCCGCTATAGACATATTCATAGCCATAAGGGGCGGCGGGCAGATCGTAATAGTAGGGATCATAGACCCGGTAGCTATAGTAATAGCTCGGCAGGCGCTGACCCCGGTTCCAGCGGTGGCCGTAATACTGGGCGGGCGGGCGGTAGTAGCCATAGCCCGGCGCGTAGTAGTAGCCGCGGCGGGCGCCCTGATAGTCACGCCAGTCGCGATCATTGCGATAGGTGGGACGGCGATAGCTCGACCAGTTGTGATTGCGGGTCCACTGCTGCTGGCGCGCGTAATCTCTACGGTCGTCCCGGCGATCGGCGCGGTAGTCCCCGCGATCATCGCGGCGATCCTGACGGTAGTCGGGACGGCTTGGAGTCGGGTCGCGGCGATAATCCTGGCGGTCGTCGCGACGTTCCTGACGGAAGTCCTGCCGGTCATCGCGGCGCTCCTGCCTGAAATCCTGACGATTATCTTGTCGCTGTGCCTGCGGGATCTGCGGACGTAAGGGCTGGGTGCCGGGGCGGCCCTGCGGGCGCTCGATCTGTGGGCGCTGCTCTGACTGGCGGT
Source organism: Asticcacaulis sp. UBA2476 (assembly GCA_002342035.1). Lineage (GTDB taxonomy): Bacteria > Pseudomonadota > Alphaproteobacteria > Caulobacterales > Caulobacteraceae > Asticcacaulis. Next base: position 186,598 of record DDPE01000038.1, on the reverse strand, counting down.
TTTCAGTGCGTTGACCGCGGTTTTCCTGACGCTGTTGCGGACGCGCCTCGCGGCGGTTATCGCGGTCATCATCGCGATCCGGGCCGCGCTGAGCGACGGTGACCGGCGCCTGACGGTTCTGGTTACGGCGCACTTCCTGCTGCTGGCGCTCGGACGGGCCGATGGCGGAGCCAGCCAGCGCCTCGGCGGCAAAGCCCACCCCCATCAAGAAGGCAAACGCAGCGGCGGTTTTGCGGGTCTTCATAACAAAAGTCCTCACTCACTACGGGATTAAAAAGGGAGCCGTGTCAGCGCGATTGCGGGTTCGGGCCTTTAAAACCAATTCTGCGGAAATATTTTTCCGGATTGAGCCCACTATGGCAGGGCGTGGCTGAATGGAACCTGAACGGTTTCGTCAGTATTACATTTCGCGCGCGCAAGCTGAATCGCGGATGAAACCTTTGGGGTGTCGTCGGTGTTTGCTTTGGTCTGTTGGAAATATAAGTGTGTATTTGGATGTGTTAACAAGCTTAATATGAATTATTAACGATAATTTCTGGTATATTTACGAATATATCTAATTCTATATTTAAATATTTTGTAATTTTTAATGATTATGTATTTAATTGTAAATAAATTTATTAAAATTAACTTTGTTTTTACATAAAATTTTTCATGAAAAATGCGGAATTAACCTTAACTTCACTTGCTGGTGAAAAACTAGACTTATCAACAGCAAGGGAACGCGCAAAATGCGCGGGTTTAAGTTCAATGACTATCGCAGCTAATGAAATGGCTCCACTGCCTCTGCCGACCCCGGATATGGGGTCTGACGACCTGATGCGTCTGGGCATGATGTATTCCACCGGTTCCGGCGGCGCGCCGGTTGATCTGGTGTCGGCGCACATGATGTTCAATCTGGCGGCCATGCGCGGCAGCCTGGAGGCCAGCGTCTATCGCCGGGAATTGTCAAAAGAGATGGAACGCGAAGATGTGGCCGAAGCTCAGCGCTGCGCCCGTCAGTGGCTGGATCAGGGCCGTATCGGTCTGGTGGCCTAAACTACAGCGTTCACGATTTCGCCCGCCACGCAGATGGCTATGATTGCGCCCACGACCATGAGGGGCGGAGTCTTAAGCCGTTCCAAAGCGAAGACGCCCGCGACCGCGATCAGCGCATCGCGTGGACTTAGGATCGCTGAGGTGCCAACCGGGCTATAGAGCGCGGCGGCCAGTATGCCGACCACGCCCGCGTTTATCCCCATCAGGGCGGTTTGTGCCGCCGGATGAGATCTGATCCACGCCCACAGCGGCGCACCGGCTATGGCCAGCAGAAGTCCGGGCAGAGACAGGGCAATCAGCACGCTCAACGCCCATAGGGGTGCCGCACCCGCAGGCGCAGACATCGCGCCCAGATAGGCGGCCAGCGTAAACAGCGGCCCCGGCACAGCCTGAGCCCCGCCGTAACCGCTCAGGAAATCAGCGTCGCTGATCAGGCCATTGGCCACCATCGGTTCATGCAGCAGCGGTAGCACCACATGCCCGCCGCCGAACACCAGCGCACCGGCGCGGTAATGAATGTCGATCAGGCCGAGCAGCCGGTCATGGCTCGCCACAAACGGCAATCCCACCATAAAGACGGCAAATACCCCAAGCGCGATCAGGCCGGTGTTGCGGCTGATGGGCAGGCTAAGGCCCGTGGTGGCGACCTCAGTGGCGCGGCAAAGGCTAAGGCCCGCAATGGCCGCAACGGCAATTGCGCCGACCTGTGCCCACACACCGCCGATCATAACCACCCCAAGCCCGCACACAGCGGCGATCAGCAGGCGCTGAGCATCGGGGCACAGCTTACGGCCCATGCTCCACACGGCCTGCGCGACCACGCAGACGGCGACCAGTTTTAGGGCGTGAAAGATCGGCTTAGCTAGCGGGCCATTAAGATGCGGGGCGGCGACGGCCAGTCCATACATCAGCAGCGCCGACGGCAGGGTAAAACCGATCCATGACAGGAGCGCGCCCCACGCACCCGCCCGTTGCCAGCCGATCAGGAAATTGGCCTGTGAACTGGCGGGGCCCGGCAGTAACTGGCACAGGGCGACAATTTCGCCGTAAGCCTGTGGCGTCAACCAGTTCAGGCGGCGCACATAGGTGTTTTCAAAATAACCCAGATGGGCAATCGGCCCGCCGAACGAGGTCAGGCCCAGCCGCAGGGTCACCGAAAACGTCTCCCAAAGGCGCGTAGGGCTCGGCATTAAGTCCTCATTTTTTCTCCTCCCCATTCTATGGGGAGGAGAAGGGGGCGGATATACTTAGTTACTATTATACAGCAGATAGGTCATGATGCCCGACGGGATCAGATCATTGACATGCTGCTGCACCCACACACCGGCTTCGGCAATGTTGGAGCGCGGCACAAAGATGATGTCATTGCGACGGATGGCAAATAACTCTCCACCCCGGCCATCGATGACGTTTTGCAGGTTGATGACCCGGCGCATGGCTTGCCCGCTGGGGCCGCGGCGGATGACGACGACTTCCTTGCGGCGCGCCGCTGGGGTGAAGCCACCGGCGGCCATCACGGCCTGTAGCGCATCCATATCGCCGGACATATCGACCCAGCCGCCACCCTTGACTTCACCGCCGACAATCACCCGCATCGGGGTGTCGGTCGGCAACACATTGACCGTGGGGTTGCGAAGATATGGCGCATAGGCTTTGGCGATATCGGCCTCTAGCTGCGGCACGGATTTGTGGGCGGCCATGACCTGACCCGCCATCGGCAGCGAAATGCGACCATCTTGGCCCACCACGGCCTGACGGTTAAGTTCGGGCGCGGAGGGCACCTGAATATCCAGCTTATCGGTCGGATAAAACGCATAACCGGCATCGCTGTCCTGCCAGTCGGCAAAGGCGATCGGTTCGGCAAGCGATTGCGTCTGCGTGCGGTTGCTGGCCGGGCCGGTGGCGCAGGCATTAAGGGCCGGTGTCGCAGCCAGCAGGATTAACGCGCCTTTGAGGATGTGCCGACGTAAAAGCATTAAAAGCGCCCGAATAAACTAAAATGAATCGAAAATTCACAGGTATTAACAATCTTTAGAAATAGGTAAGGTTTGGTTAATGGCTTGCCGCCAAACTTGCCTTAAAGTCCAAAATGCGACGACCTTATGAGTCGCCGGGCGCTTTAATGAAGCACAGGTTTAGGGTGGCAGATACCGGCAACAGGGCAGGGCGGGCGCAGACGGCCAAAACCGTCGATAGTCGCCGTGTGTCTAAAATCCAGTCCCATGCCTTCATGCAGTATGATGTCAGCGATATTTTCGCCCTGCTGCGGCGGGAAATCTGGCTGATGCTGGTGGTATTTGCCGTAATCTTTGGGGCAGGGGTGTTTGTGGCCCTGCGCATGACTCAGACCTATACGGCAGGTGCCTCTCTGCTGATGAAGGTCGGCGAAGATTACGCCTATGTCCCTCGCACCGGTGATCCATCGCGTGGCACCATTGCCACCATCGACGAAGTGGTGCAGTCCGAAGTCGAAATTCTCAATTCCAACGGTTTGAAGCGCCGGGTGATCGAAAAGCTGGGCTACGGCGCGATCATTCCTAACCTGCCGACGGGCTGGGTGCCGCGTAACGAGGCCGATAAGCTTGAGGCCGATAAACAGGCGATGAAGATCCTTTACGGCGGCTTTGAGACCGGCACGACGCCGCAGATCAATGTGGTGCGCTTAAGCTTCAAGCACGAAAACCCCAACAGCGCGGCTCTGATCCTCAATACCATGATCGACGAATATGTCAGCTATCGTCAGCAGGTGTTTTCGGATGTAACCGCCCCCGTGCTGGCCGAACAGAAAAATGCCTTTGACCGCCGGCTGCACAGCGCCGATGTGGCGTTTGAAAACTTCCTGACCCAAAACGGCGTCGGTGATTTTCAGGCCGCCAAGGCGACCTATGCCAAGCTGCACGAAACCGTGCTGGGTCAGCTTTATGATGCGGACTCACGCATTGCTGAGGGCAATGCCCGCCTGTCAGCACTCAATGCGCGGGTGCAAAGGCTGGCACCAGAAATCAGCCTGTCGCGCGATCTGGATCTGTCGATTCCGTCAAAGCTTCTGGCGCTTAAGGCCCAGCGCGAGGATCTGCTGGCGCGTTATCAGCCCTCGGCCCCACCGGTCAGGGATATCGAGGCGCAGATTGTCCAGTATGAGCAGATGATGGCGTCCGGTCGCGGGGTCGGTGAGCGCGAACACAGGCTTGGCATCAATCCGATCTATCAGGATCTGCTGACCGAAAAGCTGCGGCTGGAGGCGGAACTGGCATCATTAGGTGGCCGCCGGTCGCAACTGAAGGCCCAGGTCGATCACGTCAATACCAAGATGCAGAGCCTGATGGGGCTGGAAGGCGAATATAACAGCTTGTCGGCTGAGCGTGAGGCCCTGCAAACCAATATCCGCGTCTTCACCAACCGCATTCAGGATACCGAAGCCGCCGCCGAGATCGCCAAGGTGTCCGAAGAAACCGTGCGCGTGGTTGACCGCGCTGAACCGCCACTGACCGGCAAGAGCCTGAAAAAACTGGTGCTGATCGGATCGTTTTTGTTTGCTGGCTTTACCGCCCTGTGTGCGGGGCTGGCCATGGCCTATAGCCGCAAAGGGTTTGTCAGTGCGCGCTCGGCCTCACGGATGCTCGACCTGCCGGTGCTGACCACGGCGGGCGCCAAAAAGGCGTAAAGGCTGGTCTGTCGCCTGCCGTCAAAACCGCCTAGACTTACCTTCATGTGATTCGTGAAGGGCTTATGGTCGATCTGACGCGTGAAATGGCGGAACTGATGCGGGGCCTTAATCGGGCGATGGGGAAGCCATCGGCCACGATGGGGCGAGCGATCCTGTTTGTGTCGGCCTATAACGGCGAAGGCGTATCGACCGTGGCGCGTGAGTTTGCCCGCACCGAAGCCGCCTTTGCCAAACGCCCGGTCTGGCTGGTTGACGCTGACCTGAAAGCGCAGGGCCAGTTGGTGGCGATGGGGACAGAGCCCAAACGCTTCGGCCCGGCGGGTCCGCTGTGTGCTGCCACCCCGGATGGTTCGGCCTTTTTCGCCATTACCCCGCCCGCCCGCGACCGTGATGGCCATATGGTGCCGGATGCGAAGTTCCTGGTGGCGCGGCCATTTTTTGACGGCAAGCTGTGGGTGACGCGCTTTCGGGAGCAAAATCTCAGCAAGGGCCAAACCGTCAAGCTGTTTACCCAGACCAGCTACTGGCAGGCTTTGCGCCAGCACGCCCAGACCATTGTGGTTGATGTGCCGTCGGCTGACCGCTCAGACGCGGCGCTGAAACTGGCACCACTGATGGACGCGGTGGTGATGGTGGTGTCGGAACCAGATGGTGATTTGTCAGCGCGACTGGCGCTCAAGGCGGATATAGAGGCCGCCGGTGGTCAGTTCGCGGGCATGGTCTATAACCGGGCACGCGCAGCGAAACGCGCTTAAGCGGTTGCGGGGGCCGCCACGCACAGTATCCCCAGTACGATAAAGCCGACACCTATCGCTTTGGCGACGCTGATGGTTTCGCCAAACATGGTCATGCCCGCCGCCACCGTCACGACAATGCCGAGGGCCACGAACGGATAGGCCGATGACAGCGGCACCTTGGACAGTACAAACAGCCAGACAATGGCGCTGAGGCCAAAGCAAAACAGCCCTCCGATCACCAGCGGCGAGGTGAGTATCGCCAAAGCAATGGTCAGCATATTGCCGCTTTGCAGGCTGGTTTGCATGGCCGGATCGACCATGCCTTTTTTCAAGATGATCTGGGAGCCGGAGGATAGGGCCACGCTCAGCAGGATGGGGGCGACAAGTTGCAGGTTCAAAGCGGGTCTTTCAGATTATCAGAGAGGTTGGCACTGTTTGATGTCGGCGGGGTCAAGCGGCGGGTAAGACTTGGCCACATCGCTCGACGGTTCTGTCTTGATCAGCGCCCAGGACTGATAGGTCTTGACGGAATTAAGCTGCGACAGGCACCCGGCGGTATTCACGGTCGCTTGCAGGCGGTGGACATTGTTGATGCCGCCGAAAACAATGACGGTGACAGCCATCGCCACCGCCACCCAGCGGTAGCGGCTGAACCACGAAAACGCCGCGACCAGCAGGATCATCGGCATGAAGTGCCAGCTATAGAGGAAGGTCACTTCGCCGTAGACTGAGTGCAGCAGGGTCTGGAAAGCCAGCATGACGCCGACCCCGATGGCCACTGTGCGCAAGGGGCGATGGCTGATGGCGCCCCAAACCCCTAGACCGAACAACACGACCCAGGCGGCGGTGGCGATGACCGGTGAGATTTCGCCCTTTGGGAAGCCTGACGTCTGGTTGGTGGTGACCAGTTCAATGGTGTTTTGCTGCTCGACCTCGGACGGCATGGCGACCACCGTGGTCACATACAGGCTGCGCAGATTGGTCAGCGGGTTCCAGCCGGCCTTATAGTCGCCCTTGGCCTGCATCGACGGCTGGGTGAAGTTGGTTTCGCGCATCAGGGGGATGGGGTTGAAGAAATAGGCCGATTTTTCAAACAGAGGATGCTGAACAACCGCCAACACACCCACGGCCCCAAGAGCTATGGTGGCAATCGCAAAGAACGATTTCAGCCGGTGGCGCGCGGTGGTCGCAATCAGGCCTGCCGTCCAGTTGGTGGTGGTGATCCCCAGCGTCAGGACATTCAGCACCACCCACCACACGGCTTTGAGCGGGCGGGTATAGGCCAGCAGAAACAGGCTAAGGATAATGGTGAAGCCCGCAAACGGGAACAGCTCGATCACTGAGCCCCAGAACACGAAACAGGCGCTGGATATAAACAGGGCGGTAAACAGCGCCACCGCATAGCGGGGCAGGCCGAGCAGACGCACGGTGGCGGCAAACAGGGCGACATTGGCACCACAAATAGCCACAGTCATGGCCTTGGCGGCGGCGATGGGCGATAAGCCTATGGCGGTCAGCACATAGCCGATCGGGGTCAAAAGGATTGACGAAATCGGATGCACCGCCGTGCGCGAATGGTTGCCCGACGGGGTGACCAGATTTTCCGCGACCCGCCCGACGTCCGATTGCAGGAAGATGCTCATATAGGTGTTGATACCCGGCACGCGCTCAGTCTGGGCAAAGGCCCACAGTGAAATCACGATGCCGATGACGCCCATGACGGCGCACAAAATGATGTCGGCGCGGCTTAAGGTCGTGGCGTCATCCGCGACTTTACGATCGAGCCGATCCCATAGTTTATTGACGGGGTGTGGTTCGACATATTTGTCGTAATATTTGTTATAAATATTTGAAAATGTTGAAAACATGATGGCCTGAAATATCTAAAATTTAATCATGGCGGCCAGCATGACCACGCCGCAGGCCGCGACCGTCAGCAAGCTGTTGCGGTCTTTTAAGGCAAACACAATCGGGTCATCGTTCATATCGCGGCGGTGGGCCAGCATCAGGCAGCGGCCCAGCCAGTACAGCAGCAGCGGGCAGATCAGCCACAGCAGCTTGGGGTTAGCATAAAGCTGGCTGATCTTGTCATCGGACACATAGAGCGCAAACACGGTGACGGCGTTAAAGCCTGCGGCGGCGGCCAGCGTGGCCACAATCGGCAGATCGGCCTTACGGTAGTTGCGGTTGGTCGGGTCAGGCAAATCCTGATCGAAGCGCACGGTCAGTTCGGTATAGCGCTTAATGAGCGCCAGCGCGGTAAAGACAAATACCGAAAAGGCCAGCAGCCACTCCGACACGACGACCGAAATCGCCGCCGCTCCGCCGACCACGCGGATGGTGTAAAGCCCGGCCAGGGCCACGACATCGACCAGCAGTTTGCGCTTAAGGCTAAAGGTATAGAGCGTGGTCAGCACCAGATATCCGGTCAAAACCGCCAAAAACAACGGATTGACGAAGTAAGCCCCGACCAGCGACGCCACCAGCAGTATCGGGGCCGCGATCATGGCCGGCAGGATCGGCACGGTGCCGGCGGCCAGAGGGCGTCGCTTTTTCGACGGATGCTGACGGTCGGCGTCAATATCCACTAAGTCATTGATAATATAGATAGATGACGCCGCCAGCGAGAAGGCAAAAAAAGCAGCTACCGCCTGCGTGATCGAGGTGACGCTAAAGCTTTGCGAGGTCAGGACCGGCACCATGACCAGACCGTTTTTGGCCCATTGATGGACGCGCAGCAACTTGATCCACGCCTTACCCTGCTTGGGCAGGGTCTTGAGGACGACCGCATTGGGACTGATTTTTTTAAGCTTTGAGCGCACGGCCCCCGGCGCATTTACGGCGATACAGTCGCGCGCCTGCGGCCAAACCTTGAGGTCGATGGCGTCATTGCCGATATAGTCAAAGCCCTTTTCGCCAAACTCTGCGACCAGACGTGCGGCTTTTTTCGAGCCAGACAGGTTGATCGTCTCATCCGAGGCGAACCAGCCGGTAAATACGCCCAGATGGTTGGCGACCGCTTCGACATATTTCTTATGGGTGGCCGAGGCCAGATAAACCTCGCGGCCGTCATTGCGCGCCTGCTGGATCAGGGCCAGCACTTCGGCGTCGTAGGGCAGGTGAGCGACATCGATATCTGTGCGTTCGGCAATATAGGATTTGAGGGCCGGTTTTCCGCGCAGGTAAGCGCCCAACATGCCAAATAATGACGCGGGATTGTTGCCGAGCGCGGCGAAGGCAGACTCGATCAACAGGTCGGATTTGACCAGGGTGCCATCCAGATCGACCACCAGAGGCGGGGCCTGAACCACGGCGGAAATGTCTTTAAGCGCATCGAATTTCATAAAATAACCCCTTTTGCACATAAATAATCAATAAAAATTTGTGCACTGCGCCATAGGCAAGTTAGTTTTAAACCGGGCCATCAGCAACCTTAAATTGGCGGCTGCCCTTGATACACTGATACTGTAGCGTGTGCGCCACAAAGACCCGTGTTATCTGATGTGCCGTTTTAAATCGCACATGCAGATATGGTCTTCGCCGCTGCAAAAAATCCGCCAGCCAAAAAGGGCTCAAAAAACATATCGCGACGGTGGCAATATGTTACACTGAAGCGGGAATGGTCGGCAAGGCTATGCACTTAAGGACGAGATTTTCATGACCCTATTACCCCTTATACGCGCGCACATGGCACCGGTCATTGTGGGACTTAGCGTGGCGGTGAGCGCCTGCTCACGCGCGCCGGAGCCACCGCAAAACCCACCGGAATTACCGCCCGTCAGTGCTGAGGCACCGGTTTCGGCGTCTGCGGCGGCCTCATCTGTGCCCGACTGGACCGGTAAATGGACGGGCCCCGAAGGGACGTGGCTGGAGGTCAAACCCCTGAACGGCGGATTTGAAGTGGCGATCCAGAACCTTGACGGCGTACGCACCTTTCCGGCCGCGTTCCAGCAGGGCGGACTGGTCTTCACTCGTGACGGGGCCGAGCATATCATCCGCGCAGGCAGTGGCGCGGACACCGGCATGAAATGGCTGGCCGATAAAACTGACTGCCTGATCGTCATGACCGGCGAAGGCTATTGTCGCGGATAGCCGGATCGGTTAGCAGGGAACCCTTACATTTATGGGAGCCTGACATGGCTGATGATGACGATATCGTGGTAAAAGACGCCAATGGCACCCGTCTGTCCGATGGCGATAGTGTGACCCTGGTCAAGGACCTTAAGGTCAAGGGTTCCGGCGGGGTGACGCTCAAGCGCGGCACGCTGATCAAGAATATCCGCCTGACCCCCGATGAGGACGAGATCGAGTGCAACCACGAAAAGGTGCGCGGTCTGGTGCTGCGGACTGAGTTTGTGAAGAAAGCCTGATGCGCTAATATTTAAACCCCCGCAGACTAGGCTCTGCAGGGGTTTCACATTATTGCGCCGGTGTTGGAATGGCATCCGGCCCGACGGTAACCGTATCATTCTTCACAGGCTGTTTCAGGGCGGCGCGGATGCCGTTGCCGTAATCGGGGTGAATCCGGTCAAAGTGACCCAAGGCCCGCTCGATAATAAAGTTCGGCACGCCGTCCATAGCGGCCGCGATATTGCCAAACAGTCGCGCTTTCTGATCGGCATCGAACAGGTTGAACAAAGCGCGCGGCTGCACATAGTCATCATTGCCGTCGCGGTGATTATAGCGGTCGGCATCGCCTGAGATTTTCAGTGGCGGCTCAGAATAGGCATCCGTCTGCACCGGCCCGCCAAAACTGTTGGGCTCATAATAGACATCCGGGTTGCCGGTATCGTTCTGGAAGAAGCGCATGGCCCCGTCCTTATGATAATGGTGCACCGGGCATTTCGGCGCATTGACCGGCAGGGCCTCATAGTGGGTGCCCAGACGGTGACGGTGCGCATCGGCATAGGCAAAGATACGCCCCTGCAAGACCTTATCCGGTGAAAAGCCAATCCCAGGCACGATGTTGGACGGCGAAAACGCCGCCTGCTCGATCTCGGCGAAATAGTTATCGGCGTTGCGATTAAGCTCTAAGGTGCCCACCGGAATGACCGGATATTCGTCGTGCGGCCACACCTTAGTCAGATCAAACGGGTTATAGGACGTTTTATCGGCGTCTTCTTCCGGCATGACCTGTACCTGCACGTCCCAGCGCGGGAACTCACCACGCTCGACCTTACCGAACAGGGCTTCCTGATAGCTTTCGCGCGACTGGGCGATCACATCGGCGGATTCGGCATTGGTATAGTGTTTATGCCCCTGCTGGGTCTTAAAGTGGAACTTGACCCAGAAGCGTTCATTCTGCGCATTGATAAAGCTATAGGTGTGCGATCCGTAGCCGTTCATATGGGTTGGATCGACCGGAATGCCGCGGTCCGACATCAGGATGGTCACCTGATGCAGGCTTTCCGGCGACAGCGACCAGAAATCCCACATGGCGGTTGGTGAGCGCAAATTAGTGCGCGGGTGGCGCTTTTGGGTGCGGATGAAGTCCGGGAATTTATACGGGTCGCGGATGAAGAACACAGGCGTGTTGTTGCCAACCAGATCCCAGTTGCCCTCTTCGGTATAGAATTTCATGGCAAAGCCGCGCACGTCGCGCTCGGCATCGGCGGCCCCTTGTTCACCGGCGACGGTGGAGAACCGCAGCAGCATGGGGGTTTGTTTGCCGACCTCAAACACCTTGGCGCGAGTATATTGGGTAATGTCGTGGGTGATGGTCAGCGTCCCATAGGCGCCCCAGCCCTTTGCGTGGACGACGCGCTCAGGGATACGCTCACGGTTCTGGTGGGCCAGCTTTTCCAGCAACTGATAGTCCTGCAACAGCACCGGCCCGCGGGCGCCAGCGGTTAAGCTGTTCTGGTTATCGGATACCGGCGCACCGGCGGTGGTCGTAAGGCCCGTCACCGGACATTGTGAAGGTTGGGGATTGTCTGCACTCATGGGGGTGTCTCCGTCGTTTCAGCCGATCGCCATCTCAGACATGGGTTGTCTTAAGCCGGTCAGCGAGTGGATATTGCGCCCGTCAGGCGAATAAGGAAATTCAATTATAATTGAAATGTGGATAAGCAAAATCTATGAAAATGGGGGTAAAATGGGGGGCTGTGCGCGGCCCAGATATCGCGCTATGCTGATCTTTTGAAGGGATGGGGCATGGTTGATATCGCTTACGCGCGCGACGCTGATAAGGCGGCGTGGCTGCCACTGTGGAACGCCTATCTTGAGTTTTATCAGCAGGATCTGGCGGCTGAGGTCACCGACCTGACCTGGGCCCGGTGTCTCAATCCAGATGAGCATATGTATCTGCTGATCGCGCGGACGGGGGATGAGGTGACCGGCTTTGTCAGCTTCATGTTCCATCGCTCGACCTGGGCGCGCGGGGGCTATGTCTACCTCGAAGATCTGTTTGTGAGTGAAGCCCAGCGGGGAAAAGGCATTGCCCGCGCCCTGATCGATGGCGTAACCGCGCAGGCCCGTGAACTGGGGGCTGAGCGGGTCTACTGGGTCACCCACACCCATAACACCAAGGCTCAGGCCCTGTACGATAAGGTCGCCACCCGCACCGACTTTTATACCTATCATAAGGTGGTTTAGGCGTTAGTAGGCTCTGTAAAAGGCTTCGCGGTCCCAGGCGGTACATTCCTGACGGGTGTGTTCGGCGATTTTATCGCCGCGCAGGAAATGGAACTTGCACTGAATAAGGGTGTCATTGCCGCCGGAGATAACCACATTGTTCTTTGCTGCCTCGGCTCTCTCCGCCGTCATTTTGGCCATCGCGCGATCATACCACATCAGGGCGGCAGTAGTGTCTTTGGTTACGCCCCGGCCATGCTCATACACCCGCGCCAGAAACAGCATGGCGTTTTCATCGCCTTTGTTAGCGGCTTTGGTAAGGTAAGCAATGGCGGCGTTTGGGTCAGGTTTGCCACCTAGTTTTGCCATAGCGCCTTCATCGAACAGCAGGCTTCCCCATACGGATTGGGCTGAGGTCAATTCCTGATCCGCCAGAGTTTTTATTTTCAGGAGCGCTGACTTTTGAGGCTCATCCCCACAGGGGAGGGTGTCGCCCTTATTGCATTCGAGTATAGCCAACGCCTTTTCAAGCTGTGACTCTAATCTAAGCGCAGCCACGTCTTCGGCTGACATTGCTGTTATTCTTTCGATCTGTCGTTTTGATGTGCTGTGTCCTTTAGCCAGAGCGTCCTGATACCACTTGATCGCGCGATCTTTGGCGGCTTCCGGTGCGACATCGAAATCACCAGTCAATAATAGCCTGCCGACCTGCTGTATGGCGAAGTCATCGCTACGTTCAGCAATTTTCTTATACCAATCCAGGGCCAGATGATCATTTTGCTCAAAGCCGTCCCGACCGTGTAAATAGGCATCTGCCAGCGAGCTTTGTGCGTCAGGATTCCCATCTTCGGCCTGACCGTGCGTTTCCTGATGGGTTTGCGCCAGGGCTGGGACGGCTGCCATGACACAAACGGCGGTAAACATGCTCAAAACAAGATATTGGATGGTTTTGAGCATGGCTTCCCGTTTCAACTGGCTGACTTAAACCTTGGCCCCGTCCATGACCGCCAGCGCGTCCTTCAGGCTGGCGTCGAAATAGTGCTCAGCCGGGGCCAGATAGACGATGTAGTAGTTCAATCCGCCCTTGCTGACGGCCTGAGCGACACCCTTTATGTCAAGGCCGTCCGAGGTCTTGGCGGTGAAGTCAAAGCGCACGCCGCGGGAATCGCCAACAGTTACCGGCTTGGGGTTATCGGTCTCGACCTTTTGGTACTCAAGCACATTCAGGCTGGTGGCCACGAACTCCATCTGCTCGGACAGGGACATGTCCTTCTTGCCGCGCGGGGCGGGCGCGTTTTTGCGGTCGCCGGCGGTGGGCGATACCATTAACGGATCGTCACTGGTCAGGCCGTCAGAGATATAAAGCCGGTTCAGGCCCGGCCCGTCGATCGACAGGATTCTGACCTTTTTGGCCTTGTGATAGGATAGCACCCCGATGTCAGACCAGTCGCGGCTAAAGGTCACGCTGGCATTGCCGAACGTCAGCTTGCCCGCGGGCACTAGCCTTGGCCCGGACCCGCAGGCGGCCAGAACCGCTACGGATACGCCGATCACGGCTACGGTTTTCAATGTCGATTTAAGGTTCATATCACGCGCCCCCCTTGGTCAATGTCGCGATCTGGTCTTCGACCATCCAGGCGTCTTCAGCGTCGGGATGGGCTTTGATGTAGTTGGTGAGTGCCTCAATAGCATCAGGTTTGCGCTCCAGCTTGCGGTATACATCGCCAAGCTGGCGGTAAGTCTCAGTGGGCGCATCGGCATGTTGCAGCGCGGTTTTATAAGCCTCTACGGCGGCCTCAAGGTTCTTAGTCTTATCAACCTCAAACCGGTCGAGCTTATCGGCATTGGTCTCGGTTGTTTTCGCTTCCTTGACCCGCAGACGATAGGCCTCACCGGCATAGAAGTTGAGCAGGCCCAGATCCTCACCGTCGCGGCTCAGGCGCTTGATGGTAAACAAGGTCTGGCCATAGTCCATCCGGCGCAGATCGTCCTTTAGCCAGTCACCCAGATGGGCGCGGATGTGGGCGCGGTAGGCGGCACGGGCGGGCTTGAGGGCCGCGTCATCAAAGGCGCTGGCCTTGCCGCCGTTGAGCGCCTTATCATAGCCCTGAATGGCGGTGATGCGGTCGGTTTCAAGCGGGTGAGAGCCAAAAATATTGATGCGCGTCGGGGAACTGCGCACCCGGCGGTAATCAGAGGCGGCGGTCTCATCCAGCAGTGTCCGCCATAGCCGCGCTCCGGCCGAAGATGTGTAACCGGCCTGATGGGCGTACTGACTGCCAAAACGGTCAGCTTCGGTCTCCGTTTCCCGTGAATAGCCGAAATAGGCGGCGATCGAGCCGAGATACACCACGTCGATCAGGCCGCGCGTCAGGTTTGAGATGTCGCGGGCAGCGGCATAGCTACCGGCATTGCCTGCCGCACCTACACCCACTGCGGTTATAAGCATGGTGGCTGCCAGCACCGCATCGCGGTTTGACTTGAAGTTCTTATAGGCCTGAAGCGAATGGGCATGTCGGAAGTGGGCGAATTCGTGACCCAGCACAAAGGCCAGTTCATCCTCGGTTTCCGCCCGCAGCAGCAGGCCTGACCACACTTCGGTATAGCCATTGGGGGCCATGGTGGCGTTAAAGAACGGCCGGTCCATGACATAGACCCGCACATCGCCGCTATAGGAACCTGTGACCTTATCAACCACGCTGTCGACATAGCCATTAAGCGCCGGATCGCGGTTGCGTTCGCCGGAGGTCTGGGCCTTGTATTCAGCCTTTTCTGACTGGTCCCACAGGCTGTGCTCCAGACTGTTGTCAGCCGGTTTCTGACCGGGAGTGCGCTCATCAAGGTCTTTGGCCAGTTTGGCGGCCGTTTGGGCCAGCACCGGTGCGGGCAGGATCGCGCAAATGGCGGCCGCCGACATCAGCGCGCTAAGGGTTAAGCGTTTCATGACGCGCCCTTAGATCGGCAGCTTTTTGAACAGGCGCGTGACCGTCGCCGTCGCCCCTTCAGGCGTGCGGATGTCTTCGCCGGTCGGCACCTTATCGAATTCGTACCACACGACTTTTCCCGTTTTGAGGTCAACCAAAGTCGCCTGCACGAACTGACCGCCCAGAGGCACACCGGCCCCCAACAGGGCGGCACCAACGGCCAAAGCCGCGCGTCCGCCGCTGGAGTAAGACCCCGTGGCGCGCAGGAAAATCACATATTGCGGGGCGGCGGTACCGTCGGCCACCTGCGGGATCAGAACCTGCGTGCCTTCGCCCAGCGTCCAGTCGAACGCCGTTTTGGTGGGCAGGCGCATCATTGGCCATTCCTGCATGGCGATGGAAGAGGTCACAACCGTATTGAGCTTAACCAGTTGGACGGCGCGTGGTTCCTGATAGGATTCGATCGGCACGGCATGGGTGGTGTAGCTGCGGGCTTTGATGGCAGTATCCAGCGCTTCGGCCAGATATTTCTCGGCATTATCCGACCATTCGACCTTGGGTTCAGTCACCCCGGATGCGGTCAGCATGCTGAGATCGGCGTCCGGCTTGATCAGCAGGACGGGCGTGCCCGCCGCCGGTTTTTCGATTTTCACGAAGGTTTCGGTCTTAGCGGCAAAGGCCTGTGGCGCGCACACGCAGACAGCGGTCGCCAGAGTGGCGGCGGCCAAAAAACGGTTCAATTTCATAAGGTTCCCCCAATAGTCTCCCGGCGGCATTTATATATGAGCCTAAAATTTAGTCAACAGAGGGTTGAGATGTGTAGCCGATACGTTACGGTTATTTCCTGTGGATATGCTATGGAGGCTTTATCGGCTATAATCTTATGGCCATGAAAACCGGGGGATTTGCGATGTCGAATGTCAAAAGCGTAATGGGCGCCGTGGTCGCGTGTGCGGCGGTTTTGAGCTTTGCGGGCGGCGCTTTGGCCCAAGGGGGCAAAGGATACCCCAAACCGGTGCAGGATCACCTGAAATCCTTGTCGCTCATGTGCGCTGAGGTCGGTGGACGTTTCCTTGATCCGGCCTCGGCCATGCGGGTGGCCGATTTCAACGGCGATGGACGGGCGGATTACGGCGTCTATCAGGGTGAACTGATCTGCGATGGCGCGGCCTCGCTTTATGGCGGCAATGCCGGATCACCGCTGACGGTCTTTGTGTCCGGGCCTGCGGGCTATAAAGAAGCGTGGGGCGGCTATGTCTACGCGGCCAACCTTGATAAGTCCGCCGCCAGCGCCAAGTTGTGGGTCGATGTGGCGGGGGCCGAATGTGGCAGCACGGTCAAGCGCAGTTTTGCGACCGAAGTGTTCTGCTCACGCGGCCTGATGTGGGTGCCGGCCAAGGCCAAGCTCGATTTTGAACCCTTAGCCAAGATGCGCAAGATGCAGTAGTGCCGCTTATGCTGTGCCTGTAGCGCGACGCACGCCCTCAGCATAGGTCACGATCTCGAAATCATGGTCGCGGGCGCATCTGACGAGGCGCTCAAAAGTTTTGATGGTGCAGCCCCAGGAACTTGGGGCTTCGCGGACATCGTGGGTGTAGAGCACCAGCCACGCGTCTTTGGTGGCGCGGGCGGCTTCGATCCATTTAAGGCCCATCGATTCGCCGTTTTCGCCTTCAATACCAATGGCCGGGGCCTGATTGAGGTCGGTGCCGGTGTTAATCAGGCCGTGATGCAGGGCGCGGGCGGAGGCATAGGTGCGGCTTAACACCGACTTGGCCTGTGGAGAGACGTCACCATAGGGATAGGCGAAGGTACTGATGCCTGTGACGCCAAGGGCCGCCAGTTCGGCGCGGTTGCGCGCAAGGCTTTGGGCGATGGTTTTGCCATCGGCGCGCCCGCAATCGAGATGCTCATAGGTGTGGCAGGCGATGTCATGACCGCGACCGGCCAGTTCGCGCACTTCATCGCCGGTCAGGTATGACCCTAAATGGCTTTCCCCGCCCATCAGGCCGGTTGAGATAAAATAGGTGCCGCGCGCGTTGTAAGATTCCAAAATGCGTGCCCCTTCGGTCAGGGCCGACTGCGGTGCATCGTCAAAGCTGAAGGTGATCAGGGGACGTTTCAGCCCCTCAAGCCGCGCGGGCTTGCGGTAGATCAGCTTTGAGGCTCGCCGCCTGAGTTTGCCATAAAGCGAACGGTCGGCGCTATAGATCGCCTCGCTCATAAGGCGTCAGCATAGATGGCGGCGCGATAAAGCCGTAGGGCAAAGGCGCGGGCTTTCAGCGGCAGGCTCTGGCTTTGCACGGTTGATTTTAGTGCGCCGCGCAGCACCTTGCTAAACGGTAACGCCTTGATCAGGCGGGCCATCTTATAGCTGGGGTAACGGGTAACGATCTCGGGGTGTTTGCGCACCACGCGGGCGAAATTGGCACCGGACTGCTCATATTTTGACAGCAGGACATCGGCGGTATCAAGGCCCATGTGGGTTGCGGTATTGTCGATATGGTCAATACCGAAATCGGCCGAGACGCGCATGGCCCATTCGACATCTTCCCAGCCCCAGCCCCGAAATTCCGGGTCAAAGTCGTGAGTTTTGAATACGTCTTTACGCACCAGAAGGTTGGAGGTGAACACATATTTTTCGGGCGCTTCCAACCGTTTGGCGGCACTTAAACAGTCACTATGACCGGTCATTTGGGTGTGCAGGGCGTAGGCTTTGGATTTGGGCGCTTTCAGCAGCGAAAATCCGCCAAACACGACGGGGGCTTCGGCGCGGGTCATATCAACCCAGCGTTCCAGAAAATTATCCTGATCCGGCAGCATGTCTGCATCGAGAAACAGCACATAGGCCCCGCGCGCCGCATCGACCAGGCGATTGCGGCCTTTGGCGCGACCGACATTGTGTTTTAGCTCGATAAAACAGATGGCAATATTCAGCGTATCGAGCAGGTCCATGACTTCAAGGCTCAGTTCCGGACGGCGCGACCCGTCATCCAGCACGACCACTTCGATCTCATCACGCACATCGGTAGCGATGGCACCCAGGGCCTTCATCAGTTCGGCGGGGGACTCTCGGAAAAACGGGATCAGCACCGACAGGCGCGGGGACACGCGCTCATGCACGCTGTTGAAAATCAGCGTCGCTTCGATATCGAGGCGGGTGTCCTGCATGATCATACGCCAAGCTTAGCTCGAAATAGATTATAAAATCTTAGTAAGTGTGCCCGAATACCGTGCAAATCGCAAAAATACGCGCAAAATCCGTAAATAATGCCACCCGTGGCTGATTTCAGCACCAGTTCGATGATACCGCCATGTGAGGGCAGGACGGATATCGCCGCCATCATCACGGCGGTACACAGCGCGGTTTTGACCAGAACTGCGGCGGGTACAGGCAAGGGCAGGGTGCGCAGGCCCAGCAGCCACGAGCCGATCAAACCGGCCCCGAAACTCAAAGCGCACGCCCATGCCGCCCCGATCAAACCCATACGCGGGATGAGGATGACATTAAGCGCGATATTGGCGACCGCCGGGATCAGCATGGCGACCACCAGCAGGCGGGTTTTTTTAGCCAGCGTAAAGGCTTGAAGGAAGTAATAGGTATTCAAGCCTGAAAACAGCGCTCCCAAAGCGACCAATGTGGTGATGCTGACGGCTTTGGCGCGCAAGTCTTCGCCGATCATCAGTTCACCAAAGGCCGGTGCGACCATGATCAGGCCGCCGACCGCTGGGAACAGGATAAAGCTCATGGTCTTGATCTGTTCGGCGGCGGTGGTTTTCAGAGCTTTTTCACCCCCGGATTCAAGGGCGTGAACCATGGCCGGTGTACCCGCCGCCCCGAACCAGATGAACAGCACGTCCAGTATGCGCGAGGCCAGACTATAACCCGCATGATAGGCCCCGGCATCGGCCTCACTCAGATAATGCGCGATCAAAAACCGGTCGGCGGTATAGAGCGCCAGCGTCAGCACCAGACTGGCGGCAATGGGAAAACCATAGTGGGCATATGCCTTTGCGCGTTCAGCGTCAAACCGGCCACGGACGGCCCGCCCCCAGTCCTCACGCGCAAAGAACGGCAGGCAGATCAGGGCGATAACGGCGGCCCCTAACAGTGGCGATCCCCCGCCGGTGCCCAGCAGCGCAAAGGCGACCCCCAAACCAAAGCCACCAGCGGTTTGCAGCATATCAAGGATCGACGCCGCGCCAACACGACCTTCAGAGCGGCGTTGTTCCTGCACCAGCTTGATCAGGCTACGGAACACGACGGCCCCAAGGCCGTAGGCGACGGCAATTTTTAACGCTGGATCATCAGTTAAATCGTTTCCGGCGGGCCATAGCCACATGCCGATGCCGCAAATGACCGCGAACACAATGGTCACCCCAGCAAACAGCCGATAAACGCTGCCGTACAGGGCCGGGGCGGTGACATCGTCTCTGGCTTCGGCGGGATAAAAGCGCGCCATGGCCGCTTCAAGCCAGGTGAAACACACCGTCTGGGCCAGCGATGACGCCCCGAAGGCCAGTGCATAGCGGCCATAATCCTCTGGCGACAGGATGCGGGTGAACACCATCAAGGTGGCGAACCCGATCAGGCCTTGCAGGATATTGGCGGGCAGATAGCCGATCAGGCCTTTGCGAAACATGGGCGTATTGTCTGGCCATCTATCGTGAATAATCGGGTGATGGTGCCACGCAAACCTTTAAAACCCCTGAAACATAGTGAGAATAAAACCCTGAAATTCCAGATCGATTTCTGATGCGGGGCGGGATTAGATGTCGTCATGTCAGTCTGGAACACAGATCGCCTCCGCCGGATAACAGAGACGGCTAAGGCACGCCTGAGCACAGGTACCGCTTGGTCGCGCCAGCGGGCAATAAAGCTATGGGGCTCACCACAGGCGGTCCGGCTGAGGCAAGGTGTCAGCAGATTACCGCGCAAGGTGTTGTGGGGGATTGGTGCCGTGCTGGCCGTTCTGCTGGCGATCATCATCTTTCTGGCCCAGCCCAACTGGAACTGGTTTCGGCCCACATTGTCGTCGATGGTATCAGACAAACTCAACCGGCCGGTCGAGATTACCGGCGATCTGCGGGTCAAACTGTTTAGTTTTACGCCCAAAGCACGCATAAGCGGCCTCATAATCGGCCAGCCGGATTGGGCAAAACCTACGCTTAAAGCCAATATGGCGGAGGTTCAGCAACTGAACATTACAACTGAACTTATGCCGCTGTTTATCGGTCGGGTGGTGTTGCCGCGTGTCGAGATTACCAATCCGATCGTCACCCTGTTTCAGGATCAGACGGGGCGCGCCAACTGGAATTTCAGCACGGGTGCCAAATCCGCCAAGCCGTTCAAGCTGCCGCCCATCAAAACCTTTATCATCAATGATGGCCAGCTTAGCTATAACAGCCTTAGCCGCCGTCTGAACTTTACCGGCACGGTCAGCGCTCAGGAAACCGCAAGGGCGGGCCGCAAATATGCCTTTAATCTTGATGGTGACGGCCAGTTAAATCAGCGTGTCTTTGAACTGGAGGCGACCGGCGGCCCGCTGCTCAATGTGCGCACCGATAAGCCCTATCCATTTGATATGAGCGTGCGCGCAGGCCCGACGCGACTGACCGCCAAAGGCCGCGTTTTGAAACCGTTCAATCTGGGCCAGCTAGACGGCGATGTCTCGGTCAGCGGGCGCAGTTTGGCGGAACTTTATGAACTGACCGGCCTGACTTTGCCTAACACGCCGGCCTATAAAATCACCGCCCGCGTGGGCCGTGATGAGCGCGTTTATCACATCAACCGCATCAATGGCCGGATCGGCGGCAGCGATGTGGCAGGCGATCTCAAGGTCGATCTGAATAATGAGGGGCGGCCCTATCTGACCGGCGATATCAGCTCAAAAATGCTGGATTTTAAAGATATGGGGACGCTGTTTGGGGCGACCGCCGCCAATGCGCCGCAAGCCCCTGAATTGGACGCCTCGCCCGAAGCCACCCGCGCGGTCAGGCGTTTGTTGCCCGATGTGCCACTGGATGTGGCGCGGGTGCGCGGCATGGATGCCAAGGTAAACTATAAGGCCTTGTCCGTTAAGACGCGGCCCAATTGGCCGCTGCGTCAGGTTAATCTGGGGATTGTGCTCGATAAGGGTCGGCTAACGCTTAATCCGGTCGAGTTCGACTTCCCCAATGGTCGCCTGACGGGTATGGCCGATATTGACGCGCGCACTGACGTTCAGACCAACCATATCGACATGCGCCTGACGGGCCTGCGCATACAGGATTTTACCCCCACCATCGGCGGCGCCGAGCCGGTCGAGGGCAGGCTGGATGCCCGCATCCGCGCTTCAGGCACCGGTAATACCGTTCATGACGCGGCAGCCTCGGCCAATGGTGATCTGGCGCTGGTCATGCCGGAGGGCACCATCCGCCAGAGCTTTGCCGAACTGATGGGCGTCAATGCCACTAAGGGGCTGTTTATGTTGATCTCAAAAGACCCAAAGGAAACGCCCGTACGCTGCGCCATTGCCGGATTCAAGATCACGGATGGCGTTATGCGCGCTCAGAATATCGTCTTTGACACCGAGGTCGTGCGGGTTAGCGGCTCAGGCCGTATCAACCTTAAAGACGAAAGCCTTGATCTGGTATTTGAGGGCAAGCCTAAGAAGTTCCGTCTGGTGCGGGTTGATGTCCCGATTGTGATCGGCGGAAATCTGACCCAGCCAAAGATTGGCTTAGACGCCAAGACCGCGATCGCACAGGGCGGGATTGCGGCGGCATTCAATACCGTCCTGCCGTTCATCAATCTTGACTATGCCGGTGACGCCAACTGTGCAGCGCTGGAAGCGCAAACCCAGTCTAAGGTCCGCAGGTAGTTTTTTGTCGCGCATGTGATTCCAAAAACCGCATGACACTTTTTGGCATGCGCTTAGCGGATCGCCTTACGGTCGCCCAGTATACACGGCAGGGTCATCATCATGATGTACAAATCCAGCCACAACGATTGTCGCTCGATATAGTCGACATCAAGGCTGATACGTCGGCGCACATCGTCAGCATTATGCAGCGGGCCACGGGAACCATTGACGGCGGCCCAGCCGGTCATGCCGGGTTTCATGCGGTGGCGCCAGGCGTATTCCGCCACCAGCCGCGCCGACTCGTCCGGGCCGGTTTTCATGCCGATGGCGTGGGGGCGGGGGCCGACCAGCGACATTTCGCCCATGATGACGTTGAATAGCTGCGGCAGTTCATCAAGGCTGGTCTTGCGGATTATCCGGCCGATGCGGGTCACGCGTTCATCACCGGCAATGACCTGCTGCGCTGCGGTCGCGTCTTCGGCATCGGTGCGCATCGAGCGGAACTTCCACACCATAATAGCTTCGTTATTAAAGCCGTGGCGGCGTTGACGGAAGAAGACCGGGCCGGGGCTGTCCAGCTTGATCAGGGCGGCAATCACCACCATGATCGGTGCAAACACGATCAGGGAGATCACCCCGATCAGCATGTCCTGAATACGCTTGTTGAAGGCGCGTTTGTCATCTTCGGTAATGCCGGAAACGCGCGCCAAAGGCTGATCGGCCATGCGCGACAGGGCAGCTTCGCGGCCTTCGTCATTATGCATGTCAACCAGCAGCGAAACCTCGTTCGGCAGGCTTTTGAGGCGGGTGATGATGTCCTTGACGCGGGCCTTGGCCGACGGATCAAGCGCCACCACGATCTGATCGACATAGGGTGTAATCTTGTGGCTCAGTAAGGCCTTGGTGTCGCCCAGCACGGGCACGCCCATAACCGTGTCCGGATTGCGCGCCAGCCGGTCGTCGAAAATACCCAAGATATTGACGTCTCGCCGCGCCAAGGCTCCGTCAATCAGGCGCTGGGCGTGCTTGGTCGCGCCCACAATCACGATATTCGGGGTCAGTCGGCCCTGTTTACGCCAGCGCGCCACGGTGGTGAACCACAACAGATGCAGCAGGCTGAAAAAGGCTAGTGTCGCCGCCGCCCACATCTCAAGGGCCGCTGGAAAGGCCGTGGCCCCACGGATCAGGCTGGTGACGGCAAAGCCAGCGATGGCGCCCATCCCGACGGAACCGGCGACCTTCATCAGCCGTTCCCACAGCTTTTCGGTACGGTTGAGCCGGTAAAGTCCGAACGCCGACAGGCTCATGGCCACCGTAATTGTGGCGCACAGAAATGGCAGGACATCGCCGACCGGCAGCGCCAGTATCTGACCGGCAGAATGGGCGCTGATGCCCAGAAACCCAAAGAAAACAAGGGCGCATATATCGACCATGCGGAACACATAGGCCGCCCAGTAGCCGCTCTTGCGTTCACGCAAAGACACCAGCCGCTGCGGACGGAACGGGCCACGGCGGACGTGCAGGGCTTCGGTCAGGCGGGCGCGTTGATCTGCCTGCGTCTGGCTAAGGCTCGCATTTGTCGCTTCAGGCCGAATAAGGTCGATAAGCATCTTGGGGCGAAACCATCACAAGCGTTTTTATTTTAGACTACGGATATCATACATCCCTTATGGCAGCGTTAACGCACATGCATCAGGGGAATTGATGCAATTTAAAGTTGATTTAAATCGTCTTCAGGATGCTGGGCCGGGGTTTTGAGCCCGGACGCTATAAAACTATAACGGCGACTTGTGTACAATTTATCGCAGGCCGTTGCCTTTTGGAAACGGACACGCTAAATCAGCCATAACGGAGACGTGGCCGAGTGGCTGAAGGCAACGGTTTGCTAAATCGTCGTACCCTGTAAGGGGTACCCAGGGTTCGAATCCCTGCGTCTCCGCCAATCACTTTTTTTCTCAATAAATTCAATTATTTTGCGTGGCGTCGAACCGGCGTTGTCTGCAAATAGTCTGTAATTTGTCTGCAATTCATTCACAGGTTAATCCACATGGGGCGTAAATTATTTACGTCATGCAGTGAAAAGTCCCTGCATTTATGATGGTGAGCGCGAGTTGGACTGGTTGCATGCCTGTAAACCGCACAAAGCATGCGCACATCGAGATGTTGAGCAGACTCCCGGCACCAGCCTTCAGGGCACTCATAGTTGGATACCCAAGCTGCCGACTGGTCGCCTTAATGCGTTTGCCGAGCTTGATGTCCGGCTTAACGGCCCAGCGCGCTATAGAATACCGCCAGTGAATCCATAACGGCCTTGGCGGCAAAATAGGGTGACAGGAAAGGCGGCGTGCCGCCACGGGCCTACATGTTCACACACCGGTTTCCTAAGCTGTTAGCAATGACGGAGACCGAACTGAACGCCGTCGCGGCGGACGTGAGAACGGGTGAAAACATCTGCGACTTGACCGAACGCTTTACGTCTGAACTACGCCACCCGGCAAGTCATGCCTTAATGACAATCCTGGGGCAGTTTTGAGCGATAATAACAAGATTAGCTGTAGAGGCGAAAACGGCGAATGTGCCGTTTGGGCTTTAAAATCGATTGTTGCCGCTAGATCTTCGCGCCAAAAAAGCAGGTCATGCAGTTTGAGTATGGTAGCGTCTTTGTCCTTAAATGGCTTTGCATAAGGATGTGGGCGCATGAAACTGAAAACGGTATCGACGATTTTTAGCGTGGTGGCCCTGGTCGCGGGGCTGGCCAATTCAACCACAGCTTCGGCGCACGCCATTTGGTTTGCCCAGCGCGCAAAGCAACTGGCGATGATCTATGGCGTGGGGGCCGATGATCTGGATGCGGTCAAGCGTTTGCCTTTGCTACAAACGGTCAATGGCTATGATGCTGATTGGCAAAAGGTGCCCACCACCATCAAGGCCAATGGCCCGATCGCTACGGTGGACAGCGAAGATCCGGTTACCACTGTGGCCGCCGTCATGGATTACGGTATCTGGGCCAAGGGCAAGGACGGCGAATGGTACAAGAAAGGCCGTGACGAACTGCCTGACGCTGTCGTCGCCGAGCATAACTATAAGTACGGCGTCTTTCTGGGGTCGCTGACGGCCAAGGTGCCGCTACTCGAAGGGCAGGACCTTCAAATCGTCCCGGTCGGTGAAATTCCGGCTGAGTACAATAAGCCTGCAACCTTTAAAGTCATGTTCAAGGGTAAGCCGATAAAGGGCGTTCAAATCCTTCGCGATTACGTCAACGATCCCGATCAAACGCCTCAGATCACCGCTGACGATGGCACAGTAACATTTGATATACGCAATCAAGGCCTAAATGTTGTGGTCGCTATCTATGTCGGCCAAACCGATAATGCGGCCAAGTACGATCATATCGAACACCGCGCCACTTTGTCGTTCGTTCTGCCTCATAAGCCCGAATAAGGAGTTTTCCCTATGCGTTTTACGACTGCTTTTTTAGCATTGGCCCTACTTGGCGCCCCCATGGCCGCATTCGCCCACGGCAATATGAAGCCCCAGCATGGCGGCATCGTGCAGATGTCGGGTGAGACGGTTTTTGAGTTGGTGGTCAAGCCCACAAGCGTCGAGCTTTATGTCTCCGAAGACGATGAACCGGTCGCCAGTTCGGCAGCTACGGCCAAGTTAACCCTGACCGTGGCTGGTAAGAAGACCGAACTGCCGCTGGCGGCCGGTGCCGGTAATGGCTTTGTCGGTGCCGGGATAAAGTTGCCCAAAGGAGCTACAGTCGGCGTAACGGTGGTTGATAAGGCATCGGGTGCCAAGACCTTTACCACCTATACCCTGAAATAATCAGTCTTTATGAGGGTGCCGCGATGACGGTTTCTCCGCCGAAAGCCTTTTCGGCCAGATGGGCTGTGCTTTGTACTTTGGGTGTCCTTGTGGCGTTCATGGTATTGTGCGCGCCCGATGCGTTTGCGCACGGCGTTTCTGACAAGGACAAGGCCTATATCCAGTCGATGCAGGGTGTGCATGTCATTCCCTACATGTACCTGGGGGCCAAGCACATGGTCACCGGTTATGATCACCTGTTGTTTCTCTTTGGAGTGATCTTCTTTCTATACAGGCTTAAGGACGTCACCAAATACGTCACCCTGTTTGCGGTCGGCCATTCGATCACTTTGCTGGTGGGGGTGCTGTTTAATATCCGTGCCAATCCCTTTCTGATCGATGCCATCATTGGGTTATCGGTTGTCTATAAGGGGCTTGATAATCTGGGTGGGCTGAAAAAAGTTATCGGTTTCAACCCCAATCCGCGCCTGGCTGTGTTGGTCTTTGGTCTGTTTCACGGGTTCGGACTGGCGACCAAGATCCAGGAGCTATCCTTCTCCCGCGATGGGCTGCTCGGAAACCTGATCAGCTTTAATATCGGTGTCGAAATTGGTCAGTTCCTGGCCCTTAGCCTGATCCTGATCCTTATGACTTTGTGGCGGCAAACACCGTCGTTTAAGCGCAGCGCTGTCGTGGCCAATGGGCTGCTGATGTGCGCGGGCTTTATTCTGATCGGCTATCAATTATCCGGCTATTTGGCGAGCAAATGAGATGACCAATTCTGAAACGACCTATGCGGTATCGGCCAAGACCCTGATCAAGGTATCGGGGGCCGCGTTTGTGGCGGCGGGTGTCATCCTTATCCTGTTCGTTTTGCCGGCGGAACGGGGCATCGACATTACCGGTGTGGGCAAGTTTTTGGGGCTGACCCAGATGGCCGGTGGCGAAGATGCTGCTGATGATACGCCTGATGCTACGATTGTGGCCGAGGGTGCCTATGTGGTGCCGGTGCAGACCAAGGCCAGTATCGTTAAGTCAACACCGATGCGTTCCGATGAAATACAGATCACCTTGGCGCCGCACGAAGGTACTGAGATCAAGGCCCATATGAAGAGCGGCGATCACTTTATCTATAGCTGGACTTCGACGGCTCCGGTCAAGGCTGACATGCACGGCGAAAAGATCGGTGCGCCGGATGGTGAGTTTACCCAATACTGGAAAGAGAAAGGCCTCAGCAAAGATCAGGGCGCCTTTACCGCGCCATTTGATGGCAAGCATGGCTGGTATTTCCGCAATCAGGGCGAAACACCGCTGACGGTCATTGTTAAGACATCAGGCTTTTATCAGGATCTGTTTGAGCCTAAATCATAGTAATTTCAGGATATTATAATGAAGACCTATTCTATTGCGGTCATTCCCGGAGACGGTATCGGACGGGAAGTTATGCCGCCCGCCCTGGAGGTGTTGAATGCGTCGGCGGCTAAGTTCGGCTTTGGTTTAAACTATGGTCATTATGACTGGAGTTGCGAGACATATAAGGCGACGGGGCAGATGATGCCCGATGACGGTCTTGAGCAACTCTCAAGACATGACAGCATTTTTCTGGGGGCGGTGGGTTATCCGGGCGTACCGGATCACGTGTCCTTGTGGGGGCTGTTGATCCCTATTCGCCGGGCCTTTGATCAGTATGTCAACCTGCGGCCTGTGCGTCTGTTGCCGGGTGTGCCATGTCCCTTGGCCAATAAAAAACCGGGTGATATCGATTTCTGGATCGTACGCGAAAATTCCGAAGGTGAGTATTCGCAGGAAGGTGGACGCTATGATGAAGGCCTGCCGACCGAAGGCGTCACTCAGGTCGCTCGCTTTACCGCCAAGGGCACTGACCGCATCTTGCGGTATGCCTTTGAGTTGGCCAACAGGCTGGGGCGCAAGCATGTGTCGTCGGCCACTAAGTCAAACGGTATCTATCATTCCATGCCCTATTGGGATGAACGCTTCGAGGCCATGGCCAGAGAATATCCTGACACCAGAATAGATCAGCATCATATCGATATTCTGTGTGCGCGTTTTGTTATGCACCCGGAACGCTTTGACGTGGTGGTTGGCTCGAACCTGTTCGGCGATATCCTGTCCGATCTGGGACCGGGGGTCACGGGGACGATTGCCGTGGCGCCATCGGCCAATATCAACCCTGAAGGCAAGTATCCATCGATGTTTGAGCCGGTTCATGGCTCAGCGCCCGATATCGCCGGTCTGGGCATAGCTAACCCCATTGGCCAAATCTGGTCGGCATCAATGATGCTGGAGCACCTGGGAGAACCCGAAGCCGCGGCAGCCATCATGCGTGCGATAGAAACCGTGCTGACCGCCGCTGATGCGCCCTTGACGCCCGATCTGGGCGGGACGGCCACCACCGATCAATTGGGGGCCGCTATTGCGGCTGCGTTGCAGGCATGAGCATTGAGGGATTAAAGCGCGCTGACCTTTTGCGGGAGCAAGCCCTGATTGGTGGCGTATGGTGCGATGCCGATGCTGGTATGGTAATCAATGTTGATGATCCGGCCAGTCTTGCCACCATAGCCACTGTACCGGATATGGGCGCGGGTGAAGCGGAGCGGGCGGTCACCGCCGCCCATGCTGCCTTATCCGACTGGTCGGCCTTACCGGCCAAGACGCGGGCCAAGTTGTTGCGGAACTGGTTCGATCTGATCGAAACTCATGCCGAAGATATTGCGCTGATCCTCACCCGTGAGCAAGGTAAGCCCTATGCGGAAGCCTTGGGGGAAATTGCCTATGCGGCAGGATTTATTGAATGGTTTGCCGAAGAGGCCAAGCGCATTTCCGGCGATACCTTGCCCGCACCGCGTGCTGATCAACGATTGATGGTGATCAAGCAGCCCGTGGGTGTGGTAGCGGCTATTACGCCGTGGAATTTTCCAGCAGCGATGATTACCCGTAAGGCGGGGGCTGCATTGGCGGCTGGCTGCACGGTAGTGCTGAAGCCTTCTGATCTGACGCCTTTGACGGCCCTGGCGCTGGCGGTTTTAGCGCAAGAAGCCGGTATATCTGACGGTGTATTCAATGTGGTGACAGGGCAACCGCAAGGCATAGGCTCAGTGCTTACCGGTGATCCACGGGTACGAAAGCTGACGTTCACGGGGTCAACGGCGGTGGGCAAGTTCCTTACCGCCGCCTGTGCTGGCACCATGAAACGGGTGTCGATGGAACTGGGGGGCAATGCCGCCCTGATCGTCTTTGATGATGCCGATATGGATGGGGCGGTCGAAGGTGCCATGGCGTCTAAGTTTCGCAATACCGGCCAGACCTGCGTTTGTGCCAACCGTATCCTAGTACAGGATGGCATCTATGATCGCTTTGTCGCGGCCTTGAAACTCAAGGTCGACGCGCTGAAGGTTGCCACAGGGCTGACCGACGGTGCGACCCAAGGGCCGCTAATCAACAAAGCGGCCCTCGATAAGGTGGAACGCCATGTGGCCGATGCGGTCTCAAAGGGAGCGCAGGTCATTACAGGCGGACATACGCTAAACAATATAGGCGCGGGTGCGTTCTTTGCGCCAACCATCCTGACCAATGCCACGACCGCTATGGCTTTATCTCAGGAAGAGACCTTTGGGCCGGTGGCGCCCATATTCCGCTTTTCTACAGCGTCTGAGGCCGTGGCTATGGCCAATGCGGTGTCAACCGGTTTAGCGGCCTATGTCTTTACGCGTGATCTGTCTCAGGCTCTGGTGGTATCAGAGGAGCTTGAAACCGGGATGGTGGGGCTGAATACCGGGGCGATATCGACCGAAATGGCCCCGTTTGGTGGCATCAAGGACTCCGGTCTGGGTCGTGAAGGCTCCAAATACGGCATTGAAGAATATCTCAACATCAAGTTCATGCTGATTGGCGGTGTGAGTGCCCTGTAAGTGCAGTCGTTTCACATGCGACAGATGCGCGACTTATGCTGTTTAGGGCATAATTTTGGTTAAAACCCTCTGTCGCACCGGTGCATACGGCATGACGCCAAACAGACCTTCATTAATATGTCATGATGCGTTCAGGTTCAGCGCGGCAATGGGGAAATGTCATAGACCCTGTTGACCAAACCGCGCGGGCTACGTAGGTGTTATAAAATAACATATTGAGTTGCGGAGGCCGTTGATGACCCAAGCCACCCCCCTGCCGACATCTGGTGTTCTATCGTCGCCAAAATCTGTCGCTATGCCTGTTGCCAGCCAAAGATTGATTGCCATCGACGCTCTGCGCGGCTTTGTCATGGTGATCATGTTGCTGGATCACGTACGTGAGACGATTTTCCTGCACCATCAGGTGTCTGATCCGATGGCGGCTCTGACCACCGATCCGGCACTGTTTTTCACCCGCATCTCCAGCATGTTATGTGCGCCGGTGTTTGTGTTTCTGACCGGGCTTTCGGCTTGGTTATATGGGCAGAACCACACCAAAAAAGAAGTCTCGGCCTTCCTGATCAAGCGCGGGGCTTTCCTGATGCTTCTGGAGTTGTTCGTAGTCGGCATCGCCTGGTCGGGCAATCTGATCCCTCATACATTCTGGTTACAGATCATCTGGGCCATTGGCCTGTGTATGATCGTTCTCTCATCCCTGATCTATCTGCCACGCAAGGCTCAGATTGCGCTGGGGCTTGTGATTGTCTGTGGCCATAATCTGCTTGACGGCATCAAGCTTGATGCCTCGTCCCCATTTTTTGTGCCATGGGCCATGCTGCATCAGCGCGATGTGATCCATCTGGGCGGTGACCTGATCGCCAAGACGACCTATCCTATTCTGCCGTGGATCGGTGTGATGCTGCTGGGGTATGCGATGGGGCCATGGTACGCCAAAGGATCGGATGCCGTGAAGCGTCAGAAGAACCTGATTGTGCTGGGTATTGGTCTGGTCATTGGTTTCGTTTTACTGCGGGCGCTGAATGTGTATGGCGATAAGGCCTGGTTTATCACCGATGAGCCGGTGCGCACCGTCATGAGCTTTCTGTCGTTAACGAAGTATCCGCCTTCACTGCTGTTTCTGATGCCGACCATTGGTGTGGGGTTAATCCTGCTGAGTGTGTTTGAAAAAGCCGGTGAGGGGCCAGGCTTAAAGCAACTGGCCATTCTGGGCGGCGCGCCGATGTTCTTTTATCTGCTGCACTTGTTTGTTCTAAAAGCGTTTTATCTGAGCGGGGTGGCTATCTGGGGACTCAATCAGGGCGCATTTTTTGGCGTCAGTGTCCTATGGCCGGTGTGGGTGATGTGGCTGGTGATGATCGTGCCGCTGTATTTCCCGGCGCGCTGGTTCTCTAACCTCAAGAAGCGCCGCAAAGACTTGGCCTTCCTGCGGTATCTCTAAATTCATGCCGCGATATAATCTGCGTTTTGATCGACGTTTACAAACGCTTCGCCTCAAATACCGCTGATTTTCGGACACAAAAACTTCATATTTGCGCCACTCTGATTATCAGCAAATAAAAAAATACATAAATATCGGGGCGAATACAGATTACGATTTAAGGCACCGAAGTAGTGTCCTGAGTGTGATCTTTAGGACGACGGAATTGGGTGAGAGTTGCTTTCATCTTTTGCAATAATAGGGGATTATTATGACTATTCTGAAGCGCTACAAATCCGCCCTTTTGGCAGGCTCCGCACTTTTGCTGACGGCACCTGCCGCCTTTGCACAAGATGCCGCTCCGGCCGACAAGGTCGAAGAAGTTGTTATCCAGGGTAAGCGTCAGCCATTTCGCGGTGATGTGCCCTTAAGAAGCGTACCCCAAGCCGTGCAGGTACTTGATGGTGAAATGCTCAAGGATTTGGGCATCACCCGTCTGGATGCCGCGCTTGATATGGCTTCGGGCATTTCGCGCCAGAGCAATTTTGGCGGTTTGTGGGATTCGTTTGCTATTCGTGGGTTTGTTGGCGATCCGAACATGCCGTCCGGCTATCTGGTCAATGGTTATAACGAAGGCCGCGGTTACGGTGGCCCCCGCGATGCCGGCAATGTCGAGCGCATCGAAATCATCAAGGGGCCAGGCTCGGCGCTGTTCGGTCGCGGTGAACCTGGCGGTACGGTCAATATCATCACCAAGAAGCCTAAGTTCTCTCAGGAAGGTTCGGTCAATGCGACGATCGGTGAATTTGATCTCTATCGTGTCGATGCCGATTACACCAACAGGATCACCAGCAATATCGCCGGACGCATTACGGGCTCCTATGAAGAAGCGGGCAGCTTCCGCGACACGATTGAATCAAAGAAATACAGCATCAATCCGTCGCTTCTGGCACGCCTGACCGATACGACGACGCTAACCTATGACCTGAGCATTACCCATCAGGAAGTGCCTTTCGATCGGGGTATCGTGGTGGTGAATGGTAACCTTAACACCGTGCCCGCCAACCGCTTCTTAGGAGAGCCCGGTGACGGACCGATCAAGATCAACGCGGTCGGCCATCAGTTCGGTATTGCCCAGAAAATCAGCACCAACTGGAATTTACTGTTAGGGCTAGGTATTCGCGATACCACCTTCCAGGGCTTCTCGACCGAAGCCGAACTGGCAACGGGCCGTCAAAAGCTCTATCTCGACGGCACCAACCTGTCGCGTCAGCGTCGTGAGCGTGATTATCAGACCTCAAGTGTTCTGCCGCGGGCTGAATTGTCGGGTCGCTTCAAGACCGGCAGCTTTACGCACCATATCCTGATCGGAGCGGACTACGAAGATCTGGAATATGATAATATTCAAAAGCGCTATCGTCCCGGTACGGCCTCATTGGCCCAGACTGAAGCGGCGGCCAATTCGGTCAATATCTTCAATCCGGCCTATGGCAAGCTGCCTGCCACAACAGCCGTGGTTACGAACACACTGGAAAAGGTTGAATCCAAGGGGATTTATCTTCAGGATCAGATCGACCTGACCGATCAGTGGAAATTCCGGATCGGTGGCCGCTATGACAAGTTTGAACGCGAGTTCATCAACCGTGCCACTAATATTACGATCCCGGATGATATCTCGAAGTTCTCACCCATGGTCGGACTGGTGTATGAGCCCACTAAGACGGTTTCGGTCTATGCGTCTTATGGCGAAGGCTTCCGTCCTCAATCGGGTGCTGATGCCAGCAACAAGCCGTTTGAGCCGGAATTGTCCAAGTCCATCGAGCTTGGCATGAAGGCTGAAGCCTTTGATGGTGCTTTGAGCGGTTCGATGTCGATCTATAAGGCGGAAAAGAGCAATATCCTGACCGCCGATCCGATTAATGCCAACTTCTCCATCGCTGTGGGTAAGGCCGAAAGCAAGGGCTTTGAAGCGGACGGCAAGTTGGAATTGCCTGGTGATATCAAGATCATGGCATCATATGCCTATACCGATGCCTATGTGTCGGAAGGCATGAAAGACCCTGATTTCAGCCTGACGGTTCTGGCCGGTGATCCCTTGATCAACGTTGCCAAAAACAGCGGCAATATCATGGTGTTCAAGGACTTCCATGCTGGCGATACCGTCTATAGCGTTGGTGCCCGCGCCAACTATGTAGGTGAGCGCCTCGGCGAAACCGGCACCAAATTCATGCTGCCGGACTACACCCTAGTCAGCCTGTTTGCCGGTTATAAGCCGACCGAGCACATCAAGGTCACGGCTGAGATCAACAACCTGTTCGACGAGGATTACTTCAGCGCCTCTTATTCGCGCCTGTGGATCATGCCGGGGGCTCCACGCACCGCCAAGATCAGCCTGGGCTATAGTTTCTAAACGGCCACTCTACGACCTGGATTTAACTTTGCGCTCTCCTTTCACCTCAAGGAGGGCGCTTTTTTATGAGATTTATCATGAGCTTATTGTACAAATCTCAAGTGACGCGCGGTCAGGCCTGGCAGGCGATTTTTAGCCGTGAAATTCCCGATCTGGCCTTTCATATCTGGCCGGAACCTTGCGACCTCAAGAGCGTGAAATATCTGGTGACCTGGCAATTTACACCAGAACTGATCGATAGCCTGCCGGCATTAGAGGTGATCTTTTCCGTCGGGGCGGGCGCCGATCAATTTGACCTTAGCCATGTGCCAGCCCACATCAAGGTCGTGCGGATGATCGATGCGTCGATCAGTGACGGCATGGGCGAATATATCAGCTTCGCTACACTCTATTTACACCGGCATATGATGGATTACCACCATCAGCAAGCCGCGGGGATATGGCATGAAATTCCGCTGATACCCGGCCCAAAGCGCACCGTCGGGATTATGGGCCTGGGGCAACTGGGACAGGTGGCGATCAATCGCTTGAAGCCGTTTGGGTTTAAATTGCGCGGTTGGAGCCGTTCGGCGCATCAAATTGACGGTGTGGAAGGCTTTGCCGGAGAGGGGGAACTCAAAGCCTTTTTGGCCGGTTGTGATATCCTGATTTGCCTGTTGCCACTGACGGCTGAAACTACCGGAATATTATGCCGCAGTCTGTTTGAAAGCCTGCCAAAAGGTGCCAGCGTGATCAATGCTGGGCGCGGGGGGCACCTGGTTGAGTCTGATTTGATTGATGCGTTGGATAATGGCCAGCTTTCGGGCGCGGTCATCGATGTATTGAGTGTTGAACCGCCCCCGGCTGCACACTCTTTCTTCAATCATCCCCGTATTTTGCTGACACCGCACATCGCAGCCATGACCGATGCGGATAGTGCCGGGCACGTCCTTTTGGACAATGTGCGCCGTCACCGCGCAAGGCAGGATATGGTTGGACAGATCGACCGGAAACGCGGCTATTGAGGCTTGAAATCCATCACGGCAAATTATGCTGATTATTTGCTGTGAAAAGATGCTTTGTCATCGATTTTGAGGCGTAATCGGCGCGATAGCGGAGTCTAAACTGCGCTAAGGTCGGCATATAATCTTCGAAAGTATTCCCATGACCATCACCTTCCGACCGAAATATATCAGCTTTGATTGCTACGGCACCCTGATCTATTTCCAGATGGCGCCGATGGCGCGCAAGCTGTTCGCTGATCGCGTAGCACCTGAACACATGGACGCCTTCTGCAAGGATTTTTCCAGCTATCGTCTTGATGAGGTCTTAGGGGATTGGAAGCCCTATTACGAGATCGTCTATAATTCGGTTCTGCGTACAGCTAATCGCTGGAAGGTGCCATTTCGCGAATCTGACGTGGCCGAAATCTACGCTGCTGTGCCGACCTGGGGCCCGCATCCGGATGTCACGGCCGGGCTTGCCAAGATCGCTGACAAAATTCCGCTGGTGATATTGTCCAATGCCATGGACACGCAGATCCCGTCCAATGTCACCAATCTTGGCGTGCCGTTCTATCGTGTTTACACTGCCCAGCAAGCCAAGGCCTATAAGCCGCGTTTGCGTCCATTTGAATACATGATCCAGTCTCTGGACGCCAAGCCCGAAGACTTCCTGCACGTGTCGTCATCCATGCGCTATGACATAATGTCGGCTAATGATATCGGCATCAAGGACAAAGCCTTTGTCAATCGCGGTCATGAGCCGGGTACGCCTTTCTATAACTACGCTGAAATCAGTGATATTGGTGGTCTGGCGGGTCTGGTAGGTTTGTAATCACATGAGCGCCGTCGCCCATCCCCTCGGTTTGTCCTACTGGCTTGATACGGCCCCGGCCTTTACCGGTGCGGTCGAAGGACCCGTTGCGGGACAGTATGATGTCTGCGTTGTCGGGGCGGGCTTTACCGGATTGTCGGCGGCGCTTTATCTGGCCAGAACGGGCGCTAAGGTCGTGGTGGTCGAGGCTGGCGACGTTATGGGTGCGGCGTCAGGGCGTAATGGTGGTCAGTGCAATGCCGGCACCGCCCATGATTACGGTGCCTTGGCGAACCGTTTAGGTAAGGATCAGGCCAAGGCCATGTACCGTGCCTATGCGGCTTCGGTCGATACGGTGGAGGCCATGGTTCGCGATGAAGCTATTGATTGCGATTTTAACCGCTGTGGACGCCTTAAGCTGGCGGCTAAACCAGAGCATTTCCAAAAGCTGGAAAAGGCTTATGAACGACTGATTGTGGACGGCGTTGACCGCCATGTTAAGCTGGTTCAGCCTGCCGATATGGCATCTGAGATTGGCTCAACTCAATTTCACGGTGGTCTGGTGCAAACCACGGGGGCGCAATTGCATGTTGGCCGCTTCGGACGCGGTCTGGCCGATCGGGCTGTGTCGGCGGGTGCGCAGATTTTCGACCAATGTGCCGTCAGCGCCATTCGGCGCCTGAGTGACGCAAAATTTGAGATTACCTCACAGCGCGGCACATTTGAAGCGGCGCATATCCTGCTGGCCACTGGCGGCACGGGACCAAGTTCGTCTAATTCTGAGCCCTTTCAGTATTTCCGCAAGCGTATTGTTCCGGTCGGCAGCTTTATCATCGCGACCGAACCTTTGTCTGAGGCCGTTCTCGATCAGATCGTCCCGACCCGTCGCAACTATGTGACCTCCAAGAATGTTGGCAACTATTTCCGAGTTTCGCCCGACCATCGGCTAATCTTTGGCGGTCGGGCGCGTTTTGCCATGTCGAGCCCGCGTTCCGACGGCAAGAGCGGTGAGGTGCTTAAGCGCGCCATGACGGATATTTTCCCCCAGCTTATGGGCGTCCGCATTGAGTATTGCTGGGGCGGGCAGGTCGATATGACCGAAGATCGCCTGCCACGCGCCGCCACTCATGAGGGCATGTCGTTTGCCATGGGCTATAGCGGTCATGGCGTGCAGATGTCGGTGCATATGGGACAGGTCATGGGCGCGAAAATCGCCGGTCGTGAAGCTGAGAATCCCTGGGATTTAAACTGGTCGGCTATTCCGTTCTACACGGGTCGGCCATGGTTTTTGCCGGTTGTCGGGGCCTATTATAAGCTTCAGGACATTTTACACTGATGGCTCAGGACCTTGCCCATCGTCGTGACGTTCTGACCGGGCTGACCGCCACGGCGGCAGGCCTGTGGGTGCCGCAAACCGTGCAGGCCCAACCTAAGCCCAAGCGCGGCGGTCGTATTCGCGTGGCCTGTATGTCCAGTTCCATGGCCGATACGCTTGATCCGGCCAAGGGGGCACTGTCCACCGACTATGTGCGGCACTACATGTTCTATAGCGGCCTGACCCAATATGATAAGGGCCTGACCTATAAACTGGCCCTGGCTCAGTCAATTGAGACCAAAGACCGCATTACCTGGGTCGTCACCTTACGTAAGGGTGTGACGTTCCACGATGGGGCAAAATTGAAACCGGCAGATGTCGTCTATTCGATTAATCGCCATAAAAATCCGGATACCTCGTCCAAGGTTAAGCCGATTGCCGAGCAGTTTGCACAAGTGTCGCAAACTGGCCCTTCGGAAGTTACCATCCGGCTGACCACGGCCAATGCTGATTTGCCGATGATTTTGGCCGCCTCGCACTTTGTGATCATCAAGGCGGGCACGACCGATTTCAAAACCGCTATCGGCACAGGCCCCTATCGTTGTACGCAGTTTAAGCCGGGGGTGCGTACCGTTGGCACGCGTTTTGACAATTACTGGAAATCAGGCCTGCCCTATCTGGATGAGATCGAGTTGATCGGCATCCCGGATGAGGTGTCACGGGTCAATGCGCTATTGTCAGGCGATGTACAGTTGATCAGTCCGATCAATCCACGTTCGACCCGTCGGGTGCGCGGATCAAACAAGCATACCGTAGTTGAGACCAAATCAAGCCTCTATACCGATCTGATTGTCCGTCAGGATGCATTCGGTGGCGAAGACTTTACCCTCGGCATGAAGCACCTTCTAAACCGCCAACTCATCTCCAAGGCATTGTTCAGAGGCTTTGCGACGATTGGCAATGATCAACCGATTGCGCCCAACAATCCCTATTACCTCGAAGGCCTGCCTC
This sequence comes from Asticcacaulis sp. UBA2476, assembly GCA_002342035.1. Classification (GTDB taxonomy): domain Bacteria; phylum Pseudomonadota; class Alphaproteobacteria; order Caulobacterales; family Caulobacteraceae; genus Asticcacaulis. The sequence continues at coordinate 149,131 of DDPE01000038.1, read as the reverse complement.
AACGGACGTTTGATCCGGATAAAGCAAGGTTCCACTTCAAACGGGCCGGAATTGGTCGCACGCGCGTGCCCTTGTTTGCCTCGCCTGCGGCCGAAGGCTCGGTCGAGATGGCCATGATCATGCAGGAGGCCGGGGCCAATCTGGGGCTCAATCTCGAAGTCAAACGCGTGCCGGCCGATGGCTACTGGTCGCATCACTGGATGAAGCACCCTCTGACCTTTGGCAATATCAATCCGCGCCCAACGGCTGATCTGGTGTTCAGTCTGTTTTTCAAATCCGACGCGCCGTGGAATGAATCCGGGTGGAAGAATGCAAAGTTTGATCAATTGTTGACTCTGGCGCGTGCCGAAGCCGATGAGGCCAAGCGCAAAAGCCTTTACGGTGATATGCAAACCATCGTCCATGAAAAGGGCGGTGTGGGTATCCCGGTCTTCATCAGTCTGGTTGATGCCTATGATAAGCGCCTGATGGGCTATGAGCCGGTGCCGATTGGTGGGCTGATGGGCTATGGTTTTGCTGAATATGTGTGGTGGGGGGCGTGATGCGGGTAGGTCTTCTCATCTTGAAACGGCTGGGTGCGGCCCTGCTGACCTTGTGGCTGGTATCACTGTTAGTGTTTATCCTAAGCTCGATGCTGCCCGGTGATGCGGCGTCAGAGATGCTGGGCCAAAGCGCAACCCCTGAAGCCGTTGCCGCTTTGCGCTTGAAGCTAGGCCTCGATCAGCCCCTCTATGTGCGATATTTTCAGTGGTTGTTTGGCCTGATGTCAGGGCATCCCGGTCAATCAATGATCAGCGGTCTGCCGGTTGCGGAAATTATTGGCACGCGGCTGCCCAAATCCCTGTTTCTGGCCGGTTTGACCGCCTTGGTATCGGTGCCGGTGGCGCTGACCATTGGTATTGTTTCGGCGATCTATCGCAACAGCTTCATTGACCGGGCACTTAATGTCATGACGCTGTCGATGGTGGCGGTGCCTGAATTTCTGGTGGCGACGCTGTCGGTATTGGTGTTTGCAGTGAGCCTGCGTTGGCTGCCGGCCTTGACGATCATTCCTGATGTCGCCGATCCGGCATCAATTGCGCGGGCCTATGCCTTACCTGTCATGACCCTGTGCTTTGTGGTGGTGGCCCAGATGGCGCGCATGACCCGCGCTGCTGTCGCCGATCAACTGGATCAGCCCTATGTCGAGATGGCCGTACTCAAAGGCCTCACCAAACCACGGGTTATCCTGCGCCATGTCCTGCCCAATGCCACGGGGCCCATCGTCAATGCGGTGGCCTTGTCATTGTCCTATCTGCTGGGTGGTGTGGTCATCGTTGAAACCGTTTTCAATTATCCCGGCGTGGCCAGCCTGATTGTCGATGCGGTCACCAGCCGCGACATGCCGCTTTTGCTCGCCTGCACCATGGTGTTTTGCACGGCCTATATGGTTTTGGTGTTGATTGCTGATGTGGCGGCCATTCTGGCTAATCCGAGGCTTGCGCGTTCATGAGAAAATCCTATTCCCTTGATGCTGAAGCCCTGCCGCAAGATGGACTTGCGGTGGCGGAGCGCGCCTGGAAATCCCTTTCGATATCCGGGCGTGTAGGTCTGGTGTTGGTGATTTTTTGGCTGTTTATCGCTGTCTTTGGGGCCTTTCTGTCGCCCTATAGCCCCAGCGCCTTTGTCGCCGACGATGTGTTCCTGCCTATGAGCGCGGCCCACTGGCTGGGCAGCGATTATCTGGGACGCGATACCTTAAGCCGCGTGTTAAGCGGCACACGCTATACTGTGGGGTTGGCATTTTTTGGGGCGCTGTTGGCCAGTGCTACAGGCACCTTTCTGGCGCTGTATGCCGCCGTAAGCCAGGGCGTACTCGATGAAGTGATCAGCCGATTGATGGACACGCTCATTTCAATCCCGTCCAAAATTTTCGCTTTGGTTTTGGTGGCGGTATTTGGTGCGTCCTTGCCGTTGTTGTTGCTGACCGCGGCGATCATCTATCTTCCGGGATCGTATCGTATTGCCAGGGCATTGGCCGTCAATCTTAATTCTATGGATTATGTAGAAGTGGCCCGTGTGCGCGGTGAGCGTAAGCTCTACATCGTTTTTCATGAAATCCTGCCCAACATGCTCAATCCGATGATGGCCGATTTCGGTTTGCGATTTGTGTTCGTGGTGCTGCTGCTGAGTGGCATGAGCTTCCTGGGCCTTGGGGTGCAGCCGCCCGCCGCCGATCTGGGGTCGCTGGTGCGTGAGAACATGTCGGGCTTGCAGGATATTGCCCCGGCCATTCTGGCGCCCGCCATCGCCATCGCCACCTTGACCATCGGCGTCAACCTGTTGATCGATGCCTTGCCGCAATCCGGTAATGGCAAGGGAGGGCACTGAGCATGGCCGTTGCCGTCAATGTAAGTCACCTTAAGGTCGCCGCACGCGGTGAGGGCGGGATGCCCATTCCCATCATTCGTGACGTCAGCTTTTCTATCAAAAAGGGCGAGGTTTTGGCGCTGATCGGTGAGTCCGGTTCAGGGAAATCAACCATTGCCCTGTCGCTGATGGGCTATACACGTCCGGGGCTTGAGGTCGTGGGCGGCCGCATTCAGGTCGGTGATCAGGATGTATTGGCGCTGAAATCGGATGAACTGCGCGCCCTGCGGGGTAAGACTGTGGCCTATGTGGCCCAAAGTGCCGCTGCCAGTTTTAATCCGGTAGTGCGCATCATGGATCAGGTGATCGAGACCGCCGTCACCACGCAGATGTGCACGCGTGCCGTGGCGGAGGCCAAGGCGATTGGTTTGTTTAAATCTTTGGCGTTGCCTAATCCCGAAACATTAGGTCAGCGTTACCCCCACGAGGTATCCGGCGGGCAGTTGCAACGGTTGATGGCGGCTATGGCTCTGATGGCTGATCCGGCCCTGGTGATCTTTGATGAACCGACAACGGCGCTGGATGTCACGACCCAGATTGAGGTGCTTCGGGCCTTCAAAGCGGCGGTCAAGGAACGTGGCGTCACCGCCGTCTATGTCTCTCACGATCTGGCGGTGGTGGCACAAATCGCCGATCAGATCGTGGTCCTGCAACACGGCGAAGTCCGTGAGGCTGGCCAGCGTGATCAGATACTGCACGAACCCGATGCCGATTACACCCAAAGCCTGATGCAGGCCGCGCAGCCCGAAAAACGGGTACGTCCATCACCGGCCAAAGCCTTGGGGACGATGGCGCCTATCCTGCAAATCAAGGGCATGAAGGCGGGTTACGGCAAGGCCCGTGACGGCAGTTTGCAAAAGACGGTACTTGATAATATCGATCTGACCATTGAACCGGGGCGGGCTTTAGGAATTATCGGCGAGTCTGGCTCGGGCAAATCGACCCTGGCGCGGGTGATCGCCGGGATGTTGCCGCCGGCCGCGGGACAAGTGTGTTTTTATGGTGAGGTGTTACCACCATCGCTACGCGCCCGCAGTCGTGATCAACTCCGGCGCATCCAGATAGTGTTCCAGAACGCCGATACTGCCATCAATCCTGCCCAGACGGTGGGCGAAGTGCTGGCCCGACCGCTACAGTTCTATTACGGCCTGAAAGGTCAGGCCCTGACGAAGCGGGTGAATGAACTGCTTGATTTGATCCGCATGCCGTCATCAAGTGCTGATCGTCTGTGCCGCAAGATGTCGGGTGGCCAGAAACAGCGGGTCAATCTGGCGCGAGCGCTGGCCGCCAAGCCCGACCTGATCCTATGCGACGAAGTGACCTCAGCGCTGGATTCAGTGGTCGCCGCAGCTATTCTCGACCTGATGGCGGAGCTGCGTCATGAGTTGAACCTGACCTATGTCTTCATCAGCCACGATATTTCTGCCGTGCGGGCCGTGTGCGATGATATCATGGTGCTCTATGCCGGTACTCAGGTCGAAGCGGGTCAATCGCAGGCCTTTAAATCAGCACCTTATCATCCCTATACCGACCTTCTCATTTCTTCCGTGCCGCAATTGCGTCGCGGCTGGCTGGAAGAGGCGCGTCCCGGCAGTTCCGGCGCACAAGCGCAACCCGAAGATGGCCTGTGTCGCTTCCTGCCACGCTGCTCGCTCAAAATCCCCGGTCTGTGCGATACCATGCCCGCCCCGCGTCATGCCCTGACTGATGGACGCAACATCCTTTGTCACCTTGATGAGCCTTCTTTGAGGGCCGCCCAACTGGAGACTGTCTGACTATGGCCCCGCGTTTTTACCGATTGGCGGAAACCGGCCGCAAGGTTGTCAATCTTACGCTCGACGGGCAGCCCGTCGCGGCCCTCGAAGGTGATACCCTGATGGTGGCGCTGCTGAGTGCCCATGGACATCTGCGTCGGTCTGAGTTTGGCGATGGGCCGCGCGCCGGGTTTTGCCTGATGGGGGCTTGTCAGGATTGCTGGGTATGGACCGAAGACGGCGAGCGCTTACGGTCCTGCTCAACGGCGGTCAGTGACGGCCTGAATATACGCACTAACCCTCCGGAGGTTTCATGGTCGGACGTGCTCTAAACACACTGAAGGTCGTTATCATCGGGGCCGGACCCGCCGGAGTACGTGCCGCGCAAACCTTGGTGGCAGCGGGTGTGCGCCCAACCGTCATCGATGAAGGCCGCCGCGCCGGGGGGCAGATATATCGTCGCCAACCGGATAATTTTACGCGTAGTCCTGAAACCCTGTACGGCACCGAGGCGTCTCGCGCGCAAGGTATTCACGATACCTTTGACGGTTTGGTCGATCAGATCGACTATCTGCCGGAAACTCTGGTGTGGAATATCTCTGACGGGCGGGTGTTTGCCGTCTCAGAAAAGCGTGAAACGACGATCGAATACGATGCCCTGATCATCTGTTCAGGGGCTACGGATCGGCTGATGCCTGTCAAGGGCTGGGACATGGCTGGGGTCTACAGCTTGGGCGGCTCGCAGGTGGCGTTGAAATCGCAAGCGGTGTCGATTGGCCAGCGGGTGATCTTCATGGGCACGGGGCCGCTGCTGTATCTGGTGGCCAGCCAGTATCTCAAGGCAGGCGCCGGAGTGGTGGCAGTGCTCGACACGTCCAGCTTTATCAAGCGAGTGGTGGCCGCCCCAAAGTTGATGAGTGCGCCCGACGCTTTGATCAATGGTCTGAAATTTACCTTGGCTCTGAAAGCCGCCGGTGTTCCGGTATTGACGGGTATCAGGCCGCTTGAAATCACCGGTGATGCAGACTCTGGCGTGTCGGGTCTGATCTTTGAGACAGGAGCTGGCGAGCGCCATGAGATCAAGGGCGACGCCGTGGCTATGGGCTATCACCTGCGCCCGGAAACCCAACTGGCGGATCTGACGCGCTGCGAGTTCGCCTTCGATGAAAAGTCGCACCTGTGGTATCCGAAGGTCGATGAAGACGGGCGGGCGACCACGGCCAATGTTTATCTGGCCGGAGACGGTGCGCGCATCTTAGGGGCGCGGGCGGCGGAGGTCAGCGGCAAGCTGACGGCGCTGGCGTGCCTGAAAGATGCGGGAGTGTCGGTCTCAGACAATGAGATTATGGCCCTGCGGCAGGATATGGCCGGCTGGAAGCGCTTTGCTGCGGGCCTGCGTGAGGCGTTCCCGTGGCCCGCAGAGCAGGCGGCGAAACTGCCCGATGAAACCGTCGTTTGTCGTTGCGAAGCCATCACGGCCGGTGAACTACGCCGCACCGTCAATGCCATGGGTGCCAAGGAAGCCAACCGCGCCAAGGCTTTCAGCCGTGTGGGCATGGGCAGGTGCCAGGGGCGGTATTGCGCGCTGGCTGGAGCTGAGATTATCGCGGCAGCGGCCGGGATTCCCGTGTCTGAGGCGGGGCGTCTGCGGGGGCAGGCTCCGGTCAAGCCCTTGCCCATCTGTATAGAGGACGACGAAGCGGCAGCGGCCATTTCCACTGTACGAGAACTGACTAAATGAGCCAATCTGTCAATAATCAGTCGGATGTCATCATAATTGGTGGTGGTTTGATGGGGGCGTCGGCAGCCTTTTTCCTGCGTCAGCGCAATCGCTCGGTGACCTTGCTGGAAACCGGCCTGATCGGCCAGCAGGCGTCGGGCGTCAATTTTGGCAATGTTCGCCGTCAGGGCCGTCCTCTGTTTCAGTTACCTTTGGCCGGTCGGGCCTCGCCGATATGGCGCAATATGAACGCACTTCTGGGCGAAGACGTCGAATATATTCAGTCCGGTCACATGCGGGTCTGCTACCGTGAGCGCGCCGAACTGGCCGACAGTTTTGAAACCTATGCCCGTGAGGCTAGACAGTACGGCCTTGATCTTGAAATCCTCAGTGGCAATGCCTTGCGCCAAAAGTTTCCGTTTCTGGGGCCGGACGTCTATGCCGGTTCCTATTCAGCGACCGATGGCCATGCCAATCCGCGTCTGGCGGCCCCGGCCTTTGGGCGGGCGGCAGCACGTTTGGGGGGCAACATCTGCGAAAATACCGAGGTGGTGCGGGCTGAAAAAGACGGCGTAGACTTTCGAGTGACGGCCAAAGACGGTCGGGTGTTCAAAGCGCCGGTGCTGCTGGTGACTGCGGGTGCCTGGGCCAATGCCTTGTCGGAGCAGTTTGGCGAGCCCGTACCCTTGACGCCGCGTGGTCCCAATATGTCAGTGACCGAACCCGTGCCCTATACTCTCATGCCGACGGTGGGGGTTTCGACGCCTCTGGAGATCGAGACCGTCTATTTTCGGCAAATTCCGCGCGGTAATATCATTATTGGCGGCTCCACCCGTGCAGCGTCCTACCCGGATATCCGCCGCGCCTATGTGAAGCCGGAAAATACCCTGACCCAGCTTCGCGAAATCCGTCGACTGGTGCCAGCCTTGGGGCGGCTTAATATCATTCGCACCTGGAGCGGTATCGAGGGTTATATGCCCGATTCGCTGCCTGCCATGGGGCCATCGGGGACTACCAGCGGGCTTTATTACGCGTTTGGGTTTTCCGGGTCTGGCTTTCAGGTCGGCCCGGCGGTCGGTGACGTTATGGCAGAACTGATCGATGAAGGGGCCACGACCACGCCTATAGAGATGTACGATATTCGTCGTTTGAAACCGGTTGTGGTTTAATGAGCGGCTTGAAATAAAGAAGGGCGTGTCTCAGGGGGATTTGAGACACGCCCTTTGCAGTTAGCCAGCGGGGGGCCGCTGACAATGCCCTGATGTGATTAGAACTCTATCAGGGCCGTTTTGAATTTCAGATTGGCTTCGAACGCCTGCCGTCCTAGATCCTTGCCAATGCCGGAGCGCTTATAACCACCGGTCGGCAGGATGAAGTCATGGCTGCGGCCATAACGGTTGATCCAAACCGTGCCCGCTTCAAGGCGACGCATACCGCGCATGGCGCGCTCAAGATCAGAGGTGAAAATACCGGCCGCCAGACCATATTGAGTGTCGTTGGCCAAGGCATAAGCTTCGTCTTCGTCGGTAAAGGTCTGCACGGTAAGTACCGGCCCGAACAGCTCTTCACGCACGGCCTCTGTGGTTTGATTAACCCCCGACAGGATGGTGGGCGTGTAATAGGCCCCTGATGAAGGGCCATCAGCACGGCCCGATCCGGTGATCAGTTCAGCGCCGCCCGTCAGGGTGCGTTTAACGATGGCGTCGATATCATCGAACTGCTTACCTGAAATGATCGGGGGTAAGGTGGCTGTGCTGTCCCAGGTCGGTCCGGCGCGCAGGCTTTGGAAAATCGTTGTCACCCGCGCGATGAGGGTGTCGGCTATGCCCGCCTGTACGATCAGGCGCGATCCGGCGACGCAGACCTGGCCCGCATTGAGGGTGATGGCACGGGCAATGGTTGCGGCGACCTTATCCACGTCCTTGATGTCGTCAAATACTACTTGAGGGCTTTTACCCCCCAGCTCTAGGGTAACAGGCTTGGGCCCCGATTGAGCGCAGGCGGCCATGATCGCCGATCCGGTGCGGGTTGAACCGGTAAAGGTCACTTTGGCGATCTTGGGGTGGCGCACCAGTGCGTCCCCAGCTTCGTGCCCAAGGCCCTGAATGACGTTAAAAATACCCGCCGGAATTCCCGCCGTTATGGCCAATTCTGCCAGCCTGACCATCGAAAACGGAGTCAATTCCGAGGGCTTGAGCACCACGGCATTGCCGGCGGCCAAGGCGGGAGCGACTTTCCAGCTTCCCATCACCAAGGGCAGGTTCCACGGCGATATGGCCCCGATAACCCCATAGGGCTCGGCAATAATCATGCCCAGTTTGTCGGACGAAGTCGCCGCGACATCGCCGCCCATCTTGTCGGCAAATTCGGCATAAAAGCGAATGCCCTCGGCGGTAAAGGGGATATCCCACGCCTTGACATCAGCCAGGGGGCGGGTCGATCCCACCGCTTCGAGAGGGGCCAGAGCTTCAACATCCGCATCGATCAGATCAGCCCACCGGCGCAGGATTTTCATGCGATCACGTGGTGGCATGGTCGCCCAGCCGCTTTGTTTGAACGCTTGGGCGGCATTTTCTACCGCGGCATCAACTTCATCCGCTGTGGCGCAGGGGATATAGCCATAGACCTGACCATCCGAAGGGCGGCGAACATCGAGAGGCTGACCTGCACCGTTTACCCGTTGGCCGCCGATAAAGTGCGTGCCTTTTATAGTGATGGTATTGGGGTCGATATCGTAAGCGGTGAAGGCGGACATGGCTGTTTCGACTCTTAAACATAAGGCTGAATTACCTCCCAAATTTAATCTCCGGTCACGGCAGATGCAGGGGCAAAAGAACCCGAAAGTCGCAAGATTGTTCTGAATTGCTTGCGACTGCGGCATGGAATGCCATGGATTCGGCGCTATAGATTGAGGGTATTGAGTAGGGATGCGGTAATGGACACTGTGACGGACGCGGCCTTAAGTTTCCGAGCGATGACGCCGGCTGATCTTGATCAGGCCTATGGCCTGTCCATGGCGGTTCGTTGGCCCCATCGCCGCGAAGACTGGTCAGCACTGTTACGCCTCGGGCAGGGCTTTGTTGCCGAAAGTAAGGGGCAAATTGTCGGCACTACCATGTTATGGCCGTACGGCGCAGATGCCGCCAGCCTGGGGATGGTCATCGTGGCTGAAGATTATCAGGGACAAGGCATAGGCCGTCAGTTGATGAATGCCGCCCTGAAAGCCGCCGATGGCCGAACCGTACAGCTAAATGCCACCGATGAAGGCCTGCCGCTCTATCAAAAACTGGGCTTTGTGCCGGTTGGGGCCATCCATCAGCATCAGGGGTCGGCCTTTTCCATGCCGGTCATTGAGTTGGGTGAAGGTGAGCGTTTGCGCCCCATGGGGACTTCGGATCGCCCGACACTTATTCAACTGGATACAGAAGTTACCGGTCTTGAACGTGAGGGTCTTTATAGGGCCGTGTTTGCTAAGGCCAAGGGTATCGTCATTGATTGTGAGGGTGACATTCGTGGCTTTGCGTTGATGCGCCGTTTCGGGCGGGGCTACAGTATCGGCCCGGTTATTGCCCGCGACCTGAATGGTGCCAAGGCGATTATCTCTTACTGGCTGGGCTCAAATCCAGGTTTGTTTATTCGCCTGGATGTCACTGAGGAGAGCGGTCTCACGCCTTGGCTTGATGAAGCGGGGCTTACTCAGGTGGGGCGGGTCGTCACCATGAAACGTGCGGCAGTCACAAAACCGGCAACGGGCTCATCACTCAAATTATTCGCCATCACCAGTCAGGCTTTGGGTTAGCGCATCCCATCGGGCCTGGGTTTTATTTATACAGACCTCGAATTTTTGCAAAGAAAGCTTATTTGCCATGTCCCTGTTACGGGCCGCTATCGATACAACTGCTCTGGTTTCACCGTTGGTGGAGATTGATCGTCAGCACCTTATTCACCCGGTCAGCTCCATGCGTGCCCATGAGGCGCGCGGGGCCACAGTCCTGACCTCTGGTAAGGGCATGTATGTGCGCGATGCCGACGGCAATGACCTGCTGGATGCCTTTGCAGGACTATGGTGTGTTAATGTTGGTTATGGTCAGGACAGCATCGTCAAGGCGGCGACCGAGCAGATGACAAAATTGCCCTATGCCACAGGTTATTTTCACTTTGCCAGCGAACCGGCCATACTGTTAGCTGAACGTCTGATTGAGCTGGCCCCGAACTCGTTGAACCGCGTCTATTTTACGCTGGGCGGTTCGGATGCCGTAGACTCGGCCATCCGCTTTATCACCAACTATTATAATGTTCTGGGTAAGCCTTCAAAGAAGCAGTTCATCGCCCTGGAGCGTGGTTATCATGGCTCCAGCTCGACTGGGGCGGGCTTGACGGCTTTGGCGGCGTTCCACCGTAATATGGACCTGCCGTTGCCGAACCAGCACTACATATCATCTCCCTATCCCTATCGCCATAAAACAGCGACGGATGACGCCGGTATTATTGCGCAGTCGGTTCAGGAACTGAAAGCCAAAGTCGAATCCCTGGGTGGGCCTGATCATGTGGCGGCTTTCTTCTGCGAGCCAATTCAAGGGTCCGGCGGGGTCATCGTGCCACCCAAAGGTTGGCTTAAGGAGATCCGTCAGGCCTGTACGGAACTGGGTATTCTGTTGGTGGTCGATGAAGTTATCACCGGCTTTGGCCGCACGGGGCCAATGTTTGCCTGTGAACACGAAGGCGTTGAACCTGACCTGATGACGGTCGCCAAGGGATTGACGGCCGGTTATGCCCCGATGGGCGCCGTTCTGATGTCCGAAGACATCTATCAGGTTCTGGCGTCGTCTACGGCATCCGGTGCAACGATCGGCCATGGCTACACCTATTCCGGCCATCCGGTGTCGGCTGCCGTTGGTTTGGAAGTGCTGCGCCTGTATACGGACGGCGGCGTTCTGGCCAATGGACAGATGGTGGCGCGCGATTTCGCCGGTGGGCTGGATTCTTTGAAAACCAATCCGATCGTGGGTGATGTGCGTGGTCAGGGATTGCTGGGGGCGATTGAATTGGTGGCCAACAAAGACACCAAGGCGCGCTTTGATCCGGCGTTGAAATTACCAGATCGCCTCTTCGCCAAGGGCTATGAGAATGGCGTCATTTTCCGGGCGTTCGGAGATAATATCATTGGTCTGGCGCCGGCACTGGTGGCCACCCCTGATGAAATATGGTCGATTTTCGAGCGCATCGGCAAGACCTTGGATGATTTACTTGAAGAAAGCGATATCCGTGCCGCGTTGAGCTAAAATCGACTGCGGTAGATTATGCTGTAATATGCGCCAGCTTGCGCGTATCGGCAAACCAAACTACGGTGTCCTTTGATGGATTTGTTCAACTGAATATGCTGAATTGCCTAACTTAAACTCAAGAGTACACTCACAACATGGCGGGGCAGAATCTCAAGCTTGATCGCATCGACCTGAAGATCCTGTCGGAACTTCAAAAGGCCGGACGCATCACCAATGTCGAGTTGGCGGAACTGGTCGGCCTGTCGCCAAGCCCCTGTTTGACGCGCGTGAAACGATTGGAGCAATCGGGCTATATCACCGGCTATGGGGCGCAGATTAATCTGCATAAGCTGGGCGATTTCATCACCGTATTCACCGAAGTTACCTTGCAAGATCACCGTGCCAATGACTTTGCTCGTTTTGAAACGAAGACCAAGGGTATTGATGAAATCATCGAGTGCCACCTGGTTAGCGGCGGGTATGATTACCTGCTGAAGTTCGTAACCCCTTCCGTTGCCACCTATCAGGCGATTATCGAAAACATGTTGGAAGGTGATTACGGCATCGAAAAATATTTCAGCTATATTGTTATCAAGTCACGGTTCGTCAAACATCACTACCCGTTGCAACGTCTGTTCGGCGAAAAGAAGACTTAAGGCGGACGTCAGCTCAGCACAATATGTTGCGTTCAAGCTGAATTTAGCCGTAATCGACTGACGCTTACGCCATTTCGATCTGCTGTATCGCTCAAGTTTGGCGCATAGTGGTGTGTAAGACAAATGTATGAGGCTATGGTGAGCACAGACCAGACATTCCCAGACATCGCTGATCTAATTGGGCCTCTCATAGAATTGCGCCACGATCTGCATGCGCATCCGGAGTTAGGGTTTCAGGAACACCGGACGGCCGCACTGATTGCCGAAAAGCTGGGTGAGTTAGGGCTTGAGGTGCATACCGGCATTGGGGGCACCGGCGTTGTGGGCGTGCTTAAGGTCGGCACTTCCAGCAAAAGCATTGGTTTGCGGGCTGATATGGATGCCTTGCCGATTCAGGAACAAACAGGATTGGCCTATGCCAGCCGTCATCCCGGTGTCTTTCATGGCTGTGGTCACGACGGCCACATGACCATGTTGCTGGGGGCGGCACAGTATCTGTCGCGTACCCGCCGCTTTGATGGCACCGTCAATTTCATTTTCCAGCCAGCCGAAGAAGGTCTGGGCGGCGCGCGGGCTATGATCAAGGATGGCTTGTTCGATAAATGCCCGACGGATCAGGTCTATGCTTTGCACAACTGGCCTGATCTCAAAGCGGGGCAAGCGGCCACACGTCCGGGGCCGATTATGGCGGCGGCGGATCGGTTTGAAATCACCGTCGAAGGCCGGGGCGGCCACGCCGCCTTGCCGCATCAGACACCCGATGCACTGCTGGCCGCCAGCCAGTTGGTGACCCAACTCAACACCATCGTGTCGCGGCGCATACCGGCGACCTCATCGGCGGTGTTGTCGGTGACCCAGATGCATGGTGGTCACGCTCACAATGTCCTGCCGCCATCGGTAACGATCGTTGGCACTGTCCGTAGCTTTGATGCGGTTTATCAGGATGTTATTGAGCAGGCTTTGCGCGAGATGTCGGCCGGTGTGGCCTTGAGCAGCGGCACCAAGATCACGGTTGAATATGATCGTTACTATCCAGCGACCCTGAACCACACCGCCGAAGCCGCGGAGGCTTTAACCGCCGCCGCATGTGTGTGCGACGCCCATCTGGCACCTGATCCGGCATTCACATCTGAGGATTTCGCCTTCATGCTTCAGGCCAAGCCGGGGGCCTATATGTGGCTGGGCCAAGGCGGCAAGACCGGTAGTCAGCCACTGCATCATCCCAAATATGACTTTAATGATGAGGTCATCCCCTTGGGGCTGCGCTGGCACTCTACTCTGGCTGAGCGTTATCTGGCCGCCTGATCTATATAAGCCAGTTTTTACAGTGCTGATATCGGTTCCAGCATGCCCAAAACCGCGACAATAACCAGCACCGCCATGCCCGCCGCAGTTTCCAAAATCAAACTATGGCGCAGGGCTTTGAGGGCATCATCGACATAGCCGGACTGGGCATGGTCAAGACTGCCTTCCAACCGTGGCGTCAGTTGAAAACGGTTGAGTGCGGCCAGAACCAGCATCCCGATAAAGATGGCTAACTTGGCCAATAACCACAGACCATAGGGCGAGGTGGTGATCAGGGGCAGGCGGTCAAGTCCTATCAGGAACAGGCTGTTGATCACGCCGCTGAGAACTAAAACCGCCACTAAGGCTGTGCCCATGCCGGAAAAACCATGCAAGGCTTCGTAAAGCGCCCTTTGATGGTGAGCGGGTTGTGTGTTGGTGGTCAGCAGCAAGATCAGAAACGCCATCAGTGCCCCGATCCACAAAGCGGCAGCCAACAAATGGGCGATATCGCTGATCAGATGGATCATGGCCCCACGACCTTCGGTGGCGGCTCCGTGACCGGTCCAGGCAAAGCTAATCATGATCAATGCGCCTGTGACGGCACTAACCCACCATAAACGCTGGGCGGCGGGGAGGGTAAATAGGCAAATCAGTAAGAACAGACCAAGGCCGATGCGCGCGCCTATCCCGGTTCCCCAGGAAGTGCCGGTTAAGACGATATCAATGGCGGCCCAATCCAGTTGCGATAGGGACACACCGTTCATCATCGCCGCTTGCGAGGCAAGGGACATGGCGGCCCCTATCAACAGTATTATTGCGCAAGCACACAGAAATGGACGTGGCCAGCCCAGACGGCTGGCGGCGGCATCGCCCTGTTTAGGCAGGAAAGCGATGAAAAACACCGCCGTGCCAAACAGGCCGCTGGCCGCGGCATATTGCAGAAACCGTGCAAGACTGGCCAATTCCATTATCGTTGACCTATTTCACGGTGAAGGTGAACTCGCCGGTGACCCGGTGGCCATCGGAGGTGACCGCGTGCCAGTTGACCTTATAAAGGCCGGGGGCCAGTGGTGCCTTGGGCTTGGCCGTCATCATCATGCCGCTGGAATCCACGGTCGGCGTGACATCGATCTTGGCGCCATCGGCGGTCGTGACGTCAAAGCTCGACAGCTTAGCGGCCATCTTTTCATTGAAGTGCAGCATGATGGTCTTGGGTGAAGGCCCTGTTGACCCCGCCGCCGGCATTGCGGTTTGCAACTTGGCGTGGGCCAGGGCCTGCGTCGAAACGGTAGCGGCGATCATCAGGGTGGCGGCCGCGATCAGGTTCATAAACTTTTTCATAGAGATAGCCTTTCAATTTGCGAATTAAAACAGCCAGCGAATGCCGACATTAAGAGAGAGGGTTTCAGGCTTTTCGCCCTCAGCGCGGGCAAACTCAGCCGTGTCGCCAAATTTGCGCTCGTAACGAAGGTCGACATAGGGCGCAAAACGGCGGCTGAATTCGTAACGGGTTTGCAGACCGATCTCAGCCGAGGTCAGGCCGGTGCCCAGACCGATCAGGGCATCCTCTTTGGCGTTAAGATTGACCTCGGCATAGGGCTGCATGATCAGGCGATTGGTCAGTAGCCATTCGTTTTCCTGACGCAGACGCGCACTGACTGCGCCATCGTCACGGACAAACAGATGCGCGCCAGTTTCAAAGAAATAGGGAGCGAGGCCTTCAACCCCAGCGGCCAGATAGGTATGGCCCTTGGGTTCGGCATCATACCTTAAGCCGATCTGTGCATCCCAGAAGGTGGCGACATTGCGGCTGTAGAGACCCCACACTTCGGCCTTTTCAAGATCGCCGTCGGTGAGTTCCCCTTCGCTGATCAGTTTCAGCTTATGGGTGTCACCACCGATCCAGCCGTCCAGATCCCACGACGCGGTATCCGTGTTTTTGGTGCGCCCAAAATCGGTCTCAAGCCGGATCGCATGATAGGTGGCGCCGACATGATCGTGGGTGGCCTTTTCCGCGGCATTACTAAGGCCGGGCAGGGCAATCAGGGCCGCGACCATGAGGGTTTTAGTCATGATGGTCATGGCCAGCCTCCTTATGAGTGGACGCCTCAGAGGGTGTCATGGTCACCCCCTGTTCATGGACGATAAAGCTGGTCATCATGCCCGACGACATATGGTATAGCAGGTGGCAATGCAGGGGCCAGGTGCCGACTTCATTGGCGGTTAAAAGCACCGAAGCGCTCTGCCCCGGTGGGACGATCAGGGTATGCTTATTGGGCAGAGAGCCCATCGACTGACCGTTTTCCAATTGCACGAACATGCCGTGCAGGTGGACGGGATGGGCCATCATGGTTTCGTTGATGTAGATGATGCGCACCCGCTCATTGAAAGTGGTCTCAATACCATCCTTCGGATCAAAGGTCTTGCCGTTGATCGTCCAGATATAGCGCTCCATATTGCCGCCCAATCGCACGGTGATTTCGCGGGTAGGTTCGCGGGTATCGGTCTGAGGTGTCAGGCTTTCCAGATCACTGTAACTCAATACCTTAGTGCCTTCAGGTGCGCCCGTTTGTGCCCAGCCGCTATCGGCCATGTCAGACATGTCCATGTCTGGATCATCGCGCATCATGATGTCCATGTTCATGTCTGACATGGTCAGGGTGGCGCGTGGACGTTGAGTCGGGATATCGCCACGCAGACCTTCACGCGGAGCGAGGGTGCCCAGCGCAAAGCCTTCACGGTCAAGGGATTCGGCGGCAATTGTGTAGGCCTTATCATCCTTGGGCTCGACAATTACGTCATACGTTTCGGCATTGCCAAAGCGGAACTCGTCGACCTCGACCGGCACGACGGGCTGGCCATCAGCCGCGACGACCGTCATCTTTAGCCCCGGAATACGTATATCGTACATGGTCATGGCCGAAGCATTGATGAAGCGCAGTCGTACCTTTTCGCCGGGGGTAAACATCCCAGTCCAGTTCTGATCATTGGTCATGCCATTGACCAGAAAATGATAGCCGGTGACGTCGGACAGGTCAGATGGCAACATGCGCATCTTGCCCCACTCACCGGAGTTTTTCAGCGCTTTGGAAAATCCCTGCCGGCGGACATCGTTGAAAAAATCACCGACCGTGCGGCGCTTGTACTGATAATATTCCGATGATTTTTTGAGATTGCCGAGAATTTGATCTGAGGTTTCGCGACTGAAATCAGACAAAAGCACAACATAATCCCGGTCGGCCTTGATCGGATCAGGCAGCTTGGGGTCAATAATAATGCCGGCATAAAGGCCTTCCTGTTCCTGCCCCAGAGTATGGGCGTGATACCAGTAGGTGCCGGATTGGCGAATAGGGAAGCGGTAGGTGAAGGTTTCACCTGGCTTAATGCCTTTAAAGCCATTATAGCCGGGGGCGCCGTCCATCAGGCCAGGCAGCAGAACGCCGTGCCAGTGCACAGAGGTCGACTCATGCTTCATGGCGTTTTTGACGTGGATGACGGCGTCATCGCCCTCGCTAAAGCGCAGCACCGGCCCCGGAAGGGTACCGTTGACGGTGATCTTACTCAGCTTTTCGCCGGTAATGGTGACGTCCTGACGGTCGATCGTCAGGGTATATTCGCGGGTTTCAGCGGTCGCGGTGGCGGGCATAAGCGCCAGCCCCCACACCAGGAGGCCCGCAATAATTGCGTGTTTCATATGATATTTCCAGAAAACAGATAGGTTTGCCGCCTGTAAGGGACGGCCTACAATCGATAGAGTTCTGGTCAGGCTCTGGGGGGACGCTCCAGAGCATCCACAATGCGGCCGCGGACATGTGAGTCGTCGCGGCGTGGTAAAGACAGGGGGGTAGCATAAATCATCGGTGACTCACCCAGTAGAGGTGATCCCATAAGACCGGTTGTCGCCGGACAGTGGGTGAGAGCGCAATCGCAGGAATTGGCGCAGTCAGATGATGATTGTGCAGACGATGATTTAGCTGGAGCGTGCGTTTTCATCGAAGCAGCGTCCGTGTCATGGCACGGGGAGGCTGCATCCGTTGCGATTTCGATAGGAGCGGGGGTATGCGCATGCGTCGTCGATGACATTGCCACCAAGGCAAACATCACCAGACTAAGGAAACCGGACAGGCGCTTCGACATGGTTTTATATTAGGCCTACTAGGCTGTCTTGCAAACCTGTATTTAAACGCACAGACAGCATATTCGGTTTATTGAAGGTTCTTATACAGTCATCCCTGCGAAAAGGTTCAGGCGATAACCCAGATTTTGCGCACGGTTTCAATCGTCCGCCAAGTGCCGGTGTATCCTGGTTTCATGATGAAATAATCACCGGCACGGTAGGTAATGGGGGCGTGACCATCTTCGGTGATCTCCGCGACGCCTGACAATATGGCGCAAAACTCCCAGGCTTCCCCCTTGATCGAGCGATTGGTGCCGGGTGTTGACTCAAACACTCCGGCGCGCACGGCCCCGTCTTTGGCACTGTCGACATCCCAGTTTCGACAAATAATGTCGCCTTCGATCACCCGATCGGCCGGCGGCGCATATTCATGCGGTTCACCCAGATTGTCGAGATTGAAGGTAATAAGGCGTCGGGTCATGGGCACTACTCCGGTCACACTCTGATGTTGCTCGTTGCTATAAGTCGGTGGGGGCGGCATTGGCTTTTGAAAACAGGGCGTCTTCGGCATAAGCTTCTGTACTGGCCATTTTTTGTCGTTCCTGCACCGTTTCAGACTTCCCATGCTGACAGCAGGGTGCATTCGGCTTCAGATGTGGCGCCAGCTTATGCTCGTGTGACATTGTCGCCTCCTATTCGTGATCCTTGAGAAGAGCCATGATCTCGGCAAGTTGCTTGTCATGCGTCGTAGTCTTTATGGCGCTGCGGTCTCCATGATTTTACTTAAGGCGGTGGCTTTGGTGATTATGGCCGCCGGCATGACTTCAACGAAAAGACCGCTTTGTCACGGGGACAAAGCGGCTGAGGCTGGACGCATCAACGGGGAAGAAGCGTCGGATCGTGATTAAGGGGCGGATGCTTCGGGCCAGCCGTCGAACAGGTGGCGGCGCACGGCGGTGATATCCAGCGCGTCTTTCCAGGTGATGCCGATGTCGCGGTGGGCGGCACCCGGGCCGGTGGAGCCGGTTTCAAAAAAGCGTGAGTCCTGCGGGGAAAACACAGCGGTTTTGGTGCCATCGCGGGCGGTGCCGTTCATGCTGGTCCAGTGGTCGGGGTGGATGTGCGCGCCCATGACGCAATCAATGAACGAAGCCTGTCCGACCGCATTAGGGTCAGCATAGCGGCCATCGGCAAAGGTGGTGGTTGGGTGCCAGGGGCGACCAAGGGCTACCGAATGATCCGGTACACCAGCTTCACGGGTAAGCTTTGAGCGATAGACCACGATCCCGACCGGCTGAATGAGCGTTGTGGAGGGGGCAAGCAGATAGGAATGAAATTCACCCGGCGCTATGGCCACAGCGCGGTTGCGGGTGCGGATTTCACTGTCTTCGATCAGAACCTGACCATTGCCGAAAATGAAATCGATATTGCCAGAAATCAGGCTGTCGCGGATCACGGCGCGCTTACCATTGGCAAACAGGGTGTCCTGATAGCCGATGAGGGCCGCGTCACGGATCAGCACACGATCGCTGTCGATATCGAGCAGGACGGCGACCCCTTGAGAGTTGGAAATCCTCTTAGGATCGGCATCGGGCAGGGCGTCATTGGTCAGATAATCAAAGGTGTTCTCAATCGTGATCCCCTCGACGGTAACCTGATCGGCATTGATGGTGAGCGCGGCCGAACCCGGCGTGCCCCAGTTGCGGCGGTGATATTTGCCTGCGGTTTCTGCCACGGCATCAAAGTGTAGGCGGGTTTTGTCAGGCCCAGCCCCGCTCAGGCGGATTTTATGGCGGCTGATGGTGACTTTCTCATAGTAATCGCCCGCTGCGACATTGATGGTGAC
This sequence comes from Asticcacaulis sp. UBA2476, assembly GCA_002342035.1. Classification (GTDB taxonomy): domain Bacteria; phylum Pseudomonadota; class Alphaproteobacteria; order Caulobacterales; family Caulobacteraceae; genus Asticcacaulis. The sequence goes on along the minus strand of DDPE01000038.1, from coordinate 130,078 downwards.
CCAGTGATCGCGGGTATCGGCCTTGGCGGTATCAAGCGCCGATTGCAGGCGGGTAAAGCAGTGCTTTTGGTTCCCGCATGACGGGCTGACGGTATAGTGAGCATCAGCCATTGCCGGAACAGCAAGGGCCAAAATGGCAAAAAACGGGGCAAGGCAGGCGGCGCGCAGCATAGCAAAAAGCCTTATTTCTCGGACAGAAATGAATCAATGTGGTCAACGATCTGGCCGAACCACGGATCGAACAGCCAGATATCGTGCGGAGCGTTTTCAAAGGCCGTGTAGCGGTACTTTATGCCCTGCGCTTTGAGCTTAGCCTCGACGATTTCCCGACCGGCGGTAAAGCGGGGGATGCCGCTGCTGATGACCAGAGTAGGCGGCGACTGCGCACCGGCATGTTGGGCGGCACTGGCCTCACGCCAGCGGTCGGGGGTATCCTCCATCGCCCCACCCAGCCACAGACCGGCGGCCGAGGTCTTTCCGGCGGCATTCTCATACTGCAGGGCCAGAGGTGTGGTGAAATCGAGCACGCCGTCGATATCAATCAGCGCGCTGACCCGCGTATCGTCGCCGGGCGTGGTTTTAAACAGGGGCTTATCGGCGGTATAGGCGAGCAATGCCGCCATCTGACCCCCGGATGACGCGCCGCCGATAGCCAGCTTATTGCGGTCGATGCCAAAGGTGTCGGCCTGAGATTTTACCCACACAAGGGCGTCATTGACATCAATCAGCCCCGCCGGATAGGGCGCTTCCGGTGACAGGCGAAACTCCGGCAGGAAGACCGCATAGCCCTTTTGCGCCAGCCGGTTGGCCAGAGCGTAGAAATGCGATTTGCTGCCCGAACGCCAGCCGCCGCCATGGACCAGAACTATGCCTTTGCCGGTTTTGACTTCGGGTGCAGGCAGGAACACATCTATGTGCAGTTCGCGCGCACCCACTGACTTATAGTGACGATCAAACAGTACTTGTTGGCCAGCCTGGAACGTCGAGGTGGGCCATGTGATCCCGGCATACTGATCTTTATAGCGTTCATAGCGCTGGGAAATCGTATAGCTGTCGTCAACGGGGATCAGCTCACCCGCCAGCGCAGGGCCGGACAGGACCATAACCACAGCCATTTTCACCCATAACAAACGCATGTTTTACCCCGTGAAAGCTGCGGCCTCCAATGATATCTGCACCGGAGGCCGCGTTCAGTCTATCAGTACTTATAGCGCAGGCCCAAAATCCACTGGGCACCGGTGTGGGTATATTCGCGTGTCAGATCCATGTTGCCTGTGTCGCCGGTGCCATAGATGCGCTCGACCTCATCGGTGATATTAATGCCTTCAAAGGTCAGGGTCAGGCGAGGCGTGACATTATAAAACGACGCCAGATCGACATGGGTCGGGCCGTATTTACGCTCCTGAACGTGACCATTGCCGCCCGGTTCACTCAGCAGGTAGTCGTCGCGTTTATTGACCGATAGCCGCGCCCCGAAGGTCTCGGTGTCGTAATAGAGCGTCATATTGTACGAATTGGGCGACAGACCGGTCGAATCTTCGGCCTCGACATGAGTGTAGTTGGAGGCGACCCCAAAGTTCGACCATATCCCCGGCAGGAAGGTAAAGGGCTGGTTATAGGTGATTTCAAAGCCCTTGACGTTATTGCCGTCATCATTGTTGACCGGGATGGTGAAGGTATAGGGCACGGTCGCCGGATCGGCATTGTACGACGTGTCATAGAGCGGATCGGCATAGATGGCGGGCCAGAATGACGGGTCGATCATCTGGGTGACCACATCGGTGCGCAGTGAACGCACGATGTCCTTGTTGAACACAGTCAGGGCCAGCAGACCTTCGCTGCCGAAGTACCACTCCACACCCAGATCAAGGTCGTTGGACTCATAGGGCTTAAGCGACGGGTTGCCGACATTGCCGACCGTGCGGGTGGTGTAGCCAAACACAGGCCCTGCAATGTTCAGCGTGCTCAGGCCCGGACGGGTCATGCTGCGGCCATAGGAGGCGCGCACCACCAGATCGCTGCGGACATCAAGGGCGGCATTGATCGACGGCAGGTAGTTATCATAGGAGACATTGACCTCAACCGGCGTGCCGCTGACCAGAGCCTGAGAGCTGACATTGGTCTTGACGTACCGCAAGCCCGCATTGGTGCGCAGCGGCATACCGGCGATATCAAATTCGGCATTGATCTCGCCGTAAGCCCCGATGGTTTCTTCGCCAACTTTCCAGGCGGCACCGGCATTGTTGGTATAGCCTGCCGGTATAATGCCTGCTGCGGCAATGGCGTCGAAATCAGCCACCCGGAACGGCAGGAGACCGGGGCCATCCAGACCATCACCGAAATCGGAGACGGGGAACGGCTTGGTATAGTCCGACGGATCAAAGGTCGGGGCCGCACCCAAGCCTTCGGTATAGCTGACCGTGCGGTCATTATAGCTCAGGCCCGCCTTGAGCGACAGGCGATCCACCGCATAGGTGGCGTCAAAACGTGAGGTGAAGTTTTCCTTCTTGACGGTGTTGATGCGGTTTGAGGCCGTTTGGGCATTGATATAGTTGTCGGCATTATTGGGGTCATAGCTGCCGAAGCTGATTTCCGGCACATATTCGTTGCCACTGTAGTCATAGGCGTAATAGTGCGGCACGGAACGGTAATAGAAGCGCAGTTCCGAGCGGTCGGCGTCATCGACCGCCTTACCGATCATGGCCTCCAGCGTCAGGCTGTCACTGACATTATACTTGCCCGACAGGACGACCTGATCAAAGGCCGACTCTGACTTCTGATGGCGGCTTTCGTACCAGGAGGTGACATCATCGAAGGCCGCGGCCACCAGGGTCTTACCGTCAGCACCGACCGTAAACGACAGCGGCGTCTGGCCGGTATAGTTGCCGGCCACGCCGTGGGTCAGCAGCCATTCCATGGAATTATAGCTTAGGCGATCATTGGTCAGTTCCGAATGGAGTACATCCAGCGTGATTAGCAGATCGTCCGACGGCCGGTACTGGAATGAGCCGGTCAGGCCGACCCGTTTTTGGTCATTGCCGAAATAGTCGGCGCGTGGCAGGCGCGGAGCCCACAGGCAATCGAGCGGATCGGCAGCACCGCAATCGCCAGACGGCGTGCCGGTGACGGTCGGATTGGTGTCGGCCCAGGAATCGCCGTTGACGAACGGTGAGGTCCAGCGAACGCTGGAATAGCCTTCCTGATGCACCGTGCGCTCAGAGGCGGCGATGGAGACCAGAGCCCCGAACTTGCCGTCAGCAAAGGTCTTGCTCACCAGTAAGGCGACGCGCGGATCAACCTTCTTGTTCAGGGTATTGTAATTGCCCTGGGCCGAGGCCGAGACGGTGAAATCTTTGCGGAAATCGAACGGGCGGGCCGAATAGAGATTGACCGTACCGGCAATCCCGCCTTCTTCGGTTGAGGCTTTCTGGCTTTTCTCGATGTCGATGCGGTTGAAAAGCTCCGACGCAAACAGGTGGAAATCAAAGGCGCGTCCGGCATTCAGCGTGACACCGCCGGTATCGAGGCCGTCACTGCTGGCGGGCACTTCCATGCCGTTGAGCGTGGTGCGGGTAAAGTCCGGGCCAAAGCCACGCAGGGTGATGTTACGGCCTTCGCCACCTTCGCGCGACATGGCAACGCCCGGAACGCGCTGGATGGATTCGGCCAGATTAAGATCAGGCATCTTACCGATATCTTCGGCGACGATGCTCTCAATGGCGTTCGGTGCCCGGCGCTTGATGGAGCGCGCCTTGCTGAGCGAGCCGCGAATGCCTGTGACGATAACTTCGGTCACGTCTGACTCGCTTGCTGGCTCATCCGCAGCGGTCGCGGTCGCTTCATAGGCGGTTTTGATAACGGACGGGGCGCGGGCAGTTGGGGCCGGGGTGTTTTCGGCCAAAACAATGATATTGTTGGACTGGGTAACCGGTGTCAGGTTGGTGCCTGCCAGCAGGCGCTCTAAGCCTTCGCGCACCGGCATATTGCCTTCAACCGCCGAGGTTTGCTTGCCCTTGACGAGTTTTTCGGGGGCCATGAGTTGGATATTGGCCTGCTGGGCGAACTGAGGTATCCCTTTTTCAGCCGCTTGCGCCGGTACATTGAATGACTTGACCGCGTTCTGAGCCAGAACAGGCGAAGCCGAAACCATAAGCAACGTCCCACTGGCGAGCAGCAAAGGGCCGTTAAACGCGCGCATAAATGCATTCGTCATTAAAATAATCCCTGTATGTTTGCGCTGTGTCGCGCTTTTTTATTTTCGAAGACTTTAGGCCTTCTTTAACTACGATGTCTTACCCGCGCACTTCCGTACGCCCTTATTCATTTTTTTGTGCCTATAAGGATTATTTTTTCGGTTCGGCTTATGTCGGCACCATAGGCCTGCTGAATCGCATTGGAAAACGCCTCCGGATCATTGGCGCTTAAACGACCGATCAGCCGTTCTTTGGCCAGATCACTGTCCTGAATGACAATCTTGATCTGGTTGTAGCGATTGAACTCGCCCGCCACCTCCGACAGGCTCTTGCCGTTCAGGGCAATCTGGCCTTCACGCCACGCCAGATCGTCGTCGATATCATCAGGCGCATGTCGAATGTGCGAAGGCTTATGATCGCTGATAATCGTGCGGTCACCGGCATTCAGCCGTATCGCCCGCTCATCGCCGCCATCTTGGGTGGACCAGGCCATCACCGTGCCTTCGGTGACCAGAACTTCGACGCCGTCCTCAAGCTTTTTGACCGAAAAAGCCGTGCCGACCGCCCTGACGCGGGCGGTGCCGGCCGCGACGATGAAGGGGCGCTCTTTGTTTTTGGCGACCTTGAACCACGCTTCGCCCTTGACCAGTTCGATGCGGCGCTCAGCCTCGGCCATATCGATGCGCAACCGGCTTTCGGTGTTCATAGCGGCGATAGAGCCATCACTCATGGGTAGGCGGCGGATTTCGCCAGTGTGAGTCATGGTCTCATGCGTCCTGAGACCGATGACGCCCAGCACACTGGCGGCCACCAGCCCAAGCCCACCCGCGACGGCAAAAGCCCGGCGGCGGGACAGGTTATGCACCGGCAACCGTGAGCCCCCCTGCCATTCCGCCGACGGCCCAAGGGCCCGCGCCCGTGACAGGGCATGCCAGCCCGCCTGCGCGCGCAACAGCGCGCCCCGACGGCGTGGATCGCCCGCCAGCCAGTCTTGCAAGACGGCCTCATCATTAGGGGACAAAGGATAGTCCTTCACCGCCCATAGACTGGCCGCGTGCTCAATCTGCTCGCTAGTTTCGACCGGCGTCGGTGCCACGCTTAAACTCCTTTTGGGGTTGGAAACGGCTGTCTTCGGACGCTATCTCTTTCATGATAAGCCGAAGGGCCTTGGCCGCATCATTTTCAACAATATGTTCACTCAGGCCCATGATCCGGGCGATTTCCTTTTGAGGCAGGCCTTCAATCCGGCGCATCTCAAATATCTGGCGGCAACGCGTCGGCAGGCCTGCGATCACCCGCTTAAGACGGGCCAGATCCGAGCGGGCCACGGTCACCTGCTCCGGTGAGGGCAGGTCGCTGCTGATTTCCAGCCGGTCGATCTCATCCACCGACTCCATGCTCACGATCCGCGCACGCCTTAAGCGCATCAGGGCGATGTTTCTGGCGACCGTAAAAAAATAGGCCCGCGGCGACGCAATGTGATCAATGCTTATCAGTTCCGCCATCCGGCAGTAGGATTCCTGAAGTATGTCTTCTATGTCATCGCGTCCCAAGCGGGCGCGCAGCAGCCACCGGCGCACATCAGCCTCATGCGGCAAAATCTGAGTACCAACCCAGCTTACAATGTGTCCCGGCGCAGAAACCATAAAAGCCTCCTACCTAGACGATGCCTGAGACGAGAGGTTCCGTAAAATTATCTTTTCAAAAAATGAGTGCGGTTGACGTTTGCGTCACTATGCGCTGAGCGTGCGCGATGCGGTTGAGGCGCGCCTTGTCTAAGACGTAAATTGCTCTATCTTGTTCGGGCACGCCAAACGGCGTTACAGGGATAAATAATGACCGGAAAACGGCCGACGTCTTTTGATATTGCGGCCCTTGCAGGGGTATCTCAGGCGACGGTGTCGCGCGCGCTCAGTCAGGGCGGGGTGGTCAGTGAGGCGGTGCGGCAGCGCGTGGTCGATGCCGCCGCGCAATTGAACTACACCGTCGATGTCAATGCCCGCAAACTGCGCTCGAAAAAGATCAACACCATCGCGGTGCTGATTTCCGAGGATATGGAAAAATCCGACAGCCCGATCAATCCGTTCTTTATGCCGCTGATCGGATCGATCCTGAAATATGCCGGACCAAAAGGCTATGACGTGCTGGTCTCGCTGCAAAAGCAAAGCGACAACTGGGGCTCGGATTACGGCCATGCGCGCCGGGCCGATGGTATCATTTTCCTGGGCTACAACGATTATGACACCTACACCAAAAAGGTTGCGGTGCTGGGCGAGATGGGGGAACCGTGGGTGCTGTGGGGGCCGGTGATCCCTGAACATCCCAATCTGGTCATCGGCTCAGATAACGAAGGCGGGGCCTATAGCGCGGTCAAGCACCTGATCGGTCTGGGGCGACGGCGGATTGCATTTCTGGGCGAGCCGTCGGCCAGTCATCTGGAGTATAAGGAACGCTTTGAAGGCTATGTCCGCGCTCTGACGGAAGCCGGGATCACGCCGGACCCGGAACTGATGATCGACTGCTTTATTTCGCGTGAGGACGGTGTGGCGGCTATTGAGCGCCTGATGTCCGAAGGCGTTGCGTTTGATGCGGTGTTTGCGGTGGCTGATCTTCTGGCGGTGGGGGCGATCCAGCAGTTACTGCGGGCCGGACGTTCGGTGCCAAAGGACGTGTCGGTGATGGGTTTTGACGACCTGTGGGTATGCACCTGCACCAGCCCGATGCTGTCCACCGTGCGGCAGGATACGACTGAGGCCGCCCATGTGCTGGTCGATGCGCTCGACGTGCTGATCAGCGGTCAGCCGGTGGAATTGAAGCGCATCCCAACCCAGTTGATCATTCGCGAGTCGTGCGGGGGATAGGTTAACTCCCTCTCCCCGCAAACGGGGAGAGGGTTAGGGTGGGCTTTACTTCAACTGATCCGCCACGACCGGGTAATGATCCCAGACCTTGCGATCACGGACCGAGCGCAGCAGCTTGACATATTCGGCATGGCTCCAGGCCAGAGGCGTGGCGCTGTCGGTGCCGTCACCCACCGCATAGCCGTGCGGTGAGGCTTTGCCGACCCCGTCCCAGACCTGCTCAGGCAGCATAAGGCCATCATTGGCGAAATATTCCATCGCCGCCACATAGGTTTGACGGATACGGGTGATATCGGCATCCGTTGCCCCCTTGGCTGCCGCCAGAGCGACTTCGTAGTGCCCACGTTCGCCGGTAAAGATCGGCCAGACGCGGCCGCGCTGGTTGGGGGAGCTTTGGCCAAAGACCGCGTAATTGCCGCCGGTCACCTGATCCTCACCGTAGCCGTCATTGCCGTAGCGGCGGAAACCGGGATATTTGCCCTCGAACGTGTATTTGACCCGCAGGTTTTCCGCGATACTTTCATCATCAATGACCGCCAAAGATTGAGCGATCTTGGCATCGCTGGCCGGCCGCACACCATAGCGCACCAGTTCAAGAAAACCGGCATCAATGACCTTATCGCCGCTCAGACCGACCCGTCCGTTGCGCTCCTCCTGTATGCCCGGTGCGTTGGCATCGTCTGATCGGCTGATGCGCAGATAATAGGACTGGGGCGCATCCGTGACTTCGCCCTTGGTGGTATACAGCCGCTGATTCAGCTTGGCTGAATAGTCGAGCGCTTTGGATTTATAGGTCGCGGCAGAGGTGGCATCACCGGCCTGTGTGGCGATATCGGAGGCCACCAGCAGGCCCGCAATGACGGCGGCGGTGGTGGACGGTGAGTGGCCTTCCTGTTCTTCCCAGCGCTCCTGCTGGCTGTAAGGCGGGGTGATTTTCTGGTTATTCCAGCCGAGGTTGGGTGTGCCACCAAAGCTCAGGAAATCGGCCGCCTTTTTCAGCGATGTCTTGTACGACCCGACCAGTTCGGCTTTCGAGATCAGACCAAGGCTTTCCAGCTTCCAGCCGAGCATGATCGGCATGGCCGTCTGATCAAGCTGAACGCCGACCCATTCGGGCGTGCCGTCGACATGGGCCTTTTGCAGATACCAACCGCCGTCGCCCTTATTGCCCGGTGTGTGTGCGCCAACCTGAACCTTGGGCAGATAGCGAAAGGCCGCAACCGGCGTTTCCTTATCGCCCAGCGCCGCCATCGCCATCGCCACCTGATAGAAGTCGCGTGGCCAGACCGCCTTATAACCGGTAGCCCCGACCTTGGGCGTGGTCGTATCGCCCCACGGATTGGACAGGGAGGCAATGAGCGCGCCGGAATAGGTGCGGTCTTCCTGAACCTTAAGCGCCATCGCCGACGCATAGAGCAGTTTTCCGTTATCCTCGGTCACCGGAATGAGGGTTTTCAACTCGCTCAGTGAGGCCAGATAGTCTTCCCAGCCGATGGCCGCCCCTTCGCCATTGTAATTGGCCAGAACCTTTGAGTAGCCAGTCTTTAAGGTCGCGGCGGCCTCAGCGTCAGCGGCGACAGGGGTCGCGCCAAATCCCAGCGCCACATCAAAGGTTGTGCTTGAGGTGACTGGCGGCAACTCACCGATCAGGCGGATATTGCCTTTGACGCCGCCGGTGTCTGACGACAGTTTACCGAGTTTTTTGGCCGCCAGTAAATTAGCCAAACCGTCCTTACCCGTAAAACCGACCATGGCTTTTTTGAAGGGCGCGCTGGCTTTCAGCGACAAAGCGGCTTTGCCTTCAAACGCCTGCAAGGCAGTGGTGGTGGCGCGGCCCTGATCGTCGCCGGAGGTATTGGCGACTGAGGGATCAAGCACGATATAGGGTGTGACCGGCCCCTTCAGCGCGGTCACCGTTACACGCATCATTAGGGTCTGGTGGTCCGGATCGGTGAAGATGTCTTTCACGATCACGAACCGGCCCTGCTTATCGGTATTGGTCAGGCGGTAGGCGGGCGACAGCGGTCGGCCCTCAGAATCAATATGGATATATTCAATCTTTGAGGTCGTGTCGGTGGCCTCCAGCGCGACATAGCCTTTACCGGCAATGGCGATTTGAAGTTCGCGGATCTGCGCCTCATGGATCAGGCCTGACATGGTTTCCGTGACTATGCCGTCGGCAAGTGAGAACCAAACCTTTGAGACCTTGCCGGTGGCCGCATCATCTGAATAGTGGAAGTCCTTATAGGCTTCATAGGATGCGCCGATCCCCTGCTTGGCGGAATAGGCCCAGGGGGAAACCTCGCCGGGGCCGTCAGTGGCCTCTGTCTGCACGATCTGGTTGGGGGTGTGGGCGGCGTTGGACGCAGTGTCTTGAGCGGCGGCGGTCATGGCCAATACGCCGGTGGCGGCACTGCACATCAAAAGGACAACGGTTTTGGGTAGTTTGGACGTCATGATGGGTAAGCTCCCTGCCGTTCGCCTAAGCCCCGGTTTGGGCTGAGCGCGACATGTGTTTGAACTGTTTTTAATTATGGTGGGTGCTGAAAGTCACCCGCCGCGTTGTCCCTGAAAAAACGCGTCTCACCTGTCATATGGTTTTGAAAACGCACCGGCAATGTGAATACGTATGCAGGCGGGTTACAAAACCTTAAAGGGCGGTTTTCCTGTGATCTGCGGGCAAAAAAATACCCCCTGTCCATTACATGCGGACAAGGGGCAGGTGTGCTGAGAAAGACGCTTACCACCCAACAGAGTGAGCCGTAAACTACAGGTGCTCCTGAATGTCACCATATGTATGGAGCCATCCATGAGCCGCAGGATTGACCCCTGTCGGGTGTTAACGGCACCCGCCAGGGGGCAATCCCGATACTAAAGACCGTGGCCCCCCACTGTGCGCAAATGTCAGGGACAACCTTTGCACACGGTGGGGGACCGTATCTTGGGGTTAAGCCTATTTCACTGCGGCGGAGGTTGCGCAACGCGAATACGTATTCACAGTCGGTAGCCGGTCATGAATACGTATTCAGGCGGCATTTGCACAAAAGCTGGTTATGTTCGCGCTTTATTACGCGCATTTTATCCAAAAACCGCTCACACTTTTTGGAATGCGCTCTAATAAAGCGCCGTCTAAGGGCGCGAAACCGTTGGAAACGTCATGCGCACATTACCCACCACAGGCTTTTCAAAAGCTGTTTCATTGTTCGTGTTTACCCTGATCGCCAGTCTGGCGATAGCCATTACCGCCTACGCTGATCAGGTCGCCACCGCCACGTCACCCGGCGGGGAGTTGTCGGTACGGATCATGACCGGCAATGAAGGTCACATTACCTATGCTATCGATCGCAAGGGTGTTGAAGTCATTTCGCCCTCAAAGCTGGGCTTCATTCTGGCCGATCAGCCTAAGCTGGAACGCAACATGGTCCTGACCTCGCAGGCGCAGTCCCGCCACGATGAGACCTGGGAACTGCCGTGGGGGGAGCGGCAGTTTGTGCGCAATGATTATAACGAGCTGCGCCTTGGCTTTACCGAAAAGACCGGCCTTAAGCGGCAGTTGACGGTCGTGTTCCGGCTTTATGACAACGGCTTTGGCTTTCGCTATGAGTTCCCCGATCAGCGGCAGTTAAAGACGGTGAAGATCGTTGAGGAACTGACCGAGTTTGCGGTCACGGAACCTGCAACCGCCTGGTGGATACCGGCGGGGGAATGGAACCGTTATGAGTATCTCTATACCAAGACCCCGCTTAATGAGGTCAGTCAGGCCCATACGCCCATAACCCTCAAAACGGCTTCCGGCCTGCATATGGCGTTTCACGAAGCCGCGCTGGTGGATTACTCGGCCATGTGGCTGCGCCGGGTGAGCGGACAAACCCTTAAGGCCAATCTGTCGCCGCATGGCGATGGCCCCAAGGTTACGCGCACGGCCCCGTTTAACACGCCTTGGCGCACCGTGCAGATGTCAGGCACCGCCGGTGGTCTGGTCGAAAATGATCTGGTGCTGAACCTCAATGAACCCAATGCTTTGGGGGACGTGAGTTGGGTTAAGCCCTACAAATATGTCGGCATCTGGTGGGACATGCATCTGAATAACAACACCTGGGGCTCCGGCCCAAAGCATGGCGCCAACACGAAGAAGACCAAGGACTATATTGATTTTGCGGCCCAAAACGGCCTGCGCGGGGTGCTGGTCGAAGGCTGGAACCTGGGGTGGGACGGCGACTGGTTCGCAAGCGGCAATGACTTTGATTTCACCAAGGCTTATCCCGATTTTGATATCGAAGGGCTGGCCGCCTATGCCAAAAAGAAGAAAGTCCATATCGTCGGTCATCATGAAACGGCGGGCAATATTGCCGTCTATGAGCCGCAGCTTGAGGCCGCGCTTGATCTCTATCAACGCCTTGGCATCGACAGCATCAAGACTGGCTATGTCGCTGACGCCGGTGGGGTTAAGGCCCGCGATGCAGATGGCAATATTTTCTATACCTGGCATGACGGTCAGGTCATGGCGCGTCATCATTTGAACGTCGTCGTTGAGGCCGCCAAACGCAAAATCGCCATCAATCCGCATGAGCCGATCAAGGATACGGGCTTGCGGCGCACCTATCCCAACTGGGTGGCGAGAGAGGGCGCGCGCGGTATGGAATATAATGCCTGGGGCCAGCCGCCCAACCCGCCGGAGCATGAGATCAATCTGGTTTTTACGCGCCTGTTGTCCGGGCCGATGGATTATACGCCGGGGGTCTTAAGCCTTGAGGGCGCGGGCCAGCCCCTGCAATCGACCGTAGCGCGGCAACTGGCGCTCTATGTCGTGATCTATTCGCCCATTCAGATGGCGGCGGACACGATTGAGAACTACGGCAAGCACATGAAACCGTTCCAGTTCATCAAGGATGTACCGACCGACTGGGCGGAAACTCAGGTGCTCAATGGTGAGGTCGGTGATTATGTCACCATCGTCCGTAAGGATAAGGCCTCGGCCGACTGGTATCTGGGTGCGGCCACCGATGAGGCGGGGCGCACGCTTGAGGTGGCACTCAGTTTCCTTGAGCCGGGCAAGGTCTACACGGCGCAGATATATCGTGACGCGGACGATACTGACTACCGCACCGATACCCGCCACCACTATGTCATCGAGCAAAAGACGGTGACTGCCACCGATCGCCTGACGCTTAAGCTGGCCCCCGGCGGAGGGCAGGCCATCCGGTTTGTGGCGGCAAAATCCAGATAGGCCGTTAGGGATGGGTTCGGAAGGTTCTTGACGCCACTGACGGCTTGGCACTCTATAGCGGCAAGAACCGACTTCCCCTTTGAGTATTGAGCGTAAATTTCGTGAATAAAACCAAGACCCGTCTGGAAGATCTGGCCAAAATCGCCGGTGTGTCGGTGGCGACCGTATCGCGGGCGCTCAATGATTCACCGGCGATCAACCGCGTGACCAAACGGCGCATCTGGGATATTGCGCGCGAAAATCACTACTTTTCCGGCCATGACCTGCCCATTTCCCTAAGCGGTATTCAGGCGACGATTGCCATTGTCATTCCGCCGCCGCAGGGACGCGAGGGGCGCTTTAACGATCCGTTTTATCTGGAGCTGATCTCAGGGGTGGGGGAGGCGGCCCGTGACATGGGCTGCGATTTGCTGCTGTCGCACCTGACGCCGCGCAACCAGCATGACCTGTCGAAACTGATGCAGAATATCCGCGCCGACGGGGTGATTTTCCTGGGCCAGAGCTATTTTCACGAACGCTTCAACCAATTGGCCAGAGGGCCGCATAAGTTCATCGTCTGGGGGGCTGAACTGAACGGGCAGGCCTATTGTTCGATCGGGTCCAATAATGTGCAGGGCGGGGCGCGGGCCACGGCCCATCTGGCGCGGCTGGGGCGGCGTAAAATCGTCTTTCTGGGCGATACCGAAGCGCCGGAAATCAAGCAGCGCTATGAGGGCTATGTTAATGGCCTGAGTGACTATGGCCTTGAATTCGATCCGCGGCTGGTCGTGCCGGCGCACTTTGATATAGCCGCCGGAGAAGCTGCCATTGCGGGGTTGCTGGCCAAGGGCATTAAGATCGATGGCGTGTTTGCCGCCTCTGATGTCATTGCGGTCGGGGCCATTAAGGGGCTGACGCGGGCGGGACTTCGGGTGCCGCAAGATGTTTCGGTCGTCGGTTATGACAATATCCAGCTTTCCAGCTTTACCCATCCGGCGCTGACGACGATTTCTCAGGACTTAAGCCGGGCCGGTAAGCTGATGGTCTCCAAACTGATCGGCGCCCTGTCGAATACCGAGATCCGCTCTGAGCGTTTATCCACCGAACTGGTGGTGCGTGAGTCGTGCGGCGGATAGCCGTTTTTTTAGCTCAAAAATGTTAGCGCAATCATCGTTTCCGGCGTGAAATTTTGCATGGATTTGCATAAATTTGCATTATATTGCAAAATATATTTCAAGAACTCCAAGGTCGGAATTCGCGCTGCAATGCAGTAAATCAAACAAAAATATACGATTTAAGCGCCGAAATGGGCCGAAATTGTATCCTGTTAGCCACAGCGCATGGCAAAGCGTTTCCTAAATTGTCTGTAATTTTGCAAATGCTTGCAAATTTTCGACGACCATGTAGATAAATGCCTCATGGGGCCGCAAGAGCCTCACAAAAGCTGAGAATAAAAATACAGGGACACAGATTTTCTACGGTGCCGCCGAGTGTTTCCGCGTATGTGCGGGAGGCGGTGCGTCGTCGTCTGTGTTGCGAAAAGCTTTTATAATAACAACCAGGAAGGCTCACATGTTCTATATCTCAGGCTCTGAATCCCCCCACATTCGTAAACCTAAAAAACTGGCGACTGCAAAACTAGCGGTCAGCGCTATCGCCCTTACCGTGGCCTGCGGGTTTTCCGCACCCGCCTTTGCGCAGGACGCTGCACCCGTGGCTGCGGCAGACTCCGATGTCACCGAAGTCGTTGTCACCGGCATCCGTCGAGGTATCCAGAACGCCATCGCCACCAAGAAGGGCAATGCCAACATTGTCGAAGTGGTCTCTGCCGAAGACATCGGTAAGCTGCCGGATCAGTCGATCGCCGAATCCATCGCGCGCCTGCCGGGAATCGCTGCCCAGCGCACCAATGGCCGCGCCCAGACCCTGTCGATCCGCGGCCTTGGCCCTGATTATACGGTGACCACCCTGAACGGGCGTGAGCAGGTCTCGACCAATGACAACCGCTCCGTCGAATTTGACCAGTTCCCATCCGAACTGATCAATCAGGTGCTGATCTATAAAACCCCGAATGCCGCCATGACCACGCAGGGCATTGCGGGCACCGCCGACCTGCAAACCGTGCGTCCTCTGGCCTATGGCAAACGTGCCATTGCCCTTAATGTGCGTAAGGAGTTCAACTCCGAAGATGCCGCGGTCGCGGGCCTGAGCAATGAGGGCGAGCGCTATTCGATCAACTATATCGATCAGTTCTTTAATAAGACTTTGGGCGTGGCGCTTGGCTATGCCCGCACCACCTCGCCCTATCAGGTGACCCGTCTTGAGCCGTGGGGCGACGGTGATCTGCCCGCCCTGCCCACCGGTGAGTTCATCCCCGGCGGCCAGAAAAGTGCCGTTCAGTCTTCAAACCTTGAGCGTGACGGCTATATGGCGGTGGTCGAGTGGCGGCCCAATGACCGCCTGCGCATGACCTTCGATGCTTACTATTCCGAATTTGAAGAATTGCAGCGTATCGCCCGCCTTGAATATCCGCTGTACTGGTCGTCATCGGCCCTGCAACCGGGCTATACGACTGAGGACGGCTATGTGACATCAGGCACCTTTACCGGCGTCAAGACGGTGGTGGAAAACTACACCAACCAGCGCCAGTCGACCGTGCAGGCCTTTGGGGTCAATACGGTCTATAATCTGAACGATCAGTGGACGTTGATCGCCGATATCTCGACCCAAAAGGTAGAACGCGACGACATCATCATCGAATCGACCGCCGGCACCGGCCCCTCGGGCAGTGGTGCTACCGACACCATCGACTTCCGCAACACCGGTGAGAACAACGCCTACGTGCTGTCAGGCGTGCTCGACTATTCCGACTTTAACACCGTCTTCCTGACCGATCCGGGTGGGTGGGGCGGCGTGACCAACCGGGCGGGCTTCTTCCGGGCACCGCACGTCGAAGATGAAATGGACATCATCAAGCTGGCCGTTGAACGCACCGTCGGTGCCGGGCCGATCAATAAGGTCACCTTTGGCGCCAGCCGCAACGATCATACCAAGTCCAAATACGACTATGCCGCCTATATGAGCCTAGGCTCGGTTGCCCAGTTGGTGGTGCCGGAAAAATACCGTCTGGGTACGACCGATGCGTCCTTCCTTGGCAATACATCGGGCATGATTTCCTACGACTCGCTCGGCATGTACCGCGATGGCCTGTTCACGCTGGTGCAATCGACCGATTCCACCGAACTGAAGCGCGACTGGTCGGTGTCGGAAACCATCGATGTCATCTTCCTTAAGGGCGATATCGACACGACGTTCTTTGGTATCCCGGTCAGCGGTAATGTCGGCATTCAGGTGCAGAAGGCCGAGCAGGAAGCGACCTCACTGTTCCTCAGTGACACGGAACGCCGTATCGTCACCGATGGTGACGACTATATGGAAACCTTGCCGAGCCTGAACCTCAACTTTCAGGTCGCCGAAGATATGACGGTGCGGGTAGGGGCAGGCACCACACTGGCGCGGCCGCGCATGGATGACATGTCGGCGGGCACCACTTACGATGCCAAGATGAACACCGAAGCCCCTGTTCTGTTCAGTGGCAATGCCTATGGCTGGTCGGGTAATGGCGGCAACGCCCAGATCA
This sequence comes from Asticcacaulis sp. UBA2476, assembly GCA_002342035.1. Classification (GTDB taxonomy): domain Bacteria; phylum Pseudomonadota; class Alphaproteobacteria; order Caulobacterales; family Caulobacteraceae; genus Asticcacaulis. The sequence continues at coordinate 114,178 of DDPE01000038.1, read as the reverse complement.
GGCCGTGGAAAGCCAATGCCTTTGATCTTTCGGTTGAGAAGTATTTTGGCCGTAAGGGCTATGTGTCGGCGGCCCTGTTCTATAAGGATCTGACCTCGTTCATCTATAACCGCACGGTGCTTAAGGACTATACGGGCGCGCCTTTGCCCAGCAAATGCTATGAATCCGGCACCAACAACACGGTTCAGCGCATTGATCCGATCACCAATATCTGGGTCTGCTCGCTGGCGGACGCCAACCGCATAGGCATCACCTCGGCGCAGGCCAATGGCGAAGGCGGCTGGATCAAGGGGGCCGAGTTCACGGTGTCCGTGCCGGGGGAAATGATTCACCCGATTCTGGATGGTTTCGGCGCCATCCTGACCGCCAGTTTCAACGATTCTGAGATCAATCCGTCGGGCAGCGCCGTCATTCCGGTGCCGGGCCTGTCGGAAAAGATCATCAACAGCACGGTCTATTACGAAAAGCATGGCTTCTCTGCGCGGGTGTCGAGCCGTTATCGCGGCGACTTCACCGGCGAGGTGCCTGACTTCACCAACGCCCTGCAAAACCGCACGGTGCGTGAGGAAACCGTCGTCGATGCCCAGATGAGCTATACCTTCCAGGATGGCCCGCTGAAGGATCTGGCCATTTCGGTGTCCGGCTCCAACCTGACCAATGAGCCCTTCTACCTCTATAAGGGCAACAACGTGGTCAAGGAAGAAAAGTACGGTTCCACCTATCTGGTGGGCCTGAGCTACAAGTTCTAGTAACTTGTTACTCCCTCTCCCTGCCTGCGGGGAGAGGGTTGGGGTGAGGGGCTTGGAATAGCATCAAATGCGCCGGATGTGGGTCTTGCCCCTCATCCGGTCTGCCATCTTCGATGTCAGCCCACCCGCACCGGCGGCCCGGTTCTCCCCGTATAATGGGGAGAAGGAAGATAGTGTCCATGAACGATCAGGCGATTAAACGGGTAGTGATTGTCGGCGGCGGGACGGCAGGGTGGCTGTCAGCGGCCATGCTGGCGCGGGTCGTCAACCGGTCCATTGAGATTGTGCTGGTTGAGTCTGAGGAGATCGGCACCGTCGGTGTGGGCGAGGCGACGATCCCGCCGCTGGTCAATCTGTTTATCTTCCTGGGCATCCCGGAGCACGAGATGCTGGCGGCGGTTCAGGGCACCTATAAGCTGGGGATCGAATTTGTTGACTGGTACCAGAAAGGGCATCGCTACACCCACGCCTTTGGCAGTCCGGGCCGCGATCTGGGCATCGTGCCGTTTTACGAATACTGGCTGAAGGAACATCTGGCTGGACGGGGTGGATCGCTGTGGGACTATAGCCTCAATGATCTGGCGGCACAGGCGGGCCGGTTTGCGCCGCTGAAACAGGTGCCGAATGCGCCGATGGCAGGCCTTACCCATGCCTGGCATTTCGATGCAGGACTGCTGGCCAAGTATCTGCGGCGGGTGTGCGAAGCGCAAGGTGTCACGCGGCGCGAAGGCAGGGTTGCCGGTGTCAATCTGCGGGCCGAGGATGGCTTTATCGGTAGCCTGACCCTGAGCGATGGGGCTGTGATCGAAGGCGACCTGTTTATTGACTGCTCAGGTTTTAAGGGGCTGCTGATCGAAGGCGCGCTTAAGGCCGGATATGAGGACTGGACAAACTTTTTACCGTGCGACCGGGCGATTGCTGTGCCGTGCGCGTCAACGCAGACGCTGCTGCCATATACCCGTGCCACGGCCCATAGCGCGGGCTGGCAATGGCGCATTCCCTTGCAGCACCGTATCGGCAACGGCCATGTGTTCTCTAGCGCCTTTATGGCAGAGGATGAGGCGCGGCAAATCCTGATGACTAATCTGGACGGCAAAGCCTTGGCTGACCCAAGAACCCTAAGTTTCACCACAGGGCGGCGCAAAGCCAGTTGGGTGAAAAACTGCGTCGCGTTTGGCTTGTCGTCCGGCTTTATGGAACCGCTGGAATCGACCAGTATCCATCTGGTGCAATCGGGCATGACGCGATTTTTGAAATTCTTTCCGGATAAGGGGTTTAGTCCGCTTGAGATCGCCGAATATAACCGCCTGACCGCCCATGAATATGAGCTGATCCGCGATTTTCTGGTGCTGCACTATAAGGCGACGCAGCGCGACGACAGCGATTTCTGGAACCATTGCCGCACCATGGCGATCCCCGATAGTCTGGCGCACAAGATCGACTATTTCCGCGAGCATGGCCGCCTTATCATCGAAGAGGCTGACCTGTTCCGCGACAGCAACTGGGCGCAGGTGCTGATCGGGCAGGGGATTATCCCGAAATCGCCATCGCCCCTGACCCTGACGGTGAGCGATGCCAAACTGGCGGAGTACATGGCCAATATCCGCCAGCTCCTCAGCGCCACGGTGGCGGGCTTGCCCGACCACGGCGCCTATGTGGCTCAGAATTGCCAGGCCAAAGCCGTCTAATCGGGTGCATACGTATTCATGGGCCCGCACGGTAGGCAGCCCGTGCGCCGTGTGGTTTGCTCTCTAAAACACAGGGAGAAACATAATGACGTTCAAAACCTTTGCCGCCTGTATCGGGGCGCTTTGCCTTGCGGCCACCGCACAAGCCGCGCCCACCATCGATGTTTCAACGGTCGCGCCTCAACCCAAAGATACCGGTCTGGGTGCGGGCTGGAACACGAGCGCGACCTTTATGGAAATCTTCGTGCGTTCCTATCAGGACAGTGACGGGGACGGCATCGGCGATTTCAACGGCCTGACTGCGCGCCTTGATTACCTGAAAGGCTTAGGCGTGACCGGCATCTGGCTGATGCCGATCCATCCGTCAGCTGATAAGGATCATAATTACGCCGTATCCGACTACCGGGCGATTAATCCTGATTTTGGCACCATGGCCGATTTCGAGCGCTTTTTAACTGAGGCCCATAAGCGCGGCATTGGCGTGATCATCGACTATGTGGTCAATCATTCGGCCAATGATAACCCGATCTTTCTGGATGCGGCGCGCTCGACATCAAGCCCCTATCGTGACTGGTATATCTTTGCCGATACCGACCCGAAGTGGCAGGGCTTTTCCTGGGGGCCGTGGCGTCAGAATAAGGTCGGGGGCGGTTATTTCTACGGCCTGTTCGATGATCAGATGCCGGATTTTAACCTCAAAAATCCCAAAGCTCTGGCTTATCATGCCGACAATTTCCGCTTCTGGCTGAATAAGGGTGTCGATGGTTTCCGTATCGACGCCGTGACCATGCTGGTCGAAAATGGCCCCGCCGCCTATATGGATCAGCCCGAAAACCTTGAGATTTTGAAGCAGTTGAACGCCGTCGTGAAATCCTATGGCAACCGTTACCTGATTTGCGAAGCTTCGGAACAGCCCGCCCTCTATGCCGGTGAGGCCTGCACCAATTCGTTTGCGTTCGGCACTCAAAAAGAGATCAAGGACAGCGCCAAATCAGGCCGCCTGTCGGAAAAACTGGCCGCAGTGCTCGGCAGTGAAAAACGCCCGTTGATGCCACTGGTGCTGCAAAGCCATGACGCCTATGTCGGCGACCGCCTGATTCATGAATTTGCGGGCAATGACGGCGCGCACCGCGTGGCGGCGGCGATTTCCATTCTGGCGTCGGATACGCCGTTTTCTTACTATGGCGAAGAAATCGGCCTGGGCAATAACGGCAAATATGATGATCCGGGCCTGCGCGCACCGATGTCTTGGGATAGCTCTGCAGGCCATGGATTTACGAAGGCTCCCAAACCTTACCGACCCTACGCGCTGAATGCGGCCACCCATACCGTGAAGGCGCAAAGTGGCGTGAAAGACAGCCTGCTGGAATATTACCGCGCGCTTTATCTGGCGCGGCAAAACCATCCGGTGTTGGCCGACGGGCAATTCACCCTGATCTCGAAGGCCGGTGACGATCATCTGATCTTTGCCCGCGAAAAAGACGGCGCTCATGCGCGGGTGCTGATCAACCTGACCGGCGCGCCAAAAACTCTGTCTATGGCCGGGACGGGTGCGTGGACATCCGCGCTGGATGGCACGCAACTGACGGCGCGGAGCGGCACAGTGGTGATCACCTTGCCGCCCCACGGCGTCGCCGCCTATGTTCAGGTTAAGTAGGGCGCAGGGTTAAGGCCGCGGGGCGCTGCGTCTGAGGGTATCAAAGTGGGCCACAAGCCGGTAGCGCGTGCCGTCATAGGTCTGGCGCACCGTCGTGATGCGCTCCGGCCCGCTCCAGGTGCGTCGGTCGAGCACGAGGCAGGCCTGTCCTTTTTCAATCCCCAGTCGCCGCGTCAATTCGGCATCGGCCTCGGTCGCGCTGATCTCATTTTCCACCTGTGTCCACGGCACGGCCTCCAGCAACCAGTGACCGGGCGACAGATGGCTGAAATCGACGGCTTCGGCTTGCGGCACAGCGGCCAGATTGATCAGCCGTTCCTCGACCGCCAGCGGTTTGCCTGACGCCAGATGAAGGCCGGTCAGGCTTAAGACCCGGCCATCCTCTCCGGCCAGTTCGCGCTCTTTTGCGGTTACGGCGGTGCGCACACGCCGCTCTATCAATTCAAAGCCGTAAGACTCGCCGCGCGCGGTAATGTCTATCTGGATATCGGGAATGTCGATGACGGTTGAATCGAGGCGCGGCAGTTTGACAAAGGTGCCCGCCCGTTTACGGCGCTCAATCAGGCCCGCCGCCGATAACGCCGACATGGCCTTATTGACCGTCATGCGTGAGCAGTTATAGAACGTCATCAGTTCATGCTCAAAAGCCACCTTTTGCCCTGGCATCAAGGCGCCGGATCTGATCTGATCCTCCAGATCACGCCGGATGCGGACGTGCAGCGGCATGACGGTGCTTGTCATGACAACAGCCTTTCCATCAGGCGGGCATAGTCATCTGTGATCGCATCACGCGCCACATGCCGTCCGTCGCTGACCCATTTGCGTCCATGCCGCCAGACGCAGTCAATCGCTCCCGTTGAGGTCGCAAAAATCAGGCTGTCGATCACGTCTTTGTCCCCCTTACCCGCCAGCGAGGGATGGCGGGCCTTGAGGCTGACTATATCCGCACTGTGGCCGACGGCAAGGCCTGCGCTTGCGCCCAAAGCTTGACCCCCGCCGGTGAGGGCGCCGGAAAACAACCGCTCTCCGGTTGAGCCGCCAGCCGTCGCCAAAACATTGCGGGCGCGGTGGTGCAGGCGTTGCGGATATTCGAGCATCCGCAGTTCCTCAACCATGCTGATCAGCACATTGGAATCCGAGCCGATCCCAAACCGACCGCCGTATTTAAGGTAATTTGCCGCCGGGAAAATGCCGTCGCCCAGATTGGCTTCGGTGATCGGGCACAGGCCGGCCACGGCTTTTGATGTGGCCAGCCGCAGGGTCTCATCGTCAGTCATATGGGTGGCATGCACCAGACACCACTGGGCATCGACGCTGACGTGATTAAGCAGCCATTCGACCGGGCGCTGACCGCTGTGGGCCACGCAGTCATCGACCTCACGCGTTTGTTCAGCGATATGGATGTGAATCGGTGCGCCTTCGGCCAAGGGGATGAGGGCGTTCAGTTCGTCACCCGTCACCGCCCGCAGGGAATGGGGGGCGATGCCGACCACGGCATCCGGCAGGTGTGCAGCGTGCCGACGTGCACTCTCAAGTAACCGTGAAAATCCGCTGATATCGTGGATGAAACGCGCCTGTCCTGCCGCCGGTGCCTGACCGCCAAATCCCGAATGGGCATAAAAGACCGGCAGCAGGGTCAGGCCCATGCCGGTCTGATGCGCAGCAGCGCAGATCATGGCCGACATCTGGGCTGGGTCGGCAAAGGCATTGCCGCTTTGATCGTGGTGCAGGTAGTGGAACTCACCGACGCGCGTGAAACCCGCCTCCAGCATTTCCATATAGGCCAGAGCCGCGATGGTTTGCAATTCATCCGGCCCGATGCGGGCCTGAAGGCGGTACATCTGCTCGCGCCAGCTCCAGAAGGAATCGGCGGAGGGGCCCCGCCGTTCGGTAAGGCCCGCGATCACCCGTTGAAAGGCATGGCTGTGCAGGTTGGGCATGCCGGCTAAGCCTATGGCATGGCGCTCATCCGTGGGTTCGGGCATAGTGTCGGTGGCGATAGATATGATGCGTCCGCCTTCGATCGTCAGCCGGACTTTGTGCGCCCAGCCTTCGGTGAGCCGGGCCTGTTCAAACCACAGATGTGAACGGGTCATCATATTTTCCTGAGTGGTTTTCAGTGACGTTCAAAAAAAAGTTTGCGCACCTGCACGATGGCGCTTGCCAATAGATATGTCTATACATTATCAAAAATGTCTAGACTTATTTTAGTCGTGTTTTGGTCCAAAATCCACAGGCCCACACTATGCCCGATATCGTCAAATGCGATTGTTTATGGACGAATGCCCGCCTGCTTATGACGGATGGGCAGGGCGTGCTTTCGATTGTGAATTCCGGCATGATCGCGGCCCGTGACGGGCGGATCGTCTATGCGGGGGTGGCCCATGATCATGTGCAGACTGACCGCGTAGTCAATGTTGAGGGGCGGCTGATCACCCCCGGCCTGATCGATCCGCACACGCACCTTATCTATGGCGGCGACCGCGCCCATGAGTTTAAGCTGCGGCTTGAGGGGGCGTCCTATGAAGATATCGCCCGCGCGGGCGGCGGGATCGTTTCGACCATGAAAGCGACCCGCGCGGCCAGTGAAGCGGAGCTGATCGCCCAGGCCGTGCCGCGTCTCGATGCGTTGCTGAGTGAGGGCGTGTCCACGATTGAGATCAAGTCGGGATACGGCCTGACGCTTGAGGATGAGCTTAAGATGCTTCGGGCGGCGCGGGCGTTGGCGCGTTTGCGGCCCGTGCGCGTCAAGACCACGTTCCTGGGTGCCCATGCCCTGCCGCCGGAATATGCCGGTCGCGCAGATGATTACATCACTGAAGTTTGCGAGGTCATGATCCCGGCTGTGGCCGCCGAAGGTCTGGCCGATGCGGTCGATGTGTTCTGCGAAGGGATCGGGTTTAGCCCCGCTCAGACCGAGCGGGTGTTTCAGGCGGCGCGGGCGCATGGCCTCCACATCAAGCTCCATGCCGAGCAGCTATCGAACCTGAGCGGATCGGCACTGGCGGCGCGATATGGTGCCCTGTCGGCGGATCATCTTGAATATCTGGACGACGCGGGCATCGCCGCCATGAAATCAGCGGGCACGGTCGCGACCCTGCTGCCGGGGGCGTTTTACTTTGTGCGGGAAACGAAGCTGCCGCCGATTCAGGCCTTGCGCGATGCGGGTGTGCCTATGGCGTTGGCGACCGACTGCAATCCGGGCACGTCGCCGCTGACGTCGCTTTTGCTGGTCATGAACATGGCCGCGACCCTGTTTTGGATGACGGTTGATGAGTGCCTGCTGGGGGTGACGCTGCACGCGGCCCGCGCCTTGGGTCTGCACGCAGAAACCGGCAGTCTTGAGGCCGGTAAGGCTTGCGATCTGGCGATCTGGGACGTCGAAACGCCGGAACAACTGGTCTACCGCATCGGTTTTAATCCGCTTTTCGCGCGCGTTTTCAATGGAGTACATTATGAGTGATTTGGTTCTGATTGCGGGCGCGGTATCATTAGCTGAGTGGCGGGCCATCTATCGCGGGGCGACGTTCAGGCTGGATGCGGAGTGTCTGCCCAAGGTCGCGGAAAGTGCCGCTGCCGTTAGCCGCATCCTCTCAAAAGGCGAGCCGGTTTACGGCATCAACACCGGCTTTGGTAAGCTGGCCTCGACGCGCATTGACGACGCCGACCTTGCTACCTTGCAGCGTAATATCATCCTCAGCCATGCCGCCGGTGTAGGCGCGCCGTCGCCCAAATCGGTGGTGCGCCTGATGATGGCGCTCAAGCTGGTCAGTCTGGCGCAGGGCGCCTCCGGCATCCGGCCTGAGACGCTGGAACTGATGCAGGCCATGCTCGATCACGACCTGATACCGATTGTGCCCTGCCAGGGCAGTGTGGGCGCGTCGGGCGACCTGGCACCGTTGTCGCACATGGCGGCTACCATGATCGGGGTCGGCGACATTGATGCCGCCGGTGTCATTATGCCCGCAATGGAGGCCCTGACCTCAGCCGGCCTGTCGCCGCTGACGCCTGGCCCCAAGGAAGGGCTGGCGCTGCTCAACGGCACGCAGTTCTCAACCGCCAACGCTCTGGCCGGTCTGTTTGAAGCCGAAGTTTTGATGCAGACGGCGCTGGTCACCGGGGCCTTATCGACCGAGGCGGCCAAGGGATCGGATGCGCCGTTTGATGCGCGCATCCACAATCTGCGCCGCCATAAGGGCCAGATCGACACAGCGGCGTCTTTGCGGGAGTTAATGAGCGGGTCAGCCATCCGCGCCTCCCACCTCAAGGGCGATGAGCGCGTACAAGACCCGTACTGTCTGCGCTGCCAGCCGCAGGTCATGGGCGCGATCCTGGATATCCTGCGTCAGGCAGCAGTGACATTGCTGACCGAAGCCAATGGTGTGTCGGATAATCCGCTGATCTTTACCGATCCGGATGAGGCGCTGTCTGGCGGAAATTTCCATGCCGAGCCGGTCGCATTTGCGGCTGACATGATCGCCATGGCCGTGTGTGAGATCGGGTCTTTGTCGGAACGCCGCATCGCTATGCTGGTCGATCCGGCGTTGTCAGGCTTACCCGCATTCTTGACACCGCGTCCGGGGCTCAATTCCGGCTTCATGATCCCGCAGGTGACGGCGGCGGCGTTAGTGTCGGAAAACAAACAACGCGCCTATCCGGCCTCGGTTGATTCTATACCTACCTCAGCCAATCAGGAAGATCACGTCTCGATGGCCGCCCACGGGGCGCGCCGGTTGATGGAGATGTGCGAAAACGCCTTTGCCGTCATCGGGATTGAGCTTCTGGCGGCCGCGCAAGGGGTTGATTTCCACGCCCCTCTGACCTCATCTGAGGCGCTGGAGCGGGTGCGCGAACTGACCCGTCGGGCGGTGCCGTCGCTGGATCACGACCGCCATTTCCACCCGGATATGCAAAAAGCCATTACCCTGGTGCGCTCAGGTGCCATTGCCGCCGTGGCCGAACTTAAACTGCCGGATGTCGCGGCATGAGTGGCCTTGAAATCCACAGGGGTGATGCACCACTGATCGTCGCGTTTCCGCATACCGGCACGGAGATTCCGCCCGATATCGAAGCGCGTCTAGTTGATCCGTGGCGGGCGCGTAAGGATTGCGACTGGTGGATTGATCAGTTGTACAGCTTTGTGCGTGACATGGGGGCGACCACTATTCGCACCACGATGTCGCGCACGGTGATTGACGTGAACCGCGATCCGTCCGGCGCTTCGCTCTATCCGGGGCAGGCGACGACGGAACTGTGCCCGACCACCACCTTTGATGGTGAGCCTCTGTATCGGCACGGCTGGGCACCGGATGAAACTGAAATTAGCCATCGCCGCACCGTTTGGTTTGATCCCTATCATGAAGCCCTTGAGGCGGAGATCGCCCGCCTGAAAGCGGTTCATGACACCGTCGTGCTCTATGATGCCCATTCGATCCGCTCACACGTGCCGCGCCTGTTTGACGGTGAACTGCCGCAGTTCAATATTGGCACCAATAATGACACCACCTGCGATCCGGCTTTAAGTGAAGCGGTAAAAAGCGTTTGTGAACAGAGCAGTTTCAGCCACGTCCTGAATGGTCGGTTCAAGGGTGGATGGACGACCCGCCACTATGGTCAGCCGCTTATTGGGGTACACGCCATCCAGATGGAACTGGCCTGTCGCGGCTATATGGATGAACCATCAACAATTGATTTTGCCAACTGGCCCACGCCCTTTGACGCAGATCGCGCGCGCGCTCTGCAAACCCAGCTCTCTCATATTTTAGCCGCCGTTCTGGCGTTCGCTGCCCGCAATTAAGGAGTATAAAATGAACTCTCATCCTACATTTCCGGGCAATGTCCGCGTCATTAAGCCCGCTACGGGCACGCAACTGTCCGCCAAAAGCTGGCTGACCGAAGCGCCCTTACGAATGCTGATGAACAACCTGCATCCCGATGTCGCCGAGCGCCCGGAAGATCTGGTGGTTTACGGCGGGATCGGCCGCGCCGCCCGCGATTGGGACAGCTACGATAAGATCGTCGAGACCCTCAAGCGTCTGGAAAATGATCAGACCTTATTAGTCCAGTCAGGCAAGCCGGTCGGCGTGTTCCAAACCCACGCCAATGCGCCGCGCGTGCTGATCGCCAATTCCAATCTGGTGCCGAAATGGGCGAACTGGGAGCATTTCAACGAACTCGATAAAAAGGGTTTGATGATGTACGGCCAGATGACGGCCGGATCGTGGATCTATATCGGCACGCAGGGCATCGTGCAGGGAACCTATGAGACCTTTGTCGAGATGGGCCGCCAGCATTATAACGGCTCGCTGGCAGGTAAATGGCTGCTAACCGCAGGACTGGGCGGCATGGGCGGGGCACAACCTCTGGCGGCGGTTATGGCCGGGGCGTCGTGTCTGGCCATTGAGTGTCAGGCGTCGCGCATCGATATGCGTCTGCGTACCGGCTATCTGGATCGCTCAACCGAAAGCATTGATGAGGCGCTGGCGTGGATCGAAGAGTCGTGCGCCGCCAAAACCCCGATTTCGGTCGGCTTGCTCGGCAACGCTGCCGACATTCTGCCGGAATTATTTAAGCGTGGGGTGCGGCCTGATTTGCTGACCGATCAGACCTCGGCCCATGACCCGATCAACGGTTACCTGCCGTCAGGCTGGAGCGTGGATCAGTGGCAAACGGTGCGTGAAACCGACCCGGAATCGGTCGCCAAGGCGGCTAAGGCGTCGATGGCCCAGCATGTCCGCGCCATGCTCGATTTCGCCAAGGCTGGTGTGCCCACGACCGATTACGGCAACAATATCCGTCAGGTGGCCAAGGACGAAGGTGTGGAGAATGCCTTTGATTTTCCTGGGTTTGTGCCGGCCTATATCCGTCCGCTGTTCTGCCGCGGAGTCGGGCCCTTCCGTTGGGTGGCCCTGTCGGGCGATCCTGAAGATATCTACAAAACCGACGCCAAGGTCAAAGAATTGCTGCCCGACAACGCGCACTTGCATAACTGGCTGGATATGGCGCGCGAGAAGATCAAGTTTCAGGGCCTGCCGGCGCGGATTTGCTGGGTCGGTCTGGGCGATCGTCATCGTCTGGGTCTGGCCTTCAATGAGATGGTCAAAAGCGGTGAACTGAAAGCGCCGATCGTCATTGGCCGTGACCACCTCGATTCGGGGTCGGTCGCGTCGCCTAACCGTGAGACCGAGGCCATGAAGGACGGATCGGACGCGGTGTCTGACTGGCCGCTGCTCAATGCGCTGCTGAATACGGCGTCCGGTGCGACCTGGGTGTCTTTGCACCACGGCGGCGGGGTCGGCATGGGCTATTCGCAGCATTCGGGCATGGTCATCGTCGCTGATGGCACCGATGATGCGGCTCAGCGTCTGGGGCGTGTGCTGTGGAACGATCCGGCTACAGGCGTCATGCGCCATGCCGATGCCGGATACGATATTGCGCTCGACTGCGCCCGCGAAAAGGGTCTCGATTTGCCCGGAATTTTGGGGTGATAAGCTATCTGCCCGCCAGCGCACGCGTGCCTCAGCCGTGGAAAAACGGCGTCGGGGTCACGCGTGAGATCGCTGTGTCGCCGCCCGGTGCGTCCATGACCGATTTCGACTGGCGCATCAGCATGGCCACGGTCGATGCCGCGGGGCCGTTTTCTGCCTTTGCGGGCATCGACCGGCATTTGACGGTGGTGGAGGGGTATTTACACCTGACGGTGGACGGCTATGCGCAACCGTTACAGGCCGGGCAGGGGCTGGCCTTTGCAGGTGATGTTCCGGCGGAGGGTGAACCGCGCGGCGGGCCGGTCACTGATCTGAACGTCATGACGCGGCGGGGGCGGTTTATGGCCACGGTTACGGTTGTGGCACCGCAGGCGAGACTTTTGCCCTTTGCTGGGGCGACGGTTTTGCTGGCCTGCGCGCCCACTGACGTGTGTAGCTATAAGCTTAAGGTCTATGACGCGCTGTGGCTGGATGACTGGCCGACCGACGGTGCGGTGAACGGCGCGGGTAAGCTGATCCGCATCGATATAGTGAGAGTCTGAAATAACTATACTTTACCTCGAAAAAAAGGCCGCAGATTTCGATCTGCGGCCTTTTTTAGTGTCCGTTTCACGGAACCCATCATGAGCGAGTTGAGTCATTTAGCCTCTGGGTTGAGCCGCGATGAGGTCACGGTTCCGCATTGTGAAAAAAATACGACGATGGTTTTCACTTATGTGTAATTAATTGTTGCGGTGCGTGACAATTGCAGTTCACGCAACTGTAAAAATATGAAATATCAGGTCATTGCATAAAATGACCTGTATTGTAATGAATTGAAAATAAATAATTTAATCCGAACTATGTATACATAATAAAGAATATTTGTTGCGACGGATACGGCTTCGCAGGTGCGTAAAAAGAGTTGACGATGTCTGAATGTCGTTGTGAATATGTCTAGACATAATTTCTCACGCTGTCTGATCCGGTGATCAGTTCGGGGCTGTGGGAATCTGAAAGGGGATATTCAGATGGCGACCAACACGAAAGCGTTCCACGGTATGCGCGTCCAATCTTTACGTCTGGCCTTGCTGACCACTTCTATGATGGCGGCGGCAAGTTTCGCCTATGCTAATGACGCGGCTGATCCCGCAGATGCCGTTGCCGCAGATGAACCGGTCGCGGAAGTGGTGGTCACAGCCACCAAGCGTAACACCAAGCTTCAGAAAACCCCGATGGCGATTTCGGCGGTCACCGGTGATACCCTGGCCAAGGTTGGCGCCATGACCATGGACGAATATGTCAAGTTCGTGCCGTCGCTGAAAGTCTCCGATGACGGTCCTGGCCGTGGCCGGATCAGCCTTCGTGGTATTCAGGGCACCGGCGAAGCTCTGGTCGGCGTGTTCTACGACGAAGCCCCGATCACCGGTTCGGTCGGCGTGTCTTCGGATGCCGGTGGCCGTAACCCAGACACCACGGCGACCGACGTTGAGCGCATCGAAGTCCTGCGCGGCCCGCAAGGTACCATGTACGGCGGTTCAACCATGGGGGGGGCTGTCCGCATCATCATGAAAAAGCCCCGTCAGGTCTATGAGGGCTTTGTCTCTGGCAATTATTCCAGCGTTGACGGCGGCAAGGCTAACCACCAGTTGTCGGCCATGGCCAACGTGCCGCTGATCGAGGATAAACTGGCGGCGCGCGTCGTTATGTATGAGCGTGAGCAGGGCGGCTGGATCGACAACCGCTACCTCGACCGCGAAGACATCAACAAAAGCACCACCAAGGGCGGGCGCCTGCTGTTGCGCTATACCCCGCTCGATAACCTAACCATCGATGCCGCCGCCTTTGTTCAGAGCACGGATGCCGTGTCCAACAACAACTGGAACCCGGCCTACGGCGACTATGTGCAGGAATCAAAGTTGCTGCTGCCTTACGAAGAAGACACCAAGGTCTATTCGTTGGCGGCAAACTGGGATATCGGCGACTACACCATCACCGGGTCATCAAGCTATTTCGTGGCTAAGTCGATCTATGCGGCGGACGATACCTCCTATGTGGCCAGCTACCGCACGCCGGCCCGCTGCTCGGCCTATCTGGGCGTGACCTGCGTGGCGGGTACGCAGCAATATACCGACTACCTGGCCTATGTGAACTCCTACTATCCGGCGGCGATTTACTATCCGGACGAGGTGCGCAACTGGACCAACGAAATCCGCGTCAGCTCCAACTATTCCGGCCCGATCAACTTCACCGCGGGCGTCTATTATGAAAACCGCGATCAGGACACGGTCGGTTCCGACGTTCTGGCCGATGAAGCCACGGGTGAGCTGATCAAGCCGATCAAGTTCATCTATCACCGCTATGTCGATGATCATCTGGAGCAAAAGGCGATATTTGGTGAAGTCAATTATGACGTAACCGATAAGTTGAAGGTCACTCTGGGCGGCCGTTACTTTGAGTATGAAAAGTCCGTGGGTGGTGAGACCGATGTGCCTTGGGATCTGATCGGCGCAACCTACCGTCCGTACTATGTGCGCCGGACCAAGGAAGACGGCACCCTGCTGAAGGTCAATGCCAGCTACGAGTTCAATGACGACATCATGGCCTATGTGAACGTGGCCGAAGGCTATCGTCCCGGCGGCGTCAACCAGACCTTTGGCCTGCCCGATGCCCTCATCCCCTATGAGTCCGACAGCCTGACTAACTACGAAGCTGGTATCAAGACGGGCTGGTTCGACCGTACCCTGTATGTCAACGCCGCGCTCTACATGGTTAAGTGGGAGAACATGCAGGTGTCGGGCCGTACGCCCAACGGTGCGTTCAGCTTCATCTCTAATGCCGGTGCGGCTGAGGTTAAGGGCTTTGAACTGGAATCAACCTGGACGCCACTTCCGGGCCTGACAATCAGCGGCAACTATAGCTACAATGACGCCCAACTGACCGAAGACCAGATCAATTCCTACGTGACTGCGGCTGGCCGCAAAGGCGATCGCATCACCTTCATCCCTAAGAACAAGGGCGCGATTTCGGCCGACTATAGCCGCCCGCTTACCGCCTCGCTCAAGGGCTTTGTGCGCGGTGATGTCAACTATGTCGGCATTTCGTACTCGGAACTGTCGGTGGCCAATGTCTACCGCATGAAGAACCCGGCCTATACCCTTGCCAATCTGCGCGCCGGTTTCAGCCCGCTGGACGGCAACTGGGAAGCGTCGGTGTTCGTTCATAACCTGTTCGATCATGTCGCCATCACCCGCCTGACCAATTCTTCGACCACCCCGATTGGTGGTTCGGCGGTTTCGGCTCTGCCGCGCACCGTCGGCGTCAGCCTGACCAAGAAGTTCTGATCTGACTAAGGCCCGCACGATTTGAACCGTGCGGGCCTTGTTTATAAAAAGTAAGAGGGATCTACAAAATGTTACAGCGGGTTAAACTCAAAACCTATGCGATGCTGGCTGCCTCCGTGTTGGCGCTGGCGACCGCCCCGATAGCGCTGGCAGACGTACCGACCGCCGTCTCCGTGATCGGCTTCACGCCGGGCGATGATTATAAACTCGCCAACTATCAGGACTCGATCAAGTATTTTAAAGCTCTGGCGGCCAGTTCCGACAGCATCAAGATGGTCGAGGCGGGTAAGTCGACCCAAGGCCGCGTCATGGAATATGCGGTGATTTCATCACCTGCCAACCTGGCTAAGCTTGACCACTATATTGATATTTCAAAGAAACTGAGTTCGGCCCGCGGTCTCACCGACGAGCAGGCGAAAGCCTTAGCCAAAGAAGGCAAGGTCATCATCCACATCGACGGCGGGATGCACGCCTCCGAAGTGGCCGATCACCAGTTGCCGCTGGCTCTGGCCTATAAGCTGTTGTCGTCACCGAACGATCCCGAAGTGCAGGCCATTCTTGACAACGTCATTCTGGTGCTGTGGCCAACGCTGAACCCTGATGGTCAGGACATGGTCGTTGACTGGTATCGCAAGAACCTCGGCACCAAGTATGAAACCAGCCGCATGCCCTATCTCTATCAGGATTATGTCGGTCACGATAATAACCGTGACGGCTACATGCTGAATATGAAGGAGACGAAAGTCGCAACCTTGGCCGCGCGCGATTACGATCCGGTCATCTGGTATTCCCAGCACCAAGTCGCCCCATTCCCGGCCCGTATCTGGATGCCACCGTTTGCCGATCCGGTATCGTCAAACATCAGCCCCTATATGCGCATCTGGACCAGCGCCATCGGCACCAACATGATGGCCCGCTTTGAATATGAGCAAAAGCCGGGTGCTATCGCTCAGGCGCGCTTTGACAACTGGTATGCCGGGTTCCTCGACTACACCCACGTCTTCCGCAACACGATCTCGTTCTTCACCGAAGTCGCCCACGATTCCGCCACGCCCAAGGTCTATGACCCCAAGGACTTCCCCAAGAAGACACAGGATTTCAAGGCCCAGATCATGTATCCGAACCCGTGGAAGGGTGGCCTGTGGCGCCTGAAGGACTCGGTTGATTACATGATGACCGCGTCGATGTCGGTGCTCGATACCGGGGTGCGCTACAAAGAAGTCCTGCTCTATAACCGCTACCAGGCCGGGCGCGACAACATTAAGAAGTTCCCGTCCGAAGGGCTGCACGGCTATGTCATCCCGGCCGGTCAGACCGATATGGGCGAAGCCGCTGAACTGACGCAAAAGTTTATCGACCTTGGCGTCGAAGTTCATCAGGCGAAATCCGAAATTACCCTGGGTGGTAAGACCTATCCGACGGGTTCGTTCGTGTTGCTGACCGATCAGCCGTTCTCCGGTCTTATTCCCGAATTGCTTGGCATCCAGAAATATCCGGACGCCATTCTGGCCGGTGACGGCACGGCGGCAGAACTGCCGTACGACACAACCGGCTGGACCCTGCCGCTGCAGATGGGGGTAACCGCGGAGGCTGTAACCGCTCCGGTGGGTACGGCAGAACGCGGCCAACTGACCAAGATCACCACAGCTTCGGCACCGGCGGGGGCTATCACGGGTAAGGGCAGCCGCTATGTCCTCAGCCGTAAGGTCAATGCGTCCTATGCCGCGACCAATGATGTCATTAAGGCGGGTGGAAAGCTGGCCTATGCCAAGTCGACCGGTGATTTCGTCGTCACGGGCCTCAAGCCTGCCGCCATGCAGACGATTGCCTCAAAGCATAAGCTAGCGGTCACGACCGCGGCGTTTGGCACCGGTACCGACTCGCTTAAGCCTGCCCGGATCGGCATGTATCGGCCGTGGGGTTCCAACATGGACGAAGGCTGGACGCGCTGGATTCTGGAGCAGTACAACTATGGCCTGACCAGTGTTTATAATGGCGATGTCAAGGCTGGCGCTTTGGATGATAAGTTCGACACGATCATCCTTCCGGACATGGGTGGCCGTCGCACCGGCGCGCTTAAGTCGCTCAAGGAGGGCCTGAGCGCCGAAGATACCCCCGCCGATTATGCGGGCGGTATCGGTGACGAGGGGGCTGAGGCTCTGAAAAGCTTTGTGTCCGAAGGCGGCACCCTGGTGGTCATGAACAACACCTCCGATGCCATTATCGAGCTGTTCGGCCTGCCGGTTACCAATGTGCTCAAGGACGTAAAGCCGGAAGTGTTCTTCTGCGCCGGAGCCCTGCTTGAGGTCGAACTGGGTGAGGCGTCTGAGGCCACCGCCGGGCTGTCGCCAAAGCCCATCATTATGTTCCAGGGCGGTCCGGCCTTTGAGGTCAAGGACGGCTTTAAGGGCAAGGTGCTGGCGTCCTATGCCAAGGATGCAAGCCCGCTGCGCTCAGGCGTGATCCACGGCCCTGAGACCATTCAGGGTAAGGCGGCGGCCCTTGAGGTCGAATACGGTAAGGGTAAAATCCTGCTGTATGGTTTTGAACCGCAATGGCGCGGCCAGACCCATAATACCTATAAGTTCGTCTTCAACAGCTTTTATAAATAACTGAACTACAGGGAAAATAATCGCGAAGGTGAACTAATCCTCAGTTAGTAAGCATAAGCGTGCGACGCGGCGGCCCTTAGAAGCGTAGGGGCCGCCGTTTTGCGTTTAATATGCCGTCAGATTAGTTAAGCCTTTTCAACCTCGTCGCGGGTTGAGCGCGCGATCAGGCGGTAGGTTTTGCTATCGAATATCTGCCGTACGGTCGTAATGCGCTCATCGGCCCGCCAGGTGCGCCGCTCAACCATCAGGCAGACCATCTTACGGTCGCCCCACAGGCGGCGGGCCGTGTCTGCATCGGCATTGATGGCGCTGATCTGGTTTTCCACCTGCGTCCACGGTACGGCCTCCAGAAGCCAGTGGCCGGGGGATTGCGCGCTGAAATCGGCATGTTCGGCTTCTGGTACGGCGCCCAGATTGATGAGGCGGTCTTCATGGCCCATAGGCCGCTCCGCCGCATAATGCACGCCGGTAAGGTGCAGGATACGCCCGCCTTTGCCCGCCAGTTCGATCTCGTCCGGCCCGGAGGCGGTACGAACAGTTTTGGAGGTCAGTTCAAACCGATAGATTTCACCACGCGCGGCCACCTCAATCTGGATGTCCGGTACATCCAGAACGGTCGAATCGACCCGCGGCAATTTAACGAAACTGCCCGCCCGCTTGCGCCGCTCAATCAGCCCTTCGGCACTCAAAGCCGACAGGGCCTGATTGACCGTCATGCGTGCACAGCCGTATGCCTGCATCAATTCGTGCTCAAACGGGATTTTGTGGCCCGGACGTAAGGTGCCGTCGTTGATCTGCGCTTCGATATCCTGACGGATGCGCAGGTGAAGCGGACGCTTGTCGGCTGTTGGGTTATCGGTAGTCATCTATACAGCCGTTCCGGAGGGTAAATCAGACAATAGATGTAAAGGGCCCACCGAATTGAGTAAAGGACTTGTGTGCATTGACGCCGATGAGCGCCCCACGTTGCGTGAACGCCCTCACTGCTGACGGCCCTAAAAAATGTCATACAAATAAACTAGAAGCGCCCGGACTGTGCGGTCTGACTGTGGAATGGCACTGATGTGTGTACGGCGTTAATGACCAATGATCTGATGAAGGCCCGCTGGATTGCCCAGCATATTCTGCCGCACGAAGGGGATGTGCGGGCATGGATACGCCGGTCGTTACGCAGTATCGAGGTTGATGATCTTATTCAGGAAACCTATTGCCGCATTGCCCGCCTGCCGGATCATGGCGCGGTTCAGAACGGCCGGGCCTATTTTTTCGCCACGGCCAAAAATGTCGCCATCGATCTCAATCGCCGCGCACGGGTTGTGCGCATGGATGCTTTGGCCGAGCTTGAAATGGGCGAAATGCCAGACGACGCGCCGTCGCCTGAGCGGGCCACCGCCGGACGGCATGAACTGAGGCGGGTGGCGGGTCTTATCGAAAACCTGCCAGGACGTTGCCAGACCATTTTCAAACTGCATAAGATTGAGGGACTGACGCAGAGAGAAATTGCAAAACGGCTGGGATTATCCGAAAATGTGGTTGAAAAACAGGTAAGCCGTGGTCTTAGGCTGATACTGGCAAGTCTTGAAAACAGCCAGACCGATCCTGCCACTGCCAAGCTTTCTGAGATTAACCTTGCGGACCCTAAACTGAATGACCGGCCCCAGACTCATAAACGATCTTGATCAGATAGCCGCCGACTGGGTGGCCCGTCAGGATCGGGGCATGACGGATAAGGATGAACATGAACTTCGGGACTGGCGGCAGCAGGATGACCGCCACGAAGGGGCCTATATGCGCGCACAGGCGGCGTGGGTGTTGCTGGATCGTGCCCGTGCCTTGCCCGCGACTGAAATGGTGGTGGTTCGCCACAACCGTATGAACCGTCGCTTTATGCTGACGGCCGGAGCGGGCATGGCGGCGGCTGGGGCCGGGCTTGTTTTCGGTGTACCCTATCTCACTCACAAGCGTTACAGTTCGGGGCTCGGTGAAATTCGAAGGGTGCCGCTGAGTGATGGATCAAGTGTGACCCTGAATACGCTAAGCCGCGTTCGGGTGCGCATGACGCCGCTGGAGCGCAGTCTGGTTCTGGAAAGCGGCGAAGCCCTGTTTGAGGTGGCCAAAGACAGCGCACGACCGTTTACGGTACTGGCCGGCAGTGTAAAGGTGCAGGCTGTGGGAACCGCCTTTAATATTATCCGTGCCTATGATGCCATTGATGTCATGATCACCGAAGGCACCGTCGACGTGTGGGACGAGGCCTATCCGGATTTAAAAACCATGCGGGCAAAGGCCGGAGATTTGCTAACTCTGTCCGAAGGGCGGGTCAGGCTGTCGCAAAGTCTGCCGGAGGCGCAGTTTAACCGGTTAGCCTGGCGCAGTGGTCAGATTATCATGGATGGTGAGCCCTTATTGCAGGCGGTGCAGCGCTTTAACCGCTTTAACAAACGCACCCTGCGCATTGATCCACGGATTGCTGACTTAAAGGTTGTTGGCAATTTCAAGGCCCAGGACCCCGAAGGCTTTGCCGAGGCGATCAGCGCCGCCTTTGATTTAAGGGTACAGAGCAGCAAGACCGAAATCGTCCTGCGGCCGTCATAAAAATTTCACCATAATTTCAGAGACCTGACCGGAGGGAAGTTCGCCTTTTCGATGTCGTACTTAATATCGGCATTAATGGAGGCTGTTTTTCATGTCTGGTTTCAATCTGTCCCGCGCGGCGCTTTTAGGCTCCGTCGCGATCATCGGAGCTGTGGCTCCCCTCAGCATAGTTCAGGCGCAGTCGGCCGCGCGTGAATATAATGTACCGGCTCAATCGGCCCAGAGCGGCCTGCAAACGCTTGGCGCTCAGAGTGGCTTGCAAATCATAGCACCACAGCCCGATCTGATGAATAAACGCATCAACGCGGTCGAGGGCCGCATGGATGCACAGGCGGCCTTGCGCAAAGCGATTGCCAACACCGGGCTTGAAGTCGTTTCCAATAATGGCGCCGTCGTCGTGCTGCGCGCCGCGCAAACAAAGCCGGCCACACCTTCCGCTCAACCCGTCGCCCCCCACAACGCTGCCGCCGAGGTGATCGAAGAAGTTACCGTCGTCGCAACCCCCATTCAGTATAGCCTGCGCAAATCCATTCAGGCGCAACGCAACGCGACCAACGTCGTTAATGTTATCGCTTCTGACACTATAGGTCGTTTCCCCGATCAGACGGCGGCGGCGGCGCTTTCACGTTTGCCAGGTGTTGCCGTTCAGCGCGATCAGGGACAGGAACGTTATGTTCAGGTGCGCGGTGCCCCTGCGCGCTGGTCGTCGGTTGCCTTTAACGGTGTGGCTATACTGGGCGCTGAAGACCGTGTGTTTCGCTTTGACAGCGTACCTTCGGCGCTTATCGGTCAGCTTAATCTGAATAAGACGCTGGATGCCTCCATGCCGGCCGAGTCTCTGGCGGGCTATATCGATATCAAAACCTATTCGGCGCTGGCTAATCCGGGATTCCATGGTCAGGCCGATTTAGGTTCCGGCTTTGTCGATCTGGGTGATGGGCCGCAAACCCAGTATTCGGGGCGTGTATCGTGGGCCAATGACAAGTTTGGCGTCGTACTGGCCGGATCTCATTTTGCGTTCGAGCAGCAAACCGACAATGCCGAACCACGCTATGACGCTACGGGTGTTTCACAACTCCGTACCGCCAAGTATGTCATTCAGCGTGAAACCAACTCTTTGTCAGCGGCATTGGAATATGCACCGGCTGAGGGCCACAAGCTCAGCTTTACCACACTTTATAACGAGTTTATCGACGACGAAGAGCGCAACCAGTACACCTTTTACTTCAATGGTGGCACCGGTACGCGCAATTTTCAGACCGCAAACCTGACCGGTGTCGAAGTGCGAGGCCTGTTCAACAAGGGCGGCCAGGAAACCTCAATGCTCTATAATGTCGCGCACGGTGAGCATAATCTGAACGGCTGGATACTGGATTGGGACATCGGCCACCATAAGAGCCTCCTCGAAAGCGGCAGTCCACTGATCGAGCAGTTCCAGAGTGCCGGGCAGCGTCCGGGCGTCAGCTATGTGCTGGGTGAGGCTAATATTCCGACCCTTACCCTGTTCAATCCAGTGGCTCAGGGTGGCGGGCAGCGCACCAGCCTCGATCAGATGGCCTTCAGTCAGGAGCGCATTACCTGGTCGGGTTCAAAGCGCGAAACGACCGATAAGATCGTCCATGCCGATGTCTTTCGGGAATGGACAAATTTTGGTGCGGCCGCCCGTTTCAAGGCCGGTATTCATTTCAATGATCGCAAGTTCACCGATGTCGGCAGCTATGCCAACGTAACCCCTGCAGGCGGCACCGGTATCTTCGATGCTCGCGCAGTCAGCGCGGCTTTAGGCGTTGAGTGGAACCCGAACAGCTTTGTTCAGCTTCGTCCGGTCGATGAAGATTTCAGCCGAGGCTTTACCTTCAACTATATCGACAACGCTGCCATGCGCGCCCGTTCCGAAGCGCTGATCAATGCGGCGCGGGCCGCGAATGCCAGCGGTGCCAACTATGCCGTGCCGCAGTTGTCACCAAGCCAGCGTGCCGAGATCACGGAAAAGATGACGTCGGCCTATGCGATGAATACCTGGCAATGGCAGAACCAGATGCTGCAAATTGGCCTGCGTACCGAAAAGGTCGAAACCACGTCGACGGGGACTGCAACTATCAATGGCGTCGCTCAGCCGATCGTGATCAATAACGAGTCCACCAAGGTGTTCCCCAGCGTTCACTGGAACATGGACGTGACCCCCGATGTCAAGGTGCGGGCCGCCTATGTCAGCGGTTCGGCGCGCCCATCTTTCGGCAGCATGTCGTCCTCGGTCAGCATCAATGACGCCAACACCACCGTATCCGGCGGCAATCCGGCGCTGGAAGCTGAAACGGCGCAGGGCTTCGACGGTTCGGCAGAATGGTACTTTGCCCCGTCATCGGTTCTGTCGGCCAATGTCTTTTATCGCAAGGTGACTGACGTGCTGTTCTCGAACACGACCGTGGTGGGAGACGACCGCTTTAACACCAGTGGCATTGATCGTTCGGCTTATAGATATTCAACCACGGTCAATGGCGATGATGGCAAATTCTACGGTCTGGAACTGGCCTACAGCCAGCCGTGGCGGTTCCTGCCGGGTGCGTTGTCCGGCCTTGGCATGGAAGCCAGCCTGACCTTCCTTGAGGGCGAGTTTACCACACCGGCTGGCCGCGAAACCGCATTCCCCGGTACCTCTGACCGGGTGAGCAACGTGTCGCTGTTTTATGAAAAGTACAATGTTTCGGCCCGCCTCAGCTACCAACATCGTACCGGCTGGCTTGATGAAGTCGGGGCCAGCGAGTCAGCCGACATGTGGTGGGACCCGTCCGAGCGTCTGGACTTTTCCGGTCGTTATTACGTCAGTGATAACCTGTCAGTCTATGTGGACGCCAATAATCTGACGGATGAGCTGGGCCGCCGGTATCAGGGTGCAAAAGAACGTACCTATGAACTCGAAGGCTTCGGTCGCCGCTTCATGGTCGGTGTTCGCGCCAACTTCTGATCGGATATTTCCATAGTCCAAGGCCGTGTGCGCTCCCCCGCGCACGGTCTTTTCCTCGCTGTCCGGCCCGCTACCGGATGGCGGGGTTTTTGTTTCCAGTCCAAAAGGTGCCCTTATGAAACGCTTTGCTGCCCTGTTGACCACAACGATCCTGATATCTGGGTCGACGGTTGCGCTTGCTGAGCCTATCACGCCATCTGATAGCGCGTTCCGTGACGGCCAGACGTCTCTTCAGACCGCGCTCAAACGCGCTCCAAACAACGGTAAAGCCAAAAACATCATTCTGTTTATCGGCGATGGCATGGGCATCAATTCTGTCACGGCTGGACGGATCATGGCGGGTCAGACGCGAGGCCTTGATGGTGCCAGCTACAGTCTGTCATTCGATGCGTTTCCCTACACTGCCCTGTCAAAGACCTACGCCGTAGATGCGTTGGTGACGGATTCCGCCAATGGTATTTCCGCCATCACCACGGGTTTCAAAACCATCAATGGTGCCATCGGCGTTAATGGCAAGGTCAGGCCCAAGGATTGCGCAACGGGCCTTGCTAACCGGGTGAGCAACATTGCTGAGCAGGCCAAGCGTAAGGGGTTGTTGGCAGGCGTAGTCACGACCTCGGCCCTGACCGATGCCACCCCTGCGGGCGTTTACGGCCATACCGCCAGCCGTGACTGGCAGGCCGATACCGATATGCCGGATGAGGTCGCAAGGGCGGGCTGTACCGATCTGGCGCGGCAGTTGGTTGAAGCCCCGGATAATGTCAGGCTGGATGTCGCTTTGGGCGGTGGCGCGGCGAAATTCCTGCCCAAGGCCGCAGGGACAGCGGGTGCCCGTTCCGATGACCGCGACCTGACTAAGCTCTGGCGCACACAAACTTCTGCGGCGAAGTTTGTCACCACAGCCAGGGATTTGAACGCCGTCGAGACCAAGAACACCAATAGTCTTTTGGGCATTTTCGCCCCGTCGCATCTGCCGTCGGTCATTGACCACGATAAATTTCCGGACACGCCAACCCTCGCGGAGATGACCTCAAAAGCTATTGAGGTTCTGTCGAAAAATCCCAAAGGGTATGTCCTGCTCGTCGAGTCGGCCTCGATCGATAAGTGGCACCACAGGAACAATGCTTACCGCGCCCTGACCGATGTCGATGAATTGTCCAAGGCTGTGGCTGTGGCTGTAGCCAAATCTGATCCGGCTGAGACGCTGATCATCGTCACCGCTGATCACAGTCATGCTCTGGCGGTCTCCGGCTATGCCACGCGTGAGGCTGATATCCTCGGTCTGGCGCGGCAAAAAGGGGTCAATCAACTGGATAAGACTGGCAAACCGCGCACCATTTTAAGCTATGCTTCCGGGCCTGGCGAACAGGACCATGAGCATGAATTGACACAGGCAGAGGCCGTTAGTCCCGACTTTCTACAGCCGGCGCTGGTGCCTTTGAGCAGTGCGGCTCACGGCGGTGAGGATGTGCCGGTTTATGCTTACGGCCCGCAGGCCCATCTGATTTCAGGGACGGTCGAGTCCAGTTACATCTATCATGTCATGGCCTATGCGCTCAGCCTATCAGAAGATTAACTCGCGCGATCGTTACCTGTGATGGTTCTGGGGGGGGCATAGGGGGCTGAGTTATTCATGCCAGTAAGATTATGGCATACCAATAAGCTTAAGGCATAGACATATGTCTAAGGCTCAATTGTTTGTCCCCGTGAGGGCGATAGTGTGACAGGTTAATCACGCTATAGCATGGAGTCGGAATATGTTTTTGAACCGCAGGGGGGCCATGGCCTCGGTGGCGGCAGGGTTGGGCCTGTCGCTAATGCCTGACGTTGTCCGCGCTCAGGGCAGCAAGGTCGATGTCGCCGTTCTTCTAAAAGATCTGATACGCTTTGATACGGTCAACGCGCCGGGCGATACGCGATCGGCAGCCAATTATCTCAAGGCGCTGTTCGATCAGCACACTATCCCCAATGAGATAATATTGGCACCTAACGGCAAGGCAGCGCACTTCATTGCCCGCTTGAAAGGGAACGGAACCAAACGGCCAGTTCTGATTGCCGCACACACCGATGTTGTGCCGGGTGAGCGTGAGCGATGGAGCGTTGACCCGTTTGAGGGTGTCGAAAAAGATGGCTTCATCTATGGCCGTGGGGCGCTGGATAACAAGGCGGCCGTGGCCGTGTTCGCTCAGGCTGTATTGCGTCTGGCCAAAGAGAAACGCAAGCTGTCGCGCGACGTCATTTTCCTTGCCGAAGCCGATGAGGAGCAGGGGGCGTTCAATACCAACTGGCTCGCGGCTAATCATTGGGACAAGATCGATGCCGAGTTCTGTTTGAACGAAGGCGGACGCACGTTTATTGGCGCACAGGGCGTGCGCGAGATGCAGGTGTCGTGCGCCGATAAACTCACGCTCAATCTGAAGATCAAGACGTCGGGGCCCACGGGCCATTCCTCACGTCCGTTGCCGGTTAGCGAAACCGCCAATGGGCAGCTTATTGAGGCGCTGGCCCGGCTTTCGACTTACGAGACGGAGATCATCCTGCTGCCGCAGGTCGAAGCCTATCTCAAAGCGAGCGCCAAACTTAATCCCGGCCCCTATGCCGATGCTGTAGCAGCACTGTTAAACGCCCGCGAACCCGCCGCACGCAAAGCGGCGGCGCGGCGTCTAATCACACAAAAGGATGCGGGTTGGGGTACGGAAGGGCTTTTACGGAATACTCTGGTGATCAGCATGATCAATTCCGGCATTAAGCCCAATGTTATACCGGGCAATGCAGAAGCGGTGATGAATGCCCGACTGCTGCCCGGTCAGAAGGTCGGGCCCTTTATCGAGGAATTGAAAGCGGTTATCGGCAATCCGAAGATTGAGTTTGAAATCGTCTCCACCCGCCCGAAAGATCAGCAGATGCCGTTTTTCGATGCTTATGCCGATATTATCCCGTCTACGACGGATACGGAATTATATAAGGCGATCGAGCGGGGGGCCAAAACTGTATGGCCACAGGTGACCGTCATGCCAACTCTGCTGGTGGCCTCGACCGATGCAACGCCGTGGCGGTTGCGGGGTGTTCCGGTCTATGGCCTGGGGCCGGTTCCCGTCGATGCTGATACCGCCTCGCGAATTCATGGTGACGATGAGCGTGTGGGTGTTGAGCCTCTGAAACAAGGGGCGCGATTCGCCTATGAGATACTGAAGACCGTCAGCGCTTGAAGAACAGGTTATATATATGTAAACCGCCGGAGCCCGTCTCCGGCGGTTTTTCCATGCGACGGATGGCCCTAAGTCCGCACCCAAAAAAGAAAGCCTGCCGGAATATTCGGCAGGCTTTTGAGCTAGGGGGAGAGGGGGCACCTGCCCGTTAATGGGTTAGTACTTAACCGATAGCTTGGCATAGACGGTCCGTCCGGCCGTGCCATAGGGGGCTATGTAGGAATAGGGCAGGGTGCCGGCATTGTCGGCGCCGTTGGTGCCCGCAGCCACCGACGCAACGGTCGAGGCAATACGCTTTTCCGGATAGGCGTCAAAGATGTTGGACGCGCCGACCGTCAGGTTAACATGGTCGGTGACCGCATAGGTGACATCCAGATCGGTAACGATATCAGACTGGTAGGTCTGGATGATCGAATAGGTCGATCCGGTCTGAACCAGGGTTGTGTCGTATTTTCCGGCAGGCAGAAGCGCATTGACCTGCGCCAAAGTTTTACCGGTCAGGGATACTTCCGAGACTTCGCCGTAGCGCGTAGCCGTAAGCGCGACGTTGAATTTGTTGCGCTTCCAGTTCAGGCCCACCGTCTGCTTATCCTTGGGACGAGCATCGGTCAGGGTGACCTGCTGCGTCAGGTCAAACAGTGTAGTATTGATGCCCAGCGCCGTGATTTGCGGCGGTGTACCGGAAATGCGGTCGATCTCGGTTTCGTTGACATTGGCCGCGAAGGTGGCGCTTAAGGTTCCCCACGCCCCCAGGTCATGACGGTACTGGGCGGTGAGATCGACGCCTTCGGTCGTGGTGTCGACGGCATTGGTCAGGAAGGTCACGCCGACCACATCGGGCTGGCCATTGGCGGCCATGAAGGTCGACAAGGTGCCGCCCTGAAACGTGGATGATGAGACGATCCGGTCGGTGACCTCAACCTTGTAATAGTCGATCGCGCCGGTAAAGCCGCCGAAGCGGAAGACTACACCTGCGGATATATCTTCGGACTCTTCGGGGCTTAATGGCTGGGCGCCCAGTTGCGGTGCCACCGGATCATAGACCGAAATCCCGCGCACCCGTACCGGCAGACCGTTGATGAAGGTGACATTGGTACGGCTGAAATAGGACTGCGCCAGAGACGGCGCTCTGAACCCCGTGCCCACTGATCCGCGCAGAGCCAGATGGTCGTTGATTTCAAACCGGCTGGCCAGTTTGTAATTGGTGGTTGAGCCAAAGTCGGAAAAGTCCTCGTGGCGTCCAGCGGCAATCACTTGCCAGCGATCAAAAAAGGTCTTGTCCAGTTCGACATAGAGCGCCTTGGAGTCGCGGCTGCCATCCAGGGCATCGTCCGGGCGGATGCCGCCGCCGGGCTGGGCACCGGCCGGGGCTGGGCGTCCGGCATTGGGGCCATCGAGAATGGGCACACCACCGAAGGCGTAGGAGTCAGGCTCACCGGGTGAGGTATTGTAGTTCTCTTCACGGTATTCGAGGCCCATCGCGAATTTCAGCGGACTGGCGCCCATCTCAATCTCGCGAGTGACATCAAAGTTGAACGAGGTTTGGTCGATGGCATACTGACCGCGGTAGAAGCTGGTTTTCGAGGCTGCGCCTTGCGAGACGTTGGCGGCATTTTGGTACCCAAAGTCCTGCTGGTTTTTGCCGTAATTTACCGACAGATCCCAGCTAAACCCAAACAGGTCGTCGCCCTTGATCCCGGCGGCAGCGGCGTGGTTTTCCATCTCGATGATCTGAAGCGGCAGGAAGCCATCCGGATAAAGGGCGCGCACGGTTTCGTCCTGACCGGCCCGGCGGAAGAAATTGTAGCTGTTGCCTGTGAGTTTGTTGATGCCGCCGAAGCTATAGGCTTCGATGCCTTCGCTCACCGGCAGTTTAGCGCTGAAAAACAGGGCGTTGTTGATATATTCTGGATCGTTCGACACCCACATATTGCGGTCGATGGTGGCTTCGCGCGGATCAAGTGTGCCATTGGAGGGGGTCAGGCCGGTACCGGAACCATAGTTGGCCGAAGGCAAGCGGGTGCCGTTGGAGCCGAAATACTGCTGGCGCGTGTCGGGTGTGGCGCGGTCGGTCTTGGTGTGATCCGAGTGCATGAAGGAGACGCGAAGCACACCGTCAGTCAGGATCGGCAGGCCGTAGCTTAAGCCGATATCAATGGCTTCCCCGTCGCCTTGCGAGGTTTCGCCGTAGCGGGCTTCACCCTTAAAGCCGGTCGTGTCGTCCAGGCCCAGATTGATGACGCCCGCAATGGCATCAGAACCATACTGAGCGCCGGCGCCATCGCGCAGGACCTCGACGCGTGACAGGGCAATCGACGGGATAGCGTTGATATCATAGGCGACATCGCCGCCGCCGGTGGCCGACATCACCCGGCGCTTGCCGTTCAGCAGCAGCAGGACGTGGCCGGTCGACAGGCCCCGCAAGGACGGATTGGCCATGAAGTCATTGACGCCCGCCGCATAGTTATTGGTGATCGAAAAGCTCGGCACCAAAGTGCGCAGCTTGCCCTTAAGTTCGGGTGAGCCTGCCCGCTCAAGGTCTTCCTGACGGATCAGGTCGATCGGCGTGGCCGACTGAGCCACGACCCGTCCGAAGCGCGAGCCGGTCACAACGACTTCGGTGACTTCGGAAGTTTCGGGTGCGGTCTCTTGGGCGCTTGCCGATATAGTCAGGCTGCCCGTCAGGACGCCGATAATCGAAGAGGCAAGCAGTAAGCGTTTATACTCTATAGGTCTGCGTTTCATAGTATATCCCCTGCTATGAAATGGCCAAAATTGGGTACGCTTCGTGGTGTTTCGTCTCTTTTGTTGTTGAATATTGTTTGTGTCACTCAGGTGTCGTCTTGGATTTATCAAAACGTCATAAACTGAGACTGCGTGAGTAAACGTAGAAACACAATTGACAGAAACGCAGAGGCCTATGCATAAAAGTTATAGGTTTGCGGCGCGACAGGGGAAAACCACGATGAATATACGTCAATTGGAGATATTCCGCGCCGTCATGATGGGGGGCTCGGCGTCGCGGGCGGCGGAACTGTTGCAGATCACCCAGCCGGCCGTCAGCCGCGCTGTGGCGGAACTGGAGGATAATCTCGGTTTCTTTCTGTTTGATCGCGTTAAGGGTCGGCTGGTGCCGACACCCGAAGGCATTTTGTTCTTTCGTGATGTTAATGACAGCTTTATCGGCCTTGATCGCATCCGTTCCTCGGCGGCGCGTATCCGTGATTTTGGTCTGGGTACGATCCGTATTGCCTCGCAAGCCGCCCTGGGGTCTACGCTGGTGCCGCGGGCCATCCATGCCTTTCGTAAGGTGCATCCGGATGTCGCCATAACCTTGCAGGTGCTGTCGTCGGCGACGGTCCGCGACTATGTGATGTATCAGCAGTTTGATATCGGGCTGGCCGCTGAAGAGGTTGATCTGTCCGGGGTTGAGCATCGTTTGTTTGGCAGCTTTCGCGCCGTCTGTGCCGTGCCGCCGGGCCATGCCCTGGCGGACAAGGATATCATCCGTCCTGAAGATTTAGATGGGCTGCCATTTATCGCCCTGTCTCCCGAAGACCGTCTGCGGGCGCAATTGACGACCATATTCGATGAGGCGGGCGTCAAGCCGCAGGTGGTCGTTGAAACCCCTTATGCCCTGACGGTGTGTGCGCTCGTGCTGGCGGGTGTCGGTGTCGGTATTGTCAATCTGGTGGCCGCCGAAGGCTTTCCCGAACGCGGGCTGATCCTGAAGCCGTTTGAGCCAGAGATCTATTTCCGCTCCTACCTTTTGTTCCGGCCCGACACTCAAAAGGCGCAGGTCGTCAACCGTTTCGTCGGGGCCCTGCTTAGGGCGCGCTCCTACAACCGCACGCTCATGCCCAAATAGTATAAGGTTTAGGCATAGAGTTCTGCCTGTCCGGCATTTGTGTTTCTACCCGAAAGCCGACATGGTCATCTTATCGTCACAAACGGGATAGGGGCTGACCATGAAGCGCATCGCGGGAAAATTCTCGAAACTGGCTGTAATAGCTGCGCTTTTTGCGCAAGGTGCTGTCGCCCATGATGCCGTGCTGCACGCTCATACCGATATCGCGCAGGGTGATGGCCGGGTGCCGGCATTTTATAGCTGGTCGCGCCCGGTGCCGGGTCACGAAGGCCGGATGGTGGCGATGGAGGCTCTGGAATCGAGCCTTAACCTTAGTCAGGCCGGATCGGCTTATCGCATTCTCTATACCTCAATGGACGGCGTGGACGGCGAAGATATCGTAGCGGTGTCGGGTGCGGTCTTCCTGCCGAAAGGCAAGGCGCCCGACGGCGGCTGGCCCGTCATTGCCTGGGCGCACGGCACGGTCGGCATGGCTGATGTGTGCGCGCCGTCTCTGGCCGGGCGGTCGACACGTGACAATGCCTATCTCAATACGTGGCTCAAAGAGGGCTATGCGATTGTCGCCACGGATTATCAGGGGCTGGGCACGCCGGGCCCGCACCCATATGTTAATGCCCGCCCGCAGGCCTATAGTGTGCTGGACAGTATTCGCGCCGCTCAGCGCGGCTTTCCGGTTCTGTCAACGAAAACCGTGATTGTCGGTCAGTCTCAGGGCGGTCAGGCGGCTGTGGCGGCCGCAGCCTATGCGCCGACTTACGCGCCGGAGCTGGACATCCGCGGTACGGTCGCGACCGGCACGCCCTATAAATTCAGTCAGTCATTGCAGGTTGTTGGGCAGGTCAGTGGGAAGCTTGACCCCAAGGCGGCAAAAGCGGCTGATCCGACCATCTACTACATGTTCTATGGCCTACTGATGGCTCAGCAAACTCAGCCTGATCTCAAGGTTGCTGACATTGTGACCCCGGAGGCCTTGCCGCTGTTTGAGCAAGCGAAATCCGTCTGCAACACCCGGCTTGAAGCCGATATTCGCGGGGCCATGCTGACGCGGGATATAACGTTCAAGACTGAGGCCTATAATGCGGCCATGACGCCGGTTTTGGCAAAACTGGAATATCCGGGTCTTAAATTCAAAAGCCCGCTTTTCTTAGGTATCGGCGGCAAAGACGCTGAGGTTCCATCGTCTGCACAACTGGCGCTGGCCAAGGATGCCTGCGCTGAGGGTTCAGTCGTGGTGACGAAACTCTATCCCGAACTCAGTCACTCCGGCGCGGTTAACGGCTCATTGCCCGACAGCCTGCCGTTCGTAAAGGCAGCGTTCGAGGGCAAGCCGATCATGGCGCAGTGTCCGAAATAAACTCTATCCTTCCGGAGTTTACCAGGGGTGGTTCTCCGGACGGGCGATAGCGGCGGCGGTTCTTCCCCTTGAGCACACCCGCCGCCGTTACCGTATTGTGCCGAAATGGCAGTGATTGTTTTTTTGAAATAACGGCTCATGCTTGGGCCGAATAGTCTGAGGCCTTGAAATGAAAGATTTGTCGCGCGTCGTGCATCCGCCGGAACCCAATATGGAGGGTTTCAAATCCTTGAGCGTGCCGACCTATCGGGCCTCGACCATCGTGTTTGACGATGCGCAGGCCTATGCCAACCGCAAATATCGCGGGCCGGACGGCTATACCTACGGCTTGCATGGCACACCGACGACCAAGGCCCTGGAAGACCAACTGACGGCCCTCGAAGGCGGGACCCGCACAGTCATCGTCCCGTCGGGACAGGCGGGTATTACCATCGTCTTCCTGACGGTGCTGCTGCCGGGTGATCATGTGCTGATCCCCGATACGGCCTATCCGCCGGTGCGGGGGTTCTGTGAGAACTACCTGAAGCCGCGTGGCATCCACTATACGGTCTATGATCCGATGATCGGGGGCGGAGTGGCTGACTTGATGCAGGCCAATACTAAGTTAGTGTGGATGGAAAGTCCCGGCTCCACGACGATGGAATTTCAGGATATTCCCGCCATCATCGCCGCGGCCCATGCCAAGGGCGCGCTGGTCGGGGCCGATAATACCTGGGCGACGCCTTTGTTGTTCAAGCCGCTCATGCATGGGGCTGATTTTGTGATGGAAGCCCTGACCAAATATGTCGGTGGCCATTCCGATATATTGCTAGGCTCGATCAGCGTGCGCGACGTCGAACTGCACCGCGCGCTTAAGGCCACGACCCGCATGATCGGCATTGGGGTTTCGCCTGATGACTGTGCGCTCGCCCTGCGCGGGATGCAGACCATGGGTGTGCGTTTGGCGCACATGGGCAAGATCTCGACCGAATTTGCCGAGCGTCTGGTGGGTTTGTCGTCGGTTGAGCGTGTCCTGCATCCGGCTTTGGCGTCCTGTCCCGGCCATGACTATTTCAAGCGCGATTTCGTCGGTGCCTCCGGCGTGTTTTCCGTGGTTCTCAAACCGGCCGCCAATGCGGCGGTTGATGCGGCCCTTGATACGCTCAAAACCTTTTCGATCGGGGCGTCATGGGGCGGCACACGCAGCCTGATCGTGCCGATGGACATCCGGCCCGACCGCGTGGCCGTGCCGTGGAAAGAGGATGGCCTGATCCTGCGCATTTCGGTCGGTCTCGAAGACCCGGCCGATCTGTGGGCCGATCTTGAGGTGCTGTTCGCACATCTTAATACGGCGGTTGACGCGTCTGATATCGCGGCGGAATGACCTGATGGGACGCAGGGGATTAGCCATCATCGGGTTTGCCGCCGCACTGTCTGGGGCGCTGGCCGCCTGTTCACCGGCACCGAAACCGGCAAGTGATGCCGCACCGGCTGGCAAGGCCGGATCGACTCTGGCGACGGTGCAAAAGCATGGCTATGTGTCGTGCGGCGCGTCTCAGGCCAATGCCGGGTTCTCTCTACCTGATGACAAAGGCTACTGGCGCGGGCTTGATATCGACATGTGCCGGGCGGTGGCGGCGGCGGTTCTGGGTGATCAGGATAAGGCGCGCTTTGTGCCCCTGACCGGTCAGCAACGCCTGACCGCCTTGCAGACCGGCGAAATCGACCTGCTGCCGCGTACCACGACCTGGACGATGGCGCGTGATGCCAATGGCGTCAATTTCACCTTTCCCAACTATTATGACTATACTGGCTTCATGGTGCGGGCGGCGACGGGGGCGACCAAACCGGCTGACATTAAGGGTGCCTCCGTGTGTGTTCAGACCGGCTCGATCACCGAGGTGATCTTTGCCGACGTGTCGTGGCGTCAGAAACTCGACCTCAAACCGGTCATTTTCGATAATGTATCGGCCACGCGTCAGGCGTTTTTCTCCGGCCGGTGCGATGCCCTGATCACCGATGCCTCGGCGCTCTATTCGGTGCGGGCGACCCAGTCGAAAAACCCCGATGACTATGTGATCTTTGCGGCCAATGACGAAGCTAACCCGCTGACGCCTGCGGTTCGTCATGGCGATGATCAGTGGTTTGATATCGTCAAATGGGTGTTTCAGGCGCAGATCACCGCGGAATATCTGGGTATCACGAGCGCCAATGTCGATGAGATGTTAAAATCCGAAGATCCGGCCATTCGCCGTCTTTTGGGCGTTGAAGCCGGTTACGGCAAGGCTTTGGGCGTGCGCGAAGACTGGGCCTATCAGATCATCAAACAGGTTGGCAATTACGGTGAAGTTTACGACCGCAATGTCGGTAAGGACTCAAAGCTTAAGATAGAGCGCGGCCTGAACCGCCTGCAAAGGGACGGGGGGCTGATGGTGCCCCTGCCGTTTAGCTAAGATGGTGTGGTGGCGTGATCAAAAATTCAGGGCGATTGTCTTTCAGGTGCTGGCGGCGGGGGCGTTCCTTAGCCTGATCCTGTGGCTGACCGGCAATACGGCCGCAAATCTCGCCAAACGCGGGCTGACCGTCGGGTTTGACTTTTTGGGGCGGGCGGCGCGTTTTCCGATTTCCGAAAGTGTCTTAAGCTATAGCCCGACCGATCATTTCTGGTGGGCCTACACCGTTGGCCTCGGCAACACCCTGTTTATCACGATGATCGTGGCGCTGACGGCGACGGTTCTGGGGCTGATGCTGGCCATATTGCGCCGTGAGGACAATCCGCTGGCGCAAGGGGCGGGGACGACCTATGTCGAGTTTTTCCGCAACACGCCGCTGGTGGTGCAACTTCTGTTTTGGTACGCGCTGGTCACCGTCGGGCTGCCATCTATCGACGCGCCGCTTAATCCGCTGCCGGGGGTCTATCTGACCGAACGCGGGCTTTACTTGCCGGCGCTATCGTTGAACGGCCTTGATATGCCGGTTCGGGCGAAATTCAATTTTGAAGGCGGGCTTAATCTATCGCCGGAATTTGTCGCCATGTATCTGGGGCTTAGTCTCTATGCGGCGGCCTTCATCGGTGAGATCATCAGGGGCGGCCTTGAGGCGGTCGCCAAAGGCCAGACCGAGGCCGCGCTGGCGCTGGGCTTGGCGCCCAAGCAGGCGCTTAATCTGGTGCTGATCCCGCAGGCCTTGCGCATTATCATTCCGCCTATGACCAGTCAGTATATCAATATTCTCAAAAACTCGACACTGGCGCTGGTGGTTGGATATCCGGACATTTCATTTGTGACCGCGACCACCATCAATCAGACGGGTCAGGCCCTGGAGGGGATTTTCATCCTGATGCTGGTGTTCTTTACCATCAGCATCGCAACCTCCGTGGCTATGAACCTATACAATTCTCGTGTGGCGCTGAAGGTCCGATGACAGGCTTTGTTCAAACCCAATCCATTGATGCCCGAACCGCCCCCTTGGACGCGCGCCGCAGCCTGTTTCGGGTGCTGTTCGGGGATGTCTTAAGCACGGTCTCGACGCTCGCGATCCTGTTTGCCGTCATAGCCCTGGCGCCCAAGCTGGTGTCATGGGGTCTCCTCAACGGTATCTGGGCCGGCGAGGGCACGCAGTGCACCGGTGCTGGCGCGTGCTGGGCTTTCCTGCGCGCCAAATATCCGTTCATTCTGTTTGGCATCTATCCGCCGGGGCAATACTGGCGGCCGGTTGCGCTGATTGTGATTTTTATCGGCCTGACACTTTATTCTC
Organism: Asticcacaulis sp. UBA2476; assembly: GCA_002342035.1. Lineage (GTDB taxonomy): Bacteria > Pseudomonadota > Alphaproteobacteria > Caulobacterales > Caulobacteraceae > Asticcacaulis. The sequence continues at coordinate 78,936 of DDPE01000038.1, read as the reverse complement.
TGCCGCCGAAGAACTGGAAGACCTCGACCCTGTGGGCGTGGGTGATCGGCACGGTGGTCGCGTTAGCTCTGATGGCGGGCGGTGTGCCGGGCCTTGAGGCTGTGCCGACCGACTCCTGGGGCGGGCTGCCGGTGACGCTGATCCTGACCGTTTTATCATTGGGGTTAGGCTTTCCGCTGGCGATTGCGCTGGCGCTGGGGCGGCAGTCAGAGCTTAAGGCCGTCAAATATATCTGCGTGGCGGTTATCGAAGGTATTCGCGGCCTGCCGCTGTTGAGCTTGCTGTTCATCGTGTCGATCCTGTTGCCGCTGATGCTGCCGGACGGGCTTAAGATCGACAAACTGCTGCGCGCTCTGGTCGCCATGACCGTCTTCTCCGCCGCCTATCTGGCCGAGGTGCTTCGCGGCGGCCTGCAAGGCCTGCATAATGGTCAAGGGGAAGCGGCTGATGCTTTGTCGTTGTCGTGGTGGTCCAAGACGCGCCTGATCATCCTGCCGCAAGCCATATCCAACGTCATACCGCCGCTGACCAACACGGTCGTGGTCATGGTCAAGAACACCTCACTGGTATTGATTGTCGGGCTCTATGACCTGTTGAGTGCCGGACGCGCCGCGCTGGCTGATCCGGCGTGGCCGGCACCCTTTGCCGAAACCTATGGCTTCATTGCCTTAATCTATTTCATCATCTGCTTTTCGATTACGCGCTACACCCACTGGATCGAGCGGCAGAACCTGTTCGGAGTGAACCGCTGATGGCTTTTATCGAACTGAGCGGCGTCAACAAATGGTACGGACAATACCATGCCCTGCGCGATGTATCATTGAGCGTCGATAAGGGCGAACGCATCGTCATCTGCGGCCCGTCGGGTTCAGGCAAGTCAACCCTGATCCGCTGTATTAACGCCCTGGAAGGCCACCATCAGGGTACGATCTCAGTCGGCGGCACGGCCCTGACATCGGACATCAAAACGGTCGAAGGTGTGCGCAAAAGCGTCGGCATGGTCTTCCAGAGCTTCAACCTGTTTCCGCATCTGACAATCTTACAAAACTGCACACTGGCGCCCATCCACGTCAAAAAAATGAAAAAGGCCGAGGCCGAAGATTTGGCCATGTCCTTACTGGAGCGGGTGCGCATCGGCGAACAGGCCCTGAAATATCCCGGTCAGCTTTCGGGCGGGCAGCAACAGCGCGTAGCCATTGCGCGTGCCTTATGTATGCAGCCGGACGTCATGCTGTTTGACGAACCGACCTCGGCGCTGGATGCCGAAATGGTCAAGGAAGTGCTCGATATCATGGTCGATCTGGCGGGCTCCGGCATGACCATGCTGTGCGTCACGCACGAAATGGGCTTTGCCCGTCAGGTTGCTGACCGCGTGGTCTTTATGGACGCCGGACAGATTATCGAGATGAACACGCCCGACGCCTTTTTCAGAGCCCCGCAGCATGAACGGACACGGCAGTTCCTGAGCCAGATTTTGCATTAGGCCCGTGCGACGGGTTCAGACGCATAGTGCGCGATCTCCGTCGAAAATAAGAGAAAGAGACGCATCCTCATAAGGAGGATGCGTCCAAGGGCACTGAGGACTCGAAAACCCTAAGAGTAACGGGGTAAACGCTTCCGTGAGTCATCAGGCGGCAGTAAGGTTGGCGGCGCGGCCGCCATGGCGCTGGCCGGCAAGCCAGACACCACGTAAATTCAGATCGGCATCCATCCAGACCAGATCGGCACGCAGCCCGTGCCTGATCTCGCCGGTAATATCAGACACGCCGACAAAGGCGGCCGGCGCGGTGGCAGCCATAAAGGCCGCGTCGCGAACACTCACGCCCACCACAGTGACGGCGTAGCGGAAGGCCGACGCCATATCGAGATCGGAGCCCGCCAGGGTGCCATTGTCATCGATGCAGGCACCGTTTTCGACGTGGATGGTCTTGCCGTTAAGCGTGAAGGTCTTGTGGGCCATACCGACCGTCGGCATGGCATCGGTGACCAGCATGAAGCGCTCGACCGGACGGGCCGCGAAGGCGATGTGGGCGGCCGCCGGGTGGACGTGCTGGCCATCGAGGATGATCCCGCAATAGGCCTTCTGGTCTTCAAGCGCGGCCCCGGCCACGCCGGGCGCGCGATGGCTGAACGGGGACATGGCGTTAAACAGGTGGGTGAAGCCGCTGACCCCGGCTGAAAGGGCTTCGAGCGTCTCATCGTAGGTCGCGTTGGTATGGCCCGCCGCCACGATGACGCCCTTGGCCACGAGGTCGCGGATGTCGTCCGGCGTGCATTTCTCCGGTGCCAGCGTCACCATGGTCTTAGCGCCGGTCGGGCGCGACAGGAGCGCTTTTGACGCTGCGTCAAGGGTGCGGAAAACCTCCGCGTTATGGATGCCCTTGCGCTCGGCATTGAGGAACGGGCCTTCGAGGTGCACACCGAGCACGCCGGGGATGCCTGCGTCAATGGCCTCTTTCGTGGCGTTAAGGGCCGCGTCCACCACATCAAGTCGATCACTGATCAGGGTAGTCATGAAGCCGGTCGTACCATAGGCTGCGTGGGCCTCACCTATAGCCGCGATGGCGGCCTTTGTCGGAGTGTCGTTGAACAGAACGCCGCCGCCGCCATTGACCTGGGTATCGATAAAGCCCGGCAACAGATAGCCGCCGTCAAGGTCGATGATCTCACCCTGGGGCGTGGCGGGCGCACTGGAGACGGAGGCAATGATGCCATTGTCGATGATAACGTGGCCCGTCTCGACTATGCCATCCGCCGTGACGATACGGCCGTTAATGAAGGTAAAAACTGACATGATTACCGGGTCCGGGTCACTTTGTTGAGGTGCGGCGGACTGTCGGGATCAAGCCCGCGCGCGATGGACAGGGCATTGGCCAGCCGGTAAAATGACGCGACCATCAAAATGGGTTCAAGCACGGCTTCGGCGGCAAGGGCGGGCAGATTGCCCTGACCCTCACCTTGGCCCTTGGTGTCGGCCAGCCAGACATCGGCCCCCCGGCCTGAAAATTCAGCAGCAACGGCGCGGACATCGTCGCCAGCACTATCGGACGGCGCAAAACCGATGATGGGGAAACCTTCACCGACAATCGCCATTGGGCCGTGCCGGACTTCGGCGGCGGAAAAGGCTTCGGCATGCAGGGCGCAGGTTTCCTTGAGCTTAAGCGCCGCTTCCTGCGCGACGGCAAAGCTGTAGCCACGCCCGATAACGAACAGGTTGCGGGCGGCGGTCAAGGTCGGCAAAGCGCCTGACCAGTCCAGATCAAAGGCCTGCGTCAGGTGTTGCGGCAGGCGGTTCACCCCGTCTTTGAGGGCGGCGTGATCGGCCCAGTGGGCCACAAGCGCGGCCAGTGCCGCCAAGGAGGTGATGTAGGATTTGGTAGCGGCTACCGACAGCTCCGGGCCTGCGCACAGCGGCAAGGCCTCATCGGCCAGCTCAGCCAGCGGCGAGGTGAAATCATTGACCAGAGCGATCACAAACGCGCCGGAGTCTTTGTGGGCCTTCACCGAGGTCAAAAGGTCAGGGCTGCGGCCGGATTGGGAAATCGCGATGCACAGGGTATCGGCGGCAAACACCGGAGAGTCATAAAGGGATGATACCGACAGGGCCGCGGTTGAAGTCGGGATACCGATCAGGGTCTCAATCAGATACTTGCCATAGGTGGCGGCATGGTCAGAAGATCCGCGCGCGCAGGTCGTCACGGAGCGCGGCGGATGGGCCTTCAGGCGCGTGACTATACGGGCGATGGTCTCAAGATTGGTGTCTAAAAAGCGCGCGACGGCATCGCCGCTTTCGCGGGCCTCACGGAACATGAGGGTGTCTTCGGGGCGTTTCAGCGGCTGACTGAGAGAAGCGGACATTATGATAACTCTTTAAAAATGGCGGTATTAAATCAGGGATCAGAACCCGTAGGTCAGGTTGCCCAGTTCATTGACTTCGGCGATCACGTCATAGGCGTCGCCGCGATAATAGGAGTGGTTTAGCTCGCAGGTCAGGCCATCGCTTAAGAACCCGCGCCGTTCGATAAACAGGCCGGGGGTTCCGGGGGGCACCTGAAGGCGGTCGGCCTGTTCGCCGGTCAGGGCGACGGCGCGCAGACGCTGCAAGGCGCGCACGGGGCGGTGGCCGGTGCGGCTTAAGGCCTCATAAAGCGAATCCCCGACCTCATCGAGGGTCGGCAGGGCAAAGGCGGGCAGGGTGGTATATTCCAGTGCCATGATCGCCGCATCGGCATAGCGCAGACGCTGAAACCGGCAGACCTGAGAGCCCGGTGACAGGCCAAGCGACAAGGATTCTTCGGGCGTGACGACGCCGTGGGTCTTGCTGATCCATTCCGAATGGGGCTTACGCCCGCGCGAGATCATGTCCTCAGAGAAGGACGACAGGCGAGACAGGCTTTTCTCAAACCGGCTGGCAACATAGGTGCCGGAACCCTGACGGCGGACCAGCAAGCCCTCAGACACCAGCCCGTCAATGGCCTTGCGCACCGTGATGCGCGACACGTCGAAATCATAGGCCAGATCGCGCTCAGGGGGGATGGCTTCGGAGGCGGTGATAATCTGACTATGGATCGCGGTGCGCAGCAGTTTCTGGAGTTGCTGATAGAGCGGGGTCGGCTCGTCCTTATTCAGCGTACCGATCTGGTGCGCGAAGGCTGGACGGGCGATCTGTAACTTGGCGGCGGGGGTGTGATGGATCATGGGACTATGCCGGAATACGCGCAGAGCCCAAGCCACCGCTAAGACCGGTACCAGCGCCCTGAGCCAGCAGCAACGCGCCTTCGACGGCATCGCTTTCGGGCTCGCTGAGGAGGGCGGCGTCACGGCCTGACAGCCACGGCCGGATCGGCTCGGACAGGCCGCCGACAAGGGCGATCTTGGCCGCCCCCAAGGCGTGCAGCCGTTGCAGATAAAGGCCGATCTCGCTGGCCACGGTTTTGACCAAGCCAACCGCAACCGGATCGCCCTGTTCGGCATAGCTCATGATCAGCGGGGCCAGCGCGCCGTAATCGCTGGGGGTTGCGGTATCGACAAAGGCGATGACATCTGCGGCATGGCCCCCGAACGAGGCGATGATTTCCTGCGTGAAATCGGTGGACGGCGCGATCTTATCATAGCCACGCAGAGCGGCCCGAAGGGCCTCACGGCCCAGACCGGCGGCAGAGCCGTCATCACCAACCTCAAAGCCCCAGCCGCCGATGCCGCGCCCGATGCCGTTATTAAAGATATAGCCCGCTGAGCCGGTGCCGGAAATCAGGATGGCGCCGTCCTTACCCGAAAAGGCCCCAAGGCACGCGGCATGGGCATCGCTGGAGGCGCGGATGGCCCCGAAATTAGGGCCGGAATCGATGGTCACCTGCGCGCCGGTGGGCGAGGAAATGCCCGCCAGCCCCAGACCGATATGAATGTCGGGCAGATCGGCATGGGTAAGTTCTGCCTTAGCCAGGGCTTCATCGACCGCGGCCATGATATTGCTCCAGACCAGACCGAGGCCCAGACGGATATTGCTGGCGCCGCCATAGCCTTCGCTAAGGGCCTGGCCCGCGCGGGTCTTGAGGCGCGCTCGGCAGCGCGTGCCGCCACCGTCGATGCCGATGTAATAGAGAGGAGGGGGAGCAAGGTCTTGCATGAAATCTAACGCGATAAGAGGACTAATAATTAACTGAGGCGGCTTTGGCTTTGGCGCTCTGTGTGATGGCAAACAGCGCAAAGACCAGAATATAGAGATAGGCCGGGATCATGATGACGGCAAAGACGGCTTGAAAATCAAAGCTGCCTTTGAAGTGGGCGAACAGTTGCGGCAGAACGGCCCCGCCCGCAATGCCCATGATCAGGATGGCTGAGCCGGTTTCGGTGAATTTGCCAAGGCCCTTGATGCCAAGCGGGAAGATCGCCGGCCACATCATGGCATTGGCAAAGCCAAGCGCCGCCACAAACCCCACTGAGACCAGACCGTGTGTCAGATAGGCCCCAAGGCAGAACGCAACACCCAAGACCGCCGAGATCGCCAGATAGCGTTCCTGCGAGATAAAGCGCGGGATGATGATCAGGCCGACGACATAGCCGATCAGCATGCCGACCAGAGTGAACGACGTGAAGTATTTGGTGATGTCGAGCGGGATGCCAAAGGCCGCGCCATAGGTGCCGATGGCGTCACCGGCCATGACTTCGACGCCGACATAACAAAACAGAGCCACGAAGCCGAGCCACAGTTGCGGGAAGGCAAAGATGCTCTTGCCCGTCGTGTCGGACGCGGCACTTTCATTGGCCTGATCGCTGATTTCGGGCAGGGGCGATTTGGCGACCGCAAAGGCCAGTACGGCCAGGAGGGCGGCCATGCCGAGATAGGGCAGGTGGATCTTTTGCGCAAAGGCATCGAGCAGGGCTTCGCGGGCGGCGGGATCGGTGGCGGCTTCGACTTGCGCGGCGAATTCACCGACGCCATTGAGCACCAGACCACCGACGACGATGGGGGCGAGGATGCCCGCGATCTTATTGCAGATACCCATGAAGGCGATGCGTTGAGCGGCGGAATCGATAGGGCCGAGTATGGAGATATAGGGGTTGGACGCCGTTTGCAGCAGGGCCAGACCCGCGCCGATGATGAACAGGCCGGTCAGCGCGCCCTCAAAAATACGCATGGTCGCCAGTTGCCCGAAGATCGCGGCCCCTACGGCCATGACCAAAAGCCCCAGTGCCATGCCTTTTTTCATGCCGGTCTTTTTCAGGATGGCGGCGGACGGCAGGGCCAGAAAGAAATAGGACATGTAGAAGACCGTGACGACCAGAAAGGCTTCGACATCCGACAGGGTAAAGGCCAGTTGCACAAAGGTGATCAGCGGGCCGTTCAGCCAGGTCACAAAGCCGAAGATAAAGAACATGCCGCCAATGATGCTCATGGCGAGTAAGGGCGATCGGGTAGTTTCAGACGGTGGCGGCATAATGGTGATCCCCTAAAGCTTAATGATGATGTTTTTACGATCCATCCACCAGCCGAGCAGCCAGCAGGCGAGCATATAGACTATGGCGCAGACCAGTGAGCCGATGGCACCGGGCAGGATAGCCTGAAACAGATGGATGCCCACCCAGTCGTAAAGCTTGGTGCCAGCCGGTGTGGTGAAGGTTTGCAAGCTGATGACCAGCAGTTCAGAAAACAGATAGATAATCAGCGGATTCTTGCCGAAAATCTCAAAGAATTTGACACCGAAATTGAGTTTCTGAATCTCGGTATAGGTGATCAGGGCCGCCAGTATCAGGCAGTCGATGCCAATGGTCAAAAGCACGAATGACGACGTCCAGAGGCGCTTGGACAACGGAAAAAACAGGCTCCAGATCAGGCCAGCGGCAACCAATGCCACACCCGCGACCAGCATCTTAGAGACGGCGGTTCTATGATCAGACGCCTTAACAATCGCAAGCCCCGCCAGATATCCGGCCAGCACATTGACGATGGCGGGCACGGTCGAAAACAGGCCTTCGGGTTCATAGCCCTTGGCCCCGCCGCGATACATGTGGTCAAGGCCGAGCACGGCGCGGTCGATCTGGGCGCCGATATTGCCGACCATGCTGAGTTGCTCACCGGCAGGCCCGAACGCCATCAACGCGCCCCAATAGCCGAACAACAGGGCGGTACACAGGGCGATGATGCCCTTGACCGGCAGATAGCGCGCGGCCAAAGCGGCCGCCCCATAACAAAGCGCAATGCGTTGCAGCACGCCCATGATGCGGGTTTGGCCAATGTCGTTAAACGCCCACGATCCGTCGGCTACCTGATGCACAAACGGAAACCAGTACATCAGGTAGCCGAGCAGGAAAATCAGGGCCGTGCGCTTGGCGACCTTGAGCAAAAACTGATCATTCGGCAGGGTACGGCGTGACGCGAACGCCATCGAATTGCCGACCGCAAACAGGAACGATGGAAACACCAGATCAGCCAGCGTAAAGCCAAACCAAGTCGCGTGCTGAAGCTGGTAGTACGGCTCAGCGCCTGCACCTGACGTATTAACGACGATCATCACGCAGACGGTCAGGCCGCGAAAGACATCCAGAGCGGTAAAGCGCAGTCGGTCCATCACGCCTCACTCAGGCGCTTAAGGATCTGGCGCGACAGGGCAAAGGCATCCTTGGGGCGGCTTCGGGTGAAGGTCGCGTTTGTCTTAACCCACGCTTGCTCCCACGCGGTGATGTCGCGGGTAAAGGCCACCTGATCAAAGGCCTTGCCGGTCACCGCACTGTGGCGGACGGCGGCCAATAGCTTGGTCCAGCGCGGCAGGTAGAAATCCTTATACATCCCCTGCCAGGCCTTGGAGGCATAGTCGTTGAGATTGCCAAGCCCGCCCCAGACCGTGACCTGCGCCTTGGCATTGAGGACATAATAATCGGACTCCGGCTTGGTGTCGCCGTAAGCGCGGGCTTCGTCGATCCAGCTCGACAGGGTGTCGGGCTGATCACCCAGCAGGGCATCGACCATGACCATCAGGTCGGTGAATTTGGCGCGTTTGGCGTCCCCAGCGGCAAGGTCGCCCTTTTGGTAGTCGGTGATGGCCCCCATCAGAATGTAGTCGATCTCTTCTGACGCCAGATGGCGGACGGCATCAATCACGTCGTGGCGATAAAGCGGTGAGCCTTCAAAGCCTTTCAGCGACAAAAATTCGGTCACGGCCTTGGTCAGTAGAGCGCGGTCGCCGGGATGGCCTTCAAAGCTGGTGATGGCGGCCTGCGGGCGCTTGAAAACCATATAGGCCCCGGCGGCCTTGTTCCACCAGCGCGGCGTCCAGTATTTGGTGGTGTAGACTGACCTGCGGTAATCGCCCCACGCGCTAAGTAACTCAGGCGTCGTGCGGCCATAGCGTCCTTTGAGATAGGTCGCGATCCAGTCATCGACGGAACCTTTTCCGCCGCCCCCCCCTATGCCCCAGGCCGCATCAAAACAATACTCATAGGCGATCGAGTTATTGTGCAGGCCTTCGGGGAACATGCCAAAGCCCTTGAGGGCACCCGTTTTCGGATTGCCGTCCAGCCCGCCGATGTCGGCCTTATAAAAATCGAGATCGGCATAGACCGGGTTTGAGGCCCCATAATTATGGACATAGCCATAGATCCACGGCTTGCCCTGAAAGGCGTCGGTCGTTTGCCACACGCCCGGATAGCGGTCATTGCCGATATCGAGGATCATCAGCTTATCGTCCGGCACTTTGCTCAGGAATGCGCCTATGGCGTCCGCCGACCAGAAATGCTTATCGGCCCCGAACAGCCAGCCCTGCATGACCCAGACGGCATCAGGATTAGCGCCGCGAATGGAATCGTAAATCGCCTGCCCATAGGCGGCCAGTCGCTCGGCCTTAAGGGCCGGATCGACGACGGTTTCGGTTTCCTTGGTATTGGCCGTGCCGTCGCCGTATTTGGCGTTTTTCACGTCCGAGCCGTCTTTGGAAATCGGCGGCAGCATCTCATTGAAGCTGTCGGCCAGATAATACTGACCCTCGCCGTAGGTCGCCGTATAAAGCTCGATAAAGCGCTTGGCGATCACGGCGAACAAGGGATCGGCCGGATCAAGCCAGTAGGTTTCATGAAAGCCTTCCCACGGCCGCATGGGATAGATGCGGGCCTCCGGGTGCTTTTGCGCAAACGCCTTGGGGACATAGCCGCCAAAGGCCGGCAGGATCGGCGTCATGCCCAGATCACGCATGGATTTGAGCAGCTTGACCTGAAGCGCGCGTTTCTTTTCGATCCACGCCTGCGGCACGGGGGCCATATAGCCTTCGATATTGCCCATGCGGTGCCAGGGCGTAAACGCCGGGCCGGAGAAATAATCGCCCAGTTCGGTATCGCTAAGGCCCAGTTCACGCCACAGCGATTGCCAGACAAATTCCTGACCTTCCATAGCCAGCGGCATGTCGATGCCGTGCAGGGCCATCCAGTCGAGTTCCTGCTGCCAGCGCGCCCAGCCCCAGAACGGCGTCGTATAGCCAAAGGTGCAGGTGTTCATATAGACGCGGTGGGCGAATGGCGTGGTTACTTTACCCGTATCGGCGGCGGGCAGGGTCGCGGGCAGGGCGACGCGATTGCCTTCCCAGCTTACGTTCGCCGCACCGATTGAGGTCAGGTAAGCATAGGCGCCGCGGGTCAGGGCCACCGGCGATGAGCCTTCGATGGCGACGGTGCCCTTGGCGGATCTAACGGCAAAATAGCTGTCCGCCCCGCCGGTAAGCTTAAGTTTTATGTCGTGTGCGCGCTTGCCCATCAGGCGGCCCAAAACGGCGCGGGCGGCGGCGGTTGTGTCCTCAGCCGCAAAGGCGGGCGCGGCGGTAAAGGCGGCGGCAGCCAGGGTTTGCATCAGGGCTTGGCGACGGGAAATACCGGACATGACAACCTTTTTGGCTTAAATCAGGAGAAAGGTGCGAGACCAAAAGCACTGTGAGGGAACCGGGCTCAGGTCTCGCACCCGTAAAGGCGGGGCACAGGGGGAGGGAGATAACCCCGCCTTTATATCAGTTTACGCTTACATTTTATAAGTGAAGCTTAATTGGTAGCTTGGGCCAAACACGCCCATTTCCTGCCAAATGTTTTCGCTGTTCTTATAGGCCTCTTCCTTCTTATTGAAGATATTCTGCCCGGTAAGTGTAAAGCTGGCATGATCATTGACCGTGTAGCCGAGTGAAAAATCAACCTGCGTGCCCGCCTTGATGGTGTGGCCTTCACGGGCAAAGAAGCTATCTACGCTGGTCTGTTCGTATTCACTGCGGTAGTTAGCTGATACGCGTGCACTGAAGGTTTCATTTTCCCAGTAGCCTGTAACGTTGCCGGAATTCTTCGACAGATTGCGCAGCGAGAAACCTGTGTTGGAATATTGCGGATCGACATAGGTATAGTTGGCAATAATGCCAAAACCTTCGATCGGCAAAATCGCATCCAACGATTGCTGCCAGTTGACTTCCGCCCCTTTCAACTTAACCACAGAGGGGTCATTCTGGGTTATATTGATATCATAGATCTTGCCGTCTGTACCCATACAGTCATTGGTTTGGGCATCAAGGGAAAGGCTGGTCCCATCCCATGAACCCGGACAGGTCAGAGTCGTGAAGGTGCCGTTCTTGACGTCCTTAGCGAAAAGACCAAGGCTCAGGCCTGCGCTGCGGCCATAGTACCATTCAAGACTGATGTCGTAGTTCTTGGCCGTCAACGGCTTCAGGTACGGCGTGCCTTGATTGACAAACACGGTAGTGATGCCAGAGGTGTCGGTTGTCTGGTACTGGGTCGTATTCAAGCGCGAGCTGTTATCCAGGATCGGCCGTACGAGTGTTTTGGCTGCGGCCAGTCGCAGAATAAGCGTATCGGTCAGATCGAATACGACGTTCGCGCTGGGCAGGGTGTTGTTGTACTTAAATGTTGTGGTTTGAACCCCAATAAGGTTCTGGATATCGCAATCACAGCCATCCGTAAGGTTTGAGGTCACGCTCTGGTTCGTGACTTCATGACGAATGCCGATGTTAGCACGGAACGGTACAACACCGATGTTACCGGAGAAATCTGCCATAGCGTAGACCGAGTCGATCGAACGCGTCAGCGAATATGAGTCTTGTGGGTTGTACAGGGCGGGCACCACAATACCTGCATCAGACAGTGCCTTGCGGTAGGCATTGATGTCTGGCGTAAGCCAGCTTGAAACGCCGGAGACGTTACCATCAAGGAAGCCTGAGACCTTTGGGCCGCTATTGGTATAAGTCGGGATGTAGGCGAAATTATCGTCAAAGAAGTCACGGCGTGTAACATATCGATCGAAGTTTTCTTCCTTGGTTTTATATCCGAATTTCAACTTTTGCAGCATGCCGATATCAGCGTTGTAGAGCAAGTCAATCTGAGCTGATGTCGAGTCGGTGACCTGGCTGTTCTGGGCGCCATTGGGGTATGATGACCAGGTCAGATTGGATATCGCGTACTGGCTGGCGCTGGCGGGATCACCGGACACGTTGAACTTGATATTGTCGGAGTCGCTGATGTCCAGAGTTCCGGTGGCTTCTCCGGCACCCGTGATGGCCGCTTCTTCGGTCAGATAGCCATCACCCTTGGTGTAGTGAACGGCGGCGTTTAAAACCAGACTTGGCGACAGGTTCCAGCGGGCATATGCGGTATAGGCCTGGGTTGATAAATCGCGGGTTTCGAGCTGACGGTTGTTATCATAGGCGAAATTAGTCAGGTTGACGACCTTGGCCACGCCGTCTTCGACCACTACGGGCGTGATGGAGCTTTGGGAGAAGTTGCCGAACACGAGTTGAGTGACATCGTAATTGGTCTCATCCTTTGAGTACACTCCTGCAAACCCAAGTTTCAGATCTTCGGTAGCTTTGTATTCAAGGCCGAAGTTGAACTGCGTGCGGTCAGAGGTGCGGTCAATGCGGCGATAACGGAAGCGGCGTGGCACCAGCGTACCTGCAGGAGTGGCGACACCGCCGTTGAATTCACCGGTCGTACCGGCGGCTGTGTACCAACGGTCCATAAACAGGTAGTCGGCGCGGTCATCAAGCTGCTGAAAGTTAAGGCCGGCATATATGCCCAGCTTGCCGTCCAGATATTGGTTTGCATAGGTCAAGCCCACGGCAGGGTTAACGCCTGCATCTGCCAGAGTGGCTTGCTGCGCCTTCACCGAAACGATCAGCTTCTCGCCCTTGATGTCGAGTGGCTTGGCGGTCGAAATATCAATCGTGCCGGCAAGTCCGCCCATGTCCATGTCAGCGGTCGGTGACTTATAGACCTGAACACCGCTGGCCAGTTCGGTTTGAATGATGTCGAAGCGGAAGCCATCGATGAAGTTCGGGTTGGCAAAATCCTGACCGTTGATGGTGACCTTGGCGTATTGTGGCCCAAGGCCGCGCACGCTGATGGTTGCCCCGCGGCCGTTGACGTTCTGAATCTGAACGCCCGGAATGCGCTGAATGGCTTCGGCGATGTTATCGCTGGGGAACTTACCCAGATCTTCGGCAGATATGCCGTCCGAAACGCGAATGTCGTTTTTCTTAGTCTGAAGCGCGGTGGCGAGGCTTTTTCTAAAGCCCGTAACCACCACTTCCTGAACGGGCTCATCGGCAGTGGGAACTACCTGATCCTGGGCCATGGTTGCGGAGGCCATCAATAGCCCGGTCAAGGCGGTACTCACTAAGGCATAGTGTTTGAACGTCATAGATTTATCCCCTTTGGATGTCCGGGCACGACTGCTCACGCGGAGGCAGATCTGTCCCGTCACTCGACATCATGAATTTTGAGCTGCGCGGGCAATCCCCCTTCCATCCATACCATTTTGTAAGATTGGAAGGCCAATTGCTGGAATTAGACTATGGCTTGAAAAATTGGCCTGTCAATTTCAATGTCGGTTCCGTGAACTTTTTTTGTCAGCCAATTTACGCTGATTGTCAGCCGAAAGATCGTTGTTGAAATTATTAATAATATATTTCAATGAGTTATATATATAAATTGTCTAACCAAAATTTTTCTAACGACCAAAAAGTGTGACATTTATGTTATTCTTATGGTGAGGCCTAGCGACGGAACATGCGCATTTGAGCACCAATTGGCGAATAGCGTGTCGCTCATGCCTGTTCTTTTGTAAAAATTGACCAACCTTTTTTGATGGCCTGGCCTTGTATTCGGCAGGCTTCGAGCATGTTGGCTAAGGTGGGTAGGGGCCGATGATCAGATTGGTATGGTCTTCGTTGTGACCACAAAGTTCCGCCCATTTTCCGGTGCATTTCTAATTTAAAACAGCGACAAAAGTGGTTGATCAATTTCCGGAAGTTATTGTCCTGCGAAAGCGGCTGTACCCACAGCCGCTTTCAGCCCGTCAAAATGGTGCCACATCTTATGATAAGCGCTGCCGCCATCCCTAAGCTGGAGCGCGGCGATGATCTTCTGGTGCGATTCGGCGGTTTGCTTGCGCCGGACGTCCAGAACCTTGGCGCTATCGGGCAGATCGTTGATGTCTTTACGCCGGCTCCAAAGATAATAGACCGTGCCGGTAAGCTCGGCGTTCTGGGCGGCCTGAGCGATAGCCATATGAACGGCGATTTCCTGCTTTCGTAAGCCCTCAGCGTCCCGGCTCGTGGCATACTGTTCGGCGGCTGTCTTAATCTGATGCAGGGCGGCGTCCGTCATGCGATAGGATGCGATCTGCGCCAAATGGCTTTCCAGCCACTGCTGTGCCACAATTAACGTCTCCCAGTCGGCGGCGCCACCTGGAGGGGGAGCAGGCACAGGGACCGTCATAATGCCGGGTGTATTCCGGCTCTCATAGGCCAGCCGGGTAATATAGATGCCCGATCCCTGACGCGACTGGATCAGGCCCTTGACCTCCAGCATCACCAGAGCATCACGGATTACCGCCCGACCAACCCCATAGGATTCGGCCAGATCCCGTTCAGTCGGCAGCTTGCCCGCCACGCGAAATTCCCCGGTCCAGATCCGGTCGAGCAGGGATTTTCCGACCACTTGATAGGCGCGAACATCCTTGTCGGATTCGGTTGCATCAGAAGGGCTGTCGTTTGCAGGCATTAAGGTCATCCTTAGGCTTTGAGGCCTGGCATCTATTTGTTGCCCAATTAAAGCGCTTTGCGAAAATTGGTCAATGATTATGACGCCTGTTTCCCAATGCCCGGCAAAGACAGGTCTTTAAAATGAAAAGCGGCTTTCGCCCTGATCTTTGGTAGCTGTGAACGAACCTCACGGATGCGCCTTAGCTTCACGATCCGGTTTTAAGAATGGTGCGAGGCTAAGCATGACTACAGCGACGCCACCCATGACCCACAAAGGTGCGGTGAAACTTCCCGTCAGATCCCGAGCGTGGCCAAAAATCAAAGGGCCAAATGCTCCCGTGGAATATCCAATTCCCATCACAAAGGCCGTCCATGTGTTGGCTTCGCCGACTGTGGCGGTATGATCCAAAGGCAGGGTCATGCCAAGGGTAAAGGAGCCGCCAATGCCGAACGCGATGACCGGAATAAACAGATATGGCATAAGTAGCGGCACGTGCGCCGTAATAACGCTTCCGATAAGTACGAGCCCTGCGAAGACGGTAATGACGCGACGTCGATCGGTATTGCGACTGATGAGGCCTGCGGTCAGATTGCCTATCATGAAGGCAATTGTGAAGCTGGCCAGTAATGTGCTGGCCTGGGCGTTGCTGACACCCAACTCCCTGTACATGGTTGCCGTCCAGGCGATAAATCCAAAAAACAGGATGTTGTTGGTGGCCACATACAGCGCGGCGAACCAGGCGGCTGGGTAACCCCAAGGTCGCCGGTGCGGCACGGACGCGGGGGCCGGGGCATCCCCCAACGACGTTGCGGGCTCCCGGCGGGAAATATAGAGCCAGGCGGCTATGCCCGTTAGTCCGAAAATGGCAAAGATGCCTGAGCTAAACCGCCAACTGGCGGTCGCGGTGGCAATGGGACCAGCCGAGCCTGCGGCAAGCGTACTGCCGAGGCCGAGTGACATGGCGTATACCCCCATTAGCAGTGAGGTGTGTCTGGGAAAGCTCTTTTTGACGAAGCCCGCAATCAGCGCCCCGACAACCGCAATGCCTGCGCCGATGCCTGCCGTGGCCAGAAGCAAGACGATCCATGAATTGGCAAAGGCTCTGCACAGGGTCGCCAGGGTCAGGATGGCAAGCGCTGCCAGTATAACATTGTCACGCCCAAATCTTGTGGCGAGCCAAGGCGTCGGGAAGGCCAGTCCCCCCATGAGAATGGCGGGATAGCCGTGAGCAGCGATGCCTGTGCATTAGACAAGCCAAAGGTTTCCCGCAGCAATGGCAGCAGTGGGCCTATGGACACAATGCCGGGGCGCAGGTCGATGGCGACGAGGATTATACAAATTAATGCGGCCGAGAGCGATAGTGGTTTCTCATGGGGGTGCGCAGAACTGGAAGACTGCCCTGAATGCAGTTTGACGGCATCGTTTCGCGGCAAATTACCTTTGTGGAGGGGGGCGCAACTGGCCGGCATAGTGAGTTCCTTGGGTAATTGGGGTGATGCAACCATTTCCGGAGATGGCCGGTGCAGGTATGTGCGCAAGAAAGGCTTAGTCAGGCCGGCACCGGCTGTGCCGGTCTGACTAAGCCTGACGTGGGTTAAGGCTCCAAGCCTTGCAGGATGAACATTCGGCTTTCACTGCCGGATTCCCGGTGGACCCGCGCGGCCTGATATGCCGAACTTGAATACCAGGCGTGCGCTGCGTCTACTGAGGGAAACTTCAGGATGGCGGCGCCTTCAAAGGTTGGGCCTTCCAGAATTTCCAAGGGGCCGTAGGCGGCGAGCGATTCAATTGCGTGTCCGGCGCGCGCCTGCGGTGCCTGTTCGCGATAGAGCGCAAGTTCCGACGGATCGGTCGTGCGCTCGCGCAGAATGACCACAAAGGCGGTCATGCCGGTGAGGCTTCACGTGACAAGGTCTTGAGCAACAACTCGACGGTTTCGACAGATGAGCCCGGATTTTGCCCGGTGATCAACTGGCCATCCTGAACGGCATAGGAACCCCAGTCCGCGCCCTTCGAGTAGATGCCACCATTTTGCTTGAGGACATCCTCAACGAGGAACGGAACCACCTGGGTCAGGCCAACGCCGTCTTCCTCAGAATTGGTAAAGCCGGTGACGCGTTTGCCGGTTACCAGAGGGGTGCCGTCTTCGTCCTTAACGTGCCGCAAGACGCCGGGGGCGTGACAGACAAAGGCGATCGGCTTGCCGTCTTGCCACATAGCCTCAATCAGCGAGATCGAAACCGGATCTTCGGCGAGATCCCAAAGAGGGCCGTGGCCACCCGGATAGAAGACCGTATCGAAATCCTTCGTTGAAATGTCGGCAAGCTTGACCGTGGTTGCCAAGGCTTTCTGAGCCGAGGGGTCGACTTTGAAGCGCTCCGTGAACTCGGTCTGAAAGTCCGGCTCATCGCTTTTCGGGTCGAGCGGCGGCTGGCCGCCCTTTGGTGAGGCAAGGGTGATGTCGGCGCCCGCAGCCTTGAACGTGTAATAAGGGGCGGCAAACTCTTCAAGCCAGAAGCCGGTTTTACGACCGGTGTTTCCAAGTTCGTCGTGTGAGGTCAAAACCATTAGTACTTTCATGTCGAATATCCTTTCAAGATTGCGGTGAGGGGCTTTCCTGGCCCCATGCTTCAGTCCCGGCGTTGCCGGCTTGAATTCTGTGACAAAGCCTCGCGAGGCTCTGATGTGTAATAATTAGACCAGTCTACTATAAGTGTGGCGCGGTAATGCGAACAGAGAGGTGGCATAGTTACTCACCCGCCAGACTGAGGGTGCGGACTGTTGCGACCATGGCCGCTTTCAGGGGGGCGTCGTCTTTAGTAATTTTTGCCAGGAGACTGGCCCCCAGCCATGACTGATAAAGCCCCTCGGCGACGTCTCTGTACGCATCTGTAATGGATAAGGAGCCGTCAGAGTTGCCGCTATCAATAGCCGTGGCAAGCCTTTCGATGATGTCGGTCGTTCCGCGCAGGAGCACGCCCCGCATGGCCTCGGACAGGTCCGCGACTTCTGCCGCAAGCTTTACCACAAGACACTTGCTGTGAGCGGCATGCGAGGTTTGCGTGTCCAGCCAGCCCTGAAAATAGGCTTTAAGCTGACGGGCGGCATTTAGATCCGGCTGTCTAAACAGGCTGTCCATGGCGGCCAGATAATTTTCAAAGTATCGGCGCAAGAGTGCCTCTCCAAAGGCTTCCTTGGACGCAAAGTAATAATAAAACGAACCCTTAGGTACCCCGGCAGATGAGAGGATCTCATTCAGGCCAACCGCGGAGAAGCCTTTACCGCTCATAATGGTTTGAGCGGTGTCAAGGAGGTCTTCGCGGACATCAACAATGGGGGTTTGCGAGTTCATGTCATCTCATATATCTAAAATTAGACCGGTCGTCTACATGAAAATGAAGGAAACAAATTTTTGTGCGAATGACAATATTTCGGCTGAATCGTCGCGGGGCATCGATGCCGATCTTAAAGAACTCAGGCAGTAGCGCTCACTGAGGATATAATCACCTAATCCGTTAGCGCTTGGTAGTTGAGTTGGCTTACCCTAGTATCGTGAATTCTGAACTCAACCTCCATTCGTGCGAAGCGGGCGACTCACGGGGCGTATCTCGGTCAATGCCGTAGCCCCCGGACCCACCAATACCCGCCTGCTGGATGTGCCAGCCCCTATGCGTGCTCAGGCCGCCCAGATGACGCCCTATGGCCGCATCGGTGAACCCGAAGATGTCGCGAACGCCATCGCGGCCCTGTGTCTAAGCGACGGTGAATGGATCAACGGCCAGCTTGTCTTCGCCGATGGTGGGTTTTTCTGAATTCATCTTTGGTGCGCCGGGGTGACGAAAAGGACGAAGAAGCCAAACGCCACCGTCTCCATCAATACACTCAGCCTAGTGCCTCTACAGGCCGCTGAGTACCGAACCAAAAGCGTGGGCAAGGCTTTTTCTGAATTTGAAAATGTTTAAATCAATTATTTAATTGAATAAATGGCGGACAGAGAGACCCTTTAAAGGGCGTCCAAAGATGCCCGTAGGCGTACGTGAGTCTGTTGATTTATTTTAGAAAAGTGATTCAATTTGTCCGAATTGGTTCGCCCTAGTTTCCACCCATCTGGCGTTGCCGCTGGGGTCAATGCTGGGGTCAGTTTCGGGAAACAGAAAATGGCCACACTGACAGCAAAACGGGTAGACACGCAGAATGCGCATGGCAGGTACTCGGACGGGAGCAACCTGTATCTTCAGGTCACGAAGAGCGGCTCAAAGTCGTGGCTATTCATTTACCGCTGGAACAAATTGCAAAAAGAAATGGGGTTGGGGCCCTATCCAGCTATCGGTCTGGCCGACGCCCGCGAAGCTGCGCGGAATGCACTCAAATTGCTGAAAGACAGAAACAATCCGCAGGACCCATTAGCGGTGCGCCGGGCAGAACAAGATGCCCGACGTGAGAAACCAGCTTTCGGTGTTTTTGCCGAACAAATGCTTTCCGACATTGAACTGCAATGGCGGAACCCAAAGCACCGGGCGCAATGGCGCTTTAGCCTGCGCGAATATGGCAAACCCATATGGGACATGTCCGTCAATGATATCGACACACAGGATATCCTCCGAGTGTTAAAACCAATCTGGCAGACCATACCGGAGACAGCTTCGCGATTGCGAGGAAGGGTTGAGAGGGTTCTTGACGCCGCGGCAGCAAAGGGACTGCGCACCGGTGCAAACCCAGCTCGCTGGAAAGGCCACCTCGATCACCTGCTGCCGAAACGACATAAGCTTACACGCGGCCACCATGCCGCTATGCCTTACGATCAGGTGCCTAAGTTTGTCACGGAGTTACGCCAGCGCGATAATATGTCAGCGCTGGCTCTGGAGTTCCTCATTCTGTGTGCGGCTCGTTCAGGTGAGGTTTTAGGGATGACCTGGGAAGAAGTGGACGTTGTCGCAAAAGTCTGGACTGTCCCCGCCAGGCGCATGAAGGCCGGGCGGGAACATAGGGTGCCCTTATCAGATAGGGGCTTGGCCATATTGAACTCCGTCCGCCCCCTGTCACTAACTCTTTGCGATAAGGGACTGACGCAAGCGACAGGCTTCGTTTTCCGTGGATTGAAAATGGGACCTTTGTCTGTGATGTCTCTCACCATGCAAATGCGCCGTATGGAAAAGGGCCATTTCACGCCCCATGGTTTTCGGTCGGCGTTCCGTGACTGGTGTGGTGAAGAAACGGATTTCGCCCGTGAGATTGCCGAGGCCGCGCTGGCGCATACCGTCGGAGACATGACAGAGCGTGCCTAGCGACGTGGAGATGCTCTTGAAAAGCGGCGGAAGCTTATGGATGCGTGGTCAGATTTTATCACATGACACGCGGGGGCCATTTGAACCGAAAACACACTTATGGAATTGCGTGGACATTGATGAACGGCAATCGGCCGGAGTTGGCAATCCGGACATCATGAACGGTCAAAGTCCGGGCCACATGCCGCCGTCAAGCCGCAGGTTTGCTCCAGTGATGTAGCTGGCGCGGGGACTTACTAGGAAAGCGATGGCATCGGCGATTTCCTCAAGCGTTCCAACCCTTCCCATGGGGACTTGGGCAAACATCGGCAGCACAGTTTTCTCGATTTCGGTCCATGACGCGTCCGACGCAAGGCCTTGCCCGGTGGCAACCTTGCGGAAGCCTTCGTCCAACTTATCGCTATGGATGGTTCCGGGCGATACTGTGTTCGCTGTAATGCCATCCATCGCAACCTCCTTTGCCAGCGAGGCCGTCATCGCGATCATCGCAGCCTTGGCGGCACCATAATCGGGCCTTTTCGCAGGAGCCATCATCGCCGCCATGCTGGAGATATTGACGATTCTTCCCCATTTGGCAGCCCGCATGTTTGGCAGCAGCCGAGCGGTCACCCTTACTGCCGCCAGCACGTTTCGGTCGTAACCGGATGCCCATGTCTGAGGACGAGTGGTGGTCCAGTCTTCCGGCTCACCGGAGCCGCCTGCATTGTTTACTAGGATTTCGACGGGCTTGGCGAAAGCCTGCGCATTCTTGACGAGCGCTTGGACTTCACCGTCATTCGTTAGATCGCCAAAGACTGCGTAGGCACGCCCACCTTGGGTGATAATGTCGTGGGCGACTTCTTCGGTACTGGTTTTGTTGCGGCCATGGACGATGACGATAGCACCCTCACGCGCCAAGCCTCTGGCTATTCCTTCGCCGATACCCTTGCTACTGCCTGTGACAAGTGCAATTTTTCCATCAAGTTTCAAATCCATCTGGCAATTCCCATGTTGATGCGAGGGATTGATAAAAGGACAAGACGATGAACAAGGCAATTACGCACTTAAAGGTGCCTGTCGGACGAGAAGCAAGAGATGTTTGCCTCGGCGCTAATGGATCTGTCTCACATGTGACCCGGGTGCTTCGAATGATCACTGGTCGGTGGAAGCTGCCCATCCTGTTCCGGCTGTTCGCCGAGCCGTCGATGCGCGCATCACAGTTCATGCGAGACATCCCAGACATATCTCAGAAAATGCTGACACAACATCTTAGGGAACTGGAGAACGACGGACTTGTTGCGAGGCACGATTTCGGCGAGCGACCGCCCCGTGTCGAGTATGGCCTCACAGCGGCCGGCCAAGGACTTATGCCGGTCTTGATCGCCGTACGGGAGTTTTCTCGGGACTACCCTGACATGTCTGCCTGAGTTTCATGCCCGCCGATTGTCCGCTACGGGCGCAAGCAGGACAGCACTTTATAAGCAAAGGACCGCCCTCGCGGACGGTCCTCCATTGTCTGGCAATGCACGTGGACAACTCAGGCGAGCCGGCCCCCTGCGATGAAGGCCGTGCTCACCCGATTTGCCGTATGCGGCATTTGACAATGAGACATCAGACCACCTCCTTTCGCTTGTTGAATGTCATATTCAGGATAATCCCTTAGAATTTGATTTCAAATAACAAGGCTGTGTATTGACCACTACCCAGTCCGCCTTGCGTTTTTGCGCTCATGAGTGCTCTGATAGAAGCCTTAGATCGTGTCCGCTCAGACAGTGTAATCGATGGAACTCATGTGGGCTTCGCCCATACGGTCACCGTAGACAGGAAATTTCGACAGCAGTGTATCGATCTCTTGAACGTCAGCGGCGGACAGACTGACCGTCTGAGCGCCAAGATTTTCAAGAAGGTGCAGTTCGCTGCGCGTGCCTGGGATCGGAACTATGTTGGGGCTTTTGGCAAGCAACCAGGCGAGGGCGATTTGTGAAGGTGTCGCCCCCTTCTTTTGGGCATAGCTTTTCAACCATTCAATGATCGGCATGTTCAAAGGCAGGAACGCTTTTGAGAACCTCGGAAAGCCCGCGCGGAAATCTGCTTTTTCATCGAACATGGTGGTCGTATCATATTTGCCGGTCAGAAAACCGGCACCAACCGGCGACCAAGGAACGAAGCCAATCCCTAATTCTTCGCATGTCTTCAACACACCATTCAATTCGACATTGCGTGTCCACAAAGAATATTCGCTTTGAACCGCTGAAACGGCCTGAACGGCATGGGCGCGACGAATTGTTTTCACGCTGGCTTCTGACAGACCAAAGTGTAGAATTTTGCCCTGACTTATAAGATCTTTTATCGCACCGGCAACATCCTCAATCGGCACATTCGGATCGACGCGATGCTGATAATAGAGATCAATGCGATCCGTCCGCAGACGCTTCAGCGATTCCTCAACCACCTTTTTGATATGTTCCGGACGACTGTTGAGTGCCGCCGTTCCGTCGATGGCAAAGCCGAATTTCGTGGCGATTTTGATGTGATTGCGAATAGGTTGAAGCGCTTCGCCGACCAGGTCTTCGTTGATGTATGGACCATAAACCTCGGCCGTATCGAAGAAGGTCACGCCATTTTCAGCCGCTTTGCGAATTGTTTTGATCGACTGCTGAACGTCAGCGCGCGGATTATAATTGCCGCTCATATTCATGCAGCCTAACCCAAGTTCAGACACCTCAAGTGTGCCAAGGTTTCTCATTTGCATCTGTTGGTTCCCTTTGCGCAATGGGCCTGGTGTGGTGGTTTGCCCCTCAGAGGCATCCTCTTTTTTACTGGCGGTCTGGCCTGGACTGGCCATTGCCATCACCCCACCTGCCGCGCTCAGGGTCAGCATGTCGCGGCGGCTAAGGCTTTGTGGACGATGGCCGCTTTGTGATTTATTTTCCTGTTTCATGGTTTTAGCCTCTTAATATTGGCATCAATGTCGGTCAGTTCATTGTGGGTTGGCGAATCTTGAACCAACCCGTCATGGCCTGAATCACGGTCCAAAGTTTCTGGGGGATACTGAGTTTCGCGATATCACCGGGGTCGAGTTCCAAAGCGACTGCGGACGTTGGGTGCTTTGCGATCTCCACCCAGTCCGGGTTCATGATCAGTCCTTGGCCAATGGCGACTAATGATAAGCCGTCCTTAAGGGCGCGCCTGGCCTGTTCGGCGGTTCTGATCTGTCCCGCGGCAATGAGGGGCACGCGACCGGCGATATGATCGACCAGTATGCGAACGATTGTGGGCCCGTCGGGTTCACCAACGGGCCTAGCCGTCAGCGCGTCCGATAGCGACACGTGCACATAGTCGGCACCGCTTGCGATAACCCCGTCGATGAGTCTCAGAGAATCTTCGATGCGCAGCCCGTCTTCGGTCGGTTCATCAACCGAAATCCGGTAGCCCAGAACAAAGGGGCGATCGGCACCTTGGGTGATGACCCTGCGCACCTCGGAAATGACTGCGAGCGGAAAGCGCATGCGGTTATTCAGAGATCCGCCCCACTGATCGGTGCGTTTATTAAAGTGTGGCGAAAAGAAATTCTGGATCAGGAAGCCATGCGCGCCATGCAATTCAATGCCGTCAAATCCGGCCTCGATAGCCCGGCGCGTCGCCTGACCAAAGGCATTGATGGCGTCCAGGACTTCAGCTTCGGTCAGCGCACGTGGTGTGACGGTTGCTGCAAAAGGGCTGGCATCGCCGGGCACGGCGCTTGCGGCAACGACCTCTGACACTAGTTCGGGAATGGCTTTGACGCCGGCGTGGAAGATTTGCAGGATCGCCGGCGCGCCACCGCTTTTTGCCGCTTCGGCTAATTTCTTCAGGCTTCGGATAAAACGATCATCATCGGCTGCAAACTCCCCGGTAAAGCCGATGCCATTGGCCTGAACATGTGTGCATCCGGTGATAACCAAGCCGATGCCTTTAACGCGCAGTCTGTAATAGGCGTCTTCGGCATCCGATACCGTACCGTCATCGTTTGAGGCCCATGTGGTCATTGGTGCCATAACGATCCGGTTGCGCAGAGGCAAACCTGCCAAGTTTAATGTCTCGAAAAGCTGACTGTCTGATTTCATCCTCGGTCTCAATATCCATTCTGACGGCAAGGGCACCTTGCCTTGGATGGAAAATAGCAAGAGACATTCCTATGGATTAGTCGCTATAATCTGCATGTAGATATAAATAAGGCTTATAAATGCGTAAGGGCGATTTTAGCGATCTGGCCGCATTCATTGCGGTTGCCGAAGTCGGTAGTTTTACCCGTGCTGCCGCCACGCTGGGTGTGTCTCAGGCCGCCCTGAGCTTCGCGGTACGGGGGCTGGAAGAACGGTTGGGTGTCAGATTGATCGCGCGGACGACCCGCAGTCTTTCACTTACCGATGCCGGAGAAAAGCTGCTGGCCAGCTTGCGCCCAGCCTTCGATCATATCGACAATGAAATCGCTGCTATTGGCGCATTGCGAGACAAGCCCGCCGGGACGATCCGTATCGCCACATTTCGGCATGCTGCAAAAAAGGTCCTATGGCCCGTTCTGGTGAAGCTCACGGCCGACTATCCCGATATCACCTTTGAGATAAGCGTCAGCGAAGGTTTGACTAACATTGTCGAAGGCCGTTTTGATGCCGGTATTCGCCTGGGCGAGCAGGTTGAAAAGGACATGATCTCCGTTCGGATCAGTCCGGATATTCGAATGGCGGTCGTCGGCTCGCCTTCATATTTTAACTGCCATGCGATACCGAAGACGCCACGCGATTTGAGTGAACATAACTGCGTCAGCTACCGACAGACCACTTCCGGAGGCATCTATGCCTGGGAGTTTGAACATGACGGTGTCGTTCTTGATGTAAAGGTCAGCGGGCACCTGATTATCAATGACAATGAAATGATGGAAAATGCCGCGCTCGACGGACTAGGTCTGGTTTATCTGTTCGAAAGCCAGGTTGAAACGCACATCAAGGATGGCCGCCTAATCCGCGTGTTAGAGGACTGGTGCCCGCCTTTTTCCGGCTATCACCTTTACTACCCCAGCCGAAGGCAGCACACACCGGCTTTTACGCTCCTGCTCGAAGCCCTTCGGCAAAAATGAGGGGGCTGGAGCCATGGCCAGCATGTCCGCTCTCGGGCAGTAACGCCTTTCGTGCTGAGAACGTCCGGATTGGGCGCCAAGTGATGTTTTATGATATTCGTTAGATCCTATACTGCTTAAGTGCAACTTTATGGGCGTAATTCAACAAGCCTGCCATGCTCAGCACTGTTAGCCTGACTAAGTGGTCAAGGTGAGGTTGCGATGGCGCGGCGGTCCGGACATTTTGTAGAACACCAGGACGATACCGCCATAAAGCAGTGGTTCGCATCTGAGGTCCTGCCGCTGGAGCCCTCCCTGATGCGATATCTACGCCGGAACTGGCGTAACGAGGGGGACATCGCTGATCTGCGGCAGGAGGTTTACCTGAAACTTTATGCTAGCGCCCGAAATGGTGAAATCATCTTAAATACTAAAGCCTTTGTTTTTACCGTTGCGCGCAACCACCTGATCAACTGTGTGAAACGATCTAAAATTATTTCAATCGAGCATGTAGCGGATTTAGAGGCTTCGATTGTCTTAGCTGATAATATAACACCGGACCGCACCTTACTGGCACGGGATGAGGTCCGAAGATTGCATGCAGGGCTCAGTAATTTGCCGCCGCGCTGCCAGCAGGTTGTGCGCTTAAGAAAAATTGAAGGGCTTACGACACGTGAAGTGGCGGATAAGCTCAAGGTTAGTTTAGATACAGTAGAACAGCAAATGGTACATGGTATGCGTGCACTGGTCGATTTCATGCTCGGGGGATCTGGCAAGATTAAGCGGCCCGTAAAAAAGACGGGACGCAGCGCCAAGAGGTAGGCGATGACTGAACGCGAGACGATCGAAGATGAGGCGGCCGGCTGGCTGCTAAGGCGCGAACAGCCTGGCTGGTCGACGCCCGATCAGGTGCAACTTGACGCCTGGCTCGAAGAAAATCCAGAACATAAAATTACCTTCTGGCGATTAGAGTACGGGTGGGACCGCGCCAGCCAGATGCGCATATTGGAAACACGACCCAAACCACAAAAGGCATGGGTGACGTGGGCTGTGGCGGCTGGCATCAGTGTCGTAGCCCTAACCGGCGGCTGGATGAGCCTGAGAACGATTTCGCCAGCCCCACAAGAGTTCAGAACACCGATTGGTGAGGTCCGCCCAGAGGTTCTTGCGGACGGTACCCGGATAGACCTTAATACGGCGACAGATATCAGAGCTAAGGTGTCGAGAACCTCGCGGACCGTATGGTTGGGAGCGGGTGAAGCCTATTTCGATGTGGCTCATGATCCGTCTCATCCGTTCGTAATCGTGGCTGGATCTCGGCGCATAACCGTGCTGGGCACAAAGTTTTCAGTGCGCCGGGACGGCGACCGTGTCGAAGTGGCCGTTACTGAGGGCAGGGTCCGGGTCGAACCAGCGGATAAATCTGCGGGGGCGACCGTTTTGATTCGCGGCGATAGTTTGCTGGCCGAAGGTGCATCGACCCTGTTGCTGCCAAGGTCGCCAAAGCGCGTCGAAGACGATATGGGCTGGCGTCAGGGGCGGTTGATATTTGATCAGGTGACGCTTGCCGATGCGGCGGCTGAGTTTAATCGTTATAATCAGAAGAAACTCATCATATCCGGATCGGTAGCCTCGACACGGATTGGCGGTAGTTTTGAAAGTCAGAATGTCGAGGGTTTTGCGCGTCTGTTGAACAAAGGGTTTGGTCTGACCGTTGATAGTTCCGAGGACGGAATAAAAATTTCGGAATAGGTGTTGAAGGTTTTACGTTGTGTCTTGTCCTAGTTCTGTGAGGCTGATGACGGCCGAATAGGGGATAAGATAATGAAAACGCTAAATCGCCAGTTTTATCGGCGTTTGATGACAGGTGTGGCCACCAGCCTTCTGGCGGTTGCCTTTGCGGGCAGCGTACTGGCTCAGCCACGTACCTTTAATGTGCCTGCCGGAGATCTTAAGGCGGCTCTTGATGGGTTTATCGCCCAGTCAAGTGCCTCGCTTATTTATCGCGTCGAAGATGTAAAATCCAGAACCTCGCCAGGTGTTAAGGGCACGATGGAGCCTGATGTTGCGCTTCGTCAGCTTCTGTCTGGTGCTAATCTTACGCTGACTAAAGATGAAAGCGGTGCGTTTGTACTTTCAAAAGCCACGGCCAGCATTGATGCGGCAACTGAGCCCACCGTAATTGAGGAAGTCATAGTCACGGCTGAGAAGCGCTCCATTGCCGCTCAGCGCACGGCCATAGCCATGGACGTATTCGATGCCAATGCCTTGAAACGCAATGGCGTGGCCAGCCTGCAGGACCTTGCAAACGTTTCCCCAAGTATCCAATTTTCACAGAATCAGGCCGCCTCGGTCATAACGATCCGTGGCGTAGCCAGCCGCGACGACTCAGAGGTGGGGGATCCGGCGGTCGCTGTCAGCGTCGATGGTTTCTACGTGCAACGCCCCGTCGGGCTGAATGCGACGATGTTCGATCTGGAACGTATAGAAGCCTTACGCGGACCGCAGGGTACACTTTACGGGCGCAATGCGACCGGTGGCGCCATCAATATTATCAGCAAAAAGCCAACCTACACCTTCGGGGCAAGTGCTATGGCCGACATAGGTAATTTCAATACGCAAAACTTTGAGGGCATGATCAATGTGCCTTTGTCCAGCATCGCCAGTCTGCGTGTGTCCGGGGCGGTACGCTCACATGACGGCTATCTGAAACGTACCCCCGTGCCGGATGCGGATGATGAGGATAGCGAAGCCTTGCGGGCGCATCTTTTGATCGAACCCACGGACCGTCTGACTATTCTGCTCACGGCCGATTTCCTGAAGCAGACCGGTGTCGGATCGCAAGGTGTAGGCGTGCCTATGCTGACGGATGGTGCGGGCAATCCCACGCGTGGTAAGCCCAGTATTCCTGATGCCGATGCCGAGATTTATTCGGATCTGGCCGGTTATACCAATGTTTCGGTCAACACCTATAAATGGAATGTCGCCTATAGCTTTGATCCGGTCACGCTGACTTATCTTGGCGGATCAAGCAAAATGACCTTCCACCGCTTGGGAGAACTGGATGCCACCGAAGGGTATTTTGAAGGGTTTCAGCAAAATGAGGCGCCGAAGACCATCAATCATGAACTACGCTTGAGCTCTAACGGAGACGGCGCGTTCAAATGGCAGGCGGGGGCTTTCTATTTTAAGGAAGACAATGCCCTGCGTACTTATCTTCAGACCTATACAGGTGATGTCCCGTTTAACTGGGGTGTATTTGACTTCCCGGAAATTGTGGCTGAATCCAAAGCCGTGTTCGCACAGGGCAGCTATAGGCTGACACCCACCGTAACGGCAGAGGCCGGCGTACGATACACTGAAGATGAAAAAAGCCGCATTGGCTCCCTGAACTTTTATGGGTTTGGTATTCCCGAAGATAGTCAGGAAAGCTCAATCGCGACAACCTGGCACCTGGGGTTAAACTGGCAGCGCACGCCCGTGAATTTGGTCTATGCCAAGGCTGATCGTGGCTACAAAGCCGGCGGTTTCAACAACGGTTCGACCTATGATCCTGAATTTCTGACGGCCTATGAAATAGGCTCAAAAAATCAGTTCTTTGACCGTCGGCTTCAGCTCAATCTGACAGCATTCTACTATGACTACTCAAACCAACAGGTGAAGCAAAATATCGCCACGGAAGAGCAAAGTATCATACGCGAAATCGTTTCAAACGCCGGTAGCTCGGAACTGTTTGGACTTGAAGCGGATGGCATCTGGCTGGCCACACCCGATGACCGGTTTGATTTTTCGGTGGGGCTGTTACATGCTGAATATACGCGTTTTGACGTTTCTGACGGCAATGGCGGGAACGACAATCTGGCGGGCAACCAGATGCAACAAGCTCCAAAGACGACAATCACCGGTGGCTACCAGCATACATGGCCACTGACCGCTGGCGATCTGACGGCGCGCCTTCAAAGCCGTTATCAGAGCGCCATGTATCTGTCGTCCTATAACTACGCCTTCAGCCGACAAGATGCGTACACCAAAACCGACGCGTCTCTCAGCTACACGCCGACGGGCGGGCGATACACCCTACAGGCCTATGTCCGTAATATCGAAAACGAGCGTGTGATCAACGTTGCGGTCGAAAATCTTGAATATGACAGCATTTACTATCAGCTCGGCGCCCCGCGTACCTATGGGGTCCGTCTGACCGCGAACTGGTGATAGTCGCGGGAGAAAACAGCGGTTCCATATCCCCGCAGGTTTTCTATCAAGCTGATCCAGGCCTGATGTTTCCAGGCTCGGATCGAGAGGCATTATTCTTGATGCCAAATGAAAGAGACGGTCCAGCCCCGCCTCTTTCTCCCCCTTTATTTGGAGAAATTTATGTTGCGTTCTTTCCTTAGTGTAAGTGTCTGTTGGCTGGCCTTGAACGGGTTCGTTCAGGTGGAGCCTGCTCAAGCTGGTGCGGTTCAGCCGGTTTTGGATGGTGATGCCGGGCAATGGCTGACCGTAGATGGGGCGAAATTCCGGGATTTGAACCGAAGCGGAGCTCTGGAGCCTTACGAGGACTGGCGTCGGTCCGCGCAAAATCGCACACATGATCTAGTTAGCCGCATGACGCTGGAGGAAAAAGCTGGGGCCATTATGCACGGTACCGCGCCGACGCTTGATGGTGATTACGGAACGGGTACAAGCTACGACTTGAAGCTAGCCGAGGAATTTATCGCAAACCTGCATGTAAATTCCCTTCTGACACGGCTGAAGGCTGACCCCGCAGAATTCGCTCGTCAAAACAACGCGCTTCAGTTTTTGGCACAAAAGACCAGACTGGGTATTCCCGTTACGGTCTCGACCGACGCGAGGCACCATTTTCAGATCACCCACGGTGCCAGTGCGTCCGGGCAGGGATTTACCAAATGGCCTGAGACTTTAGGCTTTGCGGCGATTGGCGACACAGAGCTTACACGCCGCTTTGCTGAAATCGCGCGCCGGGAATATCGCGCCGTGGGTATTCAGATGGCGTTGTCACCACAGGCGGATCTGTCGACTGAGCCACGCTGGCCGCGCATAAACGGAACCTTTGGTGAAGATGTAGCAACGGTCGTGGCTCAGACCCACGCCTATGTTGAAGGCTTTCAGAACGGGGTGAGCGGGCTGAACAACGAGAGCGTCATTGCCGTTGCCAAGCACTGGGTTGGCTATGGTTCACCCGCCGAAAAAGGCTATGACAGTCACAACTATTACGGCCGCTACGCAGCCTTCCCCGGAGGCGACCTCGACAAGCATATTGCGGCCTTTAAAGGTGTTTTCGATGCCGGAGTCGCCGGTATCATGCCGACCTATTCCATCCTTAAAGACGTCACTCTGGACGGCAAGCCGGTGGAGCAGGTTGGCGCAGGCTTTTCAAAAGTGCTGCTGACGGACGCGCTGCGCCATAAGCAAGGTTTTACCGGAGTGGTTATTTCGGACTTTGCGATTACTGAAGACTGTAACACCGCCTGTAAAGAAGGCTCAAAAACTGGTGAACCATTTGCCGTGACAAAAGCCTGGGGCGTCGATCACCTAAGCAAACTCAACCGCTTTGCGCTTGGGATCGAAGCGGGGCTTGATCAGTTCGGAGGCACCGAGGAGGTGGCGCCGGTTATCGAGGCGGTGAAAAGTGGCCGGATTACAGAAAAACGCCTCGACGATTCTGTGTATCGGGTCATGCTACAGAAGTTCCAGATAGGCTTGTTTGAAAGTGCTATCGTCGACCCGGCCGTTGCCGCTAAATGGGTAGGGGTGGAGCCCTATCTTAGTGAGGGCGTCGCGGCGCAATCACGGGCCATGGTGGTTCTGGAGGTCAAATCATCGATCCTTCCGTTGAGGGCGGGACAAAAAGTCTATGGACGAAACCTGGATCAGGCGGCCATCGAAGCCGCTGGCCTTATAGCGGTTTCAGACCCAAAGCTGGCTGACGTAGCTATTGTGCGTACCTCAACCCCCTATCAGATAACCCACACAGGCTACATGTTCGGAAGCTTTCAGCACGAAGGTGATCTGGACTTCAAAGTCGGCAATGAAGACTTTCAGGCGATACAAAAACTGGCAAAGGATGTGCCGGTTATCGTTGATGTGTATCTGGATCGTCCAGCTATTCTAACCAACATCAAGCCTTTGGCGTCAGCGCTTATTGCCAATTTTGGCGGCAGTGATCTTGCCTTGCTTAATGCGCTAACAGGGAAAATTAAGGCAGAGGGCAGTCTGCCATTTGAGTTGCCGAGCTCAATGGAGGCGGTCGACACGCAATTTCCTGATCGGCCTGCCGACAGTAAGGCGCCATTATATAAAATACATTACAGATACAGCGGTGGATGACAATGGCAATCCCAGCTTTGGGGCGGTCCCACAGAGCAGATATCTGTCCGCTTTCGGGAGGCCTCGGTAATCACAAACAAAATGTCCGGTTCGGGCGCAATACCGTAGCCACAGCTACAATGGTCCGTTCTGAACGTTGTAAATTCATACAAATTGTGGCTGCAAAAACTGAGGTAAGGTTATCCTCAATAGTCCGACAATTTTCTTCCTTGGCAAATGGTTTTGTGGTAGCGCTATCATAACGGTGACAAACACTGATGAAATTAGCGGCACCAAATGCCGCATTCAGGGAAGACATTATGAAGCCACCACATGCTCTGGCCATTCGCCGGTCAGCTTGCCGTGCCGCCTTTAGTGCAGTTCTCACGGCAATTCCGGTGATGATCCTGTCGGGATTACACTTTGCCTATGCCCAGAACCCGCTTGAAACCCAAGCCTATCAGGATATAACGCGCTCGCCTGAGCAGCGCGCCGCCGATCTGGTGTCGCGCATGACGCTGGATGAAAAAACCGCTCAAGTGATCAATGATGCACCCGCGATTCCGCGGCTTGGGGTGCGCGAATATAACTGGTGGAACGAAGGCCTGCACGGCGTGGCGGCGGCAGGCTATGCGACCGTTTTTCCGCAAGCCATCGGCATGGCGGCGACCTGGGATGAGCCGCTGATACAAAAGGCTGCGGATGTCGTCAGCATTGAATTCCGCGCCAAGTACCTTGATAGCCTGCACCGTTTCGGCGGCTCTGACTGGTTCCGGGGGTTGACGGTATGGTCGCCCAATATCAATATTTTCCGCGACCCGCGCTGGGGCCGGGGGCAGGAAACCTACGGTGAAGACCCGTATCTTACGGCACGCATGGGAGTGGCCTATGTCAAGGGCCTGCAAGGTTATGACCCCACCTATTACCGCACGATCGCTACGCCCAAGCACTATGCCGTCCATAGCGGGCCGGAAGTCAGCCGCCACCGCGACAACTATATCCCCTCCGCGCGCGACCTTGAGGAGACCTACCTGCCCGCGTTTCGGGCCACCATATCCGAGGGCAAGGCCGCGTCGATCATGTGCGCCTATAATGCCATCAATGGCCAACCGGCGTGTGCTAATGAAGGTTTGCTGATTAAAT
This sequence comes from Asticcacaulis sp. UBA2476, assembly GCA_002342035.1. Taxonomy (GTDB): domain Bacteria; phylum Pseudomonadota; class Alphaproteobacteria; order Caulobacterales; family Caulobacteraceae; genus Asticcacaulis. The sequence goes on along the minus strand of DDPE01000038.1, from coordinate 46,587 downwards.
ACCTGCGCAACGACTGGAAGTTCAATGGGTTTGTGGTCTCGGACTGCGACGCGGTCGGCGACATCTATTACAAGACTTCCCACCACTATAAGAAAACCCCCGAAGAGGGGGTGGCTGTGGCGCTTGCAGTCGGCACCGACCTGATCTGCGGCAATGCGGTTGAGGCCGATCACCTGACCCGTGCCGTCAAGGGCGGTATTTTGCCTGAAACGATGCTGGACAAGGCGCTCAATCGCCTGTTCACCGCCCGGATGCAGTTGGGGCAGTTCGATCCGGCCGATAAGGTATTCCCCGGCATCACCGCCCGCGATTTTGATACACCGGCTAATCGTGAGTTTTCGCAAACCGTGGCCGAAAAGTCGATGGTGCTGCTGAAGAACGATAACCTGTTGCCGCTGAAATCCGCGCCGCGCACCATTGCCGTCATTGGCCCCAATGCGGCGACCGTGGCACCGCTGGTTGGTAATTATAACGGTGAGCCGTCCCATCCGGTGACTGTGCTGGATGGCATCCGCGCCCGCTATCCTGATGCCAAGGTGGTCTATGCTCAGGGTTCCGGCCTGATCGATCCGGTGCTGTTCGATGTACCGGACACGGCCCTGTGTCAGGATGCGAGTTGCTCTAAACCGGGAGTCAAGGTCACGCAGTTTTCGGGACCGGCCATGACCGGCGACCCGTTAAGTGTTACCACGGCCGCTAATGCCACCCTGAAATGGGAGGGTGAAACCCGCGCCGAGGCCATCCGATATGAGGGCTTTATTACCGCGCCCGAAACCGGCGCGTATAAATTCCGCTATATGGCCAATGGCGGCTATCGCATCTTCGTCAATGATAAGCTGATCGTCGATGCCTGGCGCGTTGACTGGCGGCCATCGATTGCCACCGGCGCGGTGACGCTTGAGGCCGGAAGTCGTAATGTCATCCGGGTCGAAGCGTTTCAGCGTCAGACCTCCGGCGATGAAAAACTGGTCTGGGCCCTGCCGTCGGACAGGGGCGCGCTTGAGGCCGTTGAAGCTGCCAAATCAGCGGATATGGTGATATTCGCCGCTGGCCTGACCCATGAGGTCGAGGGCGAGGAAATGCGCGTCGAAACCCCCGGTTTTTCCGGCGGCGACCGCACCAGCCTTGACCTGCCACCCGCCCAGCAAAAGGTGCTGGAACTGATCCATGCCGCCGGAAAGCCGGTCGTGCTGGTACTGATGAACGGCAGCGCGTTGAGTGTGAACTGGGCCGATAAACATGTCCCGGTCATTATTGAGGCCTGGTATCCGGGCGGGCAGGGCGGCACGGCCATTGCGCGCCTGATCGCCGGGGATTACAGCCCCGCTGGACGGTTGCCGCTGACCTTTTACCGCTCAGCGAAAGATCTGCCGCCGTTTATCGACTACGGTATGACGGGGCGCACGTATCGTTATTTCGAAGGCGAAGCCTTGTATCAGTTTGGCTATGGCCTGAGCTACACCACCTTCCGCTATGGGCCGGTGAAGCTATCGTCCCGTCGTATCCGCGGTAATCAGACCCTGACTGCCACGGTCAGTGTCACCAATACCGGCAAGGTGGACAGCGATGAGGTCGTGCAGCTTTATCTCAGCCACCCGAATCAGAAGGGCGGGCCGATCCGCACCCTGACCCGCTTTGAGCGCATTCACCTTAAGGCCGGAGAAGCCAAAACAGTGCGCTTTGAACTGGATAGCCGCGCCTTATCGACCGTCGATGATCAGGGCCTGCGCGCGGTGCGTACGGGTAGGGTTGATCTGTGGATCGGCGGCGGGCAACCCGGTGGCCGTGAGGGCCTGACCAAAGCGGCTGGAACCTCAGCGGCGATCACCATAACCACAAGCTACCCGTTAGATAGGTGAGCGTAAAACCGGCATGTTTTTAAGCCGGATAATCAATAATCAGGAAGGAAAAACAGATATGACACATACCCTTAAATACCGTCTGGCCCGTTGGATACTAAGCGGTCTGGCCGCCCTGACCTGCGCGATAGCCGCACCCGCGATGGCGCAACTGGATCATACCATGACGCCGATGGCTATTCCGGCGCAACCCAAGGCGATTGAGCTTGGCACCGGCCCGCTGCCGGGAGCGACTGCACCCGAAGCCTGGCACAGCCAGTACGGCAGCGTCTTTGCGCGCAATGTCACCGTGGCCACCCTGACGCCGTTCCTGCCCGATCCTGCCAAGGCGACCGGGGCGGCGGTGATTGTGGCCCCCGGCGGTGGGTTTCGGACCCTGTCGATGAACAACGAAGGCTGGGACGTGGCGCAGGCGCTGGCTGACCGTGGGATCGCGGCGTTTGTGCTGAAATATCGTCTCAATCAGACGCCGCAAGATATGCCAGCGTTTGAGCGCTCAATGGCCGAAATGTTCTCAGGTACCGCCCGCCGCCCACCTGTCCCCGGGGATGCTTCGGTCACGCTGGCCCCTCAGATTGCCGATGCGCGTGCCGCCTTTGCGCTAGTGCGGTCGCGATCTAAAGAATGGAAAGTGGATACCGACCGCATTGGCATGGTCGGCTTTTCGGCGGGGGCTATGCTGACCATGGCCACAACCCTGTATGGGCAGGATGCCAAACCAGCCCACATCGCCAATATCTATGGCCCTCTGGCCGCCGTTGAGTTTCCGGCAGGCGCTCCGCCGCTGTTTGTGGCGTTGGCGGCGGACGATCCGTTTTTTGCCAATGCCGGATATGGTCTGATCGATAGCTGGCGCACCGCCAAGCGCCCGGTCGAGTTTCACCTCTATGAGCAGGGCGGACATGGCTTTGGCATGTATCCAAAGGAAACCACCAGCACCGGCTGGTTTGACGCCTATGTGCGCTGGTTGGCCATGCATGGTTACCTAAAGCCGAAATCATAGGGCTTAATTTACATACGCTATGTCAGGTCGGTCGTGACTGACCTGATGCATGTCCAAAGTCTGATGATCAGGAGCGCGGCTTTCGTTTTGATAGCTGGTAATCGTAAAAAGAAGGTGCCGCTTCACATGAAGTGTTTACGCCCTCGATGCGGGCGGCGCGGGGATAGGTGACGCTGAGCCTGCGATTGCCATAGACACCTATAATATTCTCACCCACGCCCTGCTTAAGGCCGCGCAGTTCGACGGTCGCGTTCCACGGTGCGCCACCTTCGATAACGATTTCAAGATTCCAGGTCGTGTTATGCAGACCGTGATTAGGCTGCCAGTAGGGCGCACCGTGACCTGCCCGCCGAATTCCTGAAAGCCGAGAGCTGGTCAAACCTGCATACACCGCACTTCGGCGGCAGCTATGCGTTGGGCTGGGTGTTACGAAATGATGGCAGTCTTTGGCACAGCGGTACAAACACGATGTGGTATGCCGAAGTCATGGTCGATCCGCGAACTGGAACCGTATGTGCGAGCTGCGCGAATGACGCCACGCCTGCTACGTCGGCAACTGTGGCTGACGTGTTGATGTCGGCGCGAAACGTCATTTCGTAGAGACGATGGTCGTCGCAGTTTCAGTTCAATCGTACTTTATCATCTAGAACGGCGTGTTAGTGTGTGGGGAAAATATCGTCCGACACAGTGACTTTTCTATTTCCGCATTTGGGATTGCTCTGCGCAACTGCAACAGGGAACGTCCCACTTCTCCTTTGGGCGCACTTCTGCCTGCACCCGGAGGGTGAGAGGCAGACGCCGGCCACTGTATTTCCGCGAACACACCCTGAAGTGCCAGAATGCAGTTTTACTGCACTCTTTTGCCTATCTCTGTTATTCCAGTCGCCAAGCAAAAGGTATGTACACAAGTCGGCCTGCATGTGGCGTGAAGGCTTGGGGGGCGGCACTCTTCATGCCGAACCGGCTGACGATCAGCAGGGTTTGGCGAGCAAAGCCCATCTCCGGCGGAGTTTCCGAGGCAACCATACAGTTTGCCAAATCGCCCGTATCTGTTACCAGACATTCGATCATAACAACGCCCTCGATCCCCTTTCTCCGGGCAGTGTCAGGGTAGAAATCGCCGATCGTCTTGTAACTGTCCACATACCGGCGTGCAAAGCCGTGCTTCAATAGACCGGCATCCGATCCATCACTCGTCCGTAGCAGCCGGGCGTCGACCTGGGACCGGATGTTGTCGGGGTGACGCGTCAACCAGTCTCGCGCCTCGGTTTGTGGCGTCTGCTTACTCTCGAAACGCAGAGCATATTGATAGAGGCGCGCGGCCTCCAGCGCGTCGGGCGTAACGCCGATACCAAGGTCGTAGTGACGCGCCAATTGAGCAATGTAGACTTCCGGAGCAAAGCCTACGGCCAGACGGGTATATTTCAATGACGAGGCGCCATCACCGCGCGTGAGGGCGTAATCGGCGGCAGGCTTCATGGCTGAAGGCTCGCCCATATCCGCCAGCGTTGCGTAGATGGCACCGGCGTTTTCCGGAGACTTGGGCTGGCCTTCGAGCCCCCGTTCGGCCGCCCGCGCCATGGTAAGATAGGGCGCTGTATCGCCAGCTTCCGCCGTTTTACGGCACCAGGTGAGCGCCTCATCCCAATTATATAGTGCCTTGGCCCTGTAGGCCATGCATAGGCGAGGATAGACGGCGGTGATACCAGCAACGGCAGCCTTGCGGTACCACGGCACGCCTTCGACCCCATCGTTCGGATAGTATGTCTTGCCCATCTCGAAGGCGGCCTCACCATTACCGGCGTCTGCGGCTTTACTCAGCCACAAACGTGCCTGCTTTAGGTCCGGCTTGATCTGCTCGTCTTTATACCATCCATAGGCATAGACGCGGCCCATGGTTGCCTGTGCTTCGACATCGCCAGCCTCGGCATCAGCCTTCAGAGCTGAAAAGGTGTCAGGCAAGGCGACGGCAGGCAACGCCAATGTTACCAAGGCCAGCGCAAGCAGAGCTCTGAAAGAGCTTCTTTTCATGTTCCGGTCCCTCAAATGTCTTCGATCTTGATAACGCTGACGCAGTGGAGGAGGTCGGCGTGGATGACCTATTGGGGCTTAGGGCCCGCTATCAGGCGTTCGCGGCACAGTCTGTGAAGATCAAAATGGCTGTCGGATGGAATTTCAGCCATTGATATGGTCGCGGCGGTCACGGCTTTGTCGTTCATATAGGCTCCAGCGTTAGTTCCCCGGAGTTCGGCTGCCTTCAAGACCCACGCCTTCCGGGGGGCGACAAGTTGGCTCTTCTTGTCCGCTTCGCTCAGCTGATCTGAGCTTGACAAGGCTATAAACATATAAGTCGTCTGCACCGCGCATGTGTCGGCTTCGGCGATCGTACCGGCGGTTGGCAGCTGCCCGACTTTTAGTGCTTCCAAGTCGAGCTGAACCGGGGCTGCGGCCAGCGCGGCAAGTAGTGTATAGTTTGCGAGCAAGGATTCCCCCTGATTATTTCCTATCCCTATCACATGGTGGGATTTGTCGTAAAGGATTAGCGGGACGACCATATCTTTCACAGACAGTACTAAGGATGCTTTACGTAATTTGTGAACCTGCTATGCCGCGATCCAGAGCGACATGTCCGCTCTTGGGTGTTGGGCAGTTTATGTTGAGCGATGTCCGGTTCGGGCGCTCACCGATCTAGTTTGAAAAATTGAGGAAATTGGCGAAGGAGGGAGGGAAGGCCGGATAAAAGCAGTGCCTCCTTAGTCGGCCAAGTCATTGTCTGCACATCGCTTTTTGTGGAGGCATGGAAGAGTGCTAGGAGGTAATATCTCATCAACCTTTTGAAATTGAATTTATATTTCAGCCTCTTAAACACAATCGTAGTTGCAGCGCCTCTAAATCGCCCTTGCCCTGTGCGCCCGCCCTGGCCTTGTTGGGGGCCAGGCGGGCGCCCCACCTGCGGTCAAACGGCGGGTCAGTGGGATGTAAGGACTACCTGCCAATTTCAGAGGTAACGGTATCTTAGCTCCCGACCAAGGAGCTGACATGCCTTTCAACGCCACAGACAAACTTGCATATCGTATTGATGAAGCCGTGAAGGCGTCGGGCCTTGGTCGCTCGTTCCTTTATGAGAAAATGGCCGAGGGTAAGTTGCGATCTGTAAAGGTAGGTGGTCGGCGTCTGATCCTGCGCAGTGACCTGCTCGATTTTCTCAATCAGGGCGGCGAACCAAAGGCGTCAACGCAAGCCCTCTCGCCAGTGGGTCCAGAGGCTAAAATCGGGTCGACGGGCATTCAGCGGCGCGCGCAGTTAGAATTGCCTTTCAAGCCCCTTAGATAGGGCCGCGCGGCCATCATATTACTGATCGATGGCCAAGTCAGCGCAACGGTACTATTTGAAAGCGGTAGCCCACACCCGGCTCAGGTGCTAGACTCTGGTATCAACGTTTCGGGATTCTCCATGCTGACGGAACAGCTTTCTCACTTGCCAGACACCAAACGCCGCGAACTTGAACGTGTGGTGCAGGTGCTGTTCGACGAGTTTGAGGACGCCACCAAATCAAAGCTATCCGACAAGAAGAAACTAGGCCGTATCCTCAAAGTCATCCTGTTCGGCTCTTATGCCCGTGGCGACTGGGTTGAAGACCGGCTGTCGGGTTACCGCTCCGACTATGATCTTTTGATCGTCGTCAACAGTCACCAGTTCACCGACCTGCACGAATATTGGTCAAAGGCTGACGAGCATTTCATACGAGAACTCACTGTCACCCAGCATATCAAGACGCCGGTGAACTTCATCGTTCACAGTCTTGAAGACGTCAACGACCAACTGGCCAAAGGCCGCCCCTTCTTCTCGGACATCGCCCGCGACGGCATCATGCTTTATGAGGCATCGGGCCATCCGCTGGCCAAGTCAAAGCCACTGACAGATGATGAGATCAGAGCCGAAGCGCAGGGTTATTTTGATCAGTGGTTTCCTCTAGTGCAACACGCCGTCAGGTTAGCGGAAACGAGTATGAGTGATCGCGTTGATCGCGACGCAGCCTTCATGCTTCATCAGGCTGCAGAACGGGCATACCACTGAGCCCTACTTGTCCTCACATTGTATAGCCCCAAGAGCCACCGCATCACATTGCTACGGTCTCAGGCTGAAGCTCTTGACGACCGCCCGAAGGTTATCTGGCCCAATGAGACTAAACTGCACAGACAGGCATTTGATCGCCTGCGGAGGGCCTATGTCGAGGCCCGCTACTCGGCAGAATACATTGTATCCGTAGAGGAGCTAAATTGGCTTCATGGGCGCATCAGCTTGCTTAGGGATACGGTCGAGACGATTTGCAAGGAACGGCTTGCACCTCAGCAAACCGGGATATAGCGCTAAAAATTCGGCAACAGCGCTGGCTTATAAGACGTACAGACAAGTCTCTGAGCATGGCTTTGCGCAAATGGGCGCCAAGGGTTTGTCCTACGACGACTCATTTTGCGGGCTAATATCGAAATACATCTGAATCATGCCCGGACGTACCACAAGAAAGGGTGTTTTAGATAAGGGCAGCCTAAAGAATTTGTTGCGTAAACAACACGCGGGCGTCCAGAAATATCCAGAAACATCCGCCTGAAACCACTCAAAACGCTGGGGTCAACGCTGGGGTTTGGATTGTGGCATTTAAAAATAACATTCAAAAACAATTATTTAATTGAATAAATGGCGGACAGAGAGGGATTCGAACCCTCGGTACGCTTGCACGTACACACGCTTTCCAAGCGTGCGCGATCGACCACTCCGCCACCTGTCCGCATTGTTCTCAAGCGGCTCCTAACCGTCACGAGAAGGCGGCGTTTATACCCACCCATTGCGAAAGCGCAAGTCCTAATGGCTATGGCGTTTCGTTTTTTGCGTCCTATATAAGAAATCCGAGTTCATTATCCCCAACTTCAAGGTTGTTTTCCCATGTTCGGTTTGAAAACCCAAATGATTTCAAAAGATCAGGCCCTGACGGGCCGCCCTGATCCGCTCCCCACCGATGATATCCATGCTGTGCTCGGCACCCCGATCAAAGGGCCGTTTCCTGACGGTTTAGAGACGGTCGTGGTGGCGATGGGCTGTTTCTGGGGTGTGGAGCGGCTGTTCTGGAAGCAGGACGGGGTTTATTCGACGGCGGCTGGGTACATCGGCGGCTATACGCCCAACCCGACCTATAAAGAAGTGTGCTCCGGTCAGACCGGACATACCGAAGGCGTTCAGGTGGTCTATGATCCGGCCAAAATCAGCTTCAACCAGTTGCTGAAACTGTTCTGGGAAGAGCATAACCCGACCCAAGGCCACCGTCAGGGTAATGATGTTGGCACTCAATACCGTTCGGCCATCTTTGCCCGCACCGACGCTCAGTATCAGGCGGCGCTGGCCTCAAAGGATGCGTTTGAGCAAGACCTCAAGGCCCGCGGTTTGGGTGAGATCACCACGGAAATCTATGGTCCCGATGAGGATACGCCCTTTTACTACGCCGAGGATTACCATCAGGGCTATTTAGAGAAAAACCCTGGGGGCTATTGCGGCCTCAAAGGCACCGGCGTGGTGTGCGCGATTTAGCCGTTGTTTACGTTTTATACCTCCCTGGCTTGCCGGGGAGGGGGACCGTCCGGCGTAGCCGGATGGTGGTGGGGGCTCTTCTTTGACTGGCGGCTCCCCCCTCCGTCAGCCCTTCGGGCTGCCACCTCCCCCGGCACGCCGGGGGAGTATAAATTACCTTATCTACCCGTGCACATTGAAGCCGTTGTGGCCAAGCGACAGGCCCTGCCAGACGCGGGGTAGCTGATCGGGCAGGTCTTCGGCGATAAGGCCGGGGCCGAACAGATAGGCGGCTTCGGCATGCATCCAGCAGGCGGCACAGGCGGCGTCAAACGCCGTCATCCCTTGGGCCAGCAAGCTGACGCACAGTCCGGCCAGCACGTCACCTGAGCCTGCGGTCGCCAGCCATTCCGAGGCATTGCGGTTGATAGCCACCCGGCCGTCCGGTGCGGCAATCACCGTGTCGCGGCCTTTGAGCACAACCACCGCACCGCTTTTGCGGGCTGCGGCCACGGCGTCAGCTTCGCGGTAGGTGACCTTGCCAAACAGGCGGGCGAACTCGCCCTCATGCGGCGTCAGGATGGTGGGGGCAGTGATGGCCTCAAACAGGGTATCGGGTGCGCCTTCAAACACGCTCAACGCATCGGCATCCAACACGCACGGTTTCCCGGCCTGTAACGCGGCCAGCACCATCGCCCGTGTCCGGTCAGTGACCCCCGCCGCAGGGCCGATCAGCACGCCGGTTATGCGCGGATCGCTGATCAATTCGGCAAACGCCTCCGCGTCCTTGACCCGCTTGGTCATGACGGCCTCACACGCCACGGAATAGACCATCAGGGCCGACGGATCGCAGGCGATGCTGACCAGCCCCGCGCCCGCCCTAAGTGCCGACCGGGCCGACAGCCGCGCGGCACCCGTCGCCGCCATCGGCCCACCCAGCACGACCGCATGGCCACGATCATATTTGTTGCCGTCCGGCTGCGGCCAGTTGAGCGCCTCAGCCCACAGGGCCGGGCTGTTATCGACAGGATCAGGCATTGCTGGCTCCCGATGACGCAGACGGCTTTTTCGCGCGGGCCTTGGGTTTTGCGGATTTAGCGGCCGCTTTTTTAGCCTGCACTTTTTTAGTCGATGTGGTTTTCGCGTCTGTTTTAGGTTTCGGCGTTTTCTTTTTAGTAGGCGCTTTGGGTGCCGCCGACGCAGGGTCGGGCACGGCCATCACGATCGGCATCAACGGTTCGCTATCATCCGCAAACGGTACCAGAACCGACAAATCCCGGACTGAGCATCTGTGATTATAGCGGGCCATGCAGCGGTGGTTCAGGCGCGCCCAGTCTTCGACCATCGCGGCCTGCTGCTCATAGCCATATTTCTTGAACGGCTGATCGGGGAGGAGCTTATACTTATAGCGCCCGCGTTCACGGAACATGTACTTAAAGATGTTCATGCCCCTTTGGTACTGCCATACATGGGTCAGTTCATGGGCCAAAAGCCCGATCAGTTCAGGCTTTGCCGACAGATCTTCGGGCAGGCGCGGCCAGTAGATGTTCGACCCGCGCACCACAATGACATGGCGGTGACCCAGGATATAGCGCGCCAGCCAGCCGACCGGGTGGCGGGCATTGATTAGCCGCACGCGCTTAAGGTCGATCATATCCGCCATCCGGCCGGGCAGGGCCTTGATTTCGGCATCACTCAGGGGGCGGTTAGGGGGCGGTTTCATGCTGGGGTCGGGCACTTCATGGGTCTAAAAATCACGCAATTGTCACTACGCTAAACCACCTGTTGATCCTAATGTCGAGGCGATTTTCAGACCCTACAGCAGGAGATTTACATGGCCAAGATATTGGTACTTTATTATTCGTCCTACGGCCATATTGAAACCATGGCGGGTGCGATCGCCGAAGGGGCCCGCAAGGCCGGGGCCACGGTCGATATCAAGCGCGTGCCGGAAACGGCCCCGTTAGAGGTGGCTAAGGCCGCGCACTTTAAGCTGGATCAGGCAGCACCGATTGCGACCATCAATGAACTGGCGGATTATGATGCGATCATTGTTGGCACCGGCACGCGCTTTGGGCGGATCACGTCGCAGATGGCGGCGTTTCTGGATCAGGCGGGCGGGCTGTGGGCCAAGGGCGCGCTCAATGGTAAGGTCGGGGCTGCGTTTACCTCAACCGCCACGCAGCACGGCGGGCAGGAGACGACGCTGTTTTCGATCATCACCAACCTGCTGCATTTCGGGATGGTGATCGTGGGGCTGCCCTACAGCTTTCAGGGGCAGATGCGTTTGGATGAAATCACCGGCGGCTCACCTTACGGCGCCACGACGATTGCCGGCGGCGACGGGTCACGTCAGCCGTCGGAGAACGAGCTTGTGGGCGCGCGTCATCAGGGCGAACTGGTCGCACAGACGGCATTGAAGTTGTTTGGGTAAGGGAAGGTAAAGAGTCCCGACCACCTCCCTTTTGTACCTCCCTGGCTTGCCGGGGAGGGGGGCCGCACGAAATTGCCGTTAGGCAATGAGATGTGGTGGTGGGGGTTCTTACTTAACCGCCGTCGTAATCCGGTCGTTCCGGAGGGCGCCAATACTGAACCGGCGCGCACAGAGGGTTTTGAGGGTCGATAACCCGCGCTAAGGGCGGCTCAGGTTTGGAGGCAGGGGCCATGACCTCATCGGACAGGTCATCGATCAGGTCGTCGTCTTCGTCGCCGTAGCCTTCAAAATCCTGTGTCCAGTCAGTATAAACAGGGGGTGCCGAAACCGGCACGGGTTTGGGTTCGGGCGCGGGCTGAGTGGTTTTGGCTTCCTCCGCTTCACGCATCAGCCGCAAACCGTTGACGCGGTCCACCCAGTAGGCGTGGTGTTCGGCCCGTCTTTGCGCGGCCTCGGCCGCCTCGGCCGCTTCTTGTTCAGGGGTGAGCGGCGGCGGGGGCGCGCGGCATTCAGCTATATCGACGCGGGCATAGAGCCGCTCGATCAACAGGCCCACGCGCACGGTGCGCTCAAGCTCGGTTAAGTCCTGCGGCGGGGCTAAGTCTTCGAGGTGCCCCAGCATCCGGTCGGCAAAGGCCCGCAGCCGCGCGCGCCGCTCTTGCGGCGTGTAGCGTTCAGCTGTGTGCGGGTCGGATGTCATCCCCTAAGCATGGGGGAATTGCGACGTGAGGGGATAAGTTACGTCAAAAGGGCGTTCAGTCTGTCGCGCAAGGACGGCAGGTCGGTTTTGACGGTTTGCCACACGACCATAGGATCAACCGAGAAATAGTCGTGGATCATCTTATTACGCATGGTGCGCATGGACTTCCACGGGATGTCAGGATGGGCGCTTATGAAATCAGGGTCATGCTGGCTGATCTTGTTCGCCGCTTCCCCCAGAATTTCTATGGTACGGATCACGGCGTCCAGCGCCTGCGAATTTTGGCCGAAGGCTGCGGCGGTGTCGAAAGGGGCGGTGTAGATCAAAGCGCGGTCAATCGCCTCAATCATGTGGCCAATATAGCCGTAGGTGCGTTCAGGTTTGCTCAAAGGGCCTTAGCCTCACGCAAGACCCTGGCGCGAAAGGATGCGGGCAGGGCGTCGGGCGTAAGGACAGAGACATTGAACCCCAGCAGGGCTTCGGCTTCGTCCTGTAGCTTAGCCAGCGTAAACAGTGTGGTCGTCTCGGACGGGTCAACCAGTAAATCCAGATCGCTCAAGGGTGTGTCAGTGCCCGTCAGCACCGAGCCGAACACGCGCGGGCGCGACAGGCCGTAACGGCTGACAAGGCCGCGCAGTTGAACACGTTTGGCATCAAGGGCTTCGGACGGTTTCATGGGGAGAAGTTTAGCGGATCAGGCGGGTTATGGCAAACGGGCATGTCTACTCCTCCCTACGCTTGCGCGGGGAGGTGGCGCGGCGAAGCCCGCGACGGAGGGGGACGGCTGAGACGAGGTGGTCTGCACCGGCTTTAAGGCATCACGCAAACTAAGGATGGTGGGTGGAAATCAGGGTGGCGCTGTCCCCCTCCGTCATCCCGCCTTTGGCGGTCTGCCACCTCCCCATCTGCGATGGGGAGGAGGAAGTGTAGAGGTTGAGTTTATGCGCTCAATTTGTTGTGGGGCCCTTTGTGAACCCTCTCTACAAAAGTCCGAAGATCTCCAAGCTTCTCATCATACAACGGAACATCAGACAGTAACTTCATCACAAATTTTGGCCCATGATTGCCAATTTCGGGGCAAAAATTTTCGATTTCACCTACTGGAACTAAATATATTCCAATCTTTTCAAGGGACTCTATTAACTCGTTGAAATCAGATTGCGCTTTACCTTTTGGAACTCCAGCCTTGCCGAATTTTTTAACCTCATACCATGCTGCCCCCTGTTTCATGGCTTCAGTTATTTCGCCTTTGGGTAAATTTTCTTCTGATGAATTACCCAATAAATCAATAATTTCTTTCTTGATCTCACTATTAGATTTTGGCTTTTTCCCTCTTCTTACAGCAGCATCTAAGCGAGACCACAGCGGGTTAATTTCATCCCAGTTTCCGCCAAAAGCTTCAACTGTAGTCCTTACCAAAGAGGATTCAGAAAGAAAGTCTAGGTCTAATATTGCTTTGACGGGCACACCGATTTGACGAAGAACTCCGGCAATTTTGGCTACACCATGTTTCCCTCCGGTTGGGACATAAGCGGTGTCTTGCCACTGTTCCGTGGAGATGCTGGACAAGTAATCAGCGACAGAATTTATCAATCTACAGTCGCTATCGTCCTCACATATTATAGTTTGTTCATGGAATATGCCTTCAAGAGCATTGGAATAACGCAATTCTGGCTTTTCCCATAATTCTTGGATCGTAGCTGCTGGTGCTTCTTGTACAAAATTTTTGTCTCCTTCTCTACGGATTCTAAGAATTCGTACGTTTCCTTTTGTGCCTTCAAGAAATCCGCGTAAAATGTCACTGCTATGCGTTGCAACGAGTAACTGCCCCTTTACCTCAGCGGCCAATGTTTCGCCTAAGCGGCGCATTTGAGGGGGGTGCAAAAAAGCCTCTGGCTCATCAATTAATGTGATATCTAAGTCTGTGACGACTGCTTCAAAAGGATACCGGCATAACTTTTCATACCGTCTCCTTGTTGATCTAACAGAGGGTTTTGGCGAACTAAATCAACGTATTCGTTACTCACACGATCTAATATTTGGGAAGCCGGTAGTTCACCAACATGAATAGGGAGCTTATTCCCTCCTCTAAAGTCAAACATAATCTCTTTTCCAAAGGCTTTGCGAAATAAACCACTCACCTTGGACATCAAATGCTGATCATCATAAAGGACGTGTTGCGGTTTTGATTTTTGCTCGTCTGGAGAAATACTGTTTTGTTGATTGCATATTGTTAATCTGTCGTTTGCCGCTATATTTTTAATGTAGCCATATAATAAATCATGTTGTAAATATTTATTAGACCAAAATGCTATTTGTTCAGAGTTGATTTGCCAGCTTTTAAATCTATATTTTCCGTTATAATAATCTCCATTAGTTTCTAAAAATTGTTTTAGATCTTCCTTTGTTCCATTTTTGTTGATTTCCATGTTTGAAATTACAATTGGTCGGAATTTCTCGCCTTGATGCGCAATCGATATTATCTCTCTTAAGGATTGAGATTTTCCGCTGTTATTTGCACCAACAAGTATAATTTTCTCGCTTGGAGATAAGTCAAAACTTTGTCCGCTTGAAAAAGTTAATTTTGAGATCGAAGCAGTAGGTTTAGAAGTCAACGGGCATCTCCTGTATTTTAAGCTAAACTAATCATATGTCTCAAGATGGAACAAGTTTTGGTTGTGGTCGCTGTTGTGTAATCTTTTCGACCTTTGATCAAACATACCGGGTGCAGGGGGCTTGCCTCTTGCGAACCTTTTCTTACCGTCTCAACACCCCATCCACGCTGCACCCGCGAAAAAATATGCACAGGCGGGGGTGGCGCTGGCGCTCAGTTTCGGTTATACAGCGCGCGATTCAGACATTCTGAGCCGGTGCCGGGACCATATCTCTTAAGCGGGCTCACGATTTGACGCGCATCTTTTACCCGTTTGGGGGTGCGCCCCAACCCCGCAGCCTCTCTGATGCCTGAGAGGCTTTTGTGCGTTTAAAGGCCTTTTATGAACTTAAGAAATATCGCGATTATCGCTCACGTTGACCACGGCAAGACGACGCTGGTGGATGCGCTGCTGGCACAGTCCGGCGTCTTCCGGGCCAATGAGGCGACGGTTGAGCGCGCCATGGACTCTAACGACCAGGAACGCGAACGCGGCATCACCATCCTTGCCAAATGTACCTCCGTTCTGTGGAACGGTAAGGCCGGTGAGACGCGCATCAACATCATCGACACGCCGGGCCACGCTGACTTCGGCGGCGAAGTTGAGCGTATCCTGGGCATGGTGGACGGCTGTGTGATCCTGGTGGACGCCGAAGAAGGCGTCATGCCGCAGACCAAGTTCGTGCTGGGTAAGGCGCTGAAACTCGGCCTGCGTCCGATCCTGTGCATCAATAAGGTTGACCGCCCGCACGCCGATCCTGACCGCGTGCATAACGAAGCGTTCGACCTGTTTGCCATCATGGGTGCGACCGAAGAGCAACTCGACTTCCCGCACATCTATGCGTCGGGTAAGGCCGGTTGGGCGACTATGGATATGAAGGAGCCGTCGGAAACGCTGGCGCCGCTGTTTGACCTGATCGTGGATCACGTCCCGCCACCCGCCGCGCAATCGCGCGTGGATGAGCCGTTCCAGATGCTGAGCGTTCTGATCGAATCCGATCCGTTCCTGGGCCGCATCCTTACCGGCCGTATTGCGGCGGGTAAGGCCGTTGCCGGTCTGGCCATCAAAGCTTTGAACCGTGACGGCGTTGAAATCGAGCGCGGCCGGATCACCAAGGTTCTGGCGTTCCGCGGTCTGAAGCGTCAGCCGATCGACGAAGGCACCGAAGCCGGTGACATCTGCGCGATTGCCGGTTTGTCCAAGGCGACCGTGGCCGATACCCTGTGCGATATGTCGCTGAATGAAGCGCTGCCGGCACAGCCGATCGATCCGCCGACCATCTCGATGACCGTATCCGTCAACGATTCGCCTCTGGCCGGCCGTGAAGGCTCCAAGGTGCAGTCGCGCGTGATCCGTGACCGCCTGCTGAAAGAAGCCGAGTCCAACGTGGCGATCCGCGTGACCGAAACGGCTGAAAAAGACGCTTACGAAGTTGCCGGTCGTGGTGAACTTCAACTGGGCGTTCTGATTGAAAACATGCGCCGCGAAGGCTTTGAAGTCGCGATTTCGCGTCCGCGCGTGGTCTATCAGATCAACGAAGAAACCGGCGAACGCATGGAGCCGATCGAAGACGTCATGATCGACGTGGACGATGAGTTCTCCGGCATCGTTATCGAAAAGCTGTCGGCCCGTAAGGCTGAGCTTAAGGACATGGGCCCGTCCGGTGGTGGCAAGACCCGCATCCAGCTCAAGTCGCCATCGCGCTCGCTGATCGGTTATCAGGGCGAGTTCCTGACCGATACGCGCGGGTCGGGCGTGCTGAACCGCGTGTTCTCGCACTATGAGCCGTACAAGGGCATCATCGACCAGAACCGTAAGGGCGTGCTGGTCTCCAACGGTGACGGCGAAACGGCGGCCTTTGCGCTGTGGAACCTCGAAGACCGCGGCACCATGTTTGTGGGTGCGGGCGAAAAGACCTATCAGGGCATGATCATCGGGGAAAACGCCCGTTCGGACGATCTCGATGTCAACCCGATGAAGGCCAAGCAGCTCACCAACGTGCGCGCTTCGGGTAAGGATGAAGCTATCCGCCTGACGCCGCCACGCCGCCCGACGCTGGAGCAGGCGATTGCCTATATCGAAGACGATGAGCTGGTGGAAGTCACACCGCTCAACATCCGTCTGCGCAAGCGCGAGCTGAACCCTTCGTTCCGCAAGAAGCGCGTGAAGGCGGACTAAAACGTAGTCATGGGGGAAAGACTTTCCCCCATGTGCCCCCTTTAAGAATTGAAAAAGTCCCCGTGATTAATCGCGGGGGCTTTTTTTGTGATTTTAGGAGGTGTCGGCGGGTGTCCAATTGCTGCCGAGGCAGTCAATTCTGGCGCGCTCGCTATGCAATCTAATAGTCGGTGTTTAACCACAAAGGTGGTGTCCCAAACCTTGATAGAAGGTGGCTCTTTCCGAAAAGTGACGCTATGACCTCATAAATTTGCTCTCATTGTTGACATTTTGACGAAAATATGTGATTTTTTGGATTACGCGATGATGAGATTTTGTTATGTTATATCGATTAGAGATCGAAAACTTTTTTTCGATCCGGGATCGTCAGGTCATTGATCTGTCTATTCCCACAAATGTTTCCGACCCTGATAGTCGGTATGCCCCGATTTTCGAGGGTAGCGATATTCGAGCGCCCAAAATTGTGGCGATCTATGGCGCAAACGCGTCGGGCAAGACGACTATTCTAAAAGCCCTGCAATTCATTGCAGCCTTCATTCGCGACAGCGCGCAAGCAAAGGCATTTGTGTCACCACTAGAGCGGTTCAACGACGAAGAGTCTATGAACAGACCAATCCGTTTCGCCATGGAACTTGGCGGCATCATGGATTACAGCCAGTCGATCGACGCCGACAACAGAGAAGGTGTACGGGTCGTCTTCGGCACCTGGCGCTATGAATTGGAAATCGAAGTCAAGGATGGCGTATTTACTCGTGTTCTAACCGAAGCTATTCGCCAAAGGCCACTTGGCAAAGGTAAATGGCAGCGCGTCTTTGAACGAGAGGTCTCTGGGGAAGTACTCGGTTCGACCAGCTTCAAGATTTCCGGCTACAGCCACCTCTTGACGACATTACGGCCGACGGAATCCGTTATTGCCGGCTTCGCCTATTTTAAACACCCTACGGCTATGCTCTATGTGGATCTGGCGCAACGTGTCCTCGGAAACCTCTTGGGGAATCATTCTCCCGCGAACGACGGGTTTCTCATCAGATTTCTTGCCGAGAACCCTAACCTCCTGACAAGCTTAAACCGCGACCTAAGCCGAATTGACGTCGGTGTGGAGGAACTGCGCTTTGTTGACTCCCCCAGTGGCCCTCAACCTATGTTCAAACATAGCGGTTTGCACCAAGAGATGCCTTGGGCCCTGGAAAGTCAGGGTACACACGCATTTATCCGGTTGTTTCCCATACTGGCACTAACTCTCGAACGGGGTGGTATCGCTCTTATCGATGAATTTGACACGCTTATACATCCTTTGCTTCTACCGGAACTGCTACGCTGGTTCTACGATCAGTCCGATCGCAACCCTTTGGATGGTCAACTCTGGCTTAGTTGTCATTCAGCGACCCTGCTGGAGGAACTCGCCAAGGAAGAGGTCGTTATTGCCGAAAAGAACAGGATGGGTCGAACCACCGTGTTCAGCCTCATGGATATGAAGTCTGTGCGGCGGGACGATAACCTTTATAAGAAGTATCTGGGAGGGGCGTATGGTGGTGTGCCTATGATCGGATGAAGACGCGCCGTGGTCACATTCCACCGCGTAAGCGCTTTTTCGTGGGATGCGAAGGGGAGTCTGAGCAGTCGTACGTGCAGGTTCTTCAGAGGTTATGTGATGATGCTGGCCTGCACGTTCACTTACACGCGGAACTTCTTGGCGGGGGAGATGCCTTAAAGCGATTGGAAACGGCAGAACGCAAATTACCCCGACTGCTCCAGCGTAGCCAGTTCGAAGCAAAGTTTGCTCTCCTTGACACCGATCAACTAAGTCTGAGTGTGGAAAATGCTTCGAAAGCAGCCGCCCTAGAACAAAAATTGGGTATAACGGTGATCTGGCAGAAGCCTTGCCACGAAGGACTGCTGGCGAAACACTTTGTAGGTGCGAATAAACAACCGCTGACCGCTAACGATGCCATGGCGCATTTGCACGAGTTTTGGCCCGAGTATCAGAAAGCTATGACCGCCCAAAAAGTGGCCTCGCGAATTGATCTGGCGGCGGCCCATCAGGCTGCCGCGCAAATCAAGGAGCTTCGGAACCTTTTGATATGCATTGGTCTCATTTTACCTCATGCTTGAGCCTTAAGCTCACATCAAGAACTGCGATGTCTGAAATGGATCATTGGTTATATTGGACGGCTGTATGTTTTGGGCTTCAATGAACTAGCATCTGTTTGGCCAACTAGCTTACAAAAATGACAAATTTGCTCTGACTGCACAGTTTGACGATTTGGGGCGGGATAGGGGGGCAGGTGGATCGTCGAGTTTCAAGGTGGAGGGGTTTCACGCCTTAACGGATTTAGAGCGCTTTGGCAGAAACAGCCACAGACCTGCGCCGACGATCAGGACAACCCCCAGAAGGGTGATCAGGTCGATGCGGTCGTGAAAAAAGACATAGCCCAGCCCTAGGCCCCACAGCATTTGTGAGTACTGGGTGGGGGCGATCTGGCTGGCGGGCGACAGGCGTGACGCGAACATCAGCAGCATATTCCCGCCCGCCGACAGGGTGGCGTAAAAGGCAATCGCAACCCACTGCATCGGCGTTGGCGGCACAAAACCGGGGATCATCAAAAGCGCAAAAATCACCAGCGGAAACAACTGACCGGCACCAAACAGGCTGATCGGCTTTTCGGTCTGGCCGACTTTGCGCAACAGCACTGACAAACCCGCGCCGGTAAATCCGCAGGTGAGGGCTGCGATATGGCCAATCTCAATCTCACGAAACCCTGGCCTTAAGACCACCAACACACCGATGAATCCTAAACTTATGGCTGCCCAGCCGCTCACCGTGACTTTCTCATTGAGGAACCACACCGACATGGCCGTGACGGCCAGCGGCATGAGGAAGATCAGGGCAAAGGCTTCGGCCATACTCAGGTGGGTGAAGGCCAGCACGCTGGTCAGGATATTGATGACCGACAATATGCCGCGCAACACCCACAGACCCGGTCGCTTTGGGCGCACCAGATCAACCGCCACCGTGCCGCGCTTCCACACAAACGGCAGCAACAGCACGGAAAACGCCGCACTGAAAAACCCAAGCTGATAGGCGGGCAGGGCACCGTGAATGGATTTGATAAAGGCGTCGGAAATGGCAAACGACGCAAAGGCCAAAAAGCCCAGCAAAATCCCTTTAGGCATGACACACACTCTATAGTTTTACGTTACGCACACTTGGTCACGGTTTGCCCGCGGCTCTATGAGGTTGGTAATAGCACGGCTGCGCAGAAACAAAGGTCTCAAATCTTATTGCATTTTATGGACGCGGGTGATGATCTGAGCGGCGGTCCGATCCTTATGAGGCGTAGGCGTGAAGTTAAGCTCATATCCGAAACTGGCGGTACGACTGACGCCGAAAATCTGGCGCCGGGTATCCGGGCGCGTGGTCGGGCGCTGGCAGAGGGTGTGGCGCGATGCCCTGGCCTCATCGATCGCGGCGGTAGTGACGTGGTTTCTGGCCCGGCATCTGTTCGGCCATGAAATGCCGTTGTTTGCGGCCATCAGTGCCATAATTTGCCTCGCCCCCGGTCTGCCCAGCCATTCGCGGCAGGCGGTGGGGATTCTGGTCGGCGTATTCACCGGTATTGTGGTCGGGGAAACCGTGCTGTGGCTGCCGCCGGACTGGCGGCTGGTGCAGTTTGCGCTGGCGCCATTTCTGGCCATGATTGTCGCGTCAAGTTATGGGCTGCCGGTTGTGGTGCCGATACAGGCGGGGACATCGGCGCTACTGGTCATCGCCATCGGGCCGGAAACGGCCGGTGAAGCGCGGATGCTGGATGTCATTCTGGGGGCCGGGGTCGGGCTGCTGTTCAGTCAGATCCTGATCACACCCGACCCGTTGCGCACGATTGACGGGGCGGCGCGGGAGCTGTTGAGCAGTCTGGCCGACGGCATGGAAGGCTGCGCGGAGGCGCTGCGCCATCAGCAGCCGTCGCGCTCCGAAGCGGCCCTGATCGGGCTGTCGGACGCGCACCGCAGCATCGTCAGCATGAACAGCTCGATCTCCAATGCCCGCGATGACGCCAAATGGTCCCTGCGCGGACGGTTCATGGCGGCGGAGGTGCGCGATATCGCCGCCCGTTACGACCGCCATGCAATCCGGCTTTATGCGGCCAGTGTGCTGTTTGCCGATAACCTGAACTATGTGCTGCGTGAAAGCGGCGGGCCTGTGCCGGAAAGCCTGATCGTGCGGGTTGAGACTATGGCGGATATCCTGCGCCACATGGCTGAGGGCGACCCACTGAACATGCCGGCGGGTTCCGACGCGCCGCCCGATTATCCGCGGCTTCAGGCCGAATCTGCGGCGTGGGTGGTGTGTTATCACCATCTTGATCTGGTGAATAAGGCGCTCAAGGCCTTCAATCCCCACGAAGTGCGGCAGGGCTGATTGTCGCCTAAAGGCGTTCTGGGCGAATTTTAGCGGACACAATTGAAAGATATTGCAGCGACCCTGATTTCGCGGGGTCGGGGGTGTAGTTGCGGCTGACACTATTTTGTCGGCGTGATTGAAGTTGACTTTATGATTTCACAGGTAATTTTCTGTTCAATAATAAAAAATAATAATCTATCATGATTTTTATAAGTAAAATTGAAAGCTTATATTGTCGTAAGAATTAGTATTGATTGCGCTATGTTTCAATTTTGTTTGGATTTTGACGCAAATATTGGATACATTTTTCAGTATTGTTTATGTGTAATGTTAGTAATTGTGGTGGCTAAAATATGGCGATTGTGTGTCTGTGTTGTTATGTGCTTAAAATTTGATATCTTTGTTATGTCAAAATTGACCTAAGTATTTACAATTTTGTCAAAACAGCTTGACTGCTCGTAATTGATTGTTAATGATGGAATGAGATAAGATTGATAAAACGATCACAAAAGATCATGCACGGGAGAAGGTTCGGCCATGGTGTCCTCAACGGACGGCATGTCGGGCGATGGGGTTGAGGGCGCGGTTTGGGCGCTCTGGCACGCTTCCGGGTCAGTCTTAAAGCACCAGATCGGCGCGATAAACGCGTCGGCAACACCACTACGCCAGGAGCCCGCAATAGCTATGACTTCCCGTATCACGCACACATTTGGCGCGCGTCTGCGCCGCAGCCTGAACCTGAGCACCGCCATGGTCGCGGTGGCCGTCATGTCGGCTTCCGGCGTCGCCATGGCTCAGGAGGCTGCCCCGGCCGCGCAGACCATATCGGAAGCGGTTGACGATCAGGTGCAGGAAGTCGTCGTTGTCGGCACGCGCTCCAGCCTTCAGTCGGCTATGAACCGTAAGAAGCGCGCGGGCACGGTGTCGGATTCGATCGTCGCCGAAGATATCGGTCAGTTTCCCGACAAAAACGTCGGTGAAGCGCTGGGCCGTGTTACGGGCGTGCAGTTGTCGCGTGATATGGGCGAGGGCAGTGCCGTCTCGATCCGCGGCGTTGAGCCCGACCTGAACCGCATCGAAATCAACGGCATGAGCGTGCTGTCGACGGCGGGCAACCTTAACGTCTATGGCGGCGGTGGCCGTTCCAACGACTTCCGCGAACTGCCGTCGGAAATGGTCAAGTCGATCGACGTGTTCAAGGGCTTCACGGCTGATATGACCGAAGGCGGCATCGGTGGTACGGTCAGCGTCCAGACCCGTAAGCCACTGGATTTCAAAAAGCCGACTTTCTCGATCACGGCGTCAGCGCAAAATCTGGATACCATGGATGGCTGGAAGCCGCGCACCAGCTTGTTTGGCGCGACCCAGTTGTTTGATGGCAAGCTTGGCCTGATGGGCAGTCTCAACTTTGATAAGGTCGTCACCCGCGGCGACTATTATGACGACCATTCGTGGGCGCGCCTGGCGGATTTCGATAATTCCGACGAAAAGACGGTCAGCTATTTCAACCAGACCTACGGCAACGACGTCAGTGACTACATCTCTGGCTTCCAAACTGAGGCAAGCTGCGCCAGCATCGCCGCCGTTGGTACCCTGACCGCCACTCAGGCCCGCACAGCGTGCGAAAGCCAGTGGTATGATTATCAGCCGCGCGTGCCGCGCTACCGGGTCTGGACCCGTGATGATAACCGCTCTTCGGGTGAGTTTACGGCGCAATATAAGTTCAATGATCAGATGGATGCCTTTGTCACCTATCAGAAGAACAAGCGTACTCAGGTGCTTAACGACATCAACTATGGCACAGATTTCACGGCTCTGAACCGTTTGAACTATGGTTCGGCCTGTAACGTAACCGTCGCCAATGCTGGGGCCGTACCGGGTGTGGTGGTTGATGAAAACCACAACGTCACTGAATATGTCGTCGGTAACTGCCTTGGGACGACGGGTCGCGGCGGCAACAATGCCTTTAGCGTTTCCTCGCGCGATTTCCAGTACGAGTCGAGCTCGGAATACGTCTCTTACGGTTTCAACTACAATGGTGAGCGCTGGACGGTGAAGTTCCAGGGCGGCAATGGCGAAACCGAGACCCTGAGCGAAACCAACAATGTCAGCGTGAGTTACAACACGCCGGGCCTGAAGGTCACTATCGACCCTAACGGTTCTGCGCCCATCTTTACGTTTGCTGATGGCTACAGCCCGTCTGATGCCAGCGCGGTCAGCCAGTGGCAGATTCAGTATCGTCCGTCGCAATCGGCAAACAGCGAAGATCAGTATAAGCTCGATTTCGAATATCGCGCTGACCTGCCGTTCCTGAAAGCCGTTAAGTTTGGTGGCCGCATGACCGACGCCACAACGTCGGGCTATGGTTACGGCGGCTTTATCGTTGATGCCGGGGCAAATCTGGGCAGCGTGCTCGACAATACCGTGATCTACGCCAACTCGGTCAATTCCACAGCGCTGGTGTCTAACGGAGCCACCGCCGATCAGACCGAAGCTGTGTACGGCAATCCGTATGAAACCAACTTCTGGAACACCACCGAAACCTGGTCACGCGGCTTCTCGAACCAGATTTTTGCGGGCGCTATGACGCCGCTGCCGTCTTCGTTCTATTATGGCGGCGGTGGTCTGCCGACAGACTGGCTCTACCCGACCTTTAACGGCGTGGCTCAGTATCTGGATACGTCGCATTTCAATCTGGATAACCTCTATACGACCACTGGCAGCGACGGTAAGCCTTACGACCAGATCCCATACAACATTCAGGAAAAGACCGACGCCCAGTACGTCCGTTTTGACTATGCCTTCCCGGCTTTTGGTTATGAAGTTGACGGTAACTTCGGCGTTCGCCGCGTCCACACCGAAACCACAGCCACAGGCCAGAACACCCGCCGCGAAACCCGCGACGTTAATGGCACCGCTACCACTGGCATAGTGTCCAACACCCTGACCTCTATGACCAAGGACTATACGGTCTGGTTGCCGAGCTTTAACATCAATACCTGGCTGATCGACAATGAGCTGAGCGTGCGCGCCGGTTTCGCCAAGCTGATGGCGCGGCCCTTGGTCAACTTCCTGCAACCGAGCATCGACTGCACCATCAACTATTCTAATGACGTTAGCGATCCGGGGGCGCTCGATAGCTGTAATGCCGGTAATCCGGGCCTGAAGCCTTATCGTGCCGATCAGTTCGACCTGTCGTTCGAGTGGTATCCGAACCGCGATACTCAGCTTTCGGCTGGCTTCTTCCATAAGAATATCCGCTCGTTCTACATCTCCTCGCGCACCAGCCTTGGGCCTACGGATGTGTTCGGTGATGGCGTGATTTACGATTACAACACCTATGTCAACGGTTCAGGGGCCAAGATTTCGGGCCTTGAACTGACGGCGAAAACGGCCTTCACATTCCTGCCGGGCTGGCTGTCGGGCTTTGGCGCCGATGCCAACTACACCTATCAGGAAGCCAAGGATGTTGGCGTCTACAGCCAGCTTGATGGTTCTGAATTGCCCTATCCGGGCCTGTCGTCTGACAGCTATAACCTGACCTTCTGGTACGATAAGGGTCCGATCAATGCCCGTCTGGCCTATAACTATCGCTCTGAATATCTGGTGACGGCGGCGGATGTTTCGCTCAACCCGATCTTTAAGGACCCAACCGGCTATCTGGACGGTAAGATCACCTGGAAGCCGGGTCCGGAAGGCCTGTCATTCTTTGCGGAAGGTAAGAACCTGACCGAAGAGGACGAGTCGACTTGGGCGGGCGATATCCGCCTGATCAATACCGGTTATTCTGGCCGGCGCTTCTTCGTCGGCATGACAATTAAGCGCTAACCAACCCTAAATCTCCTCCCCGAGATTGGTTCCAAGACTAGTCCTCCTGGTGCCATGACTTTACCGCCGCTCTGTTTGATCAGGGCGGCGGCTTTTTTATGCGCCGGTTAAACATTACGACAATTTCATCTTGGCCCGTCGC
Organism: Asticcacaulis sp. UBA2476; assembly: GCA_002342035.1. Classification (GTDB taxonomy): domain Bacteria; phylum Pseudomonadota; class Alphaproteobacteria; order Caulobacterales; family Caulobacteraceae; genus Asticcacaulis. Next base: position 21,825 of record DDPE01000038.1, on the reverse strand, counting down.
AAAACCGTTGCGAATGTAAACACATGGTCATAGGCTCCCCCGCAACAGATTAATGACGGAGTGAGTGACATGGTCGATCGGCGTTCGGTACTGATGGGGGCAGGGGCTTTGGTGGGGGCGACAGCTCTGGGGGGCGCAGCACAGTCTGCCACAACCCCGGCGGCTCAACTTAATGCGACATTTGAATCCATCTTCAAGGAACTGGTCGCCAATTCGCCAATGACGGCGACGGGGCTGGGCCTCGATAAGGGTGAACTGGCACCGCTAAAGGCCAAGCTTGATCCGTCAACGCCCGCTGAGCGCGCCCGGGGCCAGGCCTTCCTTGAAAAGTCGATCGCGGCTATCAAAAAGGTTGATCGCTCTAAGCTTACCGGCATGGACCGGATCAATTACGACACGGTTCTGTGGGACTATTCCAACACGCTGAGCGGCTATAAAGCGTTCGATTTTGGTGCGCCCGGTTATCCGGCCCCCTATGCCATCACCCAACTGACCGGCAGCTATCAGAGCCTGCCGGATTTCCTTGACAGCCAGCACAGCATTGAAACCAAGGCCGATGCCGACGCCTATATGTCGCGCCTGAGCGGCTATGCGACCCTGCTCGATCAGGAAACCGCGCGCTTTAAAGCCGATGTCGCCAAGGGCGTGATTGCCCCGGATTTCGCTCTGCAAAAGGCGATCACGCAACTGAAAGGCCAGCGCGACACCAAGGCCGCCGATTCGACGCTGGTGACCTCGATCACCCGCCGTACCAAGGAAAAAGCCATTGCCGGTGACTGGCAAACGGCGGCCACCAAGGCCTATGAAACCGAGGTCGTGGCGGCTCTGGATCGCCAGATCGCGGCGCTTGAGGCGACCCTGCCCAAGGCGACCCATGATGCGGGCGTATGGCATATTCCAAACGGTGAGGCCTATTACGTCTTTGGCGCCCGCAGCGGCACTTCGACCGACATGACGCCGGATGAAATCCATAAGATCGGGCTGGATAAGGTCAAGGAAATCAACGCTGAAATTGACCGGATTATGCGCCCGCTCGGCATGACTGGGGGCACGACGGGTGAGCGCCTGAAAGCCATGGCCAAGGACCCGAAGTTTATCTATCCCAACACGGATGCCGGTAAGCAAAAGCTGCTGGACGACCTGAACGCGCAAATTAAGGTCGTTGAGGCCAAGATCCCTGACTATTTCGGGGTCTATGCCAAATCGCCGGTGACGGTGCGCCGTGTGCCGGTGGCGACGGAGCTTGGGGCGCCCGGTGGCTATTACTGGCCGGCGTCGCTGGATGGTTCGCGTCCGGGGGCCTATTACATCAATCTGCGCGATACGGCCGAGGTGCCAAGCTGGACCCTGCCGACCCTGACCTATCACGAGGCGGTGCCGGGTCACCACATGCAGATTTCGATCCAGCAGGAGAACAAGAACCTGCCGATGCTGCGCCAGATTTCAGGCTTTAACGCCTATATCGAAGGTTGGGCGCTCTATTCCGAAGAGGTCGCGGCCAACGACATGGGCATGTACGCAACCGACCCTTATGGCCGGATCGGTTATCTGCATGACGCCCTGTTCCGCGCCTGCCGTCTGGTGGTCGATACCGGCATGCACGAAAAGCGCTGGACGCGGGAACAGGCCATGGCCTTTATGGACACCAATCTGGGTGACCCGAACGAGACGGAGATTGAACGCTACGCCGTCTGGCCGGGGCAGGCGCTGGGTTACATGGTCGGCAAGATCAAGTGGCTGGAGCTGCGCGCCAAAATGCAGGCCAAGCAAGGCGCCAAGTTCGACATCAAGACCTTCCATGATACGGGCCTGCTCGCCGGTGCCGTGCCTCTGGCCGTGCTGGAGCAGGTCTATAAGGATAAGGGACTCATATAACTCGTGAACAAAGTTTTTGGCTAAAGCCAAAATACTTTTTCACGGAAGGTAGATAGCGGGAGATGACCATGGACAGACGGCAATTACTCACCGGTGCGGGCGCGGTTCTGGGGGCGGCGGCCCTGCCGTTAAAGGTCGGGGCGGAAAGCGCCTCCGATCCGGCGACGGTCAAGGCGCTTAATGATCTGTTTGATGGCATCTTCAACGAAGCGGTCGATAATTCTCCGACTTTGGCGACCTCCTTGGGTCTCGACAAAGGTGATCGTGCGGCCTTGAAATATAAGCTGGGCGACGCCTCCGAGGCCGAAGAAGTCCGCGATGTGGCGCGCAATGATAAGTATATCAAATCGCTGAAAGCCATTGACCGTTCCAAGCTGTCGGGCATGGACCGCATCAATTACGACACGGTTCTGTGGAGCGGTGAGAACCAGAAATCCGGCTATGATAAGTTCAAATTTGGAAGCTGGGGCAGCGGTCAGCCCTATGTGCTCAGCCAGTTAACCGGCTCCTATCGGTCGGTGCCGGATTTCCTCAACAACCAGCACACCATTGAGACCAAGGCCGACGCGGAAGCCTTCCTGAGCCGCATGGACGGCTTTGCGGTGGTGATCGCGCAGGAAACCGAGCGCTTTAAATCCGATGTCGCCAAAGGCATTATCCCGCCTGACTTTGCGCTCGATCGGGCGTTGGGTCAGATGGAAGCGATCCGCGCCATTAAAGGTGCGGACAGTTCCATGGCCAAAACTTTGGCTACCAAGACCGCGGCCAAGGGCATTGCCGGTGACTGGGCCGGTGAGGCGGCCAAACGCGTCGATGGCGCAATCGCCAAGGCGCTGGACGCGCAAATGGCCGCCGTCAAGGCCGTGCGTCCGCAGGCGGTGCATGATGCTGGCGTGTGGCGTTTGCCGGATGGTGAGGCTTATTACACTTTTGCCGCACGGGCCGGTACGACCACGACCCTGACGCCCGATGAGATTCACAAGATCGGTCTGGATATGGTCGCCGAACTGACCGCTGAGGCTGACACGCGCTTTAAGGCGCTCGGCATGACCAAGGGCACGGTGGCTGAGCGCATGAAGGCTTTGGGCGACGACCCCAAATACCTTTATGACAATACCGATGCCGCCAAAGAAAAGCTGCTGGAAGATCTGAACGTCCAGATCCGCGCCGTTGAGGCCAAGCTGCCGGAATGGTTCGGCACCCTGCCCAAGACCGCTGTCACCGTCAGGCGTGTACCCAAAGAAATCGAGGCGGGGGCACCAGGTGGGTATTATCAGCGCCCAACGCTGGATGGTTCACGCCCCGGCGCCTATTACATCAACCTGCGCGACACCAAGGAATGGCCGAAGTGGTCACTGCCGACCCTGACCTATCACGAAGCCTTGCCCGGCCACCACATGCAGATTTCGATCCAGATGGAAGCGCAAGGCCTGCCCATGCTGCGCCGGATCGGTGGGTTCTCGGCCTATTCCGAAGGCTGGGCGCTGTATACGGAACTCGTGGCGGCCGAAATGGGCATGTATGACACCGACCCGACTGGCTATATCGGCTATCTGCAATCAGCCCTGTTCCGGGCGATCCGGCTGGTGGTCGATACCGGTATGCACAGCAAGCGCTGGACGCGCGAGCAGGCGATCAAATATTTTGTCGAGACCAATGGCGATGCGGAATCGGCGGCGACCACTGAGGTTGAGCGCTATTGCGTCTGGCCGGGTCAGGCCCTGAGCTATATGGTCGGCAAGATCAAATGGGCTGAACTGCGCGAAAAGTCCAAAGCCCATCAGGGGGCCAAATTTGACATCAAGGCGTTCCACGATCGCGGTCTGGTCAACGGCCCTGTGCCGCTTCAGGTGCTGGAGCAGGTCTACCGCGACGGTGGGTTTATCGCGTAAGAGGCCCCCCCACCGTCACGCCTTCGGCGCGCCACCCGCACCGGCGGCCCGGTCCCCCGGCACGCCTGGGGAGTATAAGAATTTATTATACCTCCCCAGTTTACTGGGGAGGGGGACCGCACGAGCCGAAGGCGAGATGTGGTGGTGGGGGCTCTTAAGGCACCGTCGTCGTGGTGGTGACTTCACAGGTTCTGGGGGCGCGGACACGGCTGACCCACAAAGGCTCCATCAGGCGGTCACCATCATAAAAACCGGTATCGCACGCCTCTTCGGCGCGGCTGCGGTTGGATTTGCGGGCATCATAGCTGTAGGATATCGCCAGGCTCTGGGTCTCGCCGCCACGGCGCGCATAGCCATACGGATGGCCATAGCCCCCGCGATAGCCTGCATGGCCATAACCGCCATAGCCAATCGGATCGTAACCTATCGGGTCATAACCGTACCCGTCATAGCCATACGGGCTGTAACCACCATAACCGTAACCATACGGATCGTAGCCGTAGCCATAGACGCGGTTATTGCCATAATCGGTCTTGCCAATGGCGATGCCGAGCGTGCCGTGTTCACCGACCGGAATCAGTGAGGCGATATAGCCGCTGCGGTAACCGCCGGTGCCGACGCTGACGCTCACCTCGGTCTGGATGCGGCGCTTATAAGGGTTTTCTTCCAGCGTCACCGGCCCGTCACGGTAGCCAATCGGATCGTCTGAGGTGCGCTCTATCTGGGCCGTGCCATCGAGCGAGGCCAGAAACTGGGATTTTGTGGCATCCAGCGCGGAGATGGGTTCAGGCGCAGGGGAACTTTGTGTTTCCGTCGCGGCGGGCAGGGTGCGGGCGGTAGATACCACGTCTTCGCTGGCGTCAGCATAGGCGCTGCCGGTTAAGGCTGCCATCAGGATCGCAAGGGTAACGGGAAACGCACGCATGAACTCTACCTCCACACCGGCACACTGCATCGCCTATGTAGCGGAATTAAGGCGAGTTTTTATCAGTGAGGCAAGGTGGAAGTTACGTGTTGCGTGACCGGCGGACGAGTAACTTTGCTAAAGTGAACAGCCCTGCCGCCCCGATCACGACTTTTCAAGACTCATTTCAGTCAAGCGTATGATCCCCGTCTAAGATATCCCCTCGCCACGAGCCAGTTTGGCAATGATATCGTCCATGCGCTTTTGGCAGGTTTCAGGACGGGCGGCGGTGTGCAGGCGGTGATAGATAGCAAACAGATGGGTGCGGTTTAAGCCCTCAAACCCTACCTTGGCCGCCGGATTATCCGCCAGCGCCGCCAGAAAATCGTCAGGGATGACAAAGTTAGACGACCCGGCATAGGCCTTGTCCCAGCGTCCGTCCTGCTTGGCGGCCTCAACATGAACAAGGCCAGACGGCTGCATAAGTCCTTCCGCGATAAGACGCTCGGCATGGTCGCAGTTTTTCTGTGACCAGTTCGATTTCGGCCGACGCGGGGACAGGCGTTGGATGAACGACACCTCATCCAGTGATTTCCTCTGGCCGTCGATCCAGCCCCAGACCAGCGCGGTGACCACGCAGTCTTCCCAGTTCACTGACGACGTGCCGCTGTTCTTTCTGTACATGCGCACCCAAAGTTCTGTCTTTGTGGCATGGTGCTGGGCCAGCCAGTCAGACAGGTGCGCCGGCGTTTCAAAGCTGTGGTATTCGGCAGGGCTACTCATCAAACTCAACCACCACGCTGTCGGCGGAGCGGCGGGCAGGGCCATGATAGACGGCTTCGATATTGTTGTCATCGGGGTCGATCACAAAGGCGGCGTAATAACCGGGGTGGTAGGGGCGTAAACCGGGAGCACCATTATCCGTGCCGCCGCTGTTGAGGGCCGCCTCATAAAACGCCTTGACCATGGCCTCATCCTTGGCCTGAAACGCCAGATGGTGGCGGCCGGTCAGGTGGCCGTGGGCGGCGGGGCTGTCGGCGCTGGAGACAAACAACTCATCGACCCAGAAATAGTCATCGCCGGTGCCGCCCATCGGGATGTCGAGAGCGGCCAATACCGCCTCATAAAAGCGCTGACTGGCGGGCAGGTCTTTGACGACCAGTTGGATGTGGTCGATCAGACGACCGCGATGCAGGCTTTGCGTTTCCATAATGTCTCTCCGTGATGCGCGGATATGTACGCAGCCGTGCTGTCGGTTTTTGTCAGCAGAGTGAGCGCCAGGCCGTTTTGACAGCGCTGACATTTCATTTTGAACGTCCGGTATCCTGTGATAGGTTAATATCAAAACCAAACATAAAAATTAAATACAGGGATGATCTATGTTTAAATTCAAGACCTTATCGGGTCTGCTTGTGATGCTGTGCGCGCTGCTTGCGCCGGTCATTGCGATGGCCCAGCCGACCAGCTTTACCGCCGAAGCGCAAACGCAGGCCATGCGCCGGGGCGTCAATATCATCGGCTATGACCCGATCTGGAGCGATCCGTCTAAGGCGCGCTTTCAGCAAAAGCATTTCAAGATTATCAAGGACGGTGGCTTTGATACGGTGCGGGTCAACCTGCATGCCTTTGAACACATGGGCGCAGATAACCGTCTGAAACCGGCCTATCTGAAAACGCTCGATGGGGTGGTTAAGGGCGCGCTCGATGCCGGCCTGACCGTCATCCTTGATCAGCATAATTTCAATGAATGTGCCAAGGATGTGCCCGCCTGCCGGGTTAAACTCAAGGCCTTCTGGACGCAGATTTCGGAAGTCTATAAGGACGCGCCGCCGCAGGTTGTTTTTGAAATCCTCAATGAACCAAACATGGCCGTTGATGCGGCGTGGAACGATATGGTGGCGGAAAATCTGGCCATCATCCGCGCCACCAATCCCACCCGCAATGTCATTATCGGGCCGCAGTCATGGAACAGTCTCGATCAGTTGCCGAACCTGAAACTGCCGCAGGATGACCGGCATATCATCGTGACCTTCCACTACTACACGCCGATGGAGTTTACCCATCAGGGGGCATCCTGGGCGCCGGCCTTTACGCAGCTTGGGGTGCGTTGGGGCACGAAAGGTGACCGCGATCAGCTTGAGGCCAATTTCGATAAGGTGGCGGCGTGGTCCAAGGCGCATGGCCGCCCAATACTTTTGGGGGAGTTTGGCGCCTATGATAAGGCCGATATGGCCTCACGCGTGGCCTATACGGCGGCCGTAGCGCGGGCGGCCGAGGCGCGCGGTTTTGCCTGGGCCTACTGGCAGTTCGACAGCGATTTTGTGGTCTATGACGTACCGGCGGATTCATGGAATGCGCCGATCCACGGGGCGCTGATCCCGGAAAAAGCCTCAGCCTCAGCGGCGGTACCGGCTAAAGAAGAGGATGATATCCTCAAATATCTGATTAACAGCCCGAAGGTTAGTGGCTGGGCCGTTTACGGCGAAGGCCAAACCCATGCCCTGCGGCAGGATAAGTCCTCCGTGGTGAAAAGCGCGCTCAGGGTGACCGTGCCCGCAGCCCGGCCCAATCCGTGGGATATAGGTGCTGCGGTCGCGCTCAACGGCAATATCAAAAAAGGCGATAAGCTGGTGTTTGCGGTCATGGCGCGCCTCGACAGCGCTGAGCCGACGGCAAAGGCCCAGATCACCGCCATCATCCAGCAAAATGAAGCGCCCTATACCGGCATAGTGTCAGGCCAGATTACCCTGACACCGCAGTGGGAAACCTTAAGCTTTGCTGGTATCGCGCCGGCCGATTATCCGGCGGGTAAGGCCAATGTGTCTCTCCATCTGGGGCATATCAAAGGCGGCGTTGAGTTGGGTCCGGTCTATGTTCTGAACATGGGCCAGTAACGCTACACGAGGTACGGGGAGATGAGGGGCGGTTGCCGGAGTGGCAATCGCCCTTTGTCTTGTCTGTCTTTTAATTTTGATAGTCTTGCAGCAGGGCCTTGAGGCGCAGGCCTTCGGGTTTCAGGATGCGGACATAACGGATGACCTGCCACAGGGCCGACGCGCCCAAGGCCCCGCCGAACAACAGCGCGGCCTGCTGGACATGGACCCATTCCATCTTACCCACCAGCATCAGTTGCCACAGGGCAAATCCGGTGATGACCGGGAAAATGACCATGATCACCAGCAAAATAAGGGCCTGGGTGCGGGCGGCGCGGTTTTCATCGGCCATGACGCGCAAACTATCGGGCAGGCTGCCTTCGGTATGGGGAAAGGCGTTCAGGTGGCGGTTAAAGCGTCGACGCATCAGCAGGAGCGCTATCCACGGCGCTGCCAGCATCAGAAGCGGCGCCCATTCGCGTGCCGGATCAAGGCTGTCGTTTTTAATCATGTCATAACCGGCCACAAAGGTTATCGTGCCCAGAATAGCGGTCATAAACAGGAAAAATCGGTTTTGGCGGGCGCGCCGTTGTTTCAGGGTCGTCATCATATCCTCCAGCAGATAGGCCGTAGCCGTGGCATTAAGGTCGTTATCGTGGGTGCGCCACAGGCGCTCAAAGGCTTCAGTGTTCATTGGATACCTCATGGATCAGGGCCGAAAGACGGGCGCGGGCGCGGGTCAGGCGCGCGCCGATATTGGTCTCAGTCAGGCCATGCAGGGCGGCCATATCGGCATAGGGGGTGGCCTCCAGCCACAAAAGCATCAGCGACCGGTCGATCGGTGTTAGCTGCCGCAGGGCCGCATAAAGCGCCTCAAGCCGCGCACTCTCCCCGTCTGTGCCGCCATCGTTTAAAACCGCCATGTCGATCTGCGCGGCTCGTGCGCGGAACAGGCTAAGGCTATGGCGCTTTTTCCACGTCAGGGCGCGGTTGTGAGCGACGCGGTAGATGAAGGTTGAGGCCGCAGCGTCGCCGCGAAAAGCCGGCATGGCTCTCCACGCGCTGATCATCAGTTCCTGCATCAGATCGTGCTGATCGGCGGGCTCGGCAAAGGCGCGGGCGATGCGCATCAGCGCGCCCATGTGCGGCCTTATCCAGGCATCGAATTTGGCGGTGCCGTTCACCTAATCCCCTTCATATCTGTGGTGTGTTCGTAAGGTTAGACGTCTGCGACCAGGGAAACCTTACAGTCGGGGACCAAAAAATCAAAAGGGCGGCCGGAACTTAATCCGGTCGCCCTTTTTGAATATTCAGGTATGTAATCGGATGGCCGATTACAGGGCCGCAGCCACCGCCATCAGAAATCCGATAAGTAAAGTTACCGGCATGGCAAATACGGATACCTGTTCAAGTCTTTCGCTACGCATAATCAAATCTCCTGTTTGTTTGACAGGCTGTATATATGCTGCGCATGCGAGATAATTAAGGGGCGAAAATGTCGCACCCTTACACATCGTGTAACGGGGGTTTTCTGTTGGTGTTAAGGTTTGTGATCACTTCTTGAACAGGCTGAGATCAATGGCATCGGCCATCGCCTTAAAGCCTGCCGGTGAGGTGTGGATATGGTCGCCCATATCGTATTCCGGCTTAAGGCGCGACGGGTCAGCCGGGTCGCGGGTGGCGGCATCAAAGTCGATCACGCCGTCAAAATTGCCGGGCGTGCGTATCCAGGCATTGAGCGCCTGACGGTCGGCTTCGTTGAGCGCGGTCGGGCGGTAATAGTCAAAGCCCATATAGGCCATGACGGTGGCGCCGTAAACCTTGATGCCGTGGCTGCGGGCGCGGCTGATCATCTGCTGGTAGGCGGTGATCAGGTCGGCGACATGGGCCTTATGGGCAGCATCGCTTACCGGCGCTTCGCGGGTGAGGGTGCCGAGATCATTGACGCCTTCGAGCACGATCAGGTACTTCACACCGGCTTGCGACAGGACATCGCGCTCAAAGCGGGCCATGGCGTTGGGGCCTGAGCCGTCGTTGAGGATGCGGTTGCCACCTATGCCCATATTGAGCACACCGAGGTCTTTCAGCTTACGGTCGGCTTGCAGGCGTTTGGCCAGAAAATCAGGCCAGCGGTCATTGCCATTGGTGGTCGATCCGCGCCCGTCGGTGATCGAGTCGCCAATAGCCACGATGGCGGCACCCTTTTTGGCCTCAACCTCGATAGCGGCGATATGATACCAGCGGTCAACCGGCGTGGCATTGGTGAAATCAGCGGCGGCAACCTGATTGCCGCTGACGCGGTAGGAGGTGGTGCGCGATCCCGGATGGCCGGTCTGACGCGCCGGAACCTTGGGCAGGTAAAGGCTTATGGCCATGTCGGATAAGGGTTTGAGTGCCATATCGACCGGATCGGTCTCATAGGATGCGCCTGCTGGAATGGTAACGCTCGCGCGGCCCGAAAAGGTCAGTGACGTGCCGGTGGCGGCATCAATACGCGATGTGCCGGGGGTGCCGGGGGCGATGTGGGCCGCGCCTATGGTCAGGGCTTCCGTGCCAAAGGCGTTGGAGATGCGCACCTTGAAACGCTCACCGCCGCGCGAGACGCGCACGATCTGGCGTAAGGTAATGTCCTGAGCTTCAGCGGGCAGGGCGTTGTCGCCTTCGGCCAGATATTGCGATGATCCCCATGTACCGACCCACTTCTCCGCAAACGCGGCAGGCGACGACAAAGCAAAAGCGGCGGCCAGCACGGCCCACACATGGCGTTTCATATCTTTCTCCCTTTTTGTGGTAGCCTAGAACCAAAGCCACCACAGAGGCAAGAAAAGCATGGTCACGTTTGAAGATATCCGCGCGATTATTTTAAGCTTTCCCGATACGACCGAGGGCATGTCATGGGATGCGCGCTCATTCAAGGTCAACAAAAAGGCTATCCTGTTCTGGAATCCGCAATATGACTGCCCGGTGTTTAAGGTGCCGTTCGAGGAACGCGATTTCCTGCTGGAAGTCGATCCTGAGACTTTTTTTACCACCGATCATCACAAGCCCTGGCCGTTTATTCTGGGGCGGCCTGAGCGGCTCGATATCGACTGGGTTAAGACTAATATCGAGCGGGTATGGCGCGCACAGGCGAAGAAGGCGACTATTAAAGCCTATGACCTCGCGCAGTTGTAGGCGAAAAAAAGCCCCCGAAGAAGGGGATGCTTCGGGGGCAGGTAGGGGGCCTAATTGGGGATCTAGGCTGGAAGTGTCTCGAACACTTTACTCAACTCTACTGGGGTAATACGACCTTATCGACCACATGGATCACACCGTTCGATTGCCACAGGTCGGCGGCGGTGACATGGCCGGACGCGCCGGTTTCATCGGTCAGTTTGATCTTGCCCATATCCTGCGTGGCGGTGAGGGTATCGCCGCTGACGGTGGTGATCTTGTAGCTGCCGCCACCCGCCGCGATCAGTTCACCGAGCTTTTTGGCCGACACCTTACCGGCGACGACGTGATAGGTCAGGACCTTGGTCAGTTGGGCCTTGTTTTCGGGCTTGAGAAGGGTGTCAACCGTGCCGGCGGGCAGGGCGTTAAAGGCGGTGTTGGTCGGGGCAAATACGGTGAACGGGCCGGTGCCGGAGAGGGTGCCCGCCAGATCTGCGGCCTTAACGGCGGCAACCAGGGTGGAAAAATCCGGATTGGCGGCCGCGGTTTCAACGATGGTCTTATCAGCTTTCTTAGCATGGTGATCCGCCATGGCCGGGGCGGCCATCAGGCTGGCACCGATCAGGATGGACGCGGCAAATCGGCTCAGGAGGCGCAAACTCTGGGGGCGCAGATGTGTCATGGTAACTCCTTGAAGGTCTTAAAAGGGGAACATGGGAATCAAAGCGCGCTTCTGATCAGGAATACGCCGCCGACCGAAGCGCGGATTGCCGCGATCTCAGATTTTGCCGATATTTTATTTTGCCCATGCTCGCCTGCGGTAACCTAAAGGCCGCAATTGCGACACAGGGCGGTGGTTCAGTTCAGGCTATGGCGGCCCGCAAACTGAATGATAAAAAGCCGATCCTGCTGGGTCTGGGCGTCGCCGTGATCGTGCATGGCCTGACTGGCTGGGCGCTGTGGCAAACGCAGGCCAAGTTCGATCTGCCGGAGGTCAGGGCGATTGAGGCCGTGATGGTCGAGATGCCGCCTGTGGTGCCGCCGGAAGGCGCCGATACGGCCGATGATCCGGCACCGGTCCAACCGAAACCTAAAACCATGACACAGCCGCAGGAAAACCCGCCGGTCAGCGTCACGCCGAAATCGTCAGGGGTGCCGACTCCGGCCCCCCGTCCAGCGATCGTGACGGCTCCAGTGGCTCCTAAAGGTGAGGCCGCGTCCGCACCCTCCACAGCCTCTGCGCCTCAAGGCGCGGCTCCGGGGGTGGTGACGCCCAAGGCTTACGGCGGCGGGGGCACGCGCGGCGCGCTAACTCAGGCGCTTTTGAAGCGCGAACTATGTCAGCAGCAGCGCCTGGCCGGTAAGGTGATGGATAAGGATTGCGCTTTGGAAGACATAGCCAAGGACGCCAAGCCTCTGCCGCTTCAACCGCCTGAGAAGCGCGCGGCAAAGCTATGTATTGCCGAACGCGAAAAAGACTGGAAACGCTACCGCGATGGCACCGGCCAGTATCCGGGCCTGCGCGACATGTTCAAAGGACGCAAGGACTGCCTGAAAGACTGGCGCGATTAGATAAATATGAAATCGCTGGCCTGAACGTTCGGTGTGTTCAACAAAAACGCAATGACATTGCCGCCGCCGGCACCTGTGCCATCGGCGTCATACCACAGGGCTCTGGTGGTGGTGTCGAAATACACTGTGGCGGTGGCGGCGACCGGGACAGCATTGGCTCCGCTTAGAAAGCCTAAGCCTTCGGTCAGTTGGAATCCGGCCGGCGCGTTGAAGGTCTCGCCTTTGAAAATGAATTTGTCCCCTTCGGAGCGGTTGAAGTCATAGACAAAATCGGCATGCCCGGTGCGGGCCTCATAGTAAAAGTAGTCCGTTTCACTGCCGCCGGTCAGATGATCAGCCCCATCGCCGCCGAATAGAAAATCATTACCGGCGCCACCGTTTAGCGTGTCCAGACCCAATTCGCCGTGCAGTGTATCACTGCCCTCCTGACCGTAGAGCCGGTCCGAGCCTGTGCCGCCATAAAGGCTGTCGTCGCCGGTCTCGCCGAATAGGACGTCATCATCGTCTTGTCCGTACAGGAGATCATGGCCTGATCCACCAATCAGAGTGTCAGTACCCGTTTCACCGAACAGGGTGTCATGGCCGTCTTCACCGTACAGCAGGTCATTGTCAGCCCCACCGATAAGGCGGTCATTGTGTATCCCGCCATAAAGCTGATCGTTGCCGTTTTCGCCGACCAGCGTATCGGAACCTTCCTGACCGTAGATCAGATCATCGCCATTGCCGCCGGCCAGGGTATCGTGTCCACCTTCGCCGAACAGGATATCGTTGCCGTCCTGTCCGTAGCCTTTATCGTCACCATATCCGCCAATGATCAGGTCGTTGCCGGTCTCGCCGAACAGGGTGTCGGTGCCGTCCTCGCCATAGAGCGTGTCATTGTCCGCGCCACCAATCAGCGTATCCGTGCCCATGCCGCCGAATAGGGTATCGCTGCCGCCACGGCCTTCCAGAGTATCGTTACCGGCAGCCCCCGTCAGGCGATTGTCGCCGCCATCCCCGGCCAAGCGGTCATCATAGCCTGAGCCCAGAATGGCTTCGATGGCGACATAGCTGTCACCGCTGGCGTCGCCGGTATTGGCCGCTATGTTTTGCAGATCGACGGTCAGGCCAGCCAGGGCGGAGTTATAGCTGGCGATGTCAAAGCCATCACCGCCATCGATAAGGTCCGCACCCGTGCCGCCGGTCAGGGTATCGTTACCGGTTCCGCCGTAGAGTTCGTCACTCCCAAAGCTGCCGCTGATGATGTCGTCGCCGCCCCGGCCATTGATCATGACCATACTGCTGGCGGTATCAGCGGTGGAAGCAATCACAGAGATCGTATTGGCCTGATCATCGCCAAAGGCGGATGAAGTTAAGCCGAAGGCCGTACTAAGCTGAATATCTTCGAAGTTTTGAATGACCCAATTGGCGCTGCCCAGATTTACGTATCCATCTACAAGGTCAACCATCGCCAAACTGGGCAGTCTGAGGGTATCGCGGCCGTCGCCACCATCTGTATGGCCTGTGCCATAATCATTGATGGCAGCGGACGTGATGTAAATCCGGTCGTTACCTGCGCCGGAAGATACTGTTAAAGAGGCGCCCAGAGCGTCAATAGTGTCGTTACCAGATCCGGTTATGATTTCAAGATTTGGAGTAAGCGCGCTTTGCGCTCTGATGGTAACGCCTGAATCGCCGAAGATGATGCGCTCAATATTTTTGATTTCCAGTACCTGGGTTCCAACTAGCAGTCTTGCCGCCGTGGTGCTCATGGAGTTTGTAAAACTGCCCAGACTAACCGGAGAAATATCGCTGACATCTATGGTGTCAAAGCCCGAACCACCATCCAGAAGTCCTGCCGGGGTGGTTAGAGTGCTGCTTTGGATCGCATTAAAGTAAAACAGATCATCGCCGTTACCGCCATTTACGGTATCGGAACCTATGCCCAGATTGATGGTATCATTGCCGTCCAGCCCGTTGATGACATCATCTTCGGACGTGCCATTAAGGGTGTCAGCGTTGTTGGTTCCGGTAATATTGGCCATGATATCCTCTGTGAATCGCGCGCCGCCTATATGGCCATGATTAAAAGCAGTGGGCACCACTTACAACCTATGAGGTTCGCAAATCTGTAATTTTTTACCACTTCGGATAGGTGGCATATCGCGTCCTCTGTAAAAGCCATAATCGCGCCGCAAGCGGTAACTAGGCTGTCACATGAACCGCAGATTAATGGCTGAGTAAGACTTTGGTCATAGCTCTAGGGTTAATATCAGGTTATCACATAAGCCTTTTCTCAGGAGTATTCGCGCCTATGGACCGTCGTCAGTTAGAACGTCGTCAATTCGTAACCTCTGGTCTGGCGCTGGGGGCCGCGCCGCTGGTGGGCGGGCTGTTGCCCGGCCTGGCGCAGGCAGCGCCGCCTGTGGCTACGCCGACCTATCAGAATAATCCTGCGTCCGAAGACAGCACCTATTCGCGTGACGAAGTGCTCAATGCCGGCTCCAATTTCTTAGGGGTGACGGTTGAGGCCTTGGGCGGCGCGATTGAGCGCATCTTTGGCGATTATGGTGACCGTCCGACTGGCTATATTGCCGGTGAAGAAGGCTCCGGGGCTATCGGTATCGGTCTGCGCTACGGCAAAGGCCTTGTGCATATGAAATCGGCCCAGCGCCCCACGACCGTGTACTGGCAGGGGCCGTCGATTGGCTTTGACACCGGCGCCAATGCGTCGCGCGTGTTCACACTGGCCTATTTCCTTGATAATCCTGAGCAAGTGTTCCGCCGCTTTCCGGGCGTCGAAGGCTCAGCCTATTTCATCGGGGGCTTAGGCGTAAACTATCAACGCGCCGAAGGCATCGTGCTGGCGCCGATCCGCGCCGGTGTCGGTTTCCGTCTGGGCGCTAATGTCGGCTGGCTGTCCTATTCCAAAAAGCGCAATATCCTGCCGTTCTAAACGAACACAGGCGATCAAAGAATCACCCGGTACGGAGGTTTTAGGCCTCTGTGCCGGGTTTTTCTTTGTGCGCAGGCTTTCAGGCCGTGACATAACTGGCACAGCGCCTAAGCATCACGCGGGGGCAATGATCCGGTAACGGCGTAATTTTCTGAAACATTATTCCATGAATTCAGAAATTTGACAGCGGTTGTTATACTGTCGTCGCACGACTGACGTGTGCGTGTAATGTATCCGTCGCTGATCTGTCGTGAAGCGCGCCTAAGAGCGCCTTAAAGCCATGTGGGCTTTGGGGATACGACAATGAAGACAGCTTTATTTACCAACGTGGCCGTTGTGGCCATCCTGAGCGCCGCCACTTTTGCGCCGGTCGCTTTTGCTGACACCGTCGCCGCCACCGCCGCCGATGCGGCCGCAGATGAAACCATCACCGAAGTTATCGTCTATGGTCAGGGCCAGAGCCGCCAGATTCAGGCCGTCAAGGCAAGCGAACTGGCGCTGGAAGCGCCGGGCACCAGCCCGCTTAAGGCCATCGACAAATTGCCGGGCGTGACCTTCCAGTCAGCCGATCCTTTCGGGGCCTATGAGTGGTCGACCCGCATTGGCGTGCGCGGCTTCAACCAGAACCAGATGGGCTTTACGCTGGACGGCGTACCACTGGGCGATATGTCTTACGGCAACCACAACGGCCTGCACATTTCGCGCGCCATCACCAACGAAGATGTCGCCCGTGTTGAACTGACGCAAGGGGCGGGTTCACTGTCGACGGCCTCGACCTCAAACCTCGGCGGCACGCTGCAGTTTTTCTCGCGTGATCCGTCCAATGATATGGGCGGCGAAGTCGCCGGCACCGTCGGTTCCGAAGCCATGCACCGCCTTTATGGCCGCTTTGAAACCGGCGAAATCGCGCAACTGAACAACCTGCGCGCCTATGTGTCGGTTGCCGATCAGAAGACCGACAAGTGGAAGGGCGGCTCTGAGCAAAAGCAGCGCCAGATCAGCGCCAAGGCGGTTATGCCGATCGGCGAAGGTGAACTGACCGGCTTCATCAACCGCTCTGAGCGCCGTGAGCAGGACTATCAGGACATGTCGTTCGACATGATCAGCCGTCTGGGCCGCGACTGGGATAACTTCCAGCCGAACTGGACTCTGGCCAATCAGGTCGCCGCCGCTTACCTCACCGCTCAGCCCTTGCCAGCGCCGGTGGCGACGGTCGATGATGCCTACTATGCCGGTGCGGGCATCCGCGACGACAATCTGGGTGCCGTGAGCATCAATTATCCGCTGACCGACATCATCAGCGTCAAGGCCAGCCTCTATAAGCACACCAACGAAGGTCAGGGCCTGTGGTACACGCCTTATGTGCCGTCTCCGAACTTTGGTGTGTCAGGTGCGACCAGCAATAACGCTGCCCTGTCGATCCGCACGACCGAATATGACGTCGATCGCACCGGTGCCTTCGGGTCGCTGATGTTCGATCTGGGCTCTCATCAGGTTGAGGCCGGGTTCTGGATTGAAGACAACGACTTCAATCAGGCCCGCCGCTTCTATGGTGAAACCCTCTCGGCCCCGTCGCGTGATCCGCTCGACTTCCAGTCCGGCGCTTTCTTCACCCAGTGGGAATACGCCTTCAACACCAAGACCACGGTCGGTTATGTTCAGGACGTCTGGACCGTCACCGACGCCTTTAAGGTCAATTTCGGCTTCAAGTCCGTCAAGGTCGAGAACGAAGTCAAGACCGTTACCGCCGCCGCGCCCATGAACGGCTCGCTTGAATCCAAGGACAGCTTCCTGCCGCAGGTCGGGGCGGTCTATAAGCTTGACGACAATATCGAACTGTTCGGCGGTTATACCGAAAACATGGCGGCCTATGTATCGGCCGCCACCTCCGGCCCGTTCGGTGCCCAGTCGCAAGCCGTACTGGATTATGTGAAGTCGTCGATTGATCCGGAAACTTCCAAGACGTTTGAAGGCGGGCTGCGGCTGAACGCTGGTTCGGTCTTCCAGGGCGTGCTGGCGCTCTACCATGTCGAGTTTGATAACCGTCTGCTGGGTGTGGCCCAAGGGGCGGCAATCGTCGGCAATGCGACCGTGCTGTCGAACGTCGGGGGTGTTGAAACCAACGGGCTCGAAGTGGCCGGTACCTACCGCATCACGCCGGAATGGAAGCTCTATTCGTCCTACAGCTATAACGACTCCCAGTATCAGGACGATGTTATCAATGCCGAAGGTACGATCACGGCCCGCACCAAGGGCAAGACCGTCGTTGATACGCCTAAACACATGTTCAATGCCGAAGTGGCTTATGACAACGGTAAGCTGTTCGGTACGCTCGGCATGAAGTTTACGGGTGAGCGCTACTACACCTATGAAAACCGCGGCGGTAAGGTTGACAGCACAAAGGTGGCTGACTTCACGGCGGGTTATCGCTTTGGCAATGATCTGGATGTGCAGGTAAACGTCACCAACCTGCTGGACGAAGACTACATCTCGACCATCGGTTCGGGCGGCTTTACCAATGCTGACACCGCGGGGACAGCTATGACCATCCTGCCGGCGGCTCCGCGCATGGCCTTCATCACGGTCAAGAAGCGGTTTTAATTAATTCACCTGAAAGTTATCATCGCTTTGCGATGAGATACTTTCAGGTGGGCAATTAAGGCTTAGTTTCAGCTCAGGCGAAAGCCTGAGCTGAATGCGTTTAGAGATGCACCTCTGTGCCCTCATGGGCGCTGAGTTGGCCCAGTTCCAGGATACGCATGACCTCATAGGCCTCTTCGGGGAGGACGGGGTTGGGCGCGTCGTCCATGAGGGCGGCGGCAATGGCCTCATAAAAGCTGAGGTGACGCCCGCGTTCAGACATCACGCTTTCATTCATGCCGACATGGTCGTCAATGATCACCGGCCAATAGCTGCCTTCGTGGCCATCGATGCCAAAGCTGGGATCAGTCGGATCGCCGCCAGCCTTGAGTGCGTCTTCTTGCGGGTCGAGGCCGTATTTCACAAAGGTGCCCTTGGTGCCGTGAACCTCAAAGCGCGGACCGGCGGCGGGGGTGAGCACACTGGCGCTGACCGTCACTCGCAGACGTTCATATTTCAGGGTGACGTTGAAATAGTCATCAACCACACTACCGTCACGCTGGCGGGCCATATCGGCCATCAGCGACAGAGGCTTACCGAACAGACACAGCATCTGATCGACCAGGTGCGGCCCAAGA
This sequence comes from Asticcacaulis sp. UBA2476, assembly GCA_002342035.1. Lineage (GTDB taxonomy): Bacteria > Pseudomonadota > Alphaproteobacteria > Caulobacterales > Caulobacteraceae > Asticcacaulis. The sequence goes on along the minus strand of DDPE01000038.1, from coordinate 3,403 downwards.
TCAAACCACAGACCCGCCCCCGGCACGTCCTGCTCGCGCCAACGGTCGCGCAGTTTGGGCCGGAAGCGGTCAAAGCGCGACACTAGGCGGGTGATTTCGCCGAGTTTGTCCTCCGCGATCAACCGTTGAACGGTGAGGAAATCGGCATCCCAGCGCCGGTTATGAAACACCGACAATAACCGGCCCGACGCCTTGGCCTCAACCATCAGGCTTTCGGCTTCATCAAGATTGATGGCGAAGGGTTTATCGATCACCACATGCTTACCGGCCCGTAAGGCCGCCAGCGCCTGCGGGGCGTGCAGGGCGTTGGGGGTGGCAATGACCACCAGATCGATTTCAGGATCGGTAAGCGCGGCCTCTAAGTCGGGCACCACCCGCACACCGGGCACGGCGGCCAAAACATCGGCGGGGCGTGACGAGACGATGGTGTGCAGCCTCAACCCGCTGGCCGCGCGGATCAGCGGTGTGTGGAAGATGCGACCGGCATTGCCAAAGCCAACGATGGCGGCATTCACATTAGAAACCATAATTAAAACTCACACTTATGCGGACATCATCGCTCTGGTTCATGGTCACTTCGTGGCGCAGCCAGCTTTCCCACATCAGTATAGTGCCCGCGGACGGTGCCTCGTAAGCAAAGATTTCGTGATCGCGGCGGTGCGGGGTTTTGCGCGGGGGTGCGTTCATAAAACCCATCAGGCGCGGGTCTTCGAACTTCAGCGCCGATGCCTTATCCGGCACCGCGACGTAAAATGTGCCGGAAATGACGCTGTGCGGGTGGATGTGGCCGGAATGAAAGCCGCCGGGTTCCAGGATGTTGATCCAGATGTTGTCGAGTTTAAGCTTTTTGCCGCCGAGGTCGTATTCCAGAACCTCGGCAAAGGCGTGGACGTGGGCGTCCAGTTGCTTTTTGAGGTCGGCAAACACCGGCGCATAGTGGATGAGGTTGCTCATAGACCCATAGGAGGTATAGCCGGGGTAGGCGTTTTTTTCACACCAGTCATGGCCCGCTTCATCGTCATCGGCAAACGCACGGCAAGTGTCGTCGATCTCTTCGATAAAGGTCGCAAAACCGGCCTCACCGGACAGGTCGGCGCGGTAGATTTCGGTGACAAACAGAGGGGTTATGGTGGCAGGGGCGGGTGTTTTCATGGCGCCTGTTTAACGCCGATAACCGGGTGCGGGCAAGCGGTTAACTTCAGAACCTCCCCTCTTGGAGGGGTTTGACGCCAACAAACGATCCAGTGAATCGTTTGTAAGTCATGGGGAGGCCGTCAGGCCGGAGGTGGGGTAAACAATAGACATTGTTAGGTAACCCCCTCTTGCAATCAAAAGGGATTTTGATTGCAAGCTCCCCCTGAACATTTTAGCGCGCTACCGCTTCGCTGCTTGAGCGCAGGGGGAGTACTTAAGCGATTAATACGCTTCTTCGGCCATGCGCGTCACACCCGGCGGCGGGCCAAAGCGGTTGGTGCGGTTAACCCCCGGAATGACCGCCAGCAGCAGAAACAGCCCAAAGCTGATCAGGGCCATGATATTCAGCCCGATCCCCGCCCATTCAAACATCCGTGCCAGATGTTCGGCGTCCGCAGTATAGTACTGGGAGCGGGTAAAAAAGATCACAATCCCGATCAATGGAATGAACTGTACCAGCGCCAGCACCGCAGGCCATTCGATATCATGCAGCCGCTTTACCGTCACGGCAAACAAGGGCCACATCAGGATCAATGTAATCACGCCCGGAATGGCCGCGATCATCATGTCGTCAATCGGCAAAGGTGGCATATACTGGCGCTGGGCATAGCCGATGGCTTCGATCGCCAGCTTCACCCCGATGACAAACGCGATGAACGGCAACCGCGCCACCCGCCCGCTAAGCGAAAACAGAAACCCCATGATCAATCCCCCTTACCCCTTCGGATAACACGAGTATGCCACTATTTCGCAACTGCGCAATGGCAGGGGGGACACAGTATCAAAGCGATTTAGCCAATCGGGGGGCAATCGCCGCCCAGCTTGCGCTCATAGGCATCGACCAGCGCCACATAGGGCGGCACAAAGGTATTGGCCGACAATACCGTCCCGTCCGGCAGGGTTTCCGCCTGCGCCACCCGCACCTCAAAATGCATGTGGATGGTGGTATATTGCTGCACGCCGTTTTTGAGGCCGAGATTGTTGGACACAAGGCCCAGCTTCTGCCCGCGCACCACATGATCGCCGTAAGCCACCTTAAGGGTCGAAGACTGCATGTGCAGATAGCGATAGATGCGGTAGGGCGGGGATTTGCCGGTGATGGCGACCGTCATGGAGGCGACATTGGTCACCACGCCGTCTTCGGCGGCCACGGCCCAGTAGGTGTTGGTCTTGCAGGTCTTGGGCCGGATATCCTGCCCCTGATGGCCCTTGGTGCCGGTCTTACACATGACATTGCTGCCGGTGCGGGTCTCACAGAAATTGTCTTGCCACGGATAGGCGTAGTTTTCCGGCGCGCACTGGCTGGGGTTATCAGGGCGTTCATAGCCGCCCGGTTTCCACACCTGAGAATTGGCATAGGACGGGGTATCGGCCAGCGGAAAACAGATGCCCGGCGCCCAGTTTTTGGTATTGGTATAGCTGGGGCCGGAGCCTGCGATCAGTTGGGTTGGGGGATCGTAGGGAAAGGGGGCAGCACCTGATGAGGCGACCTCCGATGACGTCTCATGGGCGATCTCAGAAGCGGCTTCGGATGCAGTTTCAGTTTCGGTGCCGACTTCGGGTACGGGGGCCGGTTCGGGCGGACTGTCGCAAGCCCACAGGCTGATGGCGGCAAAGCCAATGACGGCGACGGCAAACAGCATCCGGATCATAAGTTCGCTCCGGCTGCGCGGGCGGCGGCAATGGCGGCATTACCCATCACCACATCGGTCAGGTCAGCGACGACGGTGCGCAGATAACCGTCGGTTTTGCAGGCCGCGGCTTCACTGTCGTCGCAGGTCAGATCGGCGGTGTAGGTCACATTGAAGCGGGTGAAGCTGGCGGTCCAGCCATCTTCGGTACGGTCGATCTGCACCGGCTCCAGAACGCCCTGAATACGGGCGGCGCGCTTTTCAAGGCGGCTGATGGCACCGGACGGGACGGGCATCGCGGCGGCATTGCCGGACAGGGTAATCTGCACGCCGTCGCCCTGCGGCAGGTTCATGGAATAGGCATCGCCAAACGAGATAAGCTTAGCCTGCGCGATCTTTAGTGCGCCGCCGCTGCGGGGCAGCAGGATCGGCAGGCGGGTCTTATCCAATTCCGGACGGGGCAGGCGGGCCACGATGGCGGCGGGGGTCTTGGCGACGATCCCGCGCTGATGGCGGGCGGCGGCGGCCTGCCAGGCGATGCGCGGGCGGTGCGGTACAGGGGGGGGGGGTTGGTGGGG
>DDPE01000039.1 GCA_002342035.1 Asticcacaulis sp. UBA2476 | reverse complement strand
ACCTGATCCCGTGATCCCCCCGGCCACAACGGTCGCGTCGACACCGGTGCTGACGGCCAAAGCGCCTGATGCCGTCACCCCACCGACGACCCTCAGCGCGCCGGTGGCCTCCAATATCGCCCCGGTCATGGCTCAGCCCAAGGCCGTCCTGCCCCCGGCGGGCCTGCCAACCACCGCCGCCGCCAAGGCCGTCAAGGTCGAGGCCTATAACCGCGATTACGAAGGCCCGAAATCAGGCCGCGAACTGCAATATGATGCGGGCATCGCCCGCGCCTTTGGCTCCAAGGTCGGGCAGATGGGCAGTCTCGAAGGGTCATGGCTGGTGTCCGGACAGGACGGGCAACGGCTATTGTCACTTGAACTGCGCGGCAAAACCGGTGGGCAGGTTGATGGCGCGTGGCGCGCTTTGTCCGGCGGGTTTGGGCTTAACCGCTCAGGGCTTGTGTCCGACGCTTCCTTAAGCGAAAGCAATGAACTGTCGCTCAGCTATATGGAAAGAGGGGCACGCACTCCGTCGCACCTTAAGTTGCAAAAAAGCGAAGACGGTCGCTGGCGCGGCACCCTGACCGATGGCAGTGGTCACGCGACCCCGGTCATCATGATGCCGGATCAGGCATCATAAGGCTTTGCGTAAAGCCGCAATCAAATCGGCTGTGCTCGCGTAAGCTTCGCTCTGACCAAAGCCCCATACCGGCCCCGGCCAGGCGGGGTCTGAGCTATTGCGGCCAATGACGTGGATATGCAGTTGTGCAACGATATTGCCGAGATTGGCGATATTCAGTTTTTCGACCTTAAACCCCAGATGATCGGCTGCGGCGCGCACCAGCGTCTCAGCTACCCTGATGTCGCTCATCACGTCCATAGTTTGCGCGTCGGATAGCTCGGTCAGCTCCCTGAAATCTGCAATCGTCGGCACCAGCACGAGCCACGCAAAGCGCGTGTCGTTTTGCAGGCGCACCTGACACAGGTTGAGATGCGCAATGAACGCAGATGACGCTTCGATGCGGGGATCAAGCACAAACCCGTTATCAAGCCGGTAATCACAATCAAGGCAAGGCACGGTGTCGGTCATTGGCAAGGCTCCTTTATGCCCGTCTGTGCCAGATTTGTCGTCCTTTTGCATCACTATAAAGCCGACCGCGTATCAAAGACTTGCGAAAGGGTCTTAAGAGGATTAAGGCATCGCGATAATCCAATGACGCACTGCAAAGAGGAGTTCCCATGGCGCGCGCTAAGATTGCTTTGATTGGTTCGGGTATGATCGGTGGGACGCTGGCCCACATCGCGGCCCGCGAAGAACTGGGTGATGTCGTCCTGTTCGACATTACCGAAGGCGTGCCGCAGGGCAAAGCGCTTGATATTGCCGAAGCGACCGCCGTATTTGGTTCGGATGTCACCCTCAAAGGCGCCAATGACTATGCCGATATCGCCGATGCCGACGTCTGCATCGTGACCGCCGGTGTGCCGCGCAAGCCCGGCATGAGCCGTGATGACCTGCTGGGTATCAACCTCAAGGTCATGAAGGCCGTAGGTGAAGGCATCAAGAAATATGCCCCGAACGCGTTCGTAATCTGCATCACCAACCCACTCGACGCCATGGTGTGGGCGCTGCAAAAGTTTTCGGGCCTGCCGGTCGAAAAAGTTGTCGGCATGGCCGGCGTTCTGGATTCGGCGCGCTTTGCTTACTTCCTGGCTGAAAAGACCGGCGTTTCGGTCGAAGACATCCACGCCTGGACGCTTGGCGGTCACGGCGACGACATGGTGCCGATGGTGCGCCATTCGACCGTTGGCGGTCTGCCTCTGCCGGAACTGGTCGCTCAGGGTTTCCTGACCCAGGACGAACTGGACGCGATCGTTAAGCGCACCCGTGGCGGTGGCGGTGAAATCGTTGCCCTGCTCAAGACCGGCTCGGCCTTCTATGCCCCGGCCGAATCCGGTATCGCCATGGCCAAGTCCTACCTGTCGGATAAGAAGCGCGTCCTGCCGGTCGCAGCCTTCCTGAACGGCGAATACGGCCTGTCGGGTCTTTATGTCGGTGTGCCGGCGGTTATCGGTAAGGACGGCGTTGAAAAGGTCATCGAGTTCTCGACCAATGAGGACGAAAAGGCCATGTTCAAGAAGTCAGTCGAAAGCGTTCAGGGGTTAATCGCCGCCTGTAAGGAAATCGATCCCAGCCTTGCCTAAATAAGATCACTCAAAAGTTTTGCGTTACACGCAAATACATTTTGAGTGGGTATATGGATTTGCTTTAAGAGGCCAAAACCGACAGGTTTTGGCCTCTGCTTTTTTGGAAACCCTAATGACCCTGCCCCTGACTTCGCCGCTTGGCCCGACGATTGAGACTGAGCGCCTGATCCTGCGCCCGCCCGTCGCCCAGGATTTCGAGGCTTTTTGCGCCTTTCATGCCGATGCCGATGCCATGAAATTTATCGGCGGAGCGGTGTCACCGGCCCTGGTCTGGCGCATCATGCGCGTCCTTGCCGGGGCGTGGGCGCTTGATGGGTTTCATATGTTCAGCGTGATTGAAAAATCCTCCGGTCAGTGGATCGGCCGGATCGGGCCGCTGTACCCGCACGGCTGGCCCGACCGCGAAGTCGGCTGGGGCATTTTGTCATCGGCGCAGGGCAAGGGCTATGCCAAAGAAGCCGCCACGGCCTGTATCGACTATGTGTTCGATGTGCTGGGCTGGGATCACGTTGTCCATACCATAGCCCCTGAAAACCACGCCTCCGCCAATCTGGCCAAGGCGTTGGGTTCCTATAATCAGGGGGCAGGAAAACTGCCCGACCCTTACGCTAATGAGCCCGTCAATATCTGGGGCCAGACGCGCGACGAATGGAAGCAGCGGAAAAGCCAATAGCTTTCCTTATTGACGGATATTCAGAGCAGGCGCACGTTCAACACAAAACAGGAGCGCCCCATGATCGACACCCCCGTCATCGTCCACACCCAGCGTCAACCGACCGCAGTTATACACCTGACCGTACCGCGTGATCAGATTCAGGTGGTTATGGGCCCCGCCATTCAGGAAGTTATGGGCGTGGTCGGTGCGGAGGGGATCATCCCGCAGGATGCGCTCTTTGCCTATCACCTCACCACATCGCCGGATGTGTTCGATTTCGAAGTTGGTGTGCCGGTGGCCGAGCTGATCGCCCCGAACGGCCGGGTTATCCCGTCGCATTTGCCCGCCGCCAAGGTTGCGCGCACGGTTTACCACGGCCCCTATGAAGGTCTGGCGGAGGCGTGGGGCAAGTTCGATCAGTGGCTGGCCGATAATGGTTATGAGCCGATAGGCGATCTGTGGGAAGTTTATCAGGCCGGACCGGAAACCGGCGACGACAGCTCAAAATGGCGCACAGAATTTAACCGTCCGGTAAAATAAAATCGCGTAACCCCGATTTCTGAATTGACTCATTTAGTCACACGGTTTATTTAACCATTCAGTTAATCACGAGTGCCGCTTAATGCCCCTGAATACCCTGCCTCCCGATCGTTTATCGTTGACGCTCAATGCCCTGGCTGACCCGACCCGTCGGGCCATATTGGCGCGGCTGTCGCTGGGGGAAACTACGGTCAATGAACTGGCTGAACCGTTCGAGATGAGCCTGCCCGCCGTCTCGAAACACCTTAAGGTGCTTGAGCGCGCGGGCCTTATCAGCCGCAGCCGCACGGCTCAGTGGCGGCCGTGCAAGCTAGAGCCGGAGCCGCTGAAGGAGGTCGATATGTGGCTCAGGGACTATCGCAAGATGTGGGAGCAACGCCTCGACCGGCTGGAGGCCTATCTCAAGGAACTACAGGCCAAAGAGACGCCGACACAATCGGCAAGACCCAGAGACGACAAAGACGGAGATATCAAATGAGCGCAGCCCTGAAAGAGACACTGATGTCGGGTTTCGAGGTCAGCTTTCCGTCTGAAATCGAAATCGTCATGACCCGCGCGTTCAACGCCCCCCGCGCGCTGGTGTACCGGCTGTGGTCGGAACCTGAGCATGTCCAGAAATGGTGGGGGCCTGCGGGGTTTGTAAATATAAATGTCGAAATGGATTTTCGCATCGGCGGGCGCTTCCACATCGACATGCGCGCACCCGATGGCGTCATCTACCCATGCGAAGGCACCTATCAGGACATCGTGCCGGATGAGCGCATTGTCTATGAAGGCGCGCCCCATATCGAACATCCGTGTGGCGCCGGCCTTCCGCCCAAAGCCACGGTTTTCATTACCTTTAAGGATGAGACGCAACGTGATGGCACCCCCGGCACCAAACTGGTGCTCCATAGCCGCATGATCAGTGCGCAGCAGCGCGAAGACGCCATTGCCGGTGGCTTTGCGCAAGGGTGGGCGGAGGGCTTTGAACGGCTGGCGGATGAGCTTACCCAGTTGCCGCGTTTTGAGATTGTGACCTCGCACCGGCTTGAGGCGACACCCGCCGAACTGTTTGGGCTGTTTGCCGACCCGGCACACCTTAAGGCATGGTGGGGGCCGGAGGGCTTCACCAGCACCATCCCGGAGTTCGAGTTCATTGAAGGGGGTGCATTCCGCATCATCATGCACGGGCCTGATGGCCGCGATCATGACAATCACAAACGCTTTGTCGAAATCGTCAAGGATGAGCGCATCGTTTTTGACCACTACCAGCCGTCACATCAATTCCGCATGACCATCGAATATAAGGCTGATGGCAATCATACTGACATGATCTGGCGCATGGATTTTGCACCCTCTGAGCATGAGGCCATGCTCAAGGCCTTCATCCCACAGGCCAATGACCAAAACTGTGAACGGCTTATGGCCTATCATGCTCAACTAAAACAACAGGGGGAGATCTGATGCTGAAAACCATCGCCATAGTTTTGGGATTGGCCATTGTGGCCGTGCTCGTCATCGCCGCGTTCCGGCCAAACAGTTTCCGCATTGAGCGGCGCATCACCATCAAGGCCCCGCCCGAAGTCATCTATGGCCACATCAATGATTTCCATAAATGGCGCGCCTGGTCGCCGTGGGAGAACCTCGATGCCGATCTGGAGCGGACCTATATGGGCTCACCGTCAGGCCTTGGAGCCGTCTATGTCTGGGAAGGCAAAAAGGCCGGGGCCGGACGTATGGAAATTACCGAGCATTCGCCGTCCTCAAAACTGGTCATCAAGCTCGATTTCGTAAAGCCGATGACCACGACCAACACCACCGAAATCACTCTGACTCCAAATGGCGATGAGACCGTGGTGAGCTGGGCCATGTATGGGCCGTCACCCTATATATCGAAGTTGTTTGGCCTGATCTTCAACATGGACAAGGTGGTGGGCAAGGACTTTGAAAAAGGCCTGCAATCCCTCAAAACCCTAAGCGAACAGTAATCCCGAACCCTCTCAAACAGGAGCGATCATTATGCGTATCGAAGTCCACCTGAGTTTCAACGGCAATTGCGCCGAAGCGTTCGCGTTCTATAAATCCATTCTGGGCGGGGAGCTGTTCCTGTTCAAATACGAAGATGCGCCTGCCGATTCTGGCGGCACTGACCCTTCCTTCGGAGGTCGCATCATGCACGCCACGCTCAATGTGGGAGAGACGTCTTTCATGGGAGCGGATGCCCCGCCGCAGTGGGCCAGCACACCGCAAGGGTTCTGCGCCTCAATCGGGGTCAATACGGTTGAGGAAGCCAAACGCATCTGGGAAGGATTATCTGCCGATGCCAAGGCCATACATATGCCGCTGGCGCCGACCTTCTGGTCGCCAATGTTTGGCATGCTGATCGACAAATATGATCAGCCGTGGATGATCAACGCGGCGGCGCCTGAAGGCTATATGCCGGGCTAAACCCGCCCACACTTTGCAAACATTTTCACTGGCCTGACCGCCGGATGACGATCTGCGCCCTGAAACCGCCCACATTTGGGCACTGAAATCTTACACATATCCTTCTAAGGACTCCTACCATGACCGCTGCAACCGATGACCGCGAACTGGTTCTGACCCGCACCCTTGATGCCCCCCGCCATCTGGTCTGGCGCTGCTGGACCGAGCCGGAATTGCTGGCGAAGTGGTATTGCCCCAAGCCCTGGTATGTCGATCAGGTCGTGTGGGATCTGAAACCCGGTGGCCGGTCGGCCTGTGTCATGCACGGCCCCGATGGTGAAGCCATGCCCCAGGACGGCGTGTTCCTTGAGGTCGTCGATCAGCAAAAGATCGTCTCGACCGACGCCTTTACGGTCGGTTGGGTGCCGTCAGCCGATCCGTTTATGACCGCAGTCGTGACCTTTGAGGACGCACCGGATGGCAAGACGCTTTATGTCGCCCGCGCCCGCCACTGGTCACCGGAAAAGAAGCAACAACACGAACAGATGGGCTTTCACGACGGCTGGGGCGCTGCCGCCGACCAACTCGAAGCTTTAGCTAAGACTCTCTGAATAAAAGGAAACGCTGATAATGAAATATAGTCCCATGCTGTTCGGATTTTTGGCACTGATCGCCTGCTCCCCCAAGCCCGGCGATGCCCCGCCCCCGCAACCGGCGACCCTGCCGTCGGATATCGAGCAGATCGCCTCAACCGAAGCGCCTGCGGGTGATTACACACTCGATAAATCTCACGCCAGTCTGACGTTCAAGGTCAACCATACCGGCTTTTCCAATTACACGGCGCAGTTCAAAAGCTTTGACGCTAATCTGAAACTCGACCCGAATGCGCCAGAAACCGCCTCGGTCAATGCCACTGTCGATGTCAAATCGCTGGATATCCCGACCCCGCCCGAAGGGTTTTTGAACACGCTTCTGGGGCCCGTATGGTTCGATACGGCCAAGTTCCCGCAGATCAGTTTTCGCTCGACCAAGGTCGATATGACTGGCCCGGATACCGCCAAAATCGACGGCGACCTGACGCTTAAGGGGGTGACTAAACCGATTACGCTGGAGGCCAAGTTCAATGGCGGCTATGCGGGCTTTGCCCCCTATGATCCGGCAGCGCGCATCGGGTTTTCGGCCAAGGGCAAGATCAAGCGTTCGGACTTTGGCATCACTTACGGCATCCCTGAACCCGGCACGACTATGGGTGTCGGCGACGAGGTCGAGATCATGCTTGAGGCCGAATTTACCGGCCCGCCGCTCGAAGCTGCCGCTTCATCGGCAACAGCCACACCGGCGAATTAGTCCATGACCCGTTCAGCCCATCATCACCTGATCACCATTGAGCGTGATCTGGCCTTTAGTCCGGCTATGGTTTTCCGTGCCTGGGCCGACCCTGCCGCCAAGGCGAAGTGGTTCAGCGGGCCACCGGACTGGGAGGCGGAACCCCACCGCCTCGATTTCCACGTCGGCGGCAAGGAAACCTCAGCGGGCGGCCCCAAAGGTGGCCCCGCGCACCGCATGGAAGCCGTCTATCACGACATCGTGCCGGAGGAGCGGATCATCTACAGCTTTTCCATGTATCTCGACACCACCCTGATTACCGTGTCTCTGGCGACCATCGAGTTCAAACCCTCAGCCAAGGGCACGAAGCTGATCCTCAACGAGCAGATCGTCTTCCTTGATGGCTCGGATCACCTCGACGACCGCATCCATGGCACCAACGCCATGATCGATATGATGGAAGCTTATCTCACAGGAACGCATTAGTTCGCGCTTTTAGTTCCGCAAACCGCTGCACACTTTTCGGAAAGCGCTCTGACTACATCCAGCCATCGGCTTTCAGGGCTTTCTGAAAACTGCGACTGACGGGCGCGTTTACCTCCCCTTTCAGGCGGAAGGTGACGCGCCCGTTGTCTTTTATGGCATCGTCTATGGCATCCTTGGCGACCCACCACGACCTGTGGGTCTGGGAGCCTTCGATGCCGTCCAACTCGCGGATGGCATCATAAAGCCGCATCAGGATCAGGGTCTGACCCGCGCTGGTATGTACCCGCAGATAATGATCCTCCGCCGACAGGGCATAGAGGTCAGCGTGCCGAAATTTAAACGGCAGGCGTTGGCGAAACACACCTGCATCCGACGCCACCTCACCCACAACCGCATGAGCATGGCTCTGCATCGGTGTCCGGTTGGCCAGACAATATAGCGTCGTCATGGCCACGCAGATGGGCGCCACCGGCCCGACCAGATATAACAGATACTTCGGATGAAGCGGGATGCTGCCGATGGCGGCATTGGCAATCCAGACCATCACCGTGATAGGCACTATAATCAGCGCCAGATGGATTAGGATGCGCAGCAAGTTAGAGCCGCGTCCGGGCATGATGCGATCCATCAGAAAACTGACACCGTGAGCAATGAACGTCCCGCCGACCATCAGGCTCGCCCAGTACAGAAACCGCGCCGGCAGGCTGAAAACCTCCGTGCCTGACGCGGCAATCGCCGTCAGAAACAAAGCCATACCAATCGCGATACCATAGGTCTTGGCCCACGGCATCAGCGCGTCGGTTATTCGCGAAGCGCGAACGGCAGTTACCGGCATTTCACGTATTTCGCTGGCGGTTTCGCGCATCGGGGCAGGCATCCTGAAAAACTATCTGACAGATTTACAGCCATTGGATCACCCCCGTCAAAGGAGAACCGCCTGTGGTTCGCAAACTTCTGCTGCAATTCATTCTGCCAACACTATTGACCGTCGGCATCATTTATCTGGCCTTGCAATCCATGGATGCCAATGTGCGCGCCCGCATGGTGTCTGCGGCTGAAAACTTCGTCCCCCATGCCCCGAACTGGGCGCTGATTATGCTTCAGCCCGCAGCCATTCAGATCCATATTGCCGCCGCCGCCTCTGCTTTTGTGATCGGGCTAATTCAGTTTTTAGGCCCGAAAGGCAAAATGCCGCACCGCATACTGGGCTGGATCTGGGTCGGGCTTATGCTGATCACCGCCATATCAAGCTTTTTTATTCGGGAAATCAATCAGGGCAGCTTTAGCCTGATCCATCTGCTGTCCGGCTGGACCGCCGTATCGTCCCCCATGATCATTTATGCAGCCCGCAAGGGAAATATCAAACAGCACAGAAATGCCGCCATCAGCCTGTTTATGGGCGGACTGATTATCGCCGGGGCGCTGACCTTTATGCCAGGACGCCTGATGTGGCGGGTCTTTTTTGGATAAATATCAGCGATGTTAGCGCTAAAATAATATATGATATACTTTAGTGCGCAAGCGTCATGACAGCGCTTACCGTTCAGCTTAAGGCTTAATTTATATGATATAGAGCCCGTAAATTTGGCTTTGCGATTGCAAAATAGGTGCATTTGAGCGGTTGCACACAAGTGTTTGGGACTTTATAAGGCAGCTTGGTCGCGGGACGGACAATGAGGTTCGCCCTCAAGTACCGTTCGCCAGGGGCTTACGCCCCAAAGATATTTCCAAGCTTTCGCAAAGCACAGACGGGTTCCATGAACATTCACGAACATCAAGCCAAGGCCGTACTGAAAGAGTTCGGCGTTGCCGTTCCGCGCGGCTATCCCGCGTTTTCCCCCAAGGAGGCCCTTGAGGCCGCCAAGAACCTGAAAGACGACTCCACCAAGGTGTGGGTAGTCAAGTCGCAGATCCACGCAGGTGGTCGCGGCAAGGGCAAGTTTGAAGGCTTAGGCGCCGATGCCAAGGGCGGCGTGCGCGTCGTCAAGTCTCCGGCTGAAGTCGAAGCCAATGCCGATGAAATGCTGGGCCGCGTCCTCGTGACCCACCAGACCGGCCCTGCGGGCAAGCAAGTCAACCGCCTCTACATCGAAGAAGGCGCGGACATCAAAAAAGAGCTTTATCTGTCGCTGCTGGTTGATCGCGTATCATCGCGCGTCTCGGTCGTCGCCTCGACCGAAGGCGGCATGGACATCGAAGAAGTGGCCCATTCGACGCCTGAGAAGATTCTGAGCTTCACTATCGATCCGGCTACGGGCGTGTTCCCGCATCACGGCCGCACCCTGTCGGCCGCGCTTGGCCTCAAGGGCGACCTGTCCAAGCAAGCTTATAAGCTGCTCCAGCAACTGTACGCGGCGTTCAACGCCAAGGACATGGACATGCTGGAAATCAACCCGCTGATCATCACCGGCGACGACCAGCTTCTGGTTCTGGACGCCAAGGTGTCGTTCGATTCCAACTCCCTGTTCCGTCATCCCGACATTCAGGCCCTACGCGACCTGACCGAAGAAGACCCCAAGGAAATCGAAGCCTCAAAGTTCGACCTCAGCTACATCGCTCTTGACGGCGAAATCGGCTGTATGGTCAACGGTGCGGGTCTGGCCATGGCCACGCTCGACATCATCAAGCTTTACGGTTCTGAGCCTGCCAACTTCCTCGATGTCGGCGGCGGTGCCACGACTGAAAAGGTGACGGCGGCGTTCAAGATCATCACCTCCGACCCCAAGGTCAAAGGCATTCTGGTCAACATCTTTGGTGGCATCATGAAGTGCGACATCATCGCGACCGGTGTGATCACCGCTGTGAAGGAAGTCGGCCTTAAGGTTCCGCTGGTGGTGCGCTTAGAGGGCACCAATGTCGAACTGGGCAAGAAAATCATCAATGAGTCGGGCCTTAATGTCATCGCCGCCGACGATCTGGCCGATGCGGCCGCGAAAATTGTCAAAGCTGTGAAGGGCTAAGGTTCAGACATGTCAATCCTGATCAACAAAGACACCAAGATCATCACGCAAGGGTTCACCGGCGCGCAAGGGACCTTCCACTCCGAGCAGGCCATCGCCTATTACGGTACCAAGGTCGTGGGCGGGGTTACGCCGGGTAAGGGCGGCACGACCCATATCGGTCTGCCGGTCTACGACTCGGTCGCCGAAGCCAAGGACCGAACGGGCGCTACGGCCTCGGCCATCTACGTGCCGCCGCCCTTCGCGGCTGATGCCATCCTTGAGGCCATCGAAGCGGAAATCCCACTGATCGTCTGCATCACCGAAGGTATTCCGGTTCTGGACATGGTCAAGGTCAAGCGCGCCCTTAGCGGTTCCAAGTCGCGCCTGATCGGCCCGAACTGCCCCGGCGTCCTGACCCCGAACGAGTGCAAGATCGGCATCATGCCGGGCAACATCTTCTCCAAGGGTTCGGTCGGCGTGGTTTCGCGCTCCGGCACCCTGACCTACGAAGCTGTGTTCCAGACGACTAATGCTGGCCTCGGTCAAACGACCGCTGTCGGCATCGGTGGCGACCCGGTCAAGGGCACTGAGTTCATCGACATGCTGGAAATGTTCCTGGCCGACGATGAAACCAAGTCGATCATCATGATCGGTGAAATCGGCGGCTCTGCCGAAGAAGACGCCGCTCAGTTCCTGATCGACGAAGCCAAGCGCGGCCGTAAAAAGCCGATGGCCGGTTTCATCGCAGGCCGCACAGCCCCTCCGGGTCGTCGCATGGGCCATGCCGGTGCGATCATCTCCGGCGGCAAGGGCGGCGCAGAAGACAAGATCGCCGCCATGGAAGCGGCGGGCATCAAGGTGTCGCCGTCTCCGGCAGCCCTGGGCGAGACGCTTCTGTCGGTCCTTAAGGGTTAATCAATATCCTTAAATTATTACGAAAAGGGCGGCATCTTAGGGTGCCGCCTTTTTTGTGGGCGAAAGCCATTTTCAGGCGCGAATTTACGGTCACAAACCGAAATGAAAAATTTTGTCTGACAAATTGATTCACCCATTTTTGGCGGTTCTCAACGGTCAAAAAAAAGAGTATGCGTAAGTCAGTGCTGCGAATAGTCGCAGTGCGCTTCAATGCCTAGTGCTCAAGGCAGGCGGTGTCGTAATTGGCCGCCTAAACCGAAACATGAAAGGGAAGCGGTGTCGTAATTGGCCGCTTCAGCAGGTAACCTCATGGCGGATGATTCCGGCCGTTTAAATCAGGTGTTCGCAGAAACCTCGTTTCTGTATGGCGGCAATGCCGTTTTTATCGAACAAATTCAGGAAAAATGGGCCAAAGACCCCAGTTCCGTCTCCCCCGCCTGGCGGGCCTTCTTCGATCAGTTGATGGACCAGCCCTCGGTCGTCGCGGATAACGCTGACGCCGGGTCATGGGCGCGCGATATTCCCGCCGTCCGCGATGAGCTGACCTCGGCCATGGACGGGTTCTGGCCCGCGGTTGAGGCCAAGGCCGCCAAGATGCCGGAAAAGACCGCCGCAGTGGTCACCGGCTCGGCTGCCCCGTCACCGGAGGCTCTGCGCGCCGCGTCGCGCGACTCCGTGCGCGCCTTGATGCTGATCCGCGCCTACCGTATCCGCGGCCACCTGCAATCGAACCTCGATCCACTCGGCATCTCGCCCAAGGGTACTAATCCTGAGCTTGAGCCCTCGCACTGGGGCTTTACCGATGCTGACCTGAACCGTCCGATCTTTATCGACGGCGTTCTGGGCTTAGAGACCGCGACCTTAACCGAAATCATCACCATCCTTAAGCGCACCTATTGCTCTAATGTCGGCGTGCAGTACATGCACATCGCCGATCCGGCTGAAAAAGCCTGGATTCAGGAGCGCATCGAAGGCCGCGATAAGGAAATCACCTTCACCAAGGAAGGCAAGATCGCCATCCTGAAGAAGCTGATCGAAACCGAAGGTTTTGAGCGCTTCATCCACCGCCGCTTCCCCGGCACCAAGCGCTTCGGCCTTGATGGCGGCGAAGCCATGATCCCCGCGCTGGAGCAGATCATCAAGCGCGGCGGCGCGCTCGGAATGAAGGACATCATCCTCGGCATGGCCCACCGCGGCCGCCTTAACGTGCTGGCCGGCGTGATGGGCAAGCCCTATAAGGCCGTGTTCCATGAATTTCAGGGCGGCTCGTCCCTGCCGTCGGACATCGAAGGTTCCGGCGACGTGAAGTACCACATGGGCGCGTCATCTGACCGTGCCTTTGACGGTAACAATGTCCACCTGTCGCTAACCGCCAACCCGTCGCACCTTGAAATCGTCAACCCGGTCGTTCTGGGTAAGGCGCGCGCCAAACAATATTATCAAATCAAGGAAAAGAACGACGGCACGCTCGATCGCTCCGGCACCCTGCCGCTGCTGATCCACGGCGATGCCGCCTTTGCCGGTCAGGGCGTGGGCATGGAATGTTTCGCGCTGATGGGCCTTAAGGGCTATAAGACCGGCGGCACTATCCACTTCATCATCAATAACCAGATCGGCTTTACGACCTCGCCGCACAATTCACGCTCAAGCCCCTATCCTTCGGACGTGGCCTTGATGGTCGCGGCGCCTATCCTGCACGTCAACGGTGACGATCCCGAAGCTGTGGTGTTTGCCGCGAAACTGGCGACCGAGTTCCGTCAGACCTTCGCCAAAGACGTGGTCATCGACATGTTCTGCTATCGCCGCTTCGGTCACAACGAAGGCGATGATCCGACCTTCACCCAGCCGCTGATGTACGCCAAGATTAAGGACCATCCGTCAACGCGCGAGCTTTACTCGCAGCGCCTAATCGCTGAGGGCACCGTCTCTCAGGCTGAGGTTGATGGCTTCATCAAGGACTTCGACACTTTCCTCGATTCCGAATTTGAAGCGGGTAAGGTTTATAAGGCCTCAAAGGCTGACTGGCTGGACGGCAAATGGTCGGGCCTTGGCCTGCCCGAAGAGGATGAGCGTCGCGGCACCACCTCGGTCCCCCGCGCCAAACTTCTTGAGATTGGCCGCAAGATCACCGAAATCCCCAACCACGTCGATATGCACAAGACGCTGAAGCGCGTCATTGAAGCCCGTCGCGCAGCGGTGGATTCCGGCGAAAACATCGATTGGGCACTGGCTGAACATCTGGCCTATGGGTCACTGCTCGACGAAGGCTTCCCCGTGCGTCTGTCCGGTCAGGATTCAGTACGCGGCACCTTCTCACAACGCCACTCCGCCTTCGTTGATCAGACCACGGAAGAACGCTACTTCCCGCTCAACAATCTGCGCGAAGGTCAGGCTCAGTACGAAGTGATCGACTCGGCCCTGTCCGAAGAAGCCGTGCTTGGTTTTGAGTATGGCTATTCGCTCGCCGATCCGAACACATTGACCCTGTGGGAAGGCCAGTTCGGCGACTTCGTCAACGGCGCGCAAGTGGTCATTGACCAGTTCATCTCATCGGGTGAGCGCAAGTGGCTGCGGATGTCAGGTCTTGTGATGCTTTTGCCGCACGGTTACGAAGGTCAGGGCCCGGAACATTCGTCCGCACGCCTTGAACGCTTCCTGCAAGCGTGCGCCGAAGACAATATGCAGGTCGCCAACTGCACGACGCCTGCCAACTACTTCCACATCCTGCGCCGTCAGATCCACCGCCCGTTCCGCAAACCCCTGATCATCATGACGCCGAAATCGCTTCTGCGTCACAAGAAGGCGGTTTCGACCTTTGCGGATATCTCTGAGGGGTCTAGCTTCCACCGCGTCCTGCACGACGACGCCCAGACCCGTCCGGAAGTCGCCGGTGTCAAGCTGGTCGCCGACGATAAGATCCGCCGCGTCGTTCTGTGTTCGGGCAAGGTCTATTATGACCTGCTCGAAGACCGCGAAAAGAAGGGCATCAAGGACGTGTACCTGATGCGCCTGGAGCAGTTCTATCCGTGGCCGATGAAGTCGCTGCTGACCGAGCTTGGCCGTTTTAAGAACGCCGAACTGGTCTGGTGTCAGGAAGAACCGAAAAACATGGGCGGCTGGACGTTTGTCGAGCCGTGGCTGGAACTGACGCTGGATAAGCTGAAGATCAAGGCCAAGCGTGCCCGTTATGTCGGTCGTCCGGCTTCCGCCTCGACCGCCGCTGGTGTCATGAGCCGCCACCTCAAAGAGCTTGAAACCTTTCTCAATGAGGCGTTCGCGTAAGCGCGAGCGCCTTCCCCCACACGCATTTTTCAAAATTTCAAAATCGGAGCCTGAAACCTCATGGCTGATATCTTAACCCCCGTTCTTGGCGAATCTGTTGCCGAAGCCACTATCGCCCGCTGGACCAAAAAACCCGGCGACACTGTTAAGAAGGACGAAGTCCTGGTCGAGCTGGAAACCGATAAGGTCTCCCTCGAAGTTGCTGCCCCCGCTGACGGCACCCTGTCAGAAATTCTGGTCGGCGAAGGCGATACCGTTGTCCCCGGCACCATCCTTGGCCGCATAGGCGCTGCCGGTGCCGCCGCGGCTCCGGCCCCCGTGGCAGCCCCCGCCGCCACACCTGCCCCGGCAGCAGCGCCTGCGCCTGCCGCAGCACCGGCTTCGGGTAATCTGGTCGAGGTTAAAACCCCGGTCATGGGTGAATCCGTGGCCGAAGGCGCTATTGGCACCTGGCTGAAAAAAGCCGGTGATGCCGTCAAAAAAGACGAAGTTCTGGTCGAGATCGAAACCGATAAGGTCGCCGTCGAAGTCGCCTCACCGGCGGATGGCGTACTGGCTGAAATCGTGGCCGCTGACGGTGCCACCGTCACGCCGGGTCAGGTCATCGCTAAAATCGCCGCCGGGGCTTCTGCCGGTTCCGTTCCGGCTGCATCGTCACCTGCTGCGGCTCCGGCTGCCGCGGCTGCCCCTGCCGCGTCTCAGCATCTGTCGCCGTCGGTTCAGCGCATCACAACCGAAAACAACCTCGACACCTCCGCCATCTCTGGCACGGGTAAGGATGGCCGCATCACCAAGGGCGACGCTCTGGCCGCTCTGTCATCACCGGCCCCGACGCCAGTCGCCGTCACCCCAACGCCTTCAGCACCGGCAGCTCCGCGTCCCGCCGCCGCCCGCGAAGAACGCGTAAAGATGACGCGCCTGCGTCAGACCATCGCCCGTCGCTTGAAAGAGTCGCAATCGACCGCCGCTCAGTTGACCACCTTCAACGAAGTCGACATGTCGACGGTCATGAACCTGCGCAACACCTATAAGGATGCCTTTGAAAAGCGTCATGGCGTCAAACTCGGCTTCATGTCGTTCTTCGCCAAGGCTGTGGTCGCGGCCCTGAAAGACATTCCGGCGGTTAACGCTGAAATCGACGGCACCGACATCATCTATAAGAACCACTATGACCTTGGTGTCGCCGTCGGCACCGATAAGGGTCTGGTCGTGCCGGTCTTACGCGATGTCGATCAACTGTCGCTGGCCGGTATCGAAAAAGGCATTGCCGGTCTGGGTAAGCAGGCCCGCGACGGCACTCTGTCACTGGATCAGCTTCAGGGCGGGACGTTTACCATCACCAACGGCGGTATCTACGGCTCGCTGATGTCGACCCCGATCCTCAACATGCCGCAGGTCGGTATCTTAGGGATGCACAACATCGTCCAGCGCCCGATGGTCGTGAACGGTCAGATCGTGGCTCGGCCCATGATGTATCTGGCCCTGTCCTACGATCACCGCATCGTTGACGGCAAGGAAGCCGTGACCTTCCTGGTCCGTATCAAAGAAGGCCTCGAAGATCCGCAGCGCTTTATCCTCGACGTCTAAAGGTCAATTGCTGACTACCAAAAGGCCGCTCCAACCGGGGCGGCCTTTTTTGTGGCATTTCGGCCCTGTTAACGTTATCGTACGGCCAATAATAAAAATTCGGGACGGGGAAACACATGGG
The DNA here is from genome assembly GCA_002342035.1 of Asticcacaulis sp. UBA2476. GTDB lineage: Bacteria > Pseudomonadota > Alphaproteobacteria > Caulobacterales > Caulobacteraceae > Asticcacaulis. The sequence goes on along the minus strand of DDPE01000039.1, from coordinate 55,781 downwards.
GAGACCACACGGGGTCGGGCTGGCGCTTATGTGCGCCGCAGCTTTAACATTTTCAGGCATAGCCGACGCGGCACCGAAAAGCCCGCGTTTGCAAACCTACGGCAAGTTCACACCGGCCGCGGCCCGCAAAGCTCAAGCCTATGTCACCACCGCCATGACTGTGCCGATGACGGATCTGTTGTCACAGGCATCCCAGCTAAAGGCCGAAGCTATGCTGACCTATGGCCTGGGGCTGGAACTTGGTCGCGCACCGGCGACCCGCGACATGTCGCCCAATGAACGCGCCCGCGTACAGGCGGTATTCAAAGAAATGCTGATCCTTTATGTCCGCGCCAAGGACGATATAAACCTTACGGGCAGTGAGACCATACTGCTGGATCAGCCGGACTTCTGGATTTTGATGGCACGCTCGTTAAGTTTTAGGGAACGCCCACCGTCGCTTTATCTTGATAATCCCGATGGCTCAGGCACGGTCATAACCACCGACGCCAACATCATTACCGCCAGTGATGGCAAGCAATATAGCCTTGTCGGTCAGCCGCTACTGGATGCCGGGCGGGTATCGGCAGCGCAGTCCTGCGTCATCTATGCCCGCGCCGAAGCCCGCATGCAAAAGGTGCAGACCGTGGATGCGTCTGCCGCGCCGCATCTGTCGCCGGAAAAACTCAGCGAATATAAGCAGTCGGCCAAAACCCTTGGGGCTAATGCGCGCCGGTTTGGCACGGATGCGTGCGGAAACAGTAACTATTACAAAGCCGTGCGCGCCTATGCTTCACTCAATTTGGGTAAGCTGGGCATACTCAAAGACGACCCGTCCGCTTTGGTGGACGCCACACCGGACAGCGAATAGCGCCATGAAATTATTCAGCACACTGATAATACTGACCTGCCTGTGGACGCCCATGGCAGAAGCCGCCACCAAATCCAAAGGTGGCCAGTATAACACGGTGGCCTCGCGCCGCGCCCAGCCGCATCTGGACCTGGCCATGACCGCACCCATGCCGCAACTGCTGGACCAGGCAGCAGAGCTTAAGCCGGAATATGTTCTGGCCTATGGTCTGGCACTCGAATTGGGCCGCGAACCCGCCACCCTCAGCCCCACCCAGCGGGCCAAGGTGCAGGGCGTGTTTCAGGACTTTCTCAATGAATTTGTCTACAAAAAAGACAATATTGCCCTCAAAGGCGACGAAGATGCGCTTCTGGGGCAGCCCGATTTCTGGATCATGATGGCCCGTGTCTTTGGCAGAAAACCGCAACATATGCGGCTGATGGGCGGCACAACCCTGATCAGCGACACGACCGGCGCTGTCTCAACGCTCAATTTCGGCGCCTATGATCTCAACGATAACACCTTCCGTCCCGAAGACTATCGTTTCAGCGAAGAGACCGTGCTGAACCGTTATATGGTCTACGCAGCGCAGTCCTGCGCCATGTATGCCAAAATCTCTGAGCAAATGAAAAAGGCCCAAAGGGTAGATGCCGCCTCAGTCTCACATCTGACGCCGGAAAAGCTGGCTGAGGTCAAGGCCACCGCCCGGACTATCCATACCGAGGCTCTGCGCTATGGCCCTGCAGCGTGCGGCGGGCGCGACTATTTCAATAAGGTCTCAGCCTTTGCCGCCGCCAATCTGGGCCGGCTGAACATGCTGAAGGACGATCCCATCGCTCAGATCACCCCGGTCGCGACGGATAGCCCGATCCCTTAACAATCCCTGTGGGCAAGTTATAGTTAATAGGCTAATATCGCCCAGATTTCAGATGATCCGGAGGGGGCTCTAATGGATGCGGCCATGAAAATTCTGCGCTGGTTTATCGCAGCACTTGTGCTGGCCTATACGGTCTGGATTAGCTGGCCGGTTATTCAGGCCAAGGTTTTGGGGCAGCCCGATGAGCCGTTTGTGTCGTCGCGCGCCGCCGATGATATCGACTATCGCGGCGGCTACAGCATGGCCCCCGTCCGCGATCCTTACGCCCCGCCGCTCAGTGAATCTATTCAGGGCCGCACGGCGCTTGAAGCGATTGAGACCGACAATCAGCCGGTGATATGGTTGTGGGCGTCGGTCGTAGCGCTATATGTCATTGCGGCCTTTTTGTTTGCCAACGGCAATTTGCGCGCCGCCTTTGCTTATGGCCTGGGATTTATCGCCGATGTCGTCCTGACCTATCTGACCAAGGGCGAAGCGGGGGCCGGTATATTCGATAAGGTGCTTGAAATCCTGTCGGGCTGGGACCCGCGCTATGTGCTGACCTTGGTGGCACTGGGCTTAGGGTTTATCATGGCGATGGCCCGTCTGCGGCCCGTTAACCGCCGCCCGTTCTGATTGTCAGCGCGTCCCCTAAAAAACATGCGATTTTCCTGCCAACAGGCTTGACCCATGGGGCTTAGGCTCCTAGGTCAAGGATACCATTTGATATGAAAAAAGGCAGCTATCATGGCGGACACGAACTTTGACGTAGTCATCATCGGCGGTGGCCCCGGCGGCTACAATGCGGCGGTGCGCGCCGGACAACTGGGCCTGAAAGCGGCGATCGTGGAATCGCGCGGCGTACTGGGCGGCACCTGCCTGAACGTCGGCTGTATGCCTTCAAAGGCTCTACTGCACGCCTCGGAATTGTTCGAAGCCGCCTCCGGTGAATTTGCCAATATCGGCATCGAAGTCCCGGCCCCGAAGCTCAACCTCATCCAGATGATGAAGGCAAAGCAAGACAGCGTCAACGCCCTGACCAAGGGCGTCGAGTTCCTGATGAAGAAGAACAAGGTCACCTACTTTGTGGGCTTCGGCAAGATCGAAGGCGCGGGTAAGGTTTCGGTCACTGCCGCTGACGGCAAGGTCGAGCAACTGACAACTAAGCACATCGTCATCGCGACAGGCTCTGAGCCGACCCCGCTGCCGGGTGTCACGGTTGACCAAAAGCAGATTGTCGATTCCACCGGCGCTCTGTCGCTGCCGGCGGTGCCTAAGCACCTCGTCGTCGTCGGTGCCGGCATCATCGGTCTTGAGCTTGGCTCGGTCTGGCGCCGTCTGGGCGCCAAGGTGACCGTGGTGGAGTTCCTCGACCGCATCACGCCGGGTATGGACACCGAAGTCGCTACCCAGTTCCAGAAAATCCTGACCAAGCAGGGCTTTGCTTTTAAGCTCGGCACCAAGGTCACCTCGGCCAAGACCGGCAAGTCCGGTGTCAGCCTGACCTTAGAGGCCGCCGCCGGTGGCAATGCCGAGACACTCGAAGCCGATGTGGTTCTGGTCGCTATCGGTCGTCGCCCGTTCACCAACGGTCTGGGTCTTGATACGGTCGGCATCACGCCCGACGCGCGCGGCTTTATCGCCACGGATCATTTCAAGACCTCGGCCCCCGGCGTGTGGGCCATCGGTGACGTGATCCACGGCCCGATGCTGGCTCACAAGGCCGAAGAAGACGCCGTCGCCGTGATCGAACTGATCGCCGGTAAGGCCGGTCACGTCGATTATGATCTGGTGCCGTCGGTCGTCTACACCTTCCCCGAAGTGGCGTGGGTCGGCAAGACCGAAGACCAGCTTAAGGCCGCCGGCGTCCAGTACAAAACCGGCAAGTTCCCGTTCATGGCCAACAGCCGCGCCAAGATCAACCATGAGACCGACGGCTTCGTGAAGTTCCTGGCCGATGCCAAGACTGATAAGGTCTACGGCGTGCATATCCTTGGGCCGCAAGCCGGGGAAATGATCGGCGAAGCGTGCGTGCTGATGGCCTTTGGCGGCGCGTCCGAAGACCTCGCCCGCACCTGCCATCCGCACCCGACCCGCTCTGAGGCTGTCAAGCAGGCGGCTATGGGTGTCGAAGGCTGGACGATGCAAATGTAATCTCAAAGAAAAGTTTTGGCGCAAAACGCCAAATACATTTTCTTGGGTTTAAGACGTTAAAAGTCTCCGCAGGTTAGCTTGCGGAGACTTTTTTCTTGTCATAAAGATGTAAACATTCATCGATTATGTGAATGATTACATGTGGTTCGGGGGGGATTATGAAACGATTTATTCTGATATTTGCAAGCCTGTGGGCGTGCGCCAATACCGCTCTGGCCGACGAGGCAACTGGGCTTAAAGCCGAGGTGATTTCCAGAGCCGCGCCCTATATTGAGACCGCCCTGACACGGCCAATGTCGGAGCTTTATGATCAGGCCATAACTGAGGGTGAAAAGACCGACGAAACCAAACAGGCCCTGCACTTTGGACTGGCACTTTATGCCGGACGCAAACCGGCCTATGGGTTTGAGGATAACGACCTTGCCGCCTTGCGGGCTTTGGAAGCGCGGGTCAGGCCGCTGGTGGCTGAGCAGCTTAAACAACATCCCAATGCCAAACTGACTCAGGAAAAGTGGCGCAAAATCGTCAAGGCCACCGATGATGATGTGGCTCTGGTCGATGCCTTTCAAAAGTTGGTCATGGCCGATTACTGGCTCACCCTTGGGCGCGACACCAAGGTCAGGATGACAGGCTCGCAGATGTTGTCACGTCTTGGAGCCGGACCTGCGCGTTCAGGCGGCTATGATCTCGGCCCGGTCACGGCCACCACCACGACAACCCTGCGGGTGGTGCCGCTATCGGTCTATATCACGGCCACACACTGTGTTTATGCGGTCAGACAAGCCGTAGGATTAAAGCACTACCGCCCGAACGAATTGCCGGTGGTGATCCGTACCCTCTGGGACTTTGCCCCCAACGATGCCGAAGGCTGGACCCTAAAAAACCTCAAGGACGGTTCGGTCAAGAATATTCCCATCGTTACGCTCGGGGCCGCAGCGTGCGGCACGGACGAGCAGTTCAAAAGCTACATTGCCATGATTAAGGTGGCCGAAGGCATTACGGATTAGAAACCTCCCTCAAAAGTCCCTCGCTGCGGCTGCGCGCCTCGGCTCAGTGTACTTTTGAGTGGTTCAAGAATGGAAAAAGTCTCCGTGGGTTGCACCGACGGAGACTTTTAAATTAATGTTCCGGGTGCAGGGGCCGTGCCCCTGCTACGCATCCACCTCGGCGTCGAGGGCATTTTCCTGAATGAACTCGCGGCGCGGTTCGACCAGATCACCCATCAGGCGGCTGAACATATCATCGGCCAGATCAGGGTTTTCGGCATCGACCCGAAGCAATGTGCGCACGTCTTTGTCGAGCGTGGTTTCCCACAACTGCTCGGCATTCATTTCCCCAAGGCCTTTATAGCGCTGGATCGACAGGCCCTTACGGCCCGCATCCAGCACCGCCGCCACCAGATCAAGCGGCCCGCGAATGTCGGTAACCTTATCCTTACGGCGGAAAATAGACGCCTCAGTATAGAGGTCGCCAATCGCATCGGCCCGCTCAGACAGGCGGCGCGCATCGGCTGAGTGCATCATAGCCTCGTCCAGCACGACCCGCTCCGTCACACCACGCCGGATACGCGAAAAGACATAACCGCCCCCTTCGCCGATCACGACTGACCACGGACCATCACCGTCTTCGTTGCGGCGATCAAGGCGGATTGCGGCCTGCGCCATATCCGGGTTGGCCCCAAACAGGCCCGACAAGGCGGCCTGTTCGATGGCAAAGGCTGGCGCCCGCGACGACAGACGATCAACGCTCTGCTTAAAGGACTTAGCAGTGCGCACCTGTTCTTCGAGGTCAAGGCCCATGACGCGCTCACCATTACGCAGTTCCATGGTCGCGTCCTGCACACCTTCTTCGATCAGGAAGGCGTCCAGTTCGCTGTCGTCCTTGAGATAGCGTGACGACTTACCCTTGGCGACCTTATAGAGCGGTGGCTGGGCGATATAAAGATAACCGTTACGGATAACCTCGGGCATCTGACGGTAGAAGAAGGTCAGCAGCAGAGTCCGAATGTGCGCGCCATCGACGTCAGCATCGGTCATGATGATGATCTTGTGGTAACGCAGCTTTTCGATATTGAAATCGTCGCGGCCAATACCCGCCCCCAGGGCCACAATCAACGTGCCGATCTGCTCGGACGACAGCATCTTATCGAAGCGCGCGCGCTCGACGTTCAAGACCTTACCGCGCAGGGGCAGGATGGCCTGATTTTCGCGGTTCCTAGCCTGCTTGGCCGACCCACCAGCGGAGTCACCTTCGACGATGAAGATTTCAGACTTGGCCGGATCGCGTTCCTGACAGTCAGCCAGCTTACCCGGAAGGGACGAAATATCGAGCGCCGATTTACGGCGGGTCAGGTCGCGGGCTTTACGCGCCGCTTCACGCGCTGAGGCAGCTTCGATGATCTTGGAGACGATCTGCTTGGCCTCGACCGGGTTTTCTTCAAACCACTGGGTCAGCTTATCATAGACCAGCCCTTCAACCGCCGGACGCACTTCGGATGAGACCAGCTTGTCCTTGGTTTGCGACGAGAACTTGGGATCAGGCACCTTGACCGACAGAACGCAGGTCAGGCCTTCGCGGGCATCTTCACCGGTGACGGTGATCTTTTCCTTTTTGGCCGCACCTGACGATTCCATATAGGCTGTCATCACCCGCGTCAGCGCCCCACGGAAGGCCGCCAAATGGGTGCCGCCATCGCGCTGAGGGATGTTGTTGGTGAAGCACAGCATGGTTTCGTGGTAGCTGTCGTTCCATTGCAGCGCCAGATCCAGCTCGACCTTGTCACGCTTGCCGCGCACCGACACCGGGGCCTTGATGATCGGCGACTTGGCCTTATCAAGGTGCCTGACGAATTCGACGATACCGCCGTCATAATGCAGGATGATGTCGTAGGGTTCAGCTTCGCGCAGGTCGGCAAAGCGGATATGAACACCGGAGTTCAAGAACGCCAGTTCGCGCAGACGATGCTCAAGGGTTTTGCGGTCAAATTCGATAAAGGCAAAGGTCGTCAGCGACGGGAAAAATGTCACTTCGGTGCCGGTATAGTCCTTGCCGTTGTCACGCAGGGGCGCTTCACCGGTGACTTTCAGCGGGCTGACGGTCACACCGCGTTCAAAGCGCACTTCGTGCTTCTTGCCCTGACGATAGATGGTCAGATCCAGATAATCCGACAGGGCGTTCACCACCGACACGCCCACGCCGTGCAGACCGCCGGAAACCTTATAGGAGTTCTGGTCGAACTTACCGCCGGCGTGCAGTTCGGTCATGATGACCTCAGCCGCCGACACGCCTTCGCCTTCGTGGATGTCAACCGGCACACCACGGCCATCGTCAGTGACCGTACACGACCCATCGGCATTCAGGATCACTTCGACGCGCGTGGCATGGCCCGCCAGGGCCTCATCAATCGCGTTATCGACCACTTCGTAGACCATGTGGTGCAGGCCCGAACCATCGTCCGTATCGCCGATATACATGCCCGGACGCTTACGCACGGCGTCCAGCCCCTTGAGCACCTTAATCGAATCAGCACCGTATTCCGCGGCCACCGGCTCTTCACCTTCGGCGAGGGTAGGGTCGATAGGTTCGTCGCTCATAATTTTTCCAAACTTTAGTCAACAAATTCCGTGAGTTGGCCCGCTTCGACGCGGACACCGAGGGCGCGCCCTTTCAGGGCATCAAACAGATTTTGATCCGTTCCCGTAAACAGCGTTTGTAGCCTTAAATGGGTGGTTTCGTCAAACAAAGCCGCCCTGCGGACGGGGTCGAGGTGGGCGGCAACTTCGTCCAGCAGCAACACCGGATTGGGCAGGTCAGACCGGCGCGACAGACGCGAGCCTTGGGCCAAAATCATGTTGAGCACCAGCGCCTTTTGTTCACCGGTCGAGCAGTCCGACGCCGTGCGATTTTTGTCACGATGAAAGACGCTGAGATCCATGCGGTGCGGCCCGAACAGCGAGCGTCCGGCAGCGGCATCTCTGGCGCGGGCCCGGCGATAACCGCCCAAAAGATCATCCGGATTATCGGCCCCCAGCAGGGCCAGATCAGCCTTGGGGAAGGCGCCGTGATGGTCTTCGATCTCAGCTTGCAGGGCGGTCAATGCCCGCCCACGCGACGCGATCATGCGCGCGCCGGATTCGGCCAGACGTTGCTCCAGCACACTCAACCAGCCGTCGTCGGCGGGGCCGTGCACCAGCAGTTTCAGGCGTTCCCGCAAGGCTTTCTCATAGGCATTGACGACACTGGCATGGGCCGGCTCATCGGCAAAGACCAGCCGGTCAAAGAACCGCAACCGCTCGGCGCGGGCCTCAAGAAAGATACGATCCTGCGCGGGCGTCAGCCACACCAGCCGCAAGTGATCCAGCAGGCGCGCCGCAGAGACGCTTTGGCCATCCAGCCGCACGCCGCGCTTATTGAGGTCGCGCGGGTCTGAGCCGGTGCCAATACTGATGTCATCATCTTCGCTGATCAGCTTTGCGGCCACACCCCACGGACGGCCCTTAGCCTCGTCCGGGTTCTTACGGCCCAGATCAGCAAGTGCGGCCCCGCGCAAGCCCCGGCCCGGGCTTAGAACACTGATGGCCTCCAGCAGATTGGTCTTGCCCGCGCCATTCGGCCCAAACAGATAGGCACTGCGTCCCGCCAGATCAAAATCCAGCGACGTATAGGATCGGAAATCGGTCAGGGACAGGCGATGGATATAGGTTTTCACGATATAATCTCCTCCCTATCAAGCCTTTCGGCGTAGATGGGGAGGTGGCTGAGCGCGAAGCGATCAGACGGAGGGGGGGGGCACCGATCACTAAGAGACCCCTCCGCCTCGACAGGCTCGGCACCTCCCCACGCAAGCGTAGGGAGGAGGAATAGGATCATACGCGCAATGGCATCAAAACATACTGCACGCCCTGATCAGCCGGGTCGATAACCAGAGTCGGTGATGACGCATCATTCAGGCGCAATTCAACCACATCTCCGGTTATTTGGCCCATGACATCAAGGATATAGCGGGCATTAAAGCCGATTTCGATAGCATCATTGTCATAGTCAATTTCGGCCTCTTCGACAGCCTGACCGGCCTCGATATTGCGCACAGTCAGGGTCAGGCGACCCGGCTCAATCGCCAGTTTCACCGAGCGGCTTTTTTCGGCGGAAATCGTCGATACCCGGTCAACAGCCTTGGACAGGACGCCGGAATCGACGCGCATGATCTTTTCGTTGTTCTTGGGGATCACGCGGCCATAGTCGGGGAAGGAGCCGTCGATGATCTTGGACGTCAAGGCCGCCTGACCGAAATTGAAACGGATCTTGGCCGGGCTGACGGTCACTTCGACCGAGCCGGAACCATCATCCAGCAGACGGCGGGCCTGATCGATCGTCTTGCGGGGTACGATCACGCCGGGGCCACCCATGGAGCCATCCGGGGCGGGCATTTCCGCCAGCGCCAGACGGTGACCGTCAGTGGCGACCGCGCGCAGATAGCCGGAGCCCTCTTCGGTCAGGGTATGCAGATAAAGGCCATTGAGATAATAGCGGGTTTCTTCTGTGCTGACCGCAAAGCGGGTCTTATCTATCAGGCGCTTAAGGTCTTCTTTTAAGACCTGAAAGGTCACCCCTTCGTGGTCACCGGACATGACCGGAAAATCGCCGGCGGGCAGCACGGGCAGGGCAAAGCGCGAACGGCCCGCCGACACGGTCAGGCGCGGGTCTTCGCCGGACGCGAACTTCAGTTCGACATCAGCGCCTTCCGGTAGTTTGCGCACGATTTCATAAAGGGTGTGTGCAGGGGCGGTAATCTGCCCCGGAATGGAGACAATGGCTTCGGCGACATCGACAATTTCCATGTCAAGGTCGGTCGCTGAAAACGACACCTGAGAGCCTTCGGCAGACAACAGCACATTGGACAGAATGGGGATCGTATTGCGGCGTTCCACCACGTTTTGTACGTGACCCAAAGCCTTTAAAAGCGCGCCCCGCTCGATGATCAATTGCATCTTGACGTCCCAAAATTACCCTGCCGGTCTGTTACCGGCTTAACAAGGAGGGCGGAGATTAGTGTGCAAACCACGCCCTGTAAATGGGGTTTGGGGTCTGAGACCCCATATCTTTTAATCGTTTACGTAAAAAAAGATGCGGGGTCATAAGACCCCGCACCCCGTAACTTTAATCTGTGTTTTAGCCGGATTAGTTGCTGCGCAACTTACGGGTCAGGGCCTCAACATCACGGGCGATCTGTTCGTCCGATTGCAGCAGCTCCTCAATCTTTTTGACCGCATGAAGCACGGTAGTATGATCCCGGCCACCAAAGCGGCGCCCGATATCCGGATAGGAGCGGGTGGTGTGCTGCTTGCACAGCCACATGGCCACCTGACGCGGACGCGCGACGCTACGGGTGCGGCGCTCCGACAACAGGTCGGCTTGTTTCAGGCTGAAATGATCAGCCGTCAGTTTTTGAATCTCATCAACAGTTACACGGCGCTCAACGGAAACCTTAAGGTTCGGTTGCAACAGGGCCATAGCTTCGTCCAAAGTCAAACTCCCCAGACGCGCACCTGCCGAAGCGGCAAGCGTATTCACCGCCCCTTCGAGTTCACGAATGGAACCGGGTACGCTGTCTGCTATAAATTGTAATACGTCGACATGCGGCATCCGGGACAATCCCAGACGACGCGACAGTTGTTCGAGCTTGCGCTCGATGATGCCTATTCTCAAGGCCTGATCGGCCACGTCCAAAGCACAGACGAGACCGGATGACAAGTGTGATCTTAGCCGCGCCTCGATTTCCGTAAGCTGGGTGGGCGGACGATCGGCGGTAAACACGACACGGCGGTTCTTTTCGATCAGCGCCGTCAGGGTATGGAACAGTTCTTCCTGCGAAGAGGTCTTGCCCCCAATGAAATGTACATCGTCGATCAGCAACAGGTCGGCACTGCGGATTTCTTCCTTGAAGACGCTCTGCGAGCGATCCATCACCGCCTTGACGAAGGTATTGGTGAATTTTTCCGCCGTCAGATAGACGATCTTAGCGTCCGGGCGGCGCACCTTGGCTTCCCAGGCGATCGCGTTCAGAAGGTGGGTCTTGCCGTAACCATAGGGGCCATGAAAAAACACCGGATTAAAATGGCCATCGCCCCAGCCGGCGACTTGACGCGACATGGTATAGGCGAACTCATTGCCCCGGCCGGCGACAAAGGTTTCAAAGGTCAGCCGGTCCTGTAAACCGGCAATGCGGTTGAGATCAGCTCTGGCCTGAGCCTGGGCAGCTTCAAGACCTGACAGCTCAACTGGCTTTGCGACACCGGTATCGGCGACGATCGCCGCATCGTTGGTTTTCACCGACGACAGTGGCATATCAGACTCTGAACGGCTTGCCGATTTCGCAACGTCTAAGGTTTCCGACAAAGCCTTCTGGGCCTGACGCTGACGCTCGCAGGTGTCGAAATCAATGCGCGATTGCAGATCAAGCACCCGGCCCTCCGGATCAAACTGCGCCCATAACTCATGAATACGACGCAGGGCGTTACGCTGAAACCAGTCACGCGCATACACGGTCGGCGTCACCAGAACCGGATCACCGTCGATAGTGACCTTCAGCGCTGAGGGCGCTACGTAAGAATTATAAGGCCCGTCGCCCAATTCCTGGCGAAGCGCCGACGCCACTTTGGACCATACCGTTTCAGGCAGGATCGGCGACCAGTTGTTTAAACCTGGCATTTTATTATCGCCCCGATCAATATTCCCCAAACCAACACTCAACTCTACCACCCTGAATTCAAGTCACGCCACATACCCGGACCCGCCGTCCGCACAAACATTTTCCGGCTCAACCTATCTTAAGACGCCCCCAATCCTTAAGGCGTCTCATGCCGGTCATCTTAGAGCCAGTCCCCGATTACACGAACCTTCGCACCGGTCGGGCCGTTTGCCTCCCGCCGCAGAGATTAAAGGTTCGCAAGGCCTCCGGTTTCGGGTTCAAGGCTTTGTGAGTTTGCGCCACAGATATTGACCTGAAAACCGCAAACGCCCCGTACACCAGAGACAGGTTCTCCCCCACCGTGTGAGCATAGCTCACGCAGTGTCCAATTCATCCGTGTTGGGATGGAAAGGGTGAAGAGACCTACAACTTAATCAAGCCAGCGCCTCGGTCAACGAATCTATTTGCATGGCGGTGCGGAATTTTCTGTTGACTCCGGTAACCTATTCGCTCGCAAAGAGAATTTAATAAATCTTTTACGATTTATTTTTCGGCCTTTCCGAGTGGTTTTTACGCACGCAGTTTACCGTCTTCGGAAGGTTTAACGACACCTCACAAAGTGAAAAACTGAGATCACAATAGCGTTGAAATGACACCCATCAGCCATAACAAAAGGGCCCGTGCATAAGCGGTCGGGCCCTTCTGGAAAGGCTTAATCAGCAGTGACCGCCCGCATCAGGGATAAACCCCGCACCGGCAGATCTTTAGTTAGGCAACCGCCAGCTTCTTCAGGGCTGCCGCCAGACGCGACACCTTGCGGGCGCCGGTGTTCTTATGAACCACGCCCTTAGACACCGCACGCATCAGCTCAGATTGCGCTTCGACAAAAGCGGTCTTGGCCACAGCCACGTCGCCCGCACTCAGGGCTTCTTCGAACTTACGAACGAAGGTACGCACGCGCGAACGACGCGCTTTGTTAACTTCAGTGCGGCGGGCGATCTTGCGGATCGCCTTCTTGGCGCCGGGATTATTAGCCATTCATCACCTTTGGGGACGAGAGTAAACGAAATGCCTGCAAAAGCCGCCACGCGGCCCTCAAAGACAAGAATTTCAAGAGGGGCGGGGTATAACCGAACGCCAGCTTAAGGTCAATAACGTAATTTGGGAATTTTCCCCATGTGGACAGGTGGCAGGGCCACCCGCCGATACGCCTTGCGGTGCAACGTCTTCATTTTTGGCATGTGGCACAATAGAATGTGGAACGGCCGGTGTGAACTTTGCGCTCGATCAAGCCCGCACACCCTTGCGTCAAGCACGGCTGACCCTTGCGGTCATAGACCTTGAAGCGGTGCTGAAAATAGCCAAGTTCGCCCGACGTGGCGGCAAAATCGCTGATCGATGATCCGCCCGCCGCTATAGCCTCAGTAATCACCGATTTAATCGCCGCCGACAGCCGCTCTGCACCGTCAGGGGCCAGGTCACGTCCGGCCATGTCCGGGCTCAGGCGGGCCCGGTACAGCGCCTCACAGACATAGATATTGCCCAGCCCCGCAATTAGCCCCTGCGCCATCAGCAGCGTCTTGAGGTTGGCGGCACGGCCCGCAAATTGCGCCATCAGAAAATCTGCATTCAGCGCCCCATCCAGCGGCTCAACCCCCAACCCCTGAAACCACTTCGAGGCGCTAAGCTCTTCGGGCGTCAGCAGCAGCATAAACCCGAACCGACGGGGGTCGTAATAATCAATAAGATGGGTTTGGTCGCCTTTATTTGCGCTAACGCTTCGCTCCTTGAGCGCGGTCGCCACCACCGACATATGCAGGTGTTTCGCGCCCGTATCGATTGAATGATAATAATTACCATCCAAAGCTTTTGCCGCATTATCCCCCAGAGGCGTGACCTGAAACCTGCCGGTCATGCCCAAATGCGTCACCCAAATATCTTCGGTATCCATGTAAGCCAGCAGATATTTCGCCCGCCGTTCCAGCCGCACAACCGCAGCGCCGTTCAGGCGTTCCGCAAAATGATCGGGGAAAGGGTAACGCAGGTTCGGACGGTTTAGTCGCACATTCGACAGAACGGCACCCTCCAAAGACGGTGCTAATCCGCGCTTTACGGTTTCAACTTCGGGTAATTCAGGCATCAGACCTCGCACAGGGCAGATGCCCCCTCCGCCTTAGACCTTTGGTCTAAGCCACCTCCCCCGTAAACAGGGGAGGAGAGATATACGAACACGGATTTATGTTGGCAACCTTTGGTCAAACGGTCCTAGGGGCTTGCCCCTAGGCGGCTTTGATGACTTGGGAGGCTGGTTTTTGCGGCAACTCATCGTCCGGCAGGAACCACAGGCGCGGATCAAGGATGCGGTCTTCGCTGAGCGCAAAACCTGACCAGGGCAGGTCGGGCTTGGGGCGCTCTGAAGCGGCCACAATTGCGCGCAGTTCGGCGGCTGAGGTGACGCCGACGATCACGGTCGAGACCCCTTTGAGGTTCATGACATAGCTCAGGGCGGCATGAAGCGGGTCAGTCCCGGCCTCAGCCATAATCCGGCGCAGCTTTGACAGATGCGGCCCGAAAGGCTGCAAGCTGGTAGGCAGGCCCTCACGCGGCACGAACAGCAAGCCCTGGGTGAAGACCGAGCGCACCTGCACCTCAACCCCCATGTCGGCCAGAGCCTCAAGCGTGCCGTCTTCGACCAGACGCTGGTCAAGGATGGAGACCGGCACCTGCATGATATCGGGCTTGAAACGCTTGGCCAGCAGCAGGGGCTCATCGTCGATATGGGCGCTGATGCCGATTTTGGAGATCATGCCGTTGCCGCGCAGGGTCTCCAGCCGGCGCCACAGATCGGCACCACCGGCACCCATCAAATCTTCGGGGCAATCGACCAGAGCCGCATGGGCGCGCGCCAGACCCATATGGTCGACACTGCGCTTGAGGCGGGCTTCGATCCAGTCGAGCCCCTTATCGAGGCTTTGGGTGCGGATTTGCGGCTTGAACGGTGACGGAAATGGCCAGCAGCGGCCTAAAATTCGTTCAACATCACCATCATAAAAGGCGACATCAATCGGCAGGATTTTGCAGTCAGCCGCATATTGCAGGATGTGGCGCACCTCATCCTCGGTCACCCGCCCGCGCGGATTGGAAATACCGTAGTCGGTGCCAAACTGCGCCGAGCCAAGACCCAGAGCTGCGGTCATAGGAAACCGTCCGCCGCATCGCAGGCGCGGCCACTAAACCCATTGAAGATAAAGGTTTTCAGCGTCATAAAGCCTTGTTCAACACCCGATATTATGGCGCAGCCGACACATAACGAATCCGCTGCTTTGGGCCATTACATCGAAAAGTGCTAAACAAGTTCTGAAGATTTCGGGGCCGTCGTGATCACGGCCCCTATTTTTATGGGTTATTTACAGCTTTCACCTGAAAAACCGTTACGCCCCATATTTATTCGCCATTTAGATCATTATGTTTTCAGGTCAAAACATAATGATCTGGTTTAGTTTCAGTCCCTCGCCGGGCGGTGGCTTCGCCACCTTGGCCGCCGCCTCAATGGCGGCTTGAGCGGAATGTTTCCATTAAAAATCATTCCGCTCTAATCAGATGTCGAACAGGCGCTGACGGTCGGCCATGCTGCGCACCGACACGTTCATATCGGTCACCAGACCATTGGCGATCGAGTACACCCAGCCATGAATGGCGACCTGATGACCCTGCACCCAGGCCGAGTGAATGATCGGGTTGACCGACACATTACGCACCTGCGCGATGACGTTCAGCTCACACAGCCGGTCGATCTTGGCATTATCGTCGTCAAACGCTGACAGTTCATGGCGATGATTATGGGCGACATCGCGGATAGGCGACAACCAGTGATCGATCAGGCCATGATCCTTGGAGTCGATAGCGGCCCGCACCCCGCCGCAACCATAGTGGCCCACCACCAACACATGCTTTACCTTAAGGACGTGGACGGCATATTGCAGCACCGACAGGTAG
This sequence comes from Asticcacaulis sp. UBA2476, assembly GCA_002342035.1. Lineage (GTDB taxonomy): Bacteria > Pseudomonadota > Alphaproteobacteria > Caulobacterales > Caulobacteraceae > Asticcacaulis. The sequence continues at coordinate 40,259 of DDPE01000039.1, read as the reverse complement.
TTGGCGTCCTGAGCCGGGGCCAGATTGGCGACGTTGCGGTGAACGAACAGCTCACCCGGATCGAGATTGACGATTTCGTTGGCGGGCACGCGTGAGTCCGAGCAGCCAATCCACAAATAGTCCGGCGCCTGCTGGCGCACCAGCCGCGAAAAGAAATCCGGATCGACGCGGGTTTTTTCGCGCGCCCATAGGCGGTTATTTTCAATGAGGCTGTCAACCATGCCGAGGTATCCTTGTCACTGAGAGAAACTACCGGCGAGATAAGGCCAAGCCGCACACCTGACAACCCCAAAAATGGTAAATGACGTGCCTATCCGATAAGGCCGCGGACAAAACCGATCACGATAGCGATCCCCTCGACTGCTTTGGTTAGGCCCTGATCCAGCAACGCCCCCGCTTGCGTGAACGAGCCTTCCTTAAGCAGCAGGATCAACACCACCGCTCCCAGAAGACTTAATATCCCCGACAAAACATTGATCAGGCTCTGGGTCGGGGACACGGATTTACCCGACGCATAGGAATCGACCCCTTCAGCGCGGCGCGTCATAGCTTGAAATTTCATCGCAAAACCCCCGTTCACAAAACCCCGCTGGCATCCCGTGACAAGCTTACACGGCTTAAGATAAATTACCACGAAGTTTCTGTGAAATCATCCGGCGTTACAGGGCCCGCCATAAAACACTTGTCATTGCTGAGCCTGTTTGCCAGACAGGGTAAACAAAATCAGGGAAAACCGTTCATATGGCCAATGACACCGCACCCGCCAATACCGAAAACGGCGGCAAAAAATCAGGACTCAGAACCATTGTCGCGGCGTCGGCAGCGGGTACGACCTTTGAATGGTACGATTTCTTCATCTTCGGCACCCTGACCAGCATCATCACCAAAAACTTTTTCAGCGGCCTGTCGGATACGGCGGGCATGATTTTGGCGCTGCTGACCTTTGCGCTCGGCTTTATGTCGCGCCCGCTGGGGGCCCTGATTTTTGGCCACATCGGTGACCGCAAAGGCCGCAAAGGCACGTTTTTATACACCATCCTGATCATGGGCATAGCCACCGTTCTGATCGGGTTTTTGCCGACCTTTGAACAGGCCGGGATCGTGGCCCCGCTGCTGCTGATGGCTTTACGCATCGTTCAGGGCATTGCGATGGGCGGCGAATATGGCGGAGCCGCCATCTATGTCGCCGAACACGCGCCTGCCGATAAGCGCGGCGCGTTTACAAGCTGGATTCAGACCTCGGCCGGACTGGGGCTGATTGCGGCACTGGCGGTCATTCTGGTGACCCGTACCCTCACCGGCGAAGAGGCGTTCGCCGACTGGGGCTGGCGCATCCCGTTCATTATCTCGATCGGCCTTCTGGCAGTTTCGGTCTATGTCCGTACCAAGACCGCAGAAAGCCCGTCGTTTAAGGCATTGCACGATAAGGGCGCGGTCGTCAAAGATCCGTTCCGTCAAAGCTTTGGCAAATGGAGCAACCTGAAAAAGGTTCTGATCGCCCTGTTTGCGTTCATGACCGCGCAGGGCGTGGTCTGGTACACCACCTTTTTCTACACTCAGGTCTTTCTGGAAAAGACGGTCAGGCTTGAACCCGCCACCATCAATTATCTGGTCATGGCCATGACCGTATTGAGCGCGCCGCTCTATATTTTCTTTGGTTCCCTGTCGGACAAGATCGGGCGTAAAAAAGTCATGGTCACCGGTATAGCCGTGGCCGTGATCAGCTTCTTCCCCGGCTTTCATCTGATGGTGAAATTTGCTAATCCGGCGCTGGATCAGGCCATATCAAAGACCCCGGTTCTGATCTTTGCTGATCCACGCGATTGCTCGGTACAGTTTGACCCGGTCGGTAAGGCGCAGTTCACCTCCCCCTGCGATCTGGCTAAGGGGATTGTGACCAATCTGGGCGTGCCCTATGAGAGCCGCGCCTCTGAACCCGGTGCTGTGGCCGCCACGGTGCAGATCGGCACGGAAATGATCGCCATTCGCTCCGGTGCCGGTCTTGAACCGGCTGAGGTACGCGACCTTAAGCTTCAGGCCACCACCCAGATCAAGGCGGCCCTGATTGCCGCCGGTTACCCTGAAAAAGCCGACCCGAAGCGGGCCAATCTGTGGGGTGTATTTGCCGTGCTGATGGTCTTTGCGCTGGGGGCCACCGCGCTTTATGGGCCGATGGCGTCGATGCTGGTGGAAATGTTCCCGACCAATGTGCGTTATACAGCGCTCAGCCTGCCCTACAATATCGGCACCGGCTGGTTCGGAGGGCTATTGCCCGCCATATCGTTCTCGATGGTGGCCGGCTCAGGCAATATCTATTTCGGCCTCTGGTATCCGGTCATTATCGGGTCATTGGCGGTCGTGGTCGCCCTCCTGTGCCTTAAGGACTACACAGGTCGCGACCTTGACACTATTCCTGATGATGAGTGACCTAAGAGCGCGTCAAATAACCGTTTAGAGCGTTTATGGCGCTCTAAACGGGCATCAAATCCGGATCGAACAGAGTCGTCAGCCCTAAGATTTCCATCTCACTGGCCTTGGTGCGATAGACCGGAATCCCTTTCAGGAAGCTGATCACCCGGCCCTTATCGTAAAAACGGGTCGCAAACGCCTCAATATCAAACAGGTCGCCAACAAGGTCGCCGATCCCGCCCGACAGGTAAATCCCGCCGCGCGCGCCCATCATCAGGGCTGCATCCGCCGCCATCGCCGCATACCAGCCCATAGCGAGGGCAATGGTGCGTTTTGAACGCTCATCTTCGGCATAGGCCAGCGCCACAATCTCTTCGGGCGGCGGCGTCGGCACATCGTCCTTGTCCAGTATCGCCAGACAGCGCCAGATTTCAGCCAGACCGGCAATCGACACCGCCCGCTCGCGCGACACATGGCCGAACTTTTGAACCATAAGTTCCAGTACGGCCGCCTCTTCGGCATTGGTGGCGGAAAGGTCTGTATGCCCCCCTTCAGAGGGCATGGCGGTCCAGTTACCCATGCCGTCCGGCACCAGCAGCGCTACCCCCAGACCATGCTCAGGCCCGATGACAGCTATTGGCTGATCCGGCGTGGCATCCCCGCCGAACAGCTTTTCGCGCTCATGGGGCTCAAGCTGTGGCACGGCCAGCGCCTTGGCCACCAGATTGTTGACGATATTGAGGCGCTGAATCCCCAAAAGATTGCGGATATCTCCACGTTTCAGGTGAAAACCATACCGCACGAGTTCCACCACGCCATTGGTTTCCCAGCCCGAAGTCGAAAAAGCCGCCCCCCTCAGACGCGGATTACCGTTCGCCGACAGGAACTCCATGATATCGGCATTAAACTCATCTAGGCTTGAGCACGTATAGTGCATGAACGCGCCCGGACGTTCGCCCGGACGGGCCAAAGCCAGTTTCAGATAGTCGCCGCTTGAGATATCACTTAAGAGTACCGATTGTACCATGTTCCTGTATGTCCCTGTATCTTATGTCCATTTTAGGACTCTCTTTATGTGTTAGCGCTCACAGTAGGCGATAAGTCTTGATTAATCTTAAAAGCTACCGCAAATAAGCGCGAAATACGGTATGTGCTTCTCATGACTATATTAGCAAAAATCTGCGGCATTAACAGCTTTATGGCCGCACAGACGGCTATTGATAATGGCGCGGACCTGCTGGGCTTCATCTATTTCAGTAAAAGCCCGCGTCATCTGCCGATCGACAGCGCACACGCCTTAATGCAGCAGGCAAGGCAGCACGCCTCTACGCGCCCGAACAAAGTGAATTTAGTCAGCGTCGTGGTAAACCCTGACAATGAACTTCTGGATCACATTGGACGCGCGCTTAAGCCTGATTTCATTCAGCTTCACGGCCATGAAACGCCGGAACGGGTCGCCGATATCCGCGCCCGCCTCAATGTGCCGCTCATCAAGGCCATTAGCGTATCTTCAAAAGACGATGTGTCCGCCGCCCGCGCCTATGATCCCTTAGTGGCGCACATGCTGTTTGATGCCAAACCGCCTGCGGATGCCGCCCTACCCGGTGGGGTGGGGGCGAAATTTGACTGGACGCTGATGGACGGCCACAGAGGTTCCGCGCCGTGGTTTCTGGCGGGCGGGCTTGATCCGTGGAATGTGGCCGACGCGATCAATACGGCAAAAGCGCCGATGGTGGATGTTTCCTCTGGTGTAGAACGCGGTCCTGGCTTAAAAGACGCCTCCCTGATCTCAAACTTTCTTAAGGCCGTAAAAGGCATTTAGAACTGATTGACCCAAAAAGGAACCACTGTGTCTGATCTGACCGAACCGGCTGTTCTGACCAACAGCTATAATCTGCCGGACGCCAAAGGGCGTTTTGGTGATTTCGGCGGGCTTTATGTGCCCGAAACCCTCATGCCGCTGGTGTTAGAGTTGACGCAGGCGTGGGAAGACGCGAAAAAAGACGAAAGCTTCTGGGCAGAGTATCATTCGCTGCTGAAATTCTTTGTGGGCCGTCCGTCCCCGCTCTATTTTGCTGAGCGGCTGACTGATTATTACGGCGGGGCCAAGATCTATTTCAAACGCGAAGAGCTGAACCACACCGGCGCGCATAAGATCAATAACTGCATCGGCCAGATTCTGCTGGCCAAGCGCATGGGCCGCACCCGCATCATCGCGGAAACTGGTGCCGGTCAGCACGGTGTGGCCTCGGCCACTGTCTGTGCACGCTTTGACCTGCCATGCGTCGTCTATATGGGCGCGCTGGATGTCGAGCGCCAAAAACCCAACGTCTTCCGCATGAACCTGCTGGGGGCGACGGTTAATCCGGTAACCGCCGGTAATGGCACGCTCAAAGATGCGATGAACGAAGCCCTGCGCGACTGGGTCACCAACGTCCACGACACCTATTACATGATTGGCACCGCCGCCGGTATGCACCCCTATCCGGAAATGGTACGCGATTTTCAGGCCGTGATCGGTAAGGAAACGCGGACGCAGATCATGGAACAGGAAGGCCGTCTGCCCGATGCGATTATCGCCGCCGTTGGCGGCGGGTCGAACGCTATCGGCATATTCCACCCGTTTATTGATGATGAAAACGTCAAGCTGATTGGGGTCGAAGCCGCCGGTCACGGCCTTGATGTCTATAACGGCCACGCTGCGTCCCTCACCGGCGGGCGTCCAGGTGTTCTGCATGGCAACCGCACTTACCTGCTACAGGATGACGACGGTCAAATCTTAGAGGGTCACTCGATTTCGGCGGGCCTTGACTATCCCGGCATCGGGCCGGAGCACGCTCACCTGTTCGATATAGGCCGCGCCCGCTACGTCAGCACGACCGATACCGAAGCGCTGGAAGCCTTCCAACTCACCTCACGACTTGAGGGGATAATACCTGCCCTTGAATGTTCACACGCCCTGGCGCGGGTGGGTGAGGTCGCCAAAGATGTCGGTAAGGGCGGAATTGTGGTTCTCAACCTGTCCGGTCGCGGCGATAAGGATATTTTCACGGTGGCGAACGCTATCGGTCAGACCATGAGCGGTATGTAGCATGAGCATTTCCCGTATTGATGCCCGTTTCGCCAAGCTTAAGGCGGAAAACAAGGCCGCGTTTGTGGCCTATATCATGGCTGGTGACCCCGACGTTGAGGCGTCTTTTCATGTCCTGAAAGGCTTACCGGCCGCCGGGGCCGACATTATCGAACTGGGGTTTCCCTTTTCCGATCCGATGGCCGAAGGCCCGACCATTCAGTTGGCGGCTGAGCGTTCGCTCAAATCCGGCACGAAAATGGCGCATGTGTTTGATCTGATTAAGCGGTTCCGCGCATTGGATCAGGATACACCTCTGATCCTGATGGGCTATATGAACCCTGTTGAGAACATGGGCTATGAGCGCTTTGCCAAAACCGCGTCAGATGCCGGTGCGGACGGGGTGATCGTCGTCGATTGCCCGCCCGAAGAGGCCGATGGCCTGACTGATGCGCTGGATGCCAACGACATGGCCCTGATCCGGCTGGCGACACCCACGACTGATGACAACCGCCTGAAAACGCTGCTGAAACGCACCAAAGGGTTCGTCTATTACGTCTCGGTCGCCGGTGTTACCGGCGTCAAGGAAGCCAATGCCGACAGCGTCAAAGACGCCGTCGCCCGTGTGCAAAAGGCGTCCGGTTTGCCGGTGGTCGTCGGCTTTGGTATCAAGGCGCCTGAGGCTGCCGCCGCCATCGCGCGCGTGGCCGATGGCTCGGTTGTGGGCTCGGTTCTGGTCGATGACATCAAGAATTCTTTACCGGAAAAAGCGCCCGTTAACACAAAAGTGCTGGAAACGGCGGCCATTTTGGCTCACGCTGTCCATACTGCGCGCTTGTAGCCTCATGCCAAAAAGTGGTTGCCGGTTTTTGGGACCACATGAGGCGTCAAAGTAATTACGCTGGAGTCTTTCGGTCATGGCTATTGCCGACAAATTGGGTAAGGGTAGAGTATTGCCTACGAACGTCAGATCAGGTGACAAGTCAGGCGAGCGTCGTGAGCGCGGCGGTTGGCTGGCCAAGATCGCACCGGGAGTCTCAAAGCTGGTGTCCAAGCGTGAAACGCCGGAAAATCTGTGGGTCAAGGACCCCGATACCGGTGAGATGATCTACCGCCCGGATCTTGAGGCCGCCCTGTGGGTCACCCCAAATGGCCGCCACATGCGCCTCAATGCCGAAACGCGCCTGCGCTATACCTTTGATGACGAGCAGTGGGAAACCATTGAATCCCCTAAGGTTTTTGAAGACCCCTTGAGCTTTTCTGACGGCAAAGCCTATACCGAACGCCTGAAAATCGCCCGCGAAAACACCGGCGAAGACGATACCATGGCGATTGGCTATGGCAAGGTTCAGGGCGTGGACTGCGTTGTGCTGGTGCAGGACTTTACCTTCATGGGCGGATCGCTCGGCATCGCCGCCGGTGAAGCCTTTATCTGTGCGGCCCGCGCCGCCGTTGCCCGCAAATGCCCGATGGTCGCCTTTACCGCGTCCGGCGGGGCCCGTATGCAGGAAGGCACTCTTTCCCTCATGCAGTTGGCACGCACGACCCTAGCCATTCAGGAACTTAAAGCCGTTCAACTGCCCTATATTGTTGTTCTGACCGATCCGACCACCGGCGGCGTTACCGCGTCTTATGCGATGCTTGGTGATGTTCATCTGGCCGAACCCGGCGCGCTCATTGGCTTTGCTGGCCCGCGCGTGATTGAGACCACCATCCGCGAAAAACTGCCCGAAGGCTTTCAGCGCTCGGAATATCTGGTCGAAAAAGGCATGGTCGACCGCGTCGTCCCCCGCGAAGAACTGCCCGCTGTTCTGTCAGCTCTGATGTCAATCCTGATGGGTGGCCGCCGCAAGGCAGGGTCTTAGACCCTGCACCCTTAACGGGGAGCGCGCTGTGGGGGCGGTTCTATAATCTTCTCCTCCCCTGTTTACGGGGGAGGTGGCGCGGCGCTTTTGTGTCGTGACGGAGGGGGCAAAATGCAGTCAAAAATGTGGTCACGGCTTCTTAAATCTATTCTTGGCTGCGCGATTGGAGCAATCTTAGCTTCTGTTTTGGTATTGCTATCCCCCAATTTATGGCAACTTATAATAAACTGGCCCGAAACTCATGGGATCAGTGACTTTCTATCTTTGAATGTAATAGTTACGAGTCTGGCGTCGTTATTTATATTAGCCGTACTTACCATAATCGGATTGCCCATACAGCTTCTCCTGCAAAAGCACGGCTTCACAGGCTATGTGATACATGGAATTTTAGGCAGTTCTACAGGCGCTTTGGTGCCGCTAATTGGTGGAGAAATCCAGCCATTCTTAATCTTGCAGTGTGCAGCGTTGGGACTAATAAGCGTCTCCGTTGCTTGGCTGATCCGCCGCCCTGACCTTGACAACATAACACAGAACCAACCGCCTAAACCGCTATAAAACCTTGAGATTTGAGTCTATGAGTAGGCGGCGAGCGCCGCCGCTATGGGAATAGCGGCAAGTCGAAGCCAACGCCCTCAGAGGCCAAAGACCAAGGTTTTATATGACTGATCGGCTATTGCCATTTGATGCCCCCCTCGAACGCCTGAAAGCCCTGCACCCCAAGCGGATTGACCTGACCCTTGAGCGCATGCTGCGGGTCTGCGCAGCGCTCGGTAATCCGCACGACAAACTGCCGCCCGTCGTCCATGTCGCGGGCACAAATGGCAAGGGCTCGACCCTAGCCTTCCTGCGCGCAATAGCCGAAGCACAAGGCCTTAGCGTTCATGTCTATACCTCGCCCCATCTGGTGCGCTTTGCTGAGCGCATCCGTCTAAACGGCACCCTGATCGACAATGATTATCTCGCCGATGTCTTAAACCGCGTTGAAATCGCCAATGACGGCCAGCCGTTGACCTTTTTTGAGGCCACCACCGCCGCCGCATTTCTGGCCTTTTCAGAGCGGCCCGCCGACCTGTTGCTGCTGGAAACCGGCCTCGGTGGGATACTGGATGCCACCAATATCATTGCCACCCCCCGCCTCAGTATCATCACCCCCATCGACTACGACCATCAGGCCTTTTTGGGCAACGACTTAACCACCATCGCCAAACAAAAGGCCGGCATTATCAAACCCAACTGTCCGGTCATCAGCGCCCGTCAGGCCGAGGAGGCCGATACGGTCATTGAGCGCGCCGCCCTCAAGCACCGCAGCCCCTTATCGGTCATGGGGCAAGGGTTTGACGCCTACCGTGAAAACGACCGGCTGGTGTTTCAGGATGACGATGCCCTGCTCGATCTGTCGCTGCCGCGTCTGGCCGGCCCGCATCAGATTGATAATGCCGGATTGGCCATCAAGGCCGCATTAGCGCTTGGGTTTTCGTCTGATGCCATTGATCGCGGCCTGCAAACCGCCGTCTGGCCGGGGCGGTTGCATGCGCTTAAGGCGGGGCCGCTCCATGCCGCGCTGACGGACAAGGCCTCTGAGCTTTGGCTGGATGGCGGTCACAATCCCCATGCCGCCAAGGCTTTGCGGGCGCATTTAGATGTCCTCAATGCCAAAGACCCCAAACCCCTGAAACTGATCTGCGGCCTGCTGAATAACAAAGACGCCGATGAATTTTTTGCGGCCTTTGACGGTTTGTCACTTGAGGTCGTGTGCGTTGGATTTTCGTCGGATGCCGCCACCGATCCCGAAGTCCTAGCCGCGACCGCCCAAAGCAAAGGGCTTACCGCGACGACCGCGATAAGCCCTTTTGAAGCCGTTAAAACCGTGCAAACCGATGCACCGGTGCGCATCCTGATTTGTGGCTCGCTCTATCTGGCGGGCGATGTGCTGGCACTCTCGGGAGAGACCTGGCCCATCTAACAACTTAGCCTTAGGCGACGCCAGATTCAGCCAGCCATTCCAGCAGTTTCGCCTTCGGCATGGCGCCGACCTTCATCGAGGTCATCTGACCGTCCTTGAACAGCATCATGGTCGGAATCCCGCGCACGCCAAAGCGCGACGGAGTCATCGGTGAATCCTCGATATTGATCTTGGAGACCACCAGCTTATCGCCGTAAGCCTCTGACACTTCCTCAAGGATCGGCGCGATCTGCTTACACGGGCCGCACCATTCCGCCCAGAAATCCACCAAAACCGGCTTATCGGACTTTAAGACATCGCTCTCAAAGGTCTCATCGGTAATTTTTACAGTCGCCATGACTAGTTTCCTATTAACTGTCACTAACGCGATTGCAGTTAGTGACCAACTGATCCCATAGGTAAGCGATGTCGCTCAGAAATCAATGGCGAATAATTATCGCGACAGTTCAGCTAACCTAACCGTGATCAGTTCATCGGAAAACGGCGTCAGTTTTGGCCCGTCCGTCCACAATAGCGCGGCCTCGACCCTGGCGTTCGGATAGATCTGGCGTAACAGGGCGACATAGCCTGCCATCTGGCGCTGATAGTCGATGGCCGCATCTTCGGCCCGGTCTGGTGCAGGTCGGTTGGATTTATAATCGATCACCCACACATGGTCATCGCTGACCACCAACCGGTCAATCCGGCCCGACAGATAGACCGGCTCACCACGCGCGTTGATGCCAATCTGACCGGCCAACGCCACTTCGGGCCGTGAGCGCGGCGAAAAGGCTTCGGCAAATCGGTCATCATTCAGCACCGCCATGACCGCATCCTTCATTTCCGCCCGCTGATCATCATCAAGGTCAGTCTGTTTGGCGAGGTATTTGACGGCCACGGCCTCGCACTGATCGGGCGGCAGGTCGGGCAGGATTTCAAACAGCTTATGGATCAGATTGCCACGCCGGTATCGGCCCAAGCCTTTCTGCATAGCCAGCGGCGACGGCGATCGCTCAGTCTCCGTCCGGTCATCGTCACCCATTTGCGACACGGCCCGCCACACCGCCGACAGATCATCGTCACCGTATGCACCCGCGGTAAGAAACGCGGGCAGAGGCGATTTCACCCGCACCGATTTTTCGTCCGCCACATAGCTTCCGGCCCTTGCACCGTAAACCATGACCTGCGCCCGACCCGGATCATCGAGACCAAAATCGGCCCGCAGCGGCATATCAACCGCCGAGACCTCACCTAACGGCAGACGATCAAACGCATCCGCCGCCAGACCGTACCATGACCGGCCTGAGCCTGCGCGTTTGCCCTGATAGCCGCACACCGTCAGCCGGTCGCGCGCCCGCGTCAGGGCCACATAGAATAGCCGCAAGGCTTCCTGCTCGTCCTTTTCAGCCTTGGCGTCTTTGAAGGCGGCAATCGCGTCGACCTTGCCGCGCTCCGGTTTGACATCGACAAACAGCCCACCGTCATCGTCCATCAGCAGCAGATCATCGTTGCGGCTCGATTTGAAATTCGGCCCGATGGGGATTATGACCCAAGGCGCCTCAAGGCCCTTTGAGCCATGCACGGTCATGACGCGGACGCGCTCACCGCCCTCTTCCTGCTCGCGCTTGATGTCTGAGGCGTTGAACTCGCACAAATTCAGGAACGCTTCGACACCGATATCGTCAATGCCTTCGCCTTTGAGCGCGAGAGCCAGGGTTTCATCCAGCACATCCTCGCACTCCGGCCCCAGCCGTGTCAGAAACCGTTGCCGCATCGTCAGGCCATTGCGATCACGCCGATTCAGCAACCGCGCCAGAAAATCGAAGGCGGCCCGCTTCGGCGCTTCGGCCAGCACCCACTGCATTAAACTGCGGGCATCATCAAACCGCCCATTATCGGACGGTTTTTGTAAAAGCGCACCCCACAATGAACCTGATCGGCCTTGCGACAGATCGTACAAATCCTGTTCGCTCAGGTCACACAGCGGCGAGCGCAATACGCAGGCCAGCGATAAATCATCCCCCGGCTGCATCGCAAAACGCATCAGGGTGCGAATGTCCTGAAAGGCGATATGCTCTGACAGTTTCAGACGGTCGGCACCAGACACCGGCACGCCCTGTTGTTTGAGTTCGCGGATGATATTCTCGAACAGGGCATCGCGTTTACGCACTAATATCAACACATCACCGGCGTGCATGGCCCGCCATTGACTTTTGTCCATCACCCCGCGCCCTGCGGCGATTTCGGATTTGATATGAAAGGCCAGTTGTTGCGCCAACCGCTTGGCCGGTGTGGCCCCGGTTTTGTCTACCGGATCGACCTCGGTGCCATCATCTTCGGTATCGTCTGCATCAATCGGCATGACTTGCGGCCACAGTTCGATGCAGCCGATATCATTGCGCACCGCTGCGTGCCTGACGAAATTGCTGGTGAAGGTCAGGGCATAGGACAGTTCCGGATCGCCGTCATAGACCGCATCAACAAAGCCCAAAACCTGCGGCAGGGAGCGGAAACTATGGACCAATTCCGGGATTTTAAGCACTTGACCGGCACTGACGGCGGCCATATCGTAAAACTGCCGCGTCTCAAGAAACTTATCCGGCCGAGCCCCCTGAAAGCCATAAATCGACTGCTTTTCATCGCCGACCGCAAAGACCGTCCGCACGGCTTTGGTCATCTTAAGGCTGGCCCCTTCGCCCGCAAAAAACTCGGACGTCAGGGCCTTGACGATCGCCCACTGATCCTCAGACGTATCCTGCGCCTCATCGACCAGAATATGCTCCAGCCCGCCGTCGAGCTTATAGAGTACCCAGGACGACATATCGGTCTGATGCAGTAAGCGCCGGGTCTGGACAATCAGATCCTGAAAATCGAGCGCCCCTGATCGACGTTTAAGCGTGTGGTAAATCGCGCTGAAATCCATGAACAACATAAGGACGTCATAGGTAATCTCAGCAATCCGCGCCGCATTATGTTGCGCAACATATTCGACGACTATGGGTGCCAGCCAGTCGAGATAATCCTTGTCGGTCTGGGCGACATCCTTGGTATAATAGCTTTTACGAAGCTCACCCTTAGCCGTCAAAAAGACATTGATCAAAATGCTAATATCAACCGGCTTTTGGTTGAGATGCTGCTCATACAGCTCAAGAAATGCTACGCTCCGTTCCTGATCGGTCTTACCCTTGGAAACCGATAGTGATTGCGCCAGAGATTTGATATCGCTCCAGTTCAGCCGCCCTAAAAGCTGCGCCGTCAGGTCATCCGGTGACAGAGCCTCTGCTGCTCCAACCGATTGATATAAATATTCTTTTTCAGATATACCCTTATCCCGCGCCTGCCTGATCAGGGCGGCCACACTTTCCAGTATATCTTCATGTTGCATCGAAAACTGGCGCAGCAATTTCTCAAAATTCGCCACCCTAAGTGTGCGGATCAGGCGGTCTCGGCCGCTGATGTCACCATGAACCCCCTCGGCATCGGTCAGGGTCAACAGCCGCTCCAGCGCCTGAGCCATCAGTGCCTGAGCCTCAAGGTCGTCTAGGATTTTGAACGATGGCGACAGCCCCGCCTCCAGCGGAAACCGGCGCAGCAATTTTTCGCAAAACCCGTGGATGGTCTGGATTTTCAAGCCGCCTGGCGTCTCCAGCGCCCCCGCAAACAAAGTCCGTGCGCGGGTCAGGTTTTCCGCGCTGATATCCTCACCGATTTTGGCCAGTTGCTGCGACAACTCATCGTCCGGCATGACCGCCCAGCCGCCCAGTTGCGCGAACAGCCGGGCCTGCATTTCCGCCGCCGCGGCCTTGGTGTAGGTGACGCACAATATATGCTCAGGCCGTGCCCCGCGCAGCAGCAGGCGCGCCACCCGGTTAACCAGGGTCGACGTCTTACCCGATCCGGCATTGGCGGTGACAAAGACATGGGCGGAAGGATCAGCGGCGACATTTTGCGGCGTCATGCCTCGTCCTCCGAGACGGGCTCAGACGACGCATCTTCATCCCCCATGATGTGCCACTCATAAAGCCGCGCCAACTGATCGTAATCGCCTTTTTTCTTGAGGTACTTCGGCGCGACCCACGACCGGTAGGGCTGTGACGCCTTGCCGTAAGCGTCGATGCGAGTCTTGAATTTATCAAGCGCCTGATCGGCCAGCTCGTCCGAACTCAGGCCTTTTTCCGCCACCGGTTTCAGTTTAGCCCCGTCCGGCGACAGGCGCACATAAAGCAGGTCGCCAATCGGCTTATCATGACGCATCCCATCAAATGTACCATATTTCACAATCGCCGCCGTTAGCGTTAGTTGCGGGAAAAAGCCGGCCACCGCCTCCTTGGCAGACGGCGGCTGACCCGTCTTGAAATCGAGAATATCGATGCCATCTTCGCGCACTTCGATCCGGTCTGCGCGGGCTTTGAGCGTAAACGTCCTGCGCGCGGTTTCAAAATTATAAGCGCCCTCTTTTTCGATGATGAAGCGTGGTTTACCGGCGCGGCGCTCGGCCTCGAAAGCCACGAAATGCCGCGCCCAATCTTCAAATAATGGTCGTTGCAATGCGATTTCGGCCTCGGTCAGATTCTCAGCGCGCAGGGCCTGTTCCATCAGATCCATAAACGCGGCCTCACCCGCTGCGCCCAACGGATGTCCTTGCAGCACAAAGTTTTCAGCCGCCTCATGTACGGCATTGCCGCGCCGTCTCTGCTCAAACGGTTCATTGGCGCGGTCGCGCAGTTTCAGGTTCAAAATCCGCCGCGCATAGATAGCATAGGGATCGCGCACAAATTTTTCGACTTCGGTCACACTCATGGAATTGGGCCGCACCTCGGCGGGCGGACACGGCTCAGGTCTGGCTGCGGGTTTCAAACTGTCGGGCGCATCTGTCACCGCTTCGGACAGTTGATGGGCCCAGTCGGCAATGTGCGGGGCATCCGTGATCTCAACCTTCGCACCCTGACACAGGGTTTTCAGCCGCCACAGCCAGCGCGACATGACCTGCGGCTCCCCTTCGCGGCGCTTACGGGTGATCAGCCAGACATCTTCACTTGATGCCGCCTGGACAAAATCGTGGGCCGCTAATCCCGTACGCCGCTCCGGTGACGGCAGGCCCAGCGCCTTGCGCATCGGGCGGGATAAAAACGGATCCAGCGGCGGCGACTGCGGCCATACCCCGTCCTCTAACCCCGCCAGAATGAGCCGATCCGCCTTAACCAGCCGCGCTTCGATCGCCCCCAAAATCAGCAGACGCGGGTGAGTATTGCCGCCCGTGCGCAGGGTCTCCGTCTTAATCATATGGCCGACAATATCCGCAAAATCATCAGCAGAGGTGACCTCAAACCCTTCGCCTTCGGTGATCAGACCGGACAACAGCGCCGAGGCCGACGCCCCCGCCGCCCCCTGCCACAGCATCTGACCGTCCTCGCGCGTCAGGGTTTCCGCTGTGGCCACAAATGTGCGCACAAAATCACTCAGGTCACGCGGGGCGGTAAAACCATCCTGCCATGCGCTGATCCGCGCCGAAAAATCGAGCCACACCCCTTGTGCCTCCGGGTATTTATCCAGCCGGGCCGCCACTTCGGCCATGTCGCGCGGGCGCACGGTTCTTAAACCCACCCGGTCAATTAGGTCGGACTGATCGCGATACCGCCCAAACGGATGTTTCAGCACCGACAATAACCGCACCGGATCGAGCGGATCAACCGCCAGCGCCAGAACATCCAGCAAAAACCGCCCGGTCAGGCTATGGGCTAACGGCTCACCGGCTGACGAATCTGCGGCCAGACCCCAACGGCTCAGGTGCGCACTCACCCGTCGCGCCAGACCGATATCCGGCGTGATCAGAGCGGCAATCTTATCCGGCATCTCCAGCGTTTCGCGCATGAGAACCGCGATCTGAGCCGCTGCATCTTCGTCCTGACGTGCCTCAATCAGGTTCAGACCGCGCAGACCTTCCGTGAACGGATCAAATCCCGAAGCGTCAGCCTCGGATTTCATAGTGGCAATCTGCTGCAACCAGTCCTCAGTCGCCTGAGCGGGCCGTAGCGCCTCATTCAGCAGCCGCCGTCGCGCCCGCGGACCGCGTTCCGTTTCAACCGATGCCGGCCACGTCTTTACCCCAACCCGCGCGACGCCGTGCCGTTCCAGAAGGCGCTTCATCGCCCCCTGGGGGTGGGAATCTTCAACCTGACGCCACGCCTTGTCATCCAGTGACAAATCAAGCCCCGGCAGCACCACCGCCCCTTGCGGCAGGTTCGCCACCAGCCCCATTAGATCGGCCATGGACGGCGCCGTTCCGGTCGATCCGGCCAGCACCAGCGGATGTTGCGGTGGGCGCAGGGTCCATTGTTCCCCAAGTTTGCGGATCAGCGCCACCCGCCGCTGGGACGGGTCCATCAGGCCCAGCTCGTTAAGTCTTCGTGGCCATTCATGCACCACGATCGACAGGAATTTCGCTGACACCTGCCAGTGCTTTGCCCACTCATCGATCACATATTGAGAGGCGGCTTCGTGATGAACCAGATCGTCCAGCCGGTCAGAGGCGTCAACTTCTTCAAGCGCCAGAGAGTCAAAAAATCCACACAGGGATGACGCCAGTTCGAGCGCCACCTTCGACGTCATCTCATAGCCATCGGGCCGATAGTGCGCCATGACCAGCCGCGCCAGTTCAAACCGCCGCCGCGTCGAACTTAAACCCGGCGGCAGATCAAGCGCCAGAAATTCAAGGTCAAACGGCGGCTCCCCCTCATCCAGATCACCGATCGCCCGCACCTGCGGCAGCAGCAGCGCGCCGCCGTGAGCCAGCTCCGAAAAGGCCCGCGCCATCGCCCTTGCCCCACGCCGGGTTGGCGTCAGGATTTGTGCTTCGCTTAAGCCCAGCGGCCCCAGATCGTCATAAAGTCCGCGCGCCAGATCATCCAGAAACGACCGCCCCGACGGGATCGAGTACCAGCGCTGGCCCTCGGCTGCAAAAAGACCGCTCATCTAATCTTTGCCAGTCGGGCTTCGGCGACATCGCGCGCGACCGGATCGCCGACGTGCATCCAGTCGCCGTGCATGACGCAGCCAAACAAACGCCCCGCCGCAGCGCATTTGAACCAAATCGGCGACAAAGAAAAGGCGTCTTCCAACACATGATCGGCGATATCAGGCTTCGTTATATGCACGCCCATATAGTTATAGGGGGCCGCACTGGCCGATCCTCTAAAGGCTATTCGTCCGTCATCGGACAATGTGAAATCACCCGCACCGTCAAAGCCGCTGGAACGCTCCATTGGTGCCAGCATCAGGATCGCATCCATCCGCTCCGGGCTCCAGCGCACGGCCATATCGGCAATCGCCGCTCCGTCATCATCCTCAATCCACACACTGTCGATATTGGCGACAAATATCGGCTCATCCCCCAACAAAGGCCGGGCTTTTTTTAAGCCGCCACCGGTTTCCAGCAGCTTTTCGCGCTCATCAGAAATGACGATCTCGACATCGCTGCGCGCCTTCAAATGCGCCTCCAGCCGGTCAGCGAAATAGTGGACATTGATCACACAGCGCGTAACCCCCGCCTTAATCAGCCGATCAATCATGTGGTCGATCAGGGCCTTGCCGCCAACCTCGACCAAGGCCTTGGAGCGATCATTGGTCAGCGGTCGCATCCTTGTGCCGAGGCCCGCCGCCAGGATCAGGGCTGTCGTCGGTGCGTTCATGACAGTTTGTCTCCGAAACCGTTCGCTTCAAACCAGTCGCGCACCGGTTTCAAATGCGGTGCCCTAAGATTACGCGACAGGTGACCCCACACACGCGGCATAAAGGCTTCATAACGCGGCTTATTAAAATAAATAATCAGGCGGGCAAACACGCCCAAAATGCGCGCTTCGTTGAGCGTCGCCAGCGCCTGATACATGTCCATGAAACCATCCCGATCAATGCCGGAGCGCAAACTGAAATAATGCTCTAAGGCCGTCGCCTCAATGTCCGGTGATACATCCCGCCGCGCATCCTGCAACAGGGAATGCAAATCCCAGCTTGGGTGACCTTTCAGGGCGTCCTGAAAATCGATCAGGCCGACGCGCTGATAGCCTTCGCGTTCCGGCAGCCACAGCAGGTTTTCGGCATGAAAATCGCGGTGAATAAAGACCGACGCGCCAGCCTCAGCCCGCGCCCGTATCGGTGCCCAAATGGCCTCCCAATCGGCCCGCGCCTGATCACTTAAGCTATGAGACGGATCATATTTAGGATACCATTCGACAAACAGATCAACCCCGCTTTTCAGCGCCAGATCATCATAGGCCAGCAGCGGCCAACCGCCCGGCAGGATCTCCGGCGGCGGGCTTTGATGCAGCACAGCCAAAGCCTCAATGGCCGACAAACAAAGGCGCTTCTCGTCCTCGCCCTGCTCGATCAAACGGGCAAACAGGCCATCACCCAGATCCTCGGACACCAGAAATCCAGCCTGCGCATCCCACGCCACAATCTCCGGCGCTGATAAACTTTGGGAGCGCAAATAGTCAGCGCAGGCCGCAAACGCCTCTATCCGGCCCGCTGACAACCGCGTCATGGCGAAATAGCCTAACCGTTTGCGCTTAGCATAATCAGCCTCTGGCGGACAGGGGATCAGCTCCGGCAGGGGGGTCTGATCCATCAGCATCAGACTGCGGCCATCCTCGCTCAGCCGCTCATAACGGCGCGTCGAGGCATCCCCCGGTAAGGGCTGGCGCGCCATGCCCTCAAGGCCGTGGGCCTTAAGAAAAGCGATTTTTTGCGTCTCTCGTTCAGGGCTCATCGGTCTCTATCTGTACTGGCCATGGGGGATCAGGGTTGCCATGCGCCCCTGATGTCCCTGCTCATCCTGACCCGCTTCGAGATGGATTTCCAGATAATCTTCAAAGCCCAGATGGCCCAACCGCTGCGGCCATTCAATCAGACAGGCATGGTCCTCCGCCAACTCAAACAGGCCGATCTCATAAACCTCTTCGGGATCGGTCAGGCGGTAAAGATCAAAATGGGCGATATCTACGCCCTCGGCTTCATAGGTTTGGACCAGGGTAAAGGTCGGCGATGGCACATCCTGATCGGCACTCGTCCGCGCACGGATCAATCCGCGGGCCAGACAGGATTTCCCAGCCCCCAGATCGCCGGTAAGATAAACAATATCGCCCGTTTTCAAGCTTTGGCCGATGCGTGCGCCCAAGGCTTCGGTCGCTAGCGTATCCTTAAGCCATACGGTTTCGGTCACGCGCCACTCCCCTTGAACACCGCGTCAGGGTCATGACAAAGCCGGGCTTCCACATAGTCCTTCACCGCCGCGCACACCGCCGACACCTCTCCGGTAAGCTTATCCGGCGCAATCACCGGCCCGACCGTCAGGTCAAAGCGCTTTCCGGCCTTATTGAGCAGTTCCAGAAACAGGGTCACATCACGCAACTCTTTGGAAACCTTATCGAAACTATGAAACCAGACTGAGTTTGGCCCGGCCACATGCACCGGCACCATAGGCGCCTGATATTTTTGTGCCAGAGATACCGCCGTGGTCGCCCAGTCCGGATCGCGCAACACACCGGCCCGCTTTCGCGCCAGCCGCCCCGCTGGAAACAGCACCACACACCGCTCCGCCTCAAAGGCCGCCTTAGCCGCCATCAGGGTGGCGCGGGTCTTTTCACGGGTGCGCTTGGCCTCAACCCACTCGACCGGGATCAGCACTTCATTAAGGCGCGGACTGACGCGCAGAGCATCGGCATTGGCAAAAAAGATCAGGTCATCGCGCCGGTTTTTCAGGGCATCATAAACCGCCACGCCGTCGGCTATACCGGTCGGGTGATTGCACACCACCACACAGCGGCCAGACGCAGGCACGCGCTCAAGGGTTTGCGTCACGACCTCAAGCGACAACAAATCCGATACATGATCCAATGCCGCCTGACCGGACAGAGGGGCAATCGCATCGGCCATGCGCACCGCCGCGCCATAGCCTAAAATGCCGTAAAGCACGGGCCGCACCACCGGCCACAGGGCCGAGGCCTTAAGGCGCGGCGCCCGCTCATGGATCAGCACATCAACAATATGCAGGCCGGACGGTTTTACGGTTCCGGCTAAAGGCAGAGGATCAGCATAGAGGTCGTGCATGGCGCAGATGTTGCGCAAATGCTCGCGCTTGGCAAGATTTAAACTTTGGGTATAGACTGTGATCACAAATTACCGGAGGCCGCCATGAAAATCATAGCCCACTTTATCGACGGCGAGTATCTAAGCCGTCCAGATCAACGCATGGGGCCGGTGTTCAATCCATCTTTGGGTGTCCAAAGCGCGCAGGTGCAGCTTGGCGATACCGCCGATCTGGAAGCCGCGGTCGCGTCATCGCAGTCGGCCTTCAAGGACTGGTCGCGTCTGAACCCGCAGCGACGCGCACGGGTCATGTTCAATTTCAAGGCCCTGCTTGAGGCCCACATGGATGAACTGGCCGAACTGATCGCACATGAACACGGCAAGGTCATTAGCGACGCCAAGGGCGATATCCAGCGCGGGCTGGAGGTCATCGAGTTTTGCTGCGGCATCCCGCACGCGCTCAAGGGTGAGTTCACCTATGGCGCAGGGCCGGATATCGATGTCTGGTCGATCCGGCAGCCGCTGGGGGTGGTGGCCGGCATCACCCCGTTCAACTTCCCGGCCATGATCCCGATGTGGATGTTCGGCCCGGCGATCGCCACCGGCAACTGCTTTATCCTTAAGCCGTCTGAAAAAGACCCGTCCGCGCCCAACCGGCTGGCGGAACTGCTGATTGAAGCGGGCGCACCCAAAGGCGTGCTCAATATCGTCCACGGCGATAAGGACATGGTCGAGGCCATCTGCGCCCATCCGGCCATTCGCGCCGTCAGCTTTGTCGGCTCATCCGACATCGCCCACAGCGTCTATAGGATGTGCGCCAATACAGGTAAGCGGGTGCAGGCCATGGGCGGGGCCAAAAACCACGGCATCATCATGCCCGATGCTGACCTTGATCAGGCGGTTAAGGATATCATGGGGGCCGCCTATGGCTCGGCGGGGGAGCGCTGCATGGCCCTGCCGGTCGTGGTCGCGGTCGGTGACAAGACGGCTGAGCGGTTGCGCGAAAAGCTGATCGCCGAGATCAAGACCCTTAAGGTGGGGGCAAGCACCGACCCCACCGCCCACTATGGCCCGGTGGTGTCGGCGGCGCACAAACAGCGCGTCTCGGACTATGTTGATCTGGGGGTGCGTGAAGGGGCGGAGATCGTGGTCGATAATCGCGATATCACTGTCGCAGGCTATGAAAACGGCTTCTTCATCGGGCCGGTTTTGTTCGATCACGTTAAGCCGCACATGAAAACCTATCAGGAGGAAATCTTCGGCCCCGTCCTGCAAATCGTGCGCTCAGGTAGTCTCGAAGAGGCGGTAGGGCTGGCGTCCGATCACCCTTACGGCAATGGGGTCGCCATCTTCACCCGCGAAGGCCGGGCGGCGCGTGATTTTGCCCTGTCGGTGCAGGTCGGCATGGTCGGCATCAATGTCCCCATCCCTGTGCCGGTCGCCTATCATTCCTTCGGCGGCTGGAAGCGTTCGGCCTTTGGCGATATGAATCAGCATGGTATGGAGGGTGTGCGCTTTTACACACAAGTGAAAACTGTCACCGCCCGCTGGCCCGAACATAAGGCAGGGGACGGCGAAACCTCCTACATCATGCCGCAAATGGGGTAAGCCATCAGCACAGCCCAATTCGAAACAATTCGTGATCTTCTAAAACCCGTGATATTTGAATCATTTACTTGACTAATGCCGATTCGAGAATCCGCGCCTGGTGATTGTTATTGATTTTTTTATGTTTTTCTGTTAGATTTTGCGTTGCGTATGACACGGTGAATCTCCAGGCCGTAGCCAGCTTACTATAAGTAAATTGGTGCAATGTGGGGGACGTGGAGTCCCACGACGCAGCAGGGCGGGGCAACCCGCCCTTTTTATTTTAAGTTGACCTAACAATATTATACTTATTAAGTTTGCGAACAACTTCCTTTTCTTTCTGTTTATAAAAAGTGCAAACATACAATCGCTTACTTTCTTCTGCACATTTTATAGTTACTTGAAACCAACTTCCCCATTCCGTTTTATCTAAATGGAAAAAGGTAAGGTGTCTTTCACGGTCTGCTATTGCAACACCACGATCGACGGTTTCAAATATCATAGGAAATTGTTCCGGTGGTGTATTATGCTTCTCAAACGCTTTTAGCGCGTAAGTATGGTGCAGAATTAAATTTCTGGAAGACGCACCTAGATATTCAGCATAATATTGAGATACTTGCGCGATAGCAATTTCGCGATCTTGACCAACCTCTAAAAATTTCTTCCAGTCTCTGGGATGCATTTAAAATTAGATGCCTGAAGTTGAACAAAATTCAATTAACGCCCAATTATAACAATGCGCCTATATGGGTCAGGAAAGGCCGCTGACTCACATGAAACTCCACCCCAATGAGGCCAAACTTAATGAGGATAAGCGCCACCCCAAGGCGATGAAACCTTACCTGACCCTATGGGCCATCATGGTGGTGTGTGTGGTATTTGCCCTGATCGGTTTATATAATCTGTCCTGACCCTTAACAAAGACCTAGATTGCAGTGTATCATGGTTAATATGACCGTGCCGTGAGCGGCCAAGAAGGTTTTGTGGGGGTTTTTATGCGCAAGTTTTTTCTGTGGGCGGCCTTAACGCTGGCGATTGTATCGACGGTTGTCGGGGTCGGCTGGTGGGCCTACTGGAACTATTTTGAGCGCTATAAGCCCATCACGGTCGAAAAAGAGCAGGCCGCCATCCAAAAGCTGCTGGACTCAGCCGGTTATGTCGCCTCCGGCACCGAAGGCCCGCCGCTTTATGTGATCACCTTCCGCGACTGCAAGGAATGTAGCACCTATGAGGATCAGGAGTTTCCAAAATTCGCCGCCATTGGTGTCGACCGCCGCGTGATTGCCTTTGCCCCGGCTGATGTCGAGGGTCTGCAAAAATCAACCCCGGCTGAGCGTTCGACCATTGCTGAGTTATGGCTTAACCGGAACTGGTCTTTGTACGAAGCCTGGCGCACCACGCCGGTTAAGGCCTGGGCCGCGCCCGGTATCCGTCCGGCGGATGGTGATCTGGCACGCTCGGCCGTGGTGCAGGCCAGCCGTGACTTCAAGGATCAGCTTGAGCCCCTGCTGCGGGCCAATGGCGTCGAAGTGCGCTATCCGATCGTTATGTGGCGCGATAAGGACAATAAGCTTAAGGTCTGCGCCTGTTCGGACGAAAAGATGTATCATTTCGTGCGTGAGGATTTGGGTGCGCCTGAAAAAGCCCCGGCGGGCAGCCTGCTTGAGACCGTAGCCCCCGCACCGTCAGCCTCTGCGGCCGCAGAACCGGCCCCGGCTACCATCGCCCCCGAAGCCTACAGCGCCTCAGCCGAACCACAGGCCACTGGCGACTATGGCCCCGGTGCCCCGGAAGTCACGACGGTTCAGTAATCGCACGCTTACGATCCCAACCCCTGACGGTTTCTCCAAACCGATGCAGGAATAATTTGGTGTGAAAAATGGCTTGGTTTAAAAATCCAAAAATAGAGGCCGTAAGCCAGCCGTTTCGACTGATGCTTCTGCCTTTAATCGGTGATGTTGTCGCTTCAATAATTGAACAAAGGTGGTCTTTTCATCTGCCATTTTTGTACCCATTAATGGCGTTGATAGGCATCATTTATGGTGTTTGGCTTTTAATAAAAAACGGGAAAACATAGGCGCATTTTTTAGCAAGATTAATGAGTGGCCTCAGTGTCCCTCAAGCCCTATCGGTATACCGTGAGTAGCGCCGCATATGTTCACTAACGGGGCGTGGGGTCTGTGACCCCACTATTTCGGCTGTAAGCGCACAATCCGACCATCGCCGCTATCGTAAGCGACATAGATCAGGCCGTCCGGCCCCTGAACCACGTCGCGGATACGCTCGGCTTCGTCTTCCAAGAGCTTGGTTTCCGACACGACCTTTTTGCCGTCGAGCTTGATGTGGTTGAGGTACTGGAACTTGAGCGAGCCGACAAACAGATCGCCCTTCCATGACGGGAAGGCATCGCCGGTGTAGAACAACATTCCGGACGGCGCGATCGACGGGTTCCAGTAGTGTAGCGGCTGCTCCATACCGTCCTTGGTTGTACCTTCGCCGATCTTAGCGCCGCTATAGTCCACGCCCCAGGTAATTACCGGCCAGCCGTAGTTCTTACCGGCTTCGGGCGCGTTAATTTCATCACCGCCCTGCGCGCCGTGCTCATTGGTCCATAGCTTGCCGGTCGCCGGATTGATCGCCGCCCCCTGCATATTGCGGTGGCCGTACGACCAGATTTCCGGCTTGGCGTCGCTGCGGCCCACAAACGGGTTGTCCTGCGGGATCGTGCCGTCGCTGTTGATGCGGATGACCTTGCCGAAGGTATAGGTCAGATCCTGCGCCTTTTCGCGGTAAGATGCACGGTCGCCGGTGGTGATGAACAGCTTGCCATCGGGGGCAAAGACGATACGCGACCCCCAGTGGTTGTTGCTTTTGACCTTCGGGCTTTGCTGCCAGATGACCTTGAGGTCGGTCAGGGCTTGGCCGTTGAGTTTGCCGCGTGCCACCGCCGTGCCCGCCACACCACCTTCGCCCGGTTCCGAAAACGACAGGTATATGAACTGGTTTTTGGCAAAGTCTGGATCGGCCGCCACGCCCAACAGCCCGCCCTGCCCGTCATTGGCCACCGCCGGTGTACCGCTGACCAGCTTGGGTTTTCCGTCTTTTGAGATGATCTGTAGCCGTCCGGCTTTTTCGGTGACCAGCAGACGCCCATCCGGCAGGAAGGCCATGCCCCACGGCTGCTCCAGCCCTTCGGCATAGGTTACAACCTCATAGGATTCAGTGGCCGCTGCGGCGGGGGCGGCGTTTTGTGAAGTCGCGGGCTTATTGCACGCCGCCGTCACCGCCATCACACTGAGGGCAATCCCCATCATCCAGTTTGAGCGCTTCATATTACCACCTGCTGTATTTATGTTCAGGGGACATTTAGATCACAAAAAACCCCTTTGTGAAGTCACAAAGGGGTTTAATGAATTCGCTATAAGAAAGCGATTAGCCCTCAGAGGCTTCGCTCTTGCTGGCCATCTGCGCGCGCAGTTCAGCCCCCTTGGAGCCGCGGGTCGAGTTTTGCGAACGCTCGACGATACGGGCCGACTTACCACGACGGTCGCGCAGGTAGTACAGCTTGGCGCGGCGGACAACACCGCGACGCTTGACTTCGATACCGTCGATCATTGGCGACAGCAGCGGGAATACGCGCTCTACGCCTTCGCCGAAGCTGATCTTACGGACGGTGAAATTTTCATTGATGCCGGAACCAGCGCGCGCGATGCAAACGCCTTCGTAGGCCTGGACGCGCTCACGGTCGCCTTCCTTGATCTTGACGCTGACGCGGACGGTGTCGCCCGGTTGGAATTCAGGAAAGGATTTGCCGGCGCGCAGCTTGGCACATTCTTCGGCTTCGAGCTTTTGAAGCAGGTTCATCATAGTCTCCAATATTGTAGGTGCCGGTTGGCACACTGTTGAGGCTTAATCGCCTTTTGCCTGTGATTTGGAAAGATGCGCCGCCCATAGATCGGGACGTCGTTCTTTCGTGGTTGCCTCTCGCATCTGTTGCCGCCACAGCGCCGCCTTTTTGTGGTCGCCGCTTAACAGCACTTCGGGGATGTCGAGGCCCTCAAACGTCCGCGGCCTTGTGTACTGCGGGTGTTCAAGGAGACCATCCTCAAAGCTTTCGTTATCAAGGCTGGCCGATGCGCCGAGAACCCCCGGAATAAGCCGCAACGTCGCCTCGATCGTTACCATCGCCGCCGATTCACCGCCCGCAAGGACGGCATCGCCAACGCTGATTTCTTCGAACCCGCGGGCATCAAGCACCCGCTGATCCACCCCTTCGAACCGCCCGCACAGGACAATAAGTCCATCGGCCTTAGACCATTCGCGAACCCGACCTTGCGTCAGTGGTTTGCCACGGGCACTCATATAAATGAGCGGTCGATTGGAAACATCAATCGAATCAAGTGCTTTGGCGATAACGTCCGCTTTAAGCACCTGTCCGGGGCCGCCACCCGCAGGGGTGTCGTCAAGGAAGCCGCGCTTATCGCTCGAAAAGGCGCGAATGTCCACCGTTTCCAGCGTCCAAAGCCCAGATTCTTTTCTGGCATTGCCGATGACCGATACATCCAGCGGCCCCGGAAAGGCTTCCGGAAACATGGTCAGCACCGACACGGCGTAGGGTCTTTGAGAATCTTCAGACATTGAGTAATCCAGAATTGCCCCCCCTATATACCTCCCCATTTTAATGGGGAGGGGGACCGCTTTGCGCAGCAAAGGGGTGGTAGGGGCCTCTTCGGTCTCTATCTACCCCTGCGTCGGGGGCAGAACCAGCGCGGTGCGAAGCCCTGGCCCCTGATCGTTAAACTTGCCCGGGCCCTCATCAATCACCAGACGGCCTTTATGGGCCTCAGCCACCGCCGCCACCATCGACAGCCCCAAACCCACACCGGGCAGAGACCGGCTCTGCTCCAGCCGCACAAAACGCTCCACAATCCGCCCCCGATCCGCCGTTGGTACGCCCATGCCGGTGTCGGTAATCGAGAACTCGATCTCCCCGCGGGAGGTCTTACGAAGCCTAAAGGTAATCCCGCCCACCGCCGTATATTTGATGGCGTTATCGAGCAGATTAGCTAAGGATTGCGCCAGAAAATCGCGGTTACCCATCACCCAGACATTGGGCTCGATTTCGACATCAAACTCAAGGCCCTTATCGGCCGCCGACAGTTCATAAAGCTCAGCCATATCGGTCGCCAGCGCCGTCGCATCAAACAGTTTCGGATCAGGCGCCTGCCCCGCCGCCTGAAGGCGTGAAATGGCAAACACGGTCTGGAACGTCCTCAACAACTGGTCGGTTTCCGTCAGGGCCCGCGCTATGGCATCCTCGGCCTTGGACGGGTCTTTTTCGACATCATACAACGACAGTTCAAGGTTAGACCTCAACCGCGACAACGGCGTGCGCAGATCATGGGCGATGGCGTCACCGGCATATTTCAGGCTGCCGACATTTTTTTCAACGCGGTCAAGCACCTGATTGACCTGGGCCGCCAGGGCATCAAATTCATCGCCCGAATGACGCAGCGGTACGCGCACCTTAAGGTCGCCCTGCTCGGCACTTCTGAGCACGCTCATCAGCCCCTGAACCGAGCGCGACACCTCCTGATTGATGATCATGCCAGCAAACAGCCCCATGAGCACCACCAGAATCGCGCCGCCCCACAAGGCCGTAAAGCCCTTATCAAAGCCTTCGTCCGTCCACGACATATCCATGGCCACAAACAGGTAACGATCAGGATCGATGCGCAGTCCTTGCCCGCGATAGCGGTATTTGCGCATGGAACCGTCATTATTATAGCTGCGGAAATTGATGACAAAATCGCTGCGGCCCGGGGCTTCGCCTAATATCCGGCCTTCGATCTGGGGCGTGTCGACTTGGGCGCGGATGCGGCTTAATACTTCGGTCGACATCTCCAGCGAGGCGCGCTTGTTTTGCGCGACCATTTCGCCGTTTGAGTTGTAGATGCCCTTGATGAAGAACCATTCGGTAATATCGTCCTGACGCAGGCGGGCCTTGACCTCGGCCTCGCCCCGTTCGCGGTAAAGCTGTTGCAGACTATCAAGACGGGCGGAAACCTGCGCATCGGTCACCGCCCGGTTTTCCGCTGAGGTCGCCACGTAGACATAGGCAAAGATCAGCACCGCCACGAACGAATAGACGGTGATGAACACCAGAGTCAGCCGGAACGGCGTCTGTTTGAAATAGGTCGGCCGAAACAGACCCCCCGCCCAGGTCAGAAATGATCCAAGGGCGTTGAGTGGTTTGAAGGGTTTGGGCGTAAGGGATTTAGGTGGGGGCATCACGCCTTCAACTGATAGCCTTCGCCGCGCACGGTGTGCAGCATCGGCTTATCGAAGCCCTTATCTAGCTTGGAGCGCAGGCGCGAAATATGCACATCAATGACATTGGTTTGCGGGTCGAAATGATAGGCCCAGACCTTTTCCAGCAGCATGGTGCGGGTCACATTCTGACCGACATGACGCATCAGGAATTCCAGCAACTGAAACTCACGCGGTTGCAGGTCAATCAGCGTCCCCGCCCGTCTGACCTGCCGGTTGATCAGGTTCATTTCCAGTTCCCCGACCTTAAGCACGGTCTCGACCGGGTCCTTGTCCTTGCGGCGCGCCAGAGCTTCGACGCGGGCCAGCAGTTCAACCAGAGCATAGGGCTTGACCAGATAATCATCGGCCCCGGCTTTCAGGCCATAGACGCGGTTTTCCAGATCACCGAGCGCGCTTAAAAACAACACCGGCACGTCGATACCTTCGGAACGCGCGATCTCCAGCATCGATACCCCGTCCAGCCCCGGCATCATGCGGTCAAGTACCACCACATCAAAGGCGGCCTCACCGCGTAATGCCTTAAGGCCGGCCTCCCCGTCATGAGTGACCGTGGCCGTCATGCCCGCCTCTTTCAGCCCGCGCTGAAGGCTTAAGGCCGCTTCGGTATCGTCTTCGACAATCAGAACGTGGGTCATTGAGGGTATCCAAAAATAATCAGCCCCCTGAACCTATTTGATTCAGGGGGCTGATTACAAATGAAATAACCGTAATTGAGTCTCCTCCCCATTCCATGGGAGGGGGACCGCGAAGCGGTGGAGGGGGCGGCTCAGACAGAAGCACTACACATAGGCGTATAATGTAAAACTTTAGGGCGCTAGCGTTCAGCCATATCGACAGCGCTATCCCCCTCCGTCTGCTCACTGCGTTCGCATCCACCTCCCCATCTTCGCCAAGACTCGATAGGGAGGAGAAAACGGCCTGACTACTTCAAACTCAGCGGCACCGGCACATTGATACCTTCGGAATTGATCAGCAACAGCACGCTGGGGCGTCCGGCCTTTTTCAGAATCTCAATCACACGGGCGAGATCAGCCGCCGTCGTTACCGGCTGATTATCCGCCCGCACGATGACCATTCCGGGCTTTATGCCTTTCTTGGCCGCATCCGAATCCGGTGCCACCGAGGTGATAACCAGACCGCTGATGCCGTCTTCGATGCCATAGCTCTTGCGCGTTTCCGGCGAGACCGGCTTGAGGCTGAGGCCCAGAGCCCCCGGCGCATTGGCTGGCGCGTCCGGCGAAGATTGGTCCGCACCACCCGGCAAGCCTTTGTTCAGTTCTTCATCGGTAGGACGCAGGGCCGCCGTGATGGTCAGCTTGACCGGCTTGCCGGAGCGAACCACATCCAGAGTAACCTTATCACCCACGCGCACCGCGCCGACCCGGCGGGTTAGTTCGGTGTTAGACTTGATCTTTTCACCATTGACGGAACGAACGATATCGCCCGGCTGGACCCCGGCCTTATCCGACGGCCCGCCCTTGGTGACGTCGCTGATATAGGCGCCCTCAAGGTCAGTGATGCCGAGGCTTTCAGCCACTTCGTCGGTGATCGGACGCACACTGACGCCGATATAACCGCGCTCGATCTTGCCGCCCTTGATCAGCTTTTGGGTGATGGTGTGGGCGATCTCAGCCGGAATGGCAAAGCCCACCCCAGCAGATGCGCCCGACGGCGTGATGATGGCGGTGTTAACACCGATCACGCGGCCATAGAGGTCAAAGGTCGGACCGCCGGAGTTACCGCGGTTGATCGGCGCATCGATTTGCAGGTAATCGACATATTGCTCACCGATATCGCGACCATAGGCCGAGACGATACCGGCAGTGGCGGTGCCCGAAAATCCGAACGGGTTGCCGACCGCGATCACCCAGTCACCGACGCGCGGCTTGGTTTCCAGCTCAAAATTCACAAACGGAAAATTCTTGCCTTCGACCTTAAGCACGGCCAGATCCGTGTTCGGATCGCGGCCGATGACAGTGGCTTTCAGCTTTTGATCATTAGTCAGCTTGACCATGATTTCGTCGGCTTCGGCAATGACGTGGTTGTTGGTGACGATATAGCCGTCACCGGAAATAAAGAAGCCAGAACCTGCGCCGCGCACTTCCTGTTCAGGCGCTTCCTGACCGGGCTGAGGCTGGCCGGGGAAGTTGAAACCGGGGATCATCGGCATGCCTTGCGGCACCTTGACCTTGCCCTTGGTCTCAATCGACACGACAGCCGGTGACACGCGATCAATGATGTCGGCAAACGACATCGGCGCGCCTGCGGGCGGCTTAACCGGCGTCAGGTCTTGCGTCTTGATCAGACGGGCGCCGTCATAACCACCCGTGAGGTTATCGAGGTTGGCGATACCCGTCATGGCACCGGCGGCCACTGTGGCGCCCAGCGCCAGACCGACAATGCCGCCGACCAGGCTGGTCTTATTCTTCAGAAGCGACTTCAAATCGAGTTTCCCCATCATAGTTACCTTTGCGGTTCAAAGCGTAAATCGCTGAACCCTTAAATTGGATCAAGTGACATATGGCGATTGTGAACCGCGCTTACGAGGTTTTTCAAGTCTATTTGTCAGGAAGCCATATAAACTTAAGCGTGAGGCAAAATCGTGACGGTGTTCAG
Source organism: Asticcacaulis sp. UBA2476 (assembly GCA_002342035.1). GTDB lineage: Bacteria > Pseudomonadota > Alphaproteobacteria > Caulobacterales > Caulobacteraceae > Asticcacaulis. The sequence continues at coordinate 10,354 of DDPE01000039.1, read as the reverse complement.
GGTTTATTGATCAGGTCATCCAGCGCTTTTTGTTCGGCCGCATCAAGAGCATAAGCCTTTGTTTTTCGTTTAGTTTTGGCCATAACCGCCAGAGCTGACGCACCCAAAAGCACCAGAGCCAGCGGCAAAAGCCACAAAATCAGATTGCCTGCCGAAAACCTTGGCCGAAAAAGAACATAATCACCGTAGCGGGCGGTAAGCCCCTCACGGATATCTTTATCGGTCTTACCCGACAGGATCTCAGAGCGGATTTCGCGGCGCATATCGGCGGCAATATCGGCCTGCGAGTCGCCGATGGCCTCATTCTGACAGACCACGCAGCGCACTTCACCGTACAGCGACCGCGCCCGCTGATCCTGACGCGGGTCGAGCATGATCTCGGACGAGGTCACGGCGGTCGCCATCTGCGACAGGCCAAGGACGACAATGGCCAAGGCGGTTAAGGTACGCTTCATGCTCCGCCCTCCTTCAATGCCTTTGATGAGGTCGCCACCCCCAGACGCAAACGCCGATCGAGCAGCGACAATATCCCGCCCAGCGCCATCAGCAGCGGCCCGGCAAAAATCAGCCGCACCCACGGATTATAAAGCGCGCGCACCTGCCATTGCGGCTGACCGGCGGCGTTCAGGCTCGATTCTCCCAGCACGAAATAGAGGTCATTGAGCGGGGTGAAGCAGATCGCCACCTCGCTCATGGTCTGACGCGACGCCGGATAGAACCGTCGCTCAGGGGCGGCATCGCACACCGGCTGGCCACTTTTGCGCCGCAAGGTCAGGTCAGCAGCTTCGGCCAAGAAGTTCGGGCCATCATAGCGGCGGATACCGTCAAATATAACCTCATAACCGCCGACCGTAAGGCTCTTACCTGCGCTCAAAGATGCCGCTGTGCTCAACCGAGCATGGCCTTCAAAGGTCGCCCCCAACACAAATACCCCAAGACCTATGTGGGCCAGAATCATGCCGTGAGTGCCTAAAGCTAACCCCATAAACCGACGGCGGGACTCCGTCACCGTACCTTTGAACAGCCCGACCCGATCGGCCAGCATTTTGAACGATCCGAAGATCAACCAGAAACCGAGCAACAGCCCCAGAATAAACACGATCCGCCCGCCGACATCGATACCCTTGACGCCCAGAGTTGCCACAACCGCACAGACCACGCTCACGCCGAAAGCCGCCGCCAGCCGCTGCACCACACCCTTAAGATCGGCCCGCTTCCACGACAACAGTATGGCCAGCGGGGCCAGCAGCAAGGCCGCCCCCATGATCGGCCCAAAGGTCAAAAGGTAATAGGGCTCACCGACCGAAATCGTCTTACCCGTCGTCGCCTCCATCAGCAGCGGATAGAGCGTGCCCAGACACACGGATGACAGGGCCGCAAACAGCAGCAGATTATTGACCACCAGCGCCGATTCGCGGCTGACCGGAGCGAACACGCCCGATGATCCGAGCGCGCGCGACCGGAGCGCATAGAGCGTAAATCCAAGGCCAGAGGTCACAAACAGGATTATCAGCAAAAGGATACCGCGCTGCGGATCGACCGCAAAGGCGTGCACGGAGGTGAGTACGCCTGAGCGCACCAGAAACGCCCCCATCATCGAAAAGGTAAAGGCCAAAAGCGCCAGAAACACCGTCCAAGCCTTAAGCGCGTCACGTTTTTCCATCACAATGGCGGCGTGCAACAGCGCAGTTCCGGCCAGCCACGGCATGAGTGAGGCGTTCTCGACCGGGTCCCAGAACCACCACCCGCCCCAGCCCAATTCATAATAGGCCCAGAATGAGCCCAGCGTGATCCCGACGGTCAGGAAACTCCACGCCAGCAGCGTCCACGGCCGCACATAGCGCGCCCAGGCCCGGTCAATCCTGCCCTCAATCAGGGCCGCGACCGCGAACGAAAACACGACTGAGAACCCAACATAGCCAAGGTACAAAAGCGGCGGATGAAACGCTAAAGCTGGGTCCTGCAGCATGGGGTTCAGCGACTTACCCTCAAACGGTGCGGGATAGACCCGCGCCAAGGGGTTTGAGCTAAACAGGGTAAAGCCGGTGAACATAGCTCCCAACACGCCCTGCACCGCCAGTACCTTATGTTTCAGGCTGTCGGGCAGGCCCGCGCCCAGCAGGGTGACCATTGCGCTGAAACTTAGCAAAATCAGGCACCACAGCAGCATCGAGCCTTCGTGACTGCCCCACGCGCCGGAGATTTTATAGAGCAGCGGCTTTGAGGTGTGGGAATTGGCGGCGACATTGGCCACCGAAAAATCAGACGCCAAAAAGGCATACAAAAGCGCTGCAAACGACAGCACTGCGGCCACCGCCGCCGACAGGCTAAGGCCCTCCGACAGCCGTGCAAACCCGGCAAAAAGTTTCAGTTTAGAGGCTGGCACCACCAGCGCCTGCGCCACCGACAAAACAAACGCCAGCGTCAGACAAAACGTCCCCAGTTCAGCGATCATGATGCGAACACCTGCGCATTGGAACGGCCTGTGTCATGCCACCACCACCGCATCTTATCGCTGCGCGATTTCGTGCGGTCCCCCTCCCCAACGAGTTGGGGAGGTATAATAGATTTATACTCCCCCAACTTGTTTGGGGGAGGTGGATGGCCGCAGGCCAGACGGAGGGGGGCCAACAGCATCTTAAAATCCCCCCGCCTTAACCGCAGCATCCCCAGATTCCGGCCGCCATTCGCCCTGTTCTTTCAGCGCCTTGGTCACTTCCTTGGGCATGTAGGTTTCGTCATGTTTGGCCAGAACGGCCCGGGCCTTAAACGCCTTGGCCTGCGTCAACTGGCCTTCGCACACCACGCCCTGGCCTTCGCGGAACAGGTCTGGCAGATCGCCCTGATAGGTGACGGTCATGGCATCAAGGTTATCCATGATTTCAAACGTAACCGAGCCATCGGGGTTTTTCACCACCGATCCCGGAGCCACAAGCCCGCCCAAACGCATGGTGGTATGGAGCGGCGCACCCGCCGCCACCGCCTGCCCCGGTGTGTAGAAATAAACCACGGAATCGCGCAGGGCATAGAGCGTCAGCCCCACCGCCGCGATCAGGATCGGTGCCACCCACAAAAACAGCGTCAAACGCCGGCGCGCCTTGATTGATTTTGGCCAAAAACCCATACCCTCACCCACTCTCACGACCGACCGGGGCTTTGGCTTTATCTAAAATAGCCGCCACCTGATCGGGATTGTTTTTATACTGGGCGCGAATAGCGCTAAGGGTCTGCGCCTCCGCAGTCTGATCTTTCAGCACCCGGTGCGCCCGCAAAAGCCGCGCCCAGCCATCAGGATCATTGGGCTCAGTTTTCAGCCGCGCGCTCAGGTTATCGACCATGCCCTGAATCTGGGCGCTGACCTGACCTTGCGTGGCGCGGGCCTCATCCAGTGAGGCCATATCTGCCGCAATCGTCTCTCGACGCGGATCACCGACAGGCAGTTGCGCCGATACCTTATCGAACGCGACTTTCGCCTCATCAAACCGGCCATCGTCACGCAAAATTCTGGCCGTATAATAAAGCCCGGAGATATCATTCGGATCGCGCATCAACGCCTCAGCAAAGGCTTTGCGCGCGCTGTCATCGGCCACACCATCCGCCGCCAGCACCAACGCTTCGCCAAAATCCGACCAGCCTTCGGCCCGCTTCGGATCGAGCCTTACCGATGTTTCAAGGGACCGCGCCCCGTCGAAATAGTCACCGGCCATGACCTGATGACGGCCCAGTTGCTGCCAGTAGCCGGCATCATTTTTGTGATCGTCAGCGCGCGCTTTCAGCACCTCTGACATGGGTTTTGGCGGCAGGGCGTCGGGGTTGGTCTGAGCCATAGCGGTCCACGCCGCAAGCCGCTGCGCATAGGGCTGATCGGGATAGCCGGGCATCCCAACAACCACATAAAGCCCAAAACTCAGCGCCGCCACTACCGCGGCACCCGCCATAACGACCGCAGGTTTCAGAGGGGCTGTCGCCTCGCCATGATCGCGCGCGGCCTTGAGCAAAGCCCGCCCGGCCTCAGCCTTTTCCTCAAGCGCCAAATCGGCCTCGATCTGCCCGCGCTCAAGTCTTCGATCCACATCGTCCACAAAGCGGGCATAGAGCGCCTTTCCACGGCTAAGGTCCGACACCGGCGCACGGCCTTTCAGCCACAGCACGGCCACGGCGAACACCGCCCCGCTCAAAGCCGCCGCGATAACTGAAAACAGGATCATGCCCGCTCATACTGACTGATTGCGCTCAAACCTTGGCTTTAACACCAATTTAGCGGCCTCAGGCAACCGATTTTGACGGATTAAGCAAATCCGATGATGCGACACGACGCCGCGCCAGCACCGCCCGCTCCTCACCAAACAGAGTGTCGATCAGGTCAATCACCCCTTCAAACAGGGTCATGACCGCGTCCACATCCAGCCCCGCATCGTGATTGGCGATGCTGATCAGGTCGTCCATGTAACCATCAATGACCATCTCAACCTCCTGCACCGTCTTGGTCAGCAGCGAGGCATAACCACCGTTTGCGGCGGTGTGCTTGATATCTTTCAGGAAAGTCAGGATAGCCTTGGCATTGGTGGTCGCCGCTTCATCCATCGGCGTGCGCACATCGGGATAGTCCTTGCGCACCCGCCCGCTGACCTTTTCTGACTTCATCGGCAGGGCACCCTGAATAAGACCCGCCGCCGTTTTCAGGCGCCCTTCGACCAGTTCGGCAATGGTTTTGTGGGCGGCGGCGACTCGTTTGCCCCACGGCCCGTCGCGGGCCAGTTCGATATATTGCTCAAGCCCGGACAGCGCCATCAGACAGCGCGATATGTCCGCCCCGGCCGTGGCCATAAAGCCTAAGTCTTTGGATTTGCTGTTCATCAGCCGCTTGAAAGTATCGGTGCGTTCCTCGGCCAGCAGCAGAATACGCTCCCCGAAATCGGCCAGTTCTGACTCAGCCAGAAAGCGGTCGTTCGGGCGGTCAGCGACGGTGGCGATAATCTTGATGATCATCGCCCCGTCGTCCATATTGGCGAAGATCGCCTCAATGAAGCGCACCCCGGCGTCCTCAGAGAACGCGCAGGCGTCCTTGTACCACAGCCGGAGGGTCGCGGCCTTTTCAGCATCAATCCGTCCCATCCAATCGGGCAGCCGGTTCAGGTACTGCCTAAGCAGCCGGTGCAGATCGAGGTAATTTGCAAATTCCGAAATCTCACGCAGATCACGCTCATCATGGCCCTTTGGCACCACACTTAAGGGGTCATCGCGCAGTATCCGCGCCCCTGCCGTCACCAGCCGGAAAAATGGCACTGGCGTCGGGTCGTCATCCCGAAGACTGCGCGCCGCCATGCCGGCCTCACCGCACAACTGCACCTCATTGGTTTGCAGTTCCCGCCACAGATTGTTCAGCAACCAGTTCGGAAACACTTCGGCATCCAGCCCGTCCTCGCGCGGCTGAAACAGCGCTAAATATGGCTCAAACACCAGGTCGCGGACGTGCCGCGCCTCAAGCTCCAGCAGCACCAGCCCGCGCACCTGCTTCATCTTGGCGTCGCGCGACAAAGCCAGCGCCTTATCCAGCGTGCGCAAAGCCCCGATAGGCATGGTTTTCACCAGGCCTTTGACCAGACTAAGCTTCTGGGGCGGGATATTGGACATGAAGGGGCGGTACTCAGACTAAGATTTCGCGCCAACTATGGCCCGCACAGGGTTAACAGTCGGATAATCAAGGGGGCGAGCCCCCTTGACCCGGAACTGGGCGCGGGTTGCGGCGGCGGCACTTCTCCTCCCTACGAAGTGGGGAGGTGGATCGGCGCGTAAGCGACGAGACGGAGGGGTAATCAGAGTGGTTTAATGGTCTAAGATCATTGCTGTAAACTAATAAACAACCTAATTTACCGCTAAACTAAAGTGATCGCTAACATTAAGGGTCAAACCGGTTCATGTTGAAATTGGTATGCGCATCATGCGGTTCAGATTTGACCACTCCGGTTAAAGTGGCACCATTCACACAATATGGCCCCTATTGTCAGGACACTGAGTCACCCGTGCCTGAAGGCTTCATTGTTCAATGGGAAGTCGAGGACTCAGTGCCTGTATATTACCCCGATGGGAATACAATCCGGCGACATATTTCTCCTGCCGGAGCTATTTCTGCACACCCGAAAGATGTAATCAGAGACCAGATACATAGCTTCGGAAATGACTATGGCTGCTGTGGCTCGGATGGCAATGACGGCAATAATCGTGCGTGCTCATGCGGCACTATAGTCGGTACGGAATGGAGTGACTGCTGGACGCAAGCTGAAGTCCGCTTCTTACCTGAGTCCGCTAGTATTATCCAAATCTCAGATTGATACGCCAATACTTTACCTCCCCAACTCGTTGGGGAGGGGGACCGCACGAAATCGCACAGCGATGAGATGTGGTGGTGGGGGCCAACGACGGCGCAAATACCCCCCTCCGTCTCGTCGCTTAAGTGCCGATCCACCTCCCCCAGCAAGTTGGGGGAGTATAATTTTACACCCGCGCGCCCGGCAATTTCAGCGTCACCTTAAGCCCGCCGATCGTGGCACGATCAAACGTCAGTTCCCCCCCGTACGCCCGCGCCAGTTCATCGACAATACTCAACCCCAGCCCCGATCCCGGTGCGCTTTCATCCAGCCGCGCCCCGCGTTTGAGCACCTCGTCATAGCGTTCCTCCGGCATACCGGGGCCATCGTCTTCGACCGTTACCGTCATGAACGGCACATCGGTTTCGGCCAGCGCCGTCACACGGATATTCTTGCGGCACCAGATGCAGGCGTTTTCAATCAGGTTGCCGATAATCTCCTGAAAATCCTGTTTTTCACCCCGGAACGCCAAGTCCTCCGGCGCACGCCAGTCAATGACCACGTCTTTGTCGCGGAACACCTGCTCCAGCGTGACGGCCAGTTCATCCAGCACCGGCTCAATGGGCGTGCGCTCACCCATGGTCTGAGACCGTGCCGCCGCCCGCGCCCGGCGCAGGTGGTGATCGACCTGACCGCGCATGGTCTCGGTCTGACGGCGGACGATATCGGGCAGATTTTCATCCGCGTCCTGCGACGAACTCAGCAGCACCGACAGTGGTGTTTTTAGCGCGTGGGCCAGATTGCCGACATGGGTGCGCTGACGCTCCAGCACTTCCTGATTGCTATCCAAAAACCCATTGATCTGATTGGCCACCGGCATGATTTCGGTCGGATAACGGCCATCGAGACGCACCTTGCGCCCCTCCCGCACATCATGGATTTCACCGGTTAGCCGGAAAAGAGGCCGCAAGCCGATCCGCACCTGCAGGAAGATCGCCGCCAGCGACCCCAGCGCCAGAATGACCATAGCGATGGCAATCAAAAACCCGAACCGGCGCACCCCGGCATCCATCATCGTGCGGTCTTCGGCGGCCACGAATACAAAGGCCCGCCCCTTGATCAGGGTATAGATGGCCGCCGCCCGAAGCGGTGACCCTTGCGGCCCCGTCACATCATAAAATGAGGCCCGGCCCGGCGTCGCGCGAATGTCGGCTAACACATCGGCCGGCACGGGCACATCATCGTTCCAGAGCGATCGTGAGCGCGACTGAACCACAACCTGACCGTTTGCGCCCACTTCGCTGACCTGCCAGTACAGGCCGGAATAGACACGCTGGGTGCGGGTATCGAAAAAGCTCGGCGGAACGATTTTACCGTCCATATCGAGGTCGGTATCGGAATAAAGATTGTCAGCCAGTTGCCCGACATTCTGCTGAAAGCGCTCAAGCTGGGCCTGATGGAAAAAGCCGGTCAGGGTAACTGATGTGACGACTAAGGCCAGAATAAACCACACGCTGGCCAGCCGGATCAGGTGCCCGACCAATGAACCGGGTTGCGAGGTTCTATCCGCCCAGAACACCTTGCGCTTCAGCCAGGACGCCAGCCAACCCGTCGATGTCGCAGGCGTAGCAGGATCGCTCACAGGTCCGCGACCTCATCGGCCAGCGGTTTCAGGCGATAGCCCAACCCCCGCACAGTCTCGATCCGGTCGGTGCCGATTTTCTTACGCAGACGGCCCATGAACACTTCGATGGTGTTAGAATCGCGGTCGAAATCCTGATCATAGAGGTGCTCAACCAGTTCGGTGCGCGAAATGACCCGGTTCTGATGCATCATCAGATAATGCAGCAGACGGTATTCCAGCGAGGTCAGCCGCAGCGGCTCGCCATTAACCGACGCCCGTGCCGCCCGTGGGTCTAAGCGCACCCCGCCACACACCAGCAAGGGTTGCGCGTGACCGGCGGCGCGGCGCACCAGCGCCCTTAAGCGCGCCAGCAGTTCTTCGGTATGAAAGGGCTTGGTCAGATAATCATCGGCACCGGCATCAAAGCCCGACACCTTATCCGACCAGGCGCCGCGCGCCGTCAGGATTAAAACCGGCGTCGTCTTGCCGTCGCGGCGCCATTTTTCCAGAACCGACACGCCGTCAATCTTGGGCAGGCCCAGATCAAGGATCACGCAGTCATAGGGTTCGGTATCACCCAGAAAATGGGCTTCTTCGCCGTCAGGGGCATGATCGACCACATAGCCCGCGTCCTGCAATGAGGTTTTAAGTTGACGCGACAGGTCGGGATCGTCTTCGGCCAGAAGTATGCGCATCTATCGTTCACCCACTATACGGCCGGAATTGGTATCGACCAGAAAATCCACGCGACCGCGTTCGGTCGCCACCCGCACCCAGAATATGGCACCTTTTTCAGGCCCGGCATCGAGCACACGCCCGCGAGACTGGGCGATGGCGATGGCGCGATTAAGGCGGTCATCACGGCGCGGTTCGCTGTCCTTATTGTCGCTGCGGCGCTCATCACGGGGACGCTCCCGGTCCCGGCGATCCGAGTTCTGAGCCAGCAACATCGGCGCGCTCACGCTGACATCCAGCCGCAAAGCCTGCGCCTGCCCCACTGAGGGCAAGCTCATCGCCAGAAGCGCACAGAAAATGGTAATTGCCTGTTTCATAGCGTCATTGATACCCCCGAACACCTGAACCTTAGCTGAACAATATATAGGGAGTAAGTTTATTTTCGTTTGAATGCGGTAACCGACGGCACATAGCCGCCGTCCTTGCGCCAGTCTTCGCAGAACTTAATCAGTTCATCATCCATGTCATCCGGCAGGGCCACGACGATATGGGCAAACAGGTCGCCGCGGTTTCCGGTTTTGGCATCAATCCCGCCCCGGCCTTTGAGCCGCAGCACGCCACCTGAATTGGTACCCTTAGCCAAAGTCACATTGACCGGCCCATCAGGGGTATTGGCCTGCACCTTACCGCCCAACACCGCATCGGGAATGGACACAAACAAATCCATATGCAGGTCGGAGCCCTCCATACGAAAGATCGGGTGCGGATTGACGCGGATTTCGACCAGCGCATCGCCCGAAGGCCCGCGCCCCATGGGTGACGGCGCGCCCTGCCCCTTAAGGCGCAGGGTCGCGCCGTCTTTGGTGCCCTTGGGGATATTGACATCAACCGTGCGGCCATCGGAAAACAGCACGCGCCGGGTATTTCCGATGATGGTATCCATCAGATCGACATCGAGCTTGACCTTAAGATCAGCGCCCTTGGCTGGTGCGGCCTGACCACCGCCAAACCCGCCGAAACCTGCGCCTGCACCACCACCCCGGCTGCCGCCCCCAAACATGTCAAAAATGTCGTTTAGGTCGACGCCGTCAAATGAACCGCGCGCCCCGCCAAAGCTGCCGCCCTGACCGTAAGCGCCCGCAGCGCCGCCGGTTCCCGGCCCGGCGCGGCGATAGATTTCGCGGCCATCAGCATCGATCTCACCACGGTCAAACTTCTTGCGCTTTTCCGGGTCTTTCAGAAAATCAAAAGCACCGCTGACGCGTTTAAAGCGCTCCTCGGCCACCTTATTGCCAGGGTTGCGGTCAGGATGCAGTTCCTTGGCCAGCTTGCGAAACGCCTTCTGGATATCATCGGCACTGGCGTCACGCTTGACGCCCAATTCAGAATAAGGATCTGTGGCCACACCGCCTCCGGATACTGGAACTATATATCAGGGGCTGTGCTAGGCGCTTTACCTCATAAGGTCAATCTAAGCGGCAAACCCCATCCATAGATTTGTGATTTTTGCGCGATGTCAAGGCGGCTGTCCGCGTCAAATCCGCTCGGATAATCAGCTTCGCGCCACGCTGGCGTATAGGTGAATTTTTCCGCCGACACCTCAATCTCACGCCGTAAATCATCACCTTGATAAAAGCGCAGACGATAGGCCTCAACCTCTTCACACAGGGGCGGCTCACCTTCCCAGCCGTCACCGCCAAAGCGGGCACAGCGATGCCAGGTGATCACCATATCCCCGCCCGATGCG
>DDPE01000034.1 GCA_002342035.1 Asticcacaulis sp. UBA2476 | reverse complement strand
TGAGACAGATGCGGAGGCATCTGAGCAGTCAGAAATGTCCCTAAATCTAAAAAGGGAATGAAAATGGGAGGAGGCTGTTTTCGAGCGTCCCGGACTGCGATCTTTCCCGCCATCCTTGCCGTCAGAGCGCCGATATTCGCGCTGCTGACCGTTGATTTGCAAGGGATGCTATTCATGGAAGATGATATCGAGCGGGCCGATAATGCTCGTAAAGGAAGTCCATTTCTGAACACACCACAGGCCGCGCATTATATCGGTCTGTCCCGGCGCACCCTGGAGAAGATGCGTACTCAGGGCTCCGGGCCACGGTTCCGCAAGCATGGCCGTTACGTCCGCTATCATATCGCAGATCTCGACGACTGGTCGCAGGCGGAAGGGCGGAATTCCACATCGGACACTATGCGCAAGGATCAGCGGATATGATCCGGTGGCAACCAAATCGAATTCGTCCGCTTACACAAAAGGTGATAAGGCGCGCGGCCATTTTAAGTCTGGCTACTGTCGGACTGGTCGCAACAGGTCTGGCAACGATTAGCCATTTTCCTCCACGCCTTATCTATAATGCCAGCGCCAGTGTTCCGCTCGGCTATTACCGGGTTTTGCCGGTTGGCGTGCTGAAAGTCTCCGATCTGGTCTTATTGCACACGCCGGAGAATGTTGTCGAACTGGCGGATCATCGGCGGTATCTCCCGAAATCTGTACCCATGATCAAACATGTTGCGGCCCTAAAGGACGACGAAGTGTGCGCTACCGACGACAGGGTTTTCATCAACGGTCAACTCAAAGCCAGACGTCAGGAACGTGATCACCTGAACAGGCCTTTGCCACGCTGGCAGGGGTGTCGAACACTTGCGGCTGATGAGTTGTTTGTACTCAATCCCGACGCCTTAGACTCGTTTGACGGGCGCTATTTCGGGGTCGTCAAAACCTCACTGGTAATTGGAAGACTGGCCCCCCTATGACCTCTTTGAAGCCAATCCTGATGGCCAGCGTAATGGTGTCTTTTGGGTGCTCCGCCCAAGCCGAACCTGCCCGTCCTGTCGCAACTGTTGAAGCCATTCAAGCTGAACGCCTTAGACCCTGGGCCACCTATGTCACGCAAGCCTCTCAGCGATTTGGCATCCCTAAAGCATGGATAGAGGCGGTCATTCTGGCCGAGAGCGGAGGCCGCATGACGCTTAAAGGGCGCCCCATAACCTCACATGCCGGGGCCATGGGATTGATGCAACTCATGCCCGGCACTTATGAGGACATGCGAAAATCATATAGTCTGGGGAGCGATCCTTATGATCCGCAGGACAATATTTTAGCTGGAACAGCCTACCTGCGGGCCATGTATGACCGCTTCGGCTATCCGGGATTATTCGCCGCTTATAATGCAGGGCCGCAACGGTTCGAGCGCAGTTTGCGGGGAGTGAAACTGCCAAAAGAGACGCAGGATTATCTCAGCAAGCTCACCCGTAATCAGGCGCAGATTGATTCCGGTTTGGAGATTTTTGTTAGGTTAAATAGTGAAAACCTGGACACAAAATCTCAGCAATCTTCAGGGCTTTTTGTGCCGTTACGCGAACATGGCCCCTCTGATAACTGACCCTGTTCTAAGGAAACTTTTGAGGCGGCGTGAATGTCAGATTGAAGCGCAATTACCAGGACGAAGGATTGGTGCAGAAGGCAGGAGTCCGGCTAAGGCAAGATGAAACAATAGTGCCACCTCTCTGCGGTCGGGCACTAAGTCTTTGTCTGCACATCGTTTTTAAGTGTGGCGACATAGCACCATAGCGCGGCTTTATAGTGTTAATGCAGGCTTTTATCCTCTTAAGGTATTGATTTTATTGAATTCGTAATGGTGCCAGATCGCGCCCGACTAAGGCTCGATGACTTTTCAGAAAACGGGAGGTCTTTCATGACGTCTGACGATGAATTTGAGCCCCGGTTAGGCAAAATGAGGTCTGCCGGAAAGGGAAGGGCGGGCAGGTTTTTAAACCGGGTGTTGGCGGTTACAAATCTGGCGCGCGGCGGTGCAGCTCAGGGCATGTCAGGCCGCAAATCCCGCTTTGACGGGAGCCGCATCGGCCGTGGCTCGGGAGTGGGGCGGGTTCTGTCGGCGCGCGACGGCTATTCCGCCCTGCGCCAGCGTCGCGTGATCATTAAATCCCGCATCGTCAAACTGGCAGGTAAGGGCATATCTGCGGCACGGGCTCATCTGCGCTATATCCAGCGTGACGGGGTGACACGTGAGGGGGCGCCCGGCGAACTCTACAATGCTGACATGGATAGGGCCGATGACAGGGGCTTTCTGGATCGCGCCGAGGACGGTGGCGACCGTCACCAGTTCAGGTTCATAGTGTCGCCGGAAGATGGCAATCAATACGATGATCTTAAACCTTTTGTCGGACGCCTGATGACGCAGATGGAAGAAGACCTGGATACCAGACTGGATTGGGTAGCGGTCGATCATTACAACACCGGTCACCCCCATAGCCACATTATAGTTCGTGGCCGCGACGACCTCGGTAAAGACCTGATCATCGCCCGTGAATATATCACGACCGGAATGCGTGAGCGGGCGGCGGAAATTGTACGGATGGACTTTGGTCCGCGGTCTGATTTTGAAATTGAAAGCACCCTCAGACGAGAGGTGGATCAGGAGCGTTTCACCAGCATTGACCGTAACCTTATCCGTGACAAAGATGAGACCGGAATGGTGGCTGCCGTTGACAGGGACGCCTTCCGGCAATCGCTGAAAGCGGGGCGGCTGCAAAAGCTTCAACGCCTTGGACTGGCAGATGATCTGGGGCAGGGGCGTTGGCATCTGACGCCTGACCTTGAACCGACTTTACGTCAGATGGGTGAACGCGGCGATATTATAAAAACGCTTCATCATGAGATGAAGCTTCAGGGCAGGCCGCGGATCATGCCCGATATCGTTATTCATGGTCAGGACTCTACAGTCATTTCGTCCAAACCCATTGTCGGTCAGTTGGTCCGGCGAGGCCTGTCAGATGAACTTAACGACCGTCACTACATGATCGTCGATGGCGTTGATGGACGGGTACATTATGTCGATATCGGTCAGGGCGAAAAGACAGAGCCTGTAGTCAACAATGCCATTGTGAGGATCACGCCGAATACGCCGGAGATAAAGCGGGTTGATCGTACCATTGCTGAGGTTGCGGCTGGTAATGGTGGCTACTATGATGTTGAAGCCCACCTCAGGCATGACCCTTCTGCGCGGGAGACATTCGCCGAAACTCACATACGCCGTTTGGAGGCCATTCGCCGGAGCACGGGCGGTATAGAGCGCGAGGCCGATGGGCGGTTCAGAATTGGGACCGACTACTTGGATCAGGCCCTGACATATGAACATAAACAGGCGAAGCTTGCCCCTGTCAGGGTCGAAGTATTGTCCGCCCTCCCACCTAACAGGCAGGTTACGGTTCAGGCGGCGACCTGGCTGGATCAGGAACTTGTCTCTGACACGCCAAGCTCCATTGCCGACGCGGGATTCGGTAAGGCTGTGAGCACAGCTCTCAATGAGAGGCGGAGGTGGCTTGTCGAGGAGGGGTTAGCGGATGTGGATGCTGGCGGCCAGACGGCATTCAAGACCAACATGATTGAGACGCTGAAACGTCGCGAACTACTTCTTGCGGCGGGTCAGTTGTCCGATGATCTTGGCCTCCACTTTGTCGAGACGCGCGCTGGTCAAAGGGTAGAAGGCACCCTGCGCAGCAGCCTTGGCCTCATCGGTGGCAAAGTTGCCGTCATTGAGCTGACCTCGGCGCCGAACCAGAAGGCCCGTGACTTCACACTTGTGCCCTGGCGTCCGGTGCTTACGGATCACATCGGAAAACAAGTCTCAGGTATAGTTCGAGAAGGCAATATCAACTGGACGATCGGGCGGCAAAGAGGAATGGGGATAGAGTGATTTAATATTTGCTAAGGTCTGGGGACTATTTATCTGAATTTATGGCGTAGTAACCGGGCCGGCTTGCAGCCATCCGACAATGCGCTCTTCTCCAACAACTATCAGGTGGGCGCGGGCGCGAGATAGGGCAACATAGGCCAGCTCTATCTCGGCAGCGATTTCACCTGTCGCCGCGACTATTGCGACTTGCCTCTCAAGCCCCTTGAACCGGCGGATGTCTGAGATGCAAAGCCCTTGACTGCATTCTTTCCTGAGCAGGCCAGTCAGCGACGCAGCCATCTCGACGTTTGCTGAAAGAACAACGATGTCTTCAGCTTTCACAGCTTCCTTCTTGCAGAGATGATGGATGTTCTGGACAACAGCATCCACGGTTTCGGATGCGGTGCAAACTTCCCATTTGACACTGACGCCTTCTGGCCCGTCGGCCGTTACGGGCAGGCCGGAATAGAAGCCCCCGACTGTCCGGTAGATCGCCTTAGTGTTTCTGAGATTGCGGGTAAGCCTGATAGGCAGCATCTCGAAACTCGCCAAATCCCCCTTAAGGGCTCCGTAGACACTCTGATTCGCATCATAAAAAGCGTGGAGGCGGGATGTTTTAGCGTTCGTCAGGATGCCTTCCAGCGCGATCCACCAGTGAGGACGAAAGTCCTGTCCCTCATCGACGATGATGGCGTCGAAGCGCAGGGCCGGTTCCTTGATGGCAGAATCCAGCAAAATTTGAGGGCCATCGTCTTCGGAATGAATACCGTTACTCAGACCCGCTACGCGGGCCATCATACTGCAAAGGCCTGAAAAACTCTCAACAATCACTGATGTGCCGTTGAGACGTTGACGAAGCGAAGTAGCCAAGTCTTCACCAAGACAGGTGAGAAGCGTCCGGTGTCCCTCAGCGGCCAGCCTCAAAGCGTCTTCAATTGCCACGATTGTTTTACCGGTACCGGCGCCGCCGCCGACGGCGACGCGCGGCAGTTCGGCTATGGAATCCAGGATGTGAAACTGTTGAGGTGTTAACGCTTCAATTCTGGCTTCATCATCATTGAGAACGTGGCCAAGCGGCATTCGCAATGTAAATGGTGCGGCGAGCATCCGCTGGAAGGCAACGAGACCATCCTTGCCAAGCTCACCTTCATTGCCCGAGCTGAGACGGCTGAGAATCCATTTTTCAAGGGTTCCCATATCCGGACGGCAGGCGAATAAAATTTTAGGCAGATCCGGTGCGAGGTTGCCGGGAGGAGACTGCGCGTCTGGAAGGATCACGCCGTGCCTGTATCTGAAGCTGCGATTGACCGGCCAGTCGTTTCGGGCTTCGACACGCTTTACGAGCTCGTACTTCGCTTTTAATGCTTGGTCAGCAGGATTTTTAATCTTGTGGCGAACCTTATACCGGTCCCGGCTTGTCCATTTATTTTCTTCCGGATCAAAGCTGATGCCTCCGCCTTTGACCTCAATCGTCAGCAGGCCATGTTTGGGGTGAAGGACGGCAAAATCGCATTCGCCATCACGTTCGGCGCCCGATGCTGTCAGCCCGGTCCACGGTCGACTGTAAAATACATGCCAAGACTCATCAAGTTGCGCCTGCAATGCGTCGAACACCCGGACCTCTGCCTCTCGCAACGGATCTTCTCTGACCGATGCCGGGAGACGCCTTGGCCACATTGTTACACTGGTCAAAGGGAAGTCCTTTTCAGCATTTGACTAAAGAAGCCGAGCTCGGGCAGGCCCGGTGATCCGACAAGCGTTGCCCGATCCAGAAACCTGTTGAACTCCTCGCAGGAGGTTTCAGGCGCCAAGACACAGGAATGGCAGGCAGCATGCAGGAAGGGATCAGTATCTGACATCATATCCTCAATACAAAGGGGGTCAGACGAACACCATTCCTGCGATTGAACGGCCGAAAGGACAGTGCGCTCGATCCGTTCAGGGGCCCCCTGACGTTGAAGTCCGCCCAGCGTGCCGTCGTCATCGGTTGACGCTGTGAAGATAAGGACGCCTGCCATCGCAGAAGAGCCGTCGGCTGCATAAAGCCTTTCCCGCAGCGCTGTAGATGAATAGCCGCAATCCAGAGTCATCTGCCGCATCAGCGCATGCGCAAACGTATGAATGAGAAGGAAGCGGGGTGTGATGGTGCGCGAAGGCAGGGTGCCATCGTCGTGACGGCTCTCCCATTCCGCAATGAGGTTGTTGTTGATCTTTGATGCTCTGTCGCGAACCGCCTGGATCTGCTCCCATTTTTCCAGCGCGGTGGCATCGAATTCAAGAAAAATTCCTTCACCGCGGACTTCAATGGCCGGCAGCCAGCCCAGATCTGTAATGGAGAGCCGTGCAGAAGGCGCCGAGGGGTCACCGGGCGGTTGAATTCGGGTAAAGCCGGTCATGGCCCGTACTTCCCGAAGCCTGACAGCCTTGACGAGCCGGGAGAACCAAGGCGTCAGCGAGTCAGGCACCGGCTGCGGGCGGATTTCAAATTCGCGGTCCAGGCCTTCCACCGGCACTTCAGATGTGAACTGACGGTACTCTTCAACCCGAAGATCGGTCACATCCATCTGCTGCTGGTTTGAAAGCCGCCGGTTTACTTCTAGGGCCAGCTGCTCCGGAGACAGGTTCAGTTCCTGAAGCACAGGCCCCAGGACACTGGTCGCCAGTATCCGGATGTGCGTCGCCCTGTCTTCAGCCTCAACACTTTCAAGCGAGTCCCAATAGACGCCGATCGCTTCCTGAAGCCTGTCGGACCAGGGAGGTATGCTGAGAGCCGATTCGACAATAGGGAAATAGAGGTTAGAGGCGCCGCGCTGAACGGCGCGCGGCTTATGATTGCAGGCTTCGTGGTTTCCGCCCAGCCAGGGCCGTTTGCCGGGGCAGTCCGGAGATCGTGACCACGTCTCGGCGCTGAAGATCCTGTCCATCGATTTGCGGCGGTTGCAAACCGGGCAAGTCAGAATAAGGCCGGCAATACCCGGACCTTCTGACCGGAGCATCAGGAAACCTCGTCTTCCCCTGCAGCTATCTTCATGGTTAACCCAATAGTGCCAGGGAAACTCATCAAGATGGCCGGATTCGCAGGCCATAACAAAACGTACCGGCACCGTGTAGACTTTCTGGCGTCCCGGCGCTTTCTGCGTACATTGCTGACACCATCGGCCGGGATTACCGGCCTCTTCGAGCCACAGATCGGGCTCACCGATCCGATCACATTGCGGGCACTGTAGCCAGTGTGGAAACCTGACAGCGACAAGGGCGCGTTCAGCATCGCGGTCGTTTGAGGGATCGCGCACCGGCGGCAGTCTGAATCCTTTGACATTCAGCTTGCGTTGCAGACGTTCCTCACGAATGGCCTGGGGATGAAGCATGCCGGCAGGCGGAAAATTGCTGTCCCACTGCTCCAGCCCGGCTGCAACGGCGGAGATTGTAGCCTTGCCCGCTCTGAAA
Organism: Asticcacaulis sp. UBA2476; assembly: GCA_002342035.1. Lineage (GTDB taxonomy): Bacteria > Pseudomonadota > Alphaproteobacteria > Caulobacterales > Caulobacteraceae > Asticcacaulis. The sequence goes on along the minus strand of DDPE01000034.1, from coordinate 56,601 downwards.
TCGATAATAGCTCCTGGTCCGAACAACGCTGCTGCAGCACTGCGTCGGAGATCGCCGAGAGAATTTCTTGCCATCAGACGGGCCTCCTTAGACCTTCGGCCAGCCGGTACGGTGTTGACGGCTCGATACCCCGCATAGAATTCGGTGTCGGCCACGCCTGACCGATAGGCAGGCCAGCGGCACGCCGGGTAGCAACGATTTCCGCAGACTGGAGCAGCGATTCGCCCTTCTGCCGACCGGATTTCCAATAGTGCTCAGGCGAACGCATACGCCAGACATTCAGGCGTTTCCGCAACTCGGCCGTGACACTGGTCTCCAGCGGGTCAATCCTGTGGGCTCTTTCCGAGATCCGATCGATAATCGCCAGGATTTCGTCCAGGACTTGATCGTCATCAATCACAGGAAGTGTGTTCATGGTCGGAATAAGATGTCGGACAGCAGCGACGAGAACCACGTGCAATGCTCGGTCTCTGGCGCGCGAAGCAAAGGGGGTGACGCTTGTAGCTTCGACACTACGGTAAAGCATCGAATGCCACGTCCGGAAGGTTTCAAAATGCGAACGGTCTCTTGGCTTGGCATTATTTAGAACAGGCACCACTAGGCCTGGTACTTCGCTGCGGCCAACGCGGCTGGTAGATTGGATATATTCCGCCATCGTTTTTGGCTGGCCGTTCACAAGCATAACGCCGAGGCGGGCGATATCGACCCCGACGCTGAGCATGTTTGTTGCCAGTACCGCGTCAACCGCACCTCCGTTGGCGGCAGGGATTTCCAGCTTTTCGAGCATATCCCGGACTTCTTCCTGAGTCCGTCTGGATGTGAGTTCTTCGATTTCGATCGCGCTGCGGACGTCTTCATTCCGCCACTGAGCAAGCAGTTTCAGCGAGTCGTGAACGTCGTCCTGCATCAGAACGAGCGCGCCGCCGAGTTCGCGAAGCGAGTTAAAGTACGCAACCAGTGTCCAGTAGTCATCGCGGTGCCCTTCAGCAGCGGCACTCGCCGATTGCAGGATCGAGGCGGCAACAGCCTGAAGCGTGAATTTCGCGGACCGGCCCACTGTACTGACACCGACGTATTTCCGGCCAGCAACATCAGGATTTACGACCGCAAAGCCAGAATCAGCGGCGTCGAGCCCCGGCGGAGGAAACTGGCAGGTTTCACGATCAAAGAGGGCGAGGACCTGATCAGCAGCCCGCCTGATCGTGGCCGTTGAGCCTATAATCTTCGGCCTGGAGCCGTTGGCTGACAGTATCAGGTCAATTGCGGTTTCATAGAGCCCGACAATAGTGCCAAGAGGACCGGAGATCAGGTGCAGTTCATCCTGCAAGATCAGCTGCGGTTGCGCGGCAGAGCCGACGCCGAACAGGGCGGCTGTCGCCTGTTTGCGGACAATCTGTGCGAATTTGTCAACCGTTCCAATGAGCAGGGTCGGCCGGGCATCGTAAATATCTTCGTCAACGGTCCATACAGGCAGAGGAAGGCTATCATTCAGTACGCATCCGTCAGCGATACAATAGACCGTAACGTGATCCGACGCGGTTTGTTGCCGGTAAACCAGCTTGGTCTTGCAGCACGGGCAGGCGGTGATCTGGCGCGCAGACGATTTGGACCGGTCAGTTATCGCCGCAAAAGCATCTTTGCGCTTATTCGGAGTGGCATCACCGCCGACCCACAGGCCTATCGAGAATGGAATCGTACCCAGGCGAACGTGCGTGCCAGCCGCAATGTGGCCTCGCCGGATTGCCTCACAGGCCGTTATCATCGCAGTCGCACGGATAAATTGCTGGGTTGTAAGGAGTCGCAGCGTGTAACGCATGATGCAGGCGACGCCTGCACCATCATCCGGGTCTGTTCGTGAAATACGCCGGTGAAAAGCAATGAATGCAATTAGCGCGAGGTAGGCTTCGGTCTTGCCGCCGCCCGTCGGGAACCACAGAAGATCCATAACGTTACGATCTGGGTGATCATTGTCAGCGGAGGATTCCAGCGCCAGAAGGAGGAACCCGAGCTGAAAGGGCCGCCAGGTGAGTGACTCACCGCGGCTCCATTGCCTCTGAGTGTTCATTGCAAGGTTGGCTAGGCGGAAAGCATCAGCCACATTTTGATCTGACGCCATGCGTGCCGCGCCGTTGCGCATCCGGTCGAGTACGTTGTTGCATTCCCGGAGATGGCGTTCCGCTACGTCGGTTTCATCCTCAGTCAGTTTGTCGGTGTCATTTTCCTGGAGATCAATCCATCTACTGTAGGCGTCGCACAGTTTCATAAGGCCTTTAGACAGCGCCTTATCCGACGCAGAGCTGAGCCATTCCGCGGACAACGGCTGGCACAGTGTGTCGCCGATATTTCTGAATACCTCGTGTCCGTCCGCACTCACCGCCGACGTAACCAGCTCCGGCAGCCATGTGATTTCCACTGTACGTATGGTTTGCGGACTGTCCGGCGCAACTGTCCACGAAGCGGAACAGGTGTGACCAACGGCAAATTCCCTGGCTTTGCGATAAAGCAGCGCCCCGCTTTTATCATCATCATCGACAATGGCCTGTCGGCTGGGCCTAGCAATCAGGCGGGTGTCGGCGGACGCTGTGATGCTGAGACTGACCTGAAAGATCGTCAACTGCTCTATCGCGTCCCGCCCGTACTCCTGGGGCGTGGCATCGTTTACCAGGGTAACAGTTGCAAGCGTCCCTCCCGAGAAGCCGGTCGCATGGACATTGAGCCGCAGACCGGTGATAGAATCAAGAACCAAGTGTTGATTGTGATTTCCGTGGGAGAGGGCCAGCGTAACCGGCTCACAACTGACGAGTTCACGTCGCCACGAGACAACGTGATCCTTTTCGTGCCTGTGGTAAATTGCAAACTGCACCGTTGCTGTGACCTCAGCCGGGCCCGGACCGCCGACGGCTGCTGCGAGCGATATTCCCGCGGTTGACGGTCGGTGCATCGCGACGGTAGAGGGCAGGGCTTCATCGGAATCCTCTCCGTCCTCACTTTCACCGGCGACGGCCAGACGTTCATTTTCTTCCGGAGCGACGAACGTATTCCGGGGCCAGAGAATACCTGTCAGGTAGACGTCCGAAGGGCGTGCACTGAGAACTTCGTCATGCGCCCTGGGGCCTACCAGATCCTGTTGCAGGCGTTCAACGACCTTTTCGCGTGCGGCAATCTCTTCTTGCATTGGATTATGCTTTCTTCTGGACTTTAGTCGGTGAAAATCCACTCAGGAGTGGTGCCGTTACGAACCCGCTTGACCGCCAGGGCTCATGGAGGCGGTCAAGCGTCGGGCTGTCCGCAGCTATGGCCATTGTCCGCAGTCCGAACGAGTTTATATGGGGCAAAAACCCCGGAGGTGGCCAGCAACCACAATGCGTCGCGAGATTGCGCATATCATTCCGAAAGGCTGCGCTGAGGACGGCGAGTTTCCGTTTCTCAGCGTCAATAAGCACATAATTCCACCCGGCCTCTACGCGAGTTGCCGCACAGAGGTGCATATGGCGGGGAGCTGCTTTCCATAAGGCCTGTGCTGCAACCGCTTCGTCACTTGAAGAAAATGCGTCCAGTCCGGCTAGTCCTTCGGCATTGAGATCCGTGGAGCGCCCGACCTCGACTTTGATTCCACCCGGCTTATACCATTTCCATACGCGGCCTTCGCTGGAACCAGCATGGTGATCCGGCACCGTTCCAACGAAAAGCTGTTCCCGTGCACGCGTCGCCCCAACGAACATGACCCGCGTTTCCTCGTCAGTCGCTTCGGTCTCCTCGTCTGGCAGGAACAGGTAGACGTCGCGTGCTTCGCGGCCTTTACTCGCATGTATCGTGCCGATAATCGGTCCTTCGGTTCCGAAGTCCGGCATGCAGTATTCAACAGGTGGATTCGAGCGCGAAAGCACCTCCCTGAGCCTGTGCATGTCGACCAGGTCCGCCCGGACACCGGCGAAGGACACCAGCTGATCCCAAGCTTCCACAGGGCTAGAAGCCCCGGCGGCTTCCATGCGTTGCGTCCAGACCTCAGTGAATGTGTCCATTGAGATTCTGCGTTCACTGTAATCCCAGAAGAGAGTTGCAACCCACGGAGCGACCGCGGCAGGCAGACCCGACATACGCAGGCGATGTGGCACACCAGCGTTGTAGCCGGAGAGTGTCAGGACCTCCGCACGACGGCGGGAAAGTACGAGGGCATCGGGGCGCAGGGATGCCAGTGACAGATCTTTGAAGGTGCCGGCCTCACCGTGGGCGTACTTAAGAATATTGTGCCGCACGCCTTCATATCGCGCTATCGCTGATTTTCTCGTTCTGGCGATTGCGCTCTGGCGTACCGTAGTGAATATCTCCCTCAGGCGCGGGCATGAAGTTCTCCTCACCTTTGAAAGGCTCAGACGTTCAAAGCCGGATTCTATCAGGCGGGATAGGAGAGTATCGTCGGTTGCGTGTGTATCGTCCTCGGTGAAGCCGTAAATTGCCTGAGCTTCGTCTGCAAAGACTGTTACTCCGCAATCCGGGTCAAGGCTGGTAATCAGTGCGCAAACGAGTTCGGCGCGGCTGCCTACGATGTCCTGCGCTTCGTCAATTATGAGATGGCGGACACGGCCCAGATATTCAGAAACCTCTTCATTTCCTCTGATAGCCTTAAGCGTCGCATCGATACCTTCATCATATGAGCCTGAAAGGTGTGCGTCGGACGAAAACCCGCTTTGCAGGGACCAAGCGTGGGAATCGAGCGTTGCTATTCTGATAGCCGCTGCATCCGCCGGGTCGGCCAGGAATTCAGCAATACGGCTGCGCAATTCTGCGACGGCGGTTCTCGTGAAGCTTATGACGCATATTTTCGGTGCCGGAATCCCGTCATTGACCAGCGCGGCGATCTTGCCGCAAGCCGTATGCGTCTTACCGGTTCCGGGACCGGCATCCACGAGGAGTCTGCCCTCCGGGCGGAATGCCAGAACTGCGTCCTGGTCACTGTTTTCAGATATGGACCGTAAAACCGGGGACGCCGGTTGTGTACCCTCTTCGAGCGGGCTCCCGTCAAGGTCTATGCTGTCGCCGGTAACCGGCCAGTGGTGGCCGCGGTATTTTACGGCGGGTTGCCCGTCGACCTGCCGGATAGCTGTCACCACCCGGTCAATCTCGCGCCCCGACCGGCGAACGATGATTTCGATGGCATTCAAACAGGTCCCCCTGACCCAACAATATCCGATTGCTTAAACGATACGCCACTATAGGATGCAGACGGACCATTGCATGGTCTTGTGAGTCCTTGCAAATTGAAATCATAAGAATAAAGCCTGATCCTGGGGGTAAAAGGTCTTGAATAGTACTGTCGGCGGCGATCTCATTTCTTATGCTAAATCGTTGTGCGATGACCGGCTCAATGCATACAGGGCTGCGCCGCATGACGCCGAAGAACACGCCAACATTGAGACCTCTGTCCTTGCCGGCGGGTATGCCTACAGGCAGATCGCCGAATTAGTACAGAACGGCGCGGATGCTGTAAGTGAAGCTGGCGATGCCGGATCGGGTCGAATTGAAATCGTGATCGACGATGCCGGACTCTGGGCGGCCAATACCGGTGCTCCCGTTGACCAATCCGGCGTAAAGGCGCTGCTTAATGCTCATACATCAGGTAAGCGTGCAGGGCAGATCGGACGTTTCGGGTTAGGCTTCAAATCTCTCTTGAAGCTAGGCGGCAAAATTGAGGTGCTGAGTAGGTCGGTATGCCTGACCTTCAACCCGGAAATCTGCCGCTTGCGTATCCGGACAATCCTTGGTTTGCCAACCGGCGCTCCGACCCCCGGGCTTCGCCTAGCAATAGCACATTCCTGGGCAGACACTCTCAAGCATACACCCGGCCTTCAACGGTTCTCGTGGGCGACTACGGTTGTGTTCGCCGAGCTTATTACTTCCGGCGCCCGCGAGGCTGCAATTGACGAAATGAGCCGCTTCCCGTCAGAGTTTCTTTTGTTCCTGCCGGGGGATGTGGAACTGGTAATGAGAGCGAAGGGGTTCGAGCGTCACCTGAAGCGATCGACCACGCCGGATGGCTTCGTTACAATTGAAGACCTGGCAAATGAAGGCCGGTTACAAACATGGCGCGTCTTCGAGACTGCTGTTGCAATCACTGACGAGCAGGCGGTTGCGGACGCCACGAACGTCCACGCGCGCGATGTTATCCCGCTTATCTGGGCGGCGCCGGTGGGGCAGGGAAGGGCCGAAGCAGGCCGGTTTTTTGCCTTCTTCCCGACTGCGACTGAGACCCGTACGCTCGGCATTCTCAATGCTCCCTGGAAACTGAACAGTGATCGGACGGCCCTGATACCGGGTGCGTGGAATGCCGCGTTGATGGAGGCCGCAGCAGGACTGATTGTCGAAAAACTGCCTGCCCTTATGAAAGAGACCGATCCGGGAATAATACTTGATGCCTTTCCGCGGGAACTGGTAAATCTCGGTGAGCCGGCCGCGCCACTCGTCGCGGCATTATGGAAGGCTTTGCTTGAGAAGCCGGTCCTGCCAAACTGCGACGGGGACCTGTGTAATGCGATGACCCTTCAAAGGGCGCCCCAGGATGTTCCCGATCTGATAACAGAATGGTCTAGGCTCGCAAATTCAGACGCCTGTGCAGCCCATCTTCACCCTTCCTGCATTTCCACTCCGCACCGTATAGGACGCCTGAACCAGTTTTCTGAGCGGCTTGCCACGGCCCGAAAGGTGCCGGTACTGGGGCGCACCGTCGACGCCAGATGGCTGGAAATGGCAGCGTCATACGACCCGGAGGATGCCCAGAAGGTGATTCTGCTCGCCGAAAGTTATGCGAGTGCTGTAGCTGGTTATATATGGGATAGCGTCAGGGAGAGGGTGGCGATAATTCTTGCCGATGATGGCAGCCTCCAGCTGGCAATGAACATAACTTTCGGTGAGCCGGCGACAGAGGACATGCATCGCGTTCACCCTTTCGTGGCCGCTGATCCAAAGGTATCCGCCGTCCTCAGTCGGCGGTTCGGAATTTCTGATGATGAAGGACCTGACTGGTCACGCCTGCTCCGGGCGCGCGTCAGTCAGGCCCATCGGGACGATCACTGGGAACCGGTGTGGGACCTGCTGCGCAAAATGCCCTGGCAGGACATAGAAAACGAAATCGGGGAGCACGCCGTCCAGGTTCGCACGTTAGAGGGATGGGCAAGTCCGGAGAACTGTATTTTACCGGGAGCCTTCTTGTCTGCTGCGGACCTGCCGACAGATGGGAAAAAATCAGAGTACCTGAAGGCAAAGCTGATTAATCTTGAATATCATAACAACGATCTCGCCATTCTGAGAGAACTCGGCCTGTCGGAGACCCTTTCGTGGGAGTGGGAACCGAAATATGTCTCCTCGCAGCGCGAAGAGGATATTGCCGAGGCGTGGCTGCAGAGCTGGGCCGCGGCCGGGGCAATGGAGCACCGGGCTTTTCTAAATAATCGTCCCGACCTCTCCCTTCTACGGCCGACGTCCTTCAATATGCCCGACGGTTGGGAATTTTTGATCTGCACCGAGGGGGCGACACAGTCACGCATTTTTCAATCCATGCTCATATCCATAGCGAGTGGGCTTTCAGCGTATTGCAAACCTGTGACTTTCCGACATACGTCCCGGCCGACGCAGTGGCAGTCGATAGAGTATCCTCATCCGCTGTGGGCGTTGTCCAGATCGATGTTTATACGCAATGAGCGTGCGGCCGTAGCTTGCAAGAATCTGCTGGTGCCGGACGCTGCCGCGAGAATGAAGCTGGTCCCGTCTCTTGCAGCCTGTGCCGATGGTGTTCAGGCGATTCAAAACGCTTCTGCGGGAAAAATCAGTGCGGGCAAATCCGACATCTGGAAGGACGTACTGCCTTACCTTTCGCATGAACGGGTTGACCCGCAAACACTAGTGCCACTTTGGGAGGCGGCAGCTTCAGACGGTGTTATCCCGCGAAAGGTATGTACTCCTGAGGGGCCCGTCGATCTCTCCGAAGTTCTGATCGCGTCTTCCGAACGGGACGCGCTGTCGGCTGCCGATGCCGGTTTCACATGTGTTGCTCTTTCGCCGGAGACTACCGGGAAATGGCTGAAGTATGGCGCGCGGCTGTTCGAAAAGGAAAGTCAGCTAAGCTGGACGACACTGGAAGGTCGTGAAGAGGCTGTCACGATCCTGGAAGTCGAACCGGCATTGCGGGAAGCTTTGGCGGGCCGCGACAATCGTGGTGTCCTCCTTGTCTCGAACCTGCTGCTGCGGATCGGGTTTGTTGATCGTCCTGTTGAATGGGGTCTGCAAGACGGGCAGGTCATCGTTGATGAAATGAGCTTTTCTAAGTTGAGCTGGCCAGCGCGCGTGGAGATCCTCCTCACGGCATCGCGCGCCGCCGGCTGGTGTAAGGCTGGTATCGAGCTTGAGAGCCTCCTCACGACTGGTGCTGCTGCAAAGCGCCGCCAGGTCGCTGAAGCTCCCGACCTGCCTTCCCGTCTCGTCGCCGCGATCGGTGATGCTTCGGTCCTCCTAGCGCTCTTCGAGACTGACGTTCAGGAAAGCCTGGCCGGAGCGCCACTTGTCGCTGCTGATGTTGCCTTAACGCTGCTGGGACCGGCCATATTCAATGAGCCTTCAATCAGGAATGCACTTTCGGCAAACGGATTGAAACCGCCTGAAAGGTGGGGCGGTGAGGCTGCATCTGATTTTGTAATGGCCCTAGGCTTTCCATCGGAATTTGCGACGGCGCCATCGCGCAGGCGGGATCCGGAACTACTTGTCGGCGGGCCCATCGAACTTAAGCCATTGCACGACTACCAGGAAACTGTTGTCGCCTCGCTGGGAGCCCTGCTCGTTGACAAGGTTCAGAAGCGGCGCAGGGCAGTTATAAGCCTGCCTACAGGTGCGGGGAAAACGCGCGTTGCCGCTGAAACGGCGATGAAGCAGATCCTGTGCCCTGTCGACGGCCCTGACCGTTTTGTTCTCTGGGTTGCCCAAAGCGATGAGCTTTGCGAGCAGGCGGTAGCTTGTTTTCGCGAACTCTGGTCCAATCTGGGCAATACCGGAGAGAATCTTCGGATTGTGCGTTTCTGGGGCGGCCAGACCAATCCGGTCGGTCCCGTGCGGGGGGAGCCAACCGTTGTCGTCGCTTCGGTCCAGACATTGACGTCGCGACAGAGCGATAAGGCTGTCGAATGGCTGAGCAAGCCCGGGCTCCTTGTCATTGATGAATGTCATCACGCGCTTACCGCATCATACACTGGCTTGCTCAAGTGGATGAGCACAGATGAGCCGCAGTTCAGGGAACCGCCAGTAATAGGGCTCTCTGCCACGCCGTTCCGGGGGCGGAATGAAGACGAAACCGAGAAACTGGCGCGGCGGTTTGACGGACGGCTGATCCCTGCGGATCAGGGAGGTCTTTTTGAGATGCTCCAAGAGCGCGGGGTTCTGGCGAACCTCGACTATCAGCGTCTCGAAATGGCGGGCAATTTTGCGTTGTCGGCGGAAGAGGAAATGCATCTCACCACCTTCAACAAGTTGCCAGATACCGCCCTTGAGAGGCTGGGGGAAAATAAGGAAAGAAACGATCTTATCCTTGATGCCATCGAAGCGGCAAAAGAAAAGTCGGTTCTGCTGTTTGCGACGTCGGTAGGACATGCACGGCGACTTGCGGCACGCCTGAACGTCATGGGCATTAAGAGCGCGGTTGTCGTCGGAGAGACCGATCGTAATTCAAGGCGTTGGTTCATAAGTGCATTCCAGCGCGGAGATATCCGCGTACTTTGCAATTATGCCGCCCTGACGACCGGATTTGATGCTCCAGCGACGGATTTGATCGCTATTGCCCGCCCGATCTTTAGTCCTTCGATGTATATGCAGATGGTAGGACGCGGCTTGCGTGGCCCGGTGAACGGTGGCAAGGACCGTTGTCGCATTCTGACTGTTCAGGACAACTTCGAACGGTTCTCCGACAAACTTGCCCATCACTATTTTGAAAAATATTATCTGGAACAATCCTCCAGGAACCTGGGCGTTGACAGCATTTTAAATTAGCTTCGCTGCGAAAACTGCCATTCCGGTGGAGTTCGGTTTAGTATTTCGATTCTCAGAGAGGACAGCGAGACCATGTGAGCGTACATAACGGCCATATGAGATTCCGAGGCCTTCTCTGATCATGTTCCCTGTTCGCGGCTCTGTGGCTGCGGCAAGCGGAACCCGACCCATGACCCCCACAAAGCTGCTTATCGGCCAGATTTTGATCGTTCTTTTGATCGTGGTGCTTGGCGTCTGGGCGTCAACCCAATGGGCGGCCGCACAACTGGGCTACCAAGCCAGACTTGGCACGCCATGGTGTCTGATTTTTGGCTTTCCGGTTTATCATCCGTGGTCGTTGTTTTTATGGTGGTATCACTTCGATGCCTATGCCCCTGAAGTCTTTTTCAGGGCAGGCAGTCTGGCGGCGACCAGCGGCTTCATGGGTTTTGTTGTGGCCGTCGTCGGGTCGCTGTGGCGAGCCAGACAAGCGCACTTTGTCACGACCTATGGCTCTGCGCGCTGGGCAAAAAAACCTGAGATCGAAGCGGGCGGCCTGTTTAATGACAAGGGCGTTTTCTTAGGGCGGATGGGGTCTGATTATCTGCGTCATGATGGTCCTGAACACGTCATGGCCTTTGCACCGACACGCTCCGGCAAAGGCGTTGGGCTCGTTATTCCAACGCTCTTATCGTGGACCGGCTCTGTTGTGGTCCATGACATCAAGGGCGAAAACTGGGAGCTGACAGCCGGATGGCGCTCAAAGTTCTCTCATTGTCTGCTGTTTAATCCGACCGATCTGAGGTCTGCCCGATACAATCCCCTTCTTGAGGTTCGCAAAGGTCACGACGAAGTCCGCGACGTACAAAACATCGCCGACATTCTGGTTGATCCGGAAGGCGCACTTGAACATCGTAGCCACTGGGAAAAAACCAGTCATTCGCTTCTGGTCGGCGCCATCCTTCACGTCCTTTACGCCGAGGAAGACAAAACCCTGGCACGGGTGGCGACCTTCCTGTCCGATCCCCAACGCACCTTTGTCTATACTCTGCACCGGATGATGACGACCAATCATCTCGGCACCAAAGAGTCGCCAATTGTGCATCCGGTGGTAGCCTCGGCCGCCAGAGAAATCTTAAATAAGTCGGAGAACGAGCGCTCCGGCGTCCTGTCCACGGCTATGTCGTTTCTGGGACTGTACCGCGATCCGGTGGTGTCGGCGACAACAGAAGCCTGTGACTGGCGCATAGCAGATCTGGTCAATGCCGAACAGCCTGTCTCGTTGTTTCTGGTCATCCCGCCTTCTGATATTTCTCGCACAAAGCCACTGGTACGCCTGATCCTCAATCAGATCGGTCGTCGCCTTACAGAGCGCCTGGAAGGTGATCCCAACAAACGTAATCGTCACCAGTTACTGATGATGCTTGATGAGTTTCCGGCGCTAGGGCGGCTGGACTTCTTTGAAACCGCTCTGGCTTTCATGGCCGGCTACGGTATCCGCGCCTATCTGATTGCCCAAAGCCTCAATCAGATTTCCAAAGCTTACGGTGAAAACAACGCCATCCTCGACAACTGTCATGTGCGTATAGCCTTTTCATCGAATGATGAGCGCACTGCCAAACGTATCTCGGATGCCCTCGGGACAGCGACCGAATTGCGGGCCCAGAAGAACTATGCCGGCCATCGGCTGGCACCCTGGCTGGCGCATGTCATGGTCTCACGGCAGGAGACCGCCCGTCAGCTCCTGACGCCGGGCGAGGTTATGCAGTTGCCACCCTCTGATGAACTGGTGCTGGTGTCTGGTCTGGCACCCATCAAAGCGAAAAAACTCAAATACTTTGAGGATGCCAACTTCATATCGCGACGTCTGACGCCGCCTGTTCTTGCAGAGGGCACTTACGCAGACAGACCGCAAACCCGGCCTAACGTCTGGGAAGGACAGGTCCGCGCCACCGACAGGCGCCTGATCAAGGCCCTTGAAGGTGATGAAGGTGCAGGCGCCGAAGACGAAGGTGGCTTGCAACAGCAGCGCCATCCCGGACTTGGCGAAGATGAACCTGCCAAACGCACAGTTCTGCAAAGCGATGATCTTTTCGGCATGACCGAGAACGACAATGACGTGATTGCCGACAAGCGAGTCATTGACCGCCTCTCCAACATCGCCCGCGCTCACGCCCTTAACGAGGGCGAGCATGACCTGCCCTTACCCAGTTTCTGAGGATCACAGTCCATGAAACCCCGTCATAACCTCTATCTCGATGATGCCCTTTCTGAGCGGCTTGAGGCCCTAGCTGAAAAGCCCGGCACGTCCAAGTCAGCCATTATCGCTGATGCCCTGCGGCAATATCTCAATCGCCGGGCAGCACAATCTGTCGATGAAAGCCTTAAAATCCGCTTTGATCGTCAATCGCGTCAACTTGAGCGCATCGAGCGCGATGTTCAAGTGGTGCTGGAAACTCTGGCCCTGTTTGTCCGCTATCAGCTTACGGTGACGGCTCAGATGCCTGAACCGGATAAGGTAGCGCGTGCCGTAGGTCATGATCGCTTTAGCAAGTTCATTGATCAGGTCGGCCGCCAGATGGCCGGAGGTTGCCGCATACTGGCGGAAACAAGGGAAGCTGCGGAACAAAGGCAATCCCCAATTCAGGACGGGGAGAGCGGGCAATGACCCAGGCTTCCGTTTCAGGCTTACGCCTTCGCACCATGCTGCATACCGCTATGGGGGAGGGATTGGCACAGGCCCTGACCGATCCGCGAGTTCGCGAGATCATGGTCAATCCCGACGGCTCAGTTCGGCTCGACCTTGCAGGTGAAGGACGTATCAACACCGGCGTCATTATGCCGGCGGTTGATATCGAACGTGTCATCCGTCTGGTGGCCAGTCATATCCGCGCCGAAGTTCATGCCGATAGCCCGATTGTCAGTGCTGAACTGCCAGGTACGGTTGACTGTGTTAGCGGTGAGCGGTTTGAAGGTCTGTTGCCGCCTGTCGTGGCCGGCCCCTGTTTCTCGATCCGTAAGTCCGCTCACCGCCTCTACGGGCTGGGTGATTATGTGGCCGATCAGATCATGACATCGCAACAGGCCCGGATGCTGCGTCAGGCTATATCAGATCGTCGTAATATTCTTGTGGCGGGCGGTACGAGTTCAGGCAAGACGACCCTGACCAACGCTCTGCTGGCTGAGGTCGCCGAGAGAGATGAGCGTGTCATCCTCATCGAGGACACCCGCGAACTGAAATGTGCGGCAAAGGATGTTGTGGCCCTGCGAACCCGCCCGGGCTTTGTAACCCTGGCCGATCTGGTGCGTTCAACCTTAAGACTCCGGCCTGATCGCATCATTGTCGGCGAGGTCAGGGGAGCCGAAGCGCTCGACATGCTAAAGGCGTGGAACACCGGTCATCCGGGGGGCATTGCTACCCTACATGCCAATTCTGCCAAGGGCGCGCTCTATCGTCTTGAACAGCTTGTTCAGGAAGCGGTCGTCCATGTGCCGCGCCCGATGATCGCCGAAGCCATAGATCTGATCGTCTTCATCTGCGGCGAAAACAGCTTCACCCAAATGCCGCGCCGTATCGAAGACATTGCCGAAATTAACGGCCTCGATTCAGCCGGCGACTACCAGCTTCGATCACTCACCTGAGTGGCGAGGATTCCAGCCAACCTTAACAATTCCATTGAAGGAGACTTTAATATGCGTGACACCAAAACTATCGCTCACCCCCTTACATCCAGGGCTTCGCTGCTGATGCCCCTGATGATCGTCGCCCTTGCCGGTGCCGCGCAGGCCGCAGGTTCGGGTATGCCGTGGGAAGCGCCCTTGCAGCAAATTCTCGATAGCGTGCAGGGACCCGTGGCCAAGATTGTCGCTGTGATGGTTATCATCGTGACCGGTCTGACCCTGGCGTTTGGCGAAACGTCCGGCGGTTTCAGACGTCTGATCCAGATCGTCTTCGGTCTTAGTATCGCCTTTGCCGCATCGTCGTTCTTCCTGACCTTCTTTTCGTTCGGCGGCGGAGCGCTCATCTGATGGCCGGGCCTGTGGAAGGGTATAACGTGCCATTGCACCAGTCCCTGACGCACGCCCTGCTTCTTGGCGGTGCGCCACGGTCCTTAGCCATTATCAATGGCACCGTGGCCGCCGCTTTAGGGCTGGGGCTTCAGATGTGGGTGGCTGGCCTCATCTTCTGGATGGTCGGGCATTCCCTCGCCGTTTTCGCTGCAAAACATGATCCTGATTTCCTGACTGTGCTGATGAGACATCTTCGGCAGAAAGCGTATCTGACATGCTGAATATTCGCCAATATCGTAAAACCTCTGATGGCCTCGCTGATCATCTGCCATGGGCGGCTATGGTAGCACCCGGCGTCGTCATGAATAAGGATGGGAGTTTCCAGCGCACCTTACGCTATCAGGGCCCTGATTTAGAGAGTGCGACACAGGCTGAACTGGTAAGCACATGCGCGCGTGCCAACAATATTCTGCGCCGTTTTGGCAGTGGCTGGGCATTGTTCTTTGAGGCCCACAGGACAGAGGCGCTTGAATATCCGCAAACCGGGCCTGAGGCGGGCGTCGCACGTCTGGTCGATGAGGAACGCCGTGCGACGTTTGCGGGGCAAAGGGATCAGCATTTTGAGACACGCTATTATCTGACGCTTGTCTTCATGCCGCCAGCCGACTTGTCGGCCGGCGCGGGACAGGCTCTGCTTGAAACGTCCGATATGGATATGCAGAACGGTGAAAAGGGAACGCAAAAGCGCAACTGGCGCCAGGAGCTTCAGGCCTTTGTAGCCCGGACGGACAGCGCCCTGGATATGTTCGCCAGCTTCATGCCGCACATCGAAGCGCTGGATGACGCGCAAACCTTGTCTTATCTGCACGGCACGATTTCGACAAAAGCTCATGCCGTAAAAGTTCCTGATACTGCGATGTATCTGGATGCGATCCTTGTCGATACCCCGCTTTATGGTGGACTGGAACCCATGCTGGGTGACCAGCATATCCGCACTCTGACGGTTCTGGGGTTCCCGAACCATACCCATCCGGGTCTCCTCGACAGCCTAAATCATCAGGACATGGGGTATCGCTGGACCAGCCGTTTTATCGCGCTCGACAAGGCTGAGGCGACAAAGACTCTGACTAAAATTCGTCGCCAGTGGTTTTCCAAACGTAAGTCGATCACCGCACTCTTGCGTGAAGTCATCTATAATGAAGCGACCCAACTCACCGATAGCGATGCCGACAACAAGGTGGCCGATAGTGATCAGGCCCTTCAGGCTTTAGGCGGCGATCATGTCAGTTTTGGCTATCTGACAACCACCATTACCGTGATGGATGCGGATAAGCGCAAGGCGGATGAGAAACTACGCCGCGCCGAGCAGGTTATCAACGGTCTGGGTCTCACCACCATTAAAGAGACCCTCAACGCAGTGGAAGCCTGGCTTGGTTCTCTGCCCGGTCATGTCTACGCCAATGTACGACAGCCACTTGTGCACTCGCTAAACCTCGTTCACCTCATGCCATTGTCTGCGGTATGGGCCGGGCCGGAAAACAATGCGCATCTGGGCGGTCCGCCCTTACTCTATGCCCTCAGTTCAGGGGCGACACCATTTCGCTTATCGACCCACGTTGGTGATGTCGGCCACATGCTGATCCTTGGTCCTACGGGTGCCGGTAAGTCTGTGCTGCTGTCATTTCTGGCGTTGCAGTTCCAGCGGTATCAAAATGCGCAAGCGTTCGTTTTCGACAAGGGTGGTTCAGCCAGGGCCGCGACACTGGCCATGGGCGGTCAGCATCATGTCCTGGGACGTAAGGCGCAACTGGCGTTTCAGCCACTCCGTCGCATCGACGATCTCTCTGAACGGACATGGGCTCTGGAATGGCTGATCCTGATCCTCAGTCATGAGCAGGTGATCGTCACACCAGATATAAAAGAAGTCCTGTGGTCGGCACTGAACAGCCTGAGCCATGCCCCGGAGACGCAGCGCACCCTTACAGGTCTCAGCGTGCTTTTGTCGTCCAATGATCTCAAATCGGCCCTTCGCCCCTATACCCTTGAAGGCGCATACGGTCATTGCCTTGATGCTGAAGAGAACGATCTTGATCTGGCCTCTGTCGTCTGTTTCGAGACGGAAGACCTGATGGGCGAGGCCGGGTTAGTTATGCCGGTCCTGACCTACCTGTTTCACCGGCTGGAGGAACGTTTTGACGGTCGCCCCACACTCCTTATGCTGGATGAGGCCTGGGTGTTTCTTGATAATCCGCTGTTTGCCGCGCGCATCCGCGAATGGCTGAAGGTTTTGCGGAAAAAGAATGTCAGCGTCATATTCGCCACGCAGTCGCTGGCGGATATTGCCGACAGCACAATTGCGCCCAGCATTATCGAATCCTGCCCGCAACGCCTGTTCCTGCCTAATGAGCGCGCCATCGAACCTCAGTCACGCGCGGCCTATGAGCACCTCGGTCTCAATGACCGGCAGGTTGAACTGATCGCACGGGCCATTCCGAAGCGGCAGTATTACCTGCAATCGCGCCGGGGTAATCGTCTGTTTGAGCTAAATCTTGGCCCCGTAGCGCTGGCCTTTTGTGCTGCCTCGTCGCCTGATGATCAGGCAGTGATCGACCGCGATCTTACTGAGGACTGTGGGGCCGATTTTGCGCAAGGCTGGCTCAAACACAAAGGCCTGAACTGGGCCGCTGACCTCTTAACCTCTGCCCCACCGAAACGCCGGGATCGCCTGCGAACCTGAGGCTGTAAGGCCTGAACCCAACCACCAACTTCAACCAGGATCACCGGACTGTCTGCAAACAGTCCACGCCATCCCCTTGTCCAAAATCAGGAGCACTATCCATGAACCATAAATCCATTCACGCCGCCATTGTCGTCATGACTATTGCCGCGACTTTCAGCACTGGTCTGACACCGGCGGTCGCGCAGGTCGCCGTGTATGATCCAGCCAACTATATTCAGAACGTGCTGTCGGCGACCCGCGCCTTGCAACAGATCAACAACCAGATCAAAGCGCTTCAGAATGAGGCGGTCATGCTGCAAAACATGGCCAAACACCTGAAGAAGCTCGATATCAGCGAGCTGGCCAGGCTCAATGCCGATATCGCCGCCATCAGCGATTTGATGAAAACTGCTAAGGGCATTGCCTTTACGCTGGGTGAGACTGAACAGGCGCTCAAATCACAGTTTCCGGGAACTTACGGCGGCAACATAAAAATCAGTACTCTGTTAGGTTCGGCCCAGACCCGCTGGTCGAGCGCCATGAGCGCGTACCAGCAAACCCTTCTGGTTCAGGCGCGCGTCAATGAAGCCCTCCAAAGCGACGCCGACACTCTGAACACTCTGGTGCGGGCTTCCGAAGCCAGCGGGGGCGACCTTGAAGCACAGCAGGCCACCAATCAGTTGCTGGCGCTGACCGTCAAACAGCAAATGCAAATTCAGACCCTGCTGACGGCGCAGTACCGCGCCGACGCGATTGATCAGGCCCGCAAGGCGGAGGCTGAAGCCGTGTCCAAAGCCATGACGACCAAATTCCTCGGCACCGGCAAAGCCTACACGCCACAGTAACCGGGTTTCCGAGAGCGCGGTTTGATCATTCCTTCGGCGAGATATGACATGAACGACCTCAATATCATCGACAGCTTTATGAGCACCTTTATCGCCTATATCGACAGCGGATTTGGGCTGCTCAGAGGCGATGTCGGTCACTTGTCGAGCACACTGATCGCTATAGACGTGACGCTGGCGGCTCTGTTCTGGGCGCTGGATGGCGAGGCCAATGTCATGTCTCGCCTTATCAAAAAGGTGCTCTATGTGGGGGCATTCGCCTTCATCCTCAACAACTTTAACATGCTGGCCACCCTGATCTTTCAGTCCTTTGTGGGGATGGGACTTCAGGCCAGTGCAAATACTCTGACGGCCGCGGATCTGCTCAAGCCGGGCAAGCTGGCGGGGATAGGGTTTGAAGCGGCACATCCATTGCTCGTGCAGGCCTCAGACCTCGTTACTCTATCCGGTTTTATCGGCAACTTTCTCACCATTGTGATCCTGCTGGTGGCGTGGCTGCTTGTCCTGCTGTCCTTTTTCATTCTGGCCATTCAGCTTTTTATCACGGTGCTGGAATTCAAGCTCACAACGCTTGCCGGCTTTGTCCTTGTGCCCTTTGCCTTCTGGAACAAAACCGCTTTTCTGGCCGAGCGGGTTCTGGGCAATGTCATCACCTCAGGTATCAAAGTCATGGTTCTGGCCGTGATTGTCGGCATAGGTTCCAGTTTCTTTGGTCAGTTTATCACCGCCCTGAACGGTCAGGAACCTGACATCAATCAGGCTATGTCTCTGGTTCTGGCCTCCCTGACGCTTCTGGGTCTCGGTATTTTTGGCCCCGGCATCGCCTCAGGGCTTGTGTCCGGCGCGCCGCAACTGGGAGCCGGTGCGGCAGTGGGCACCGTTGGAGCCGCGGTCGGTGCCGGAATGCTGGCTGGTGGCGCTGTTGCCAGTATCGCCCGCATGGGTGGTTCAGCTCTTGGCACAATGAAGGCCGCCAGTTCCGTCAGCGGCGGGGGATCTTCGGCCGGAGGTGCGGGATCACCGTCACCTTCCGGTAGCCCTCCCGGTGGTGGACCCTCCGGCGGAGGCGCACCTGCACCTGCGGCCTCCGCGCCGTCTGGCAATTCATCATCCGGCGGCGGCCAACCTCATGGATCATCGTCCAGGCAGTCCGCCTCAGGTCCAGGCCAGTCGAAGACCGAACAAACGCCGCCACAATGGGCGCAGAATATGCGCGAAGAACAAAGCCGGCGGGCGCACCTGCACATGGCTCAGTCGGTCATAGCTTCCGGCGACCGCCCTATGGCGTCCGCTAATCCCGACCTCTCACAGAAGGACTAAACATCATGTCGTTTAAACGCAGTCTGCAACGTTATGGGCAAACGCCTGAACCCATTACCCCTTATCAAAAAGCCGCTCAGGTCTGGGATGAACGTATTGGTTCATCCGCGGCACAGGCCAGAAACTGGCGGCTTTTGGCTTATGGCGCCCTGTCTGTGAGCCTCGTTCTGGCGGGTGGCATGGTCTGGCTGGCGTCCCAGAGCCGGGTAACGCCCTATGTCGTCGAGGTCGATAGCCGCTCCGGCAGCATCAAAGCCCTGGGACCGGCGACTGAGGCGTATAAGCCATCCGATGCGCAAATCTCATGGTATATGGCGCGCTTCATTACCAATCTGCGTTCGCTGTCAATTGACCCCGTGCTCGTGCGTGAGAACTGGCTTGAAGCCTATGACTTCACCACTCAAGGCGCGGCTCAGTATCTCAACGATCAGGCCCGGCAACGCGACCCCTTTGCCGGGGTTGGTGAACGTAGCGTCACCGTGTCCATCACGAGCGTGGTACGGGCATCTAAAACGTCGTTTCAGGTGAAGTGGAATGAGCTGACCTACATTCACGGCGTTCTTACCCGCACGGAACGCTGGACCGCCATCCTTGGCGTGGTTCAAAAGCCGCCCACACGCGAAGAGACTTTGCGCAAAAATCCGCTCGGCCTGTACGTCAATCAAATGGCCTGGTCGCAGGACTATGCGCCCGACGCAGAGCGCATCGCTGCGCAAACCACCGATGCGTCCACGAAGGCGTCACCACGACCGGCGGCAGAAGATGCCGTCCTGCCTGCAAAACCTCAATCTCAACCCCTGCAATAAAGGAGATTATTCATGCGTATCGCTGTCATTTTACTGGCGTCAGTTTCTGTCATCGGCCTGACCGCCTGCACATCATCTCAGGTCTTACCGGTCATCGCCTATGATACGGCTCGCTTTGTCGAGGCCGTAAAGGTGCCTGACCCGCCCGCTGCCGTAAGGTTTGTTGAGCAGACTGTACCGGTTGCCATGCCTGGCCAGTTGGTTCCCGTGCCGAACGTGACGAAGATTAACACACTGGCACCTTCCGCACGTGTGCTCGCCGCTAACAAAGCCGCATTGCAGGAGCCGCAAACTCAGAGCTATATCAATGCTATTCAGGTCTATCCTTATATGGAAGGGGCGCTTTATCGTCTCTACACCGCGCCTGAAAAGGTGAGCGACATCGCATTAGAGCCGGGCGAGCACCTTATCGCCATATCGGCTGGCGACACGGCGCGATGGGTTATTGGCGATACCAAAAGCGGTGCCGGTGAAACGACACAGGTGCATGTATTGGTAAAGCCCTATGTGACAGGGCTGAAAACCAATCTGATTATTACGACCGATAGGCGTACCTATCATCTCACACTGGAAAGCACGTCCGGTACGGCTATGGCTGCCATTTCATGGCGCTACCCTCAAGGCACGTTGATTGCCCTGAAAGAGCAGGCAGCCTATGCCGAGCAAGCCAAGCCTGTGGCTTCCGGTATAACGCTCGAAGATCTGCGATTTCGCTATGACATCAAAGGCGACAGCCCGTCATGGCGTCCGGTACGGGTCTTCGATGACGGCACAAAAGTCTATATCGAATTTCCGCAAGGGATAGCCCAGGGCGAGGCGCCACCTCTCTTTGTTGTGGGCGAGCACGGCGATGCCCAGCTCGTCAATTACCGGATGCGCGGATCTTACTACATCGTGGATCGTCTCTTTGCCGCCGCCGAGCTGCGTCTTGGCGGGAAGGTTCAGAGTATCGTGCGGATCGAACGCAATGACGTCCGCCCGACTGGCAATGTGAAATCCGTAGCGGGAGGTCGCCATGACTGAGCCGGCAGATGTCCCGAAGGCCGACCCTGAAACTCTGGTGTTACGTGCGAGACCGCGTAAAGTGGTACGCTTCAAGCGCAACCTGCTGATTGGTGCCGCGGCTTTAGCCTGCGTCGGAATCGTCGCGGTCACATGGCTTGGGTTGAAAAGACCGGAGGTCAAAGCTGTCGCTGATCAATCTTCAGGCTATGACCCCGAAAAGGCTTCTGATGCGCAGAAGCCTAAGCCCGATCAGTTGCAAAATCTGCCGAAGACCTACGCGGACGTGCCGGCAGGTGTGCCCCAGCTCGGACCGCCGCTTCCTGGCGATTTGGGAAAACCCATCCTTGAACACCAGCAGGCGCAGTTGAAAGAGCCATCGACTTCAGGTTCGGCAGATCAGGCGTCAAAGCGATCCACTCACGAATCTGGTCTGTTTTTCGGTGTGAATGATCGGGGGGCTGCGGCGGCGCTTTCAATGGAAAGTGCCAATACAGGGCTGACATACGCAAGCTTAGTGGTTCCGACACAAGCAGGAGCGGGTTTAAACCTTGACCCTGATAAGGATCAGAATGCGCAGGGCCGTAAGCTGGACTTTATAGGGCAGGGATCAAAAGCGGATTTTTACAACAGTCAGGGTCTGCAAACCCCGGCCTCACCCTATCAGGTCATGGCGGGTACAATCATCAATGCCAGCTTGATTACCGGACTGAAATCGGACTTACCTGGGATGACGATCGCGCAGGTCACAGCCAATGTTTATGACACGGTGACGGGGCGAGTTCTCCTGATTCCGCAAGGTTCCCGCCTGATTGGCCGCTATGACAGCGTGGTGGCTTTCGGACAGTCTCGTGCTTTGGTGATATGGCAGCGCCTGATTATGCCTGACGGATCATCCCTAGGGCTTGATAATCTGCCTGCCACTGACGAAGCGGGCTATGCTGGCCTTTCTGACAAAGTTGATTACCACACATGGTCGCTTCTCAAAGGCGTCGGCCTGTCGAGCCTTTTGGGGATTGCGGGTCAGACCGGCTCCGATACCGACAGCGACCTTGTGAAGGCCGTCCGTGAATCGACACAGCAGAGCGCCAACCAAGCAGGACAACGTATTGTCGAGAAGCAGCTAAACGTCCAGCCTGGCCTTACGGTGCGACCGGGATGGCCTTTGCGCGTTGTCGTCCACAAAGACCTAATCCTGAAACCTTACGCATCGTAGGAGGCCGAAATGGCCGAAATCAAACTGGGACGGTTACCTGACCGTACTCCTAAAAAGTTGACTATCAGCATGAGCTCTGATCTGTATCAATCGCTAGAAGACTATGCGACGAGGTATCAGGAAGCATACGGTGTTAACGAACCAGTTGTCGAGTTGATCCCTTTCATGCTGGAAGCATTTCTGTTGAGTGACAAAAGCTTTAACAAAAACGCAAAGCGGTGATTGCTGAGAGTTGCAAACACTGCCACCAATATAAGAGGTTGAACTTGACGTGAGGGCTTTATGGTAGCTGAGGTTGGCCCGTGGGCAAAAGAGAAGCTGGATGTCCTAGCGCGTTACTTAGATTTTTACACTAAGGTCCTGAAAAACCAACCTTGGCGGACTTTGTATATTGACGCATTTGCGGGCGGCGGAAGAGCTAAAGTTCGTAAAAAGTCCGATGGTGTTGATGCCCTTGGGCTTCTCGCCGAACCTGATCCGCTCGATCACGAGCAGGCAGAGTTTCTCGATGGATCGCCCAGGGTGGCGCTCGGGATCACAAATCCATTCGCCCGGTACGTTTTTATTGAACCTGCCCCTAAGCGCGGCAAAGAATTGGACGGACTTCAGGCTGAATTCGGTGAGAAGTTGCAAATCACGACGCTAAAGATGACCGCAGCAGAAGGGATTACTTGGGTCACGAGTCAGTCAATTTCCAAACAAAAGCACCGGGGGGTCGCTTTTCTCGACCCATTCGGTGCCCGCCTTGAATGGGAGAGTGTTCAGTCTTTGGCGGAAACTGGCCTATTTGAGGTGGTTGTTAATTTTGCTTTGAATATGGCAATCAATAGGATGCTGCCCAATAACGGCGAAGTGCCGTCAGCTTGGTCGGATACCCTAGACCGGTATTTCGGTAGTCACGAATGGTTCGATGAAGTTTACTCGTCCGACGCAGATGGACTCTTTGGATCTACCGAAATTAGAAAACGGGAAGATTACTCTGAACGATTACTTCAGTTATACCGGCGCAATCTCAAAGCGGCATTCGGTCACGTATCAACCCCAAGGCTCATCTGCAATACGCGCGGTGCGCCGCTCTATCATTTGCTGTGGGCAGGCCCACATAAGAAGGGTCTTGAGGGAGCGAACTATATTTTGAGCATGGGTGAGCGGTTGCCCAAAGCATCGAGACAGAGGAAATAGCGGTTAGTTTTCCGTCAGCGCAGCTCAGATGGGCGGAGAATTTGGTAAAAGCTGCGCTGAGGGTTCAGGTTGATAGTGTCAGCAACCTTGATTGTACTCGCTTTACGTCGCTCTCCCCCTGATTTGGTGATAACCTTCAGATCTGGGTGATCCACCAGCGAGGATAGAATGTCTGCGGAATGGGCCGGCGTCAGATTGTAAATACCTTCGTAGAAATCGAGAACCTTCATGGCTTGTCCACGGTCGGCGAGAAGACGTGGAATGTCGTCACGAAGTTGGTCTACTGCTGTAGAACGTCCGATTGAGTCGAAGAGATAGAGGTGCCCTTCGGAGTGCCGGGCGTCGTAGCTCAGCATATTCAAACCCGCTCTACCAAAATGGGCTTGTGCGCTACTGTTGTCATGCAAGACGTTATTGTAAACCTGTCGTGCCCGATAGGATTTTGCGAAATGGATAAACCAGTAGCGCCATCCATCAGGATTATGGATTGAAAACGGGCTGACAAACGGTGCGCATTCTTGAAATGCACCGAACACAAGGCGTTCTGCGGCTCCCATCCAACGTTCATTACTCATCGGAAATTGAAGCTTCTCAATGTCATTAAGCGGAAGGTCGAGGAAAGCCAGTTGTGATAACATTAGGTTGGCATTTGTCTTACTCAAGAATGCCAAAAATGACTCGATGCTAAATGTATAAAAAATCTCAGATTGGTAAGTCTGTATGATATCAACTAAGGTACTACGATCAACGTAGCTGTGTCCGCATTGGTCCAGGTTGAACAGTGCATTGGTAATTTTCGAAGAAGCCAGTAGGCTTTTTATTTTTGGGTAAACCGCCTCAAACGGCTCACTAAAATAAGTTGTCTCGATTTGCAGATGTTGTCCGTTAGCTTTGGCCTCGGCAAGGATTGGCGCGAGATTCTCTTTCAGTAAGTCAACTGTCTCGCAATCGGCATCATTAAAAACGAGATGGCATTCAAGCTTGATCGGGGGAAGTTTCTCTGCTGCCCGAGCTATATTAATTGTCTCTGCCGCGGTCTTGATACGTTCAATAAAGATCAGAGGGGAGCCAGCAGACCCGCATCCATAGCGTCCCGCCCCAGCAAAGCCATCTACGATCGCAAAGCGAAATCGCGGTTGCTGAGGGTGTTTGCACCTAACAACGATATATTGAAGGACATATTCACTCAGGATCTTGTGTTTACGCCTTGAGTGCTCATCAAGTTTAGCGCCGTCTTTCCAGTTGTAACGTTTCCTGACCACTCGTCCCCCAATTGTTGACGGGCTCCCGCCGTATGCTTAGGCCTCTGCCGAATGGATCGGCATCTGATCCCAGGTCGTCCCCCTGTATTCGCGACCGTTCGCCTTTTTCGACCTGCGTTTATTATCTTTACCCCATGTCCCCCACTGCTTGAAAAAGAACGCGGTCCCGTAGTCAAGGCACTGGCCATAGATTTCATCGATCCATTCTTCCTGGATTGGTCGCGCGGAGCTGCCGCTTTCACCACCAACAATCGCCCAATGGATATTGGACAGATCGATATCGCCGACGGAACCAATCAAGGGTTCGAAAGAGATAAAGCGAATAGCAGCGGGAACCTGTCTCAGGTGATCAACTCTATCGGCCACTGCGGCGTCCTCTATGCTGGTGCCTAGCCAAACATTAGGTAGGATATCGCCAATAACTTGACTGACCACGGAGGCCATGCGTTCGGGACGCTTTGTCAAAATTTGATAGTTGTGTCTTGGCGTATCACGCATGACCTGCCAGACCTTCAGAATGAATTCGTCAGAGACGGCGTCATGGAACAAATCACTCATGGAATTAACAAAGATTTTCCTGGGCTTTTTCCATGAATGTGGAATTTGCAAGGCATTCTCGTCTTCCCGCACTATCCCGGTCCAAATGGTTCGCTTCCCACTCGTTCGGGTCAAGCCTGCATATTTTTCCACCCGCATTGCTTCTAATCGCTTGGCCATCGCCATCGCGTAGCAGTTGGTGCAGCCACTGGACATGATTGTGCAACCGGCAACCGGATTCCATGTCGCGTCGGTCCATTCAATCTGTGTTTCGGCCATCTACACCCTCCATTAGTCAGGTGATATGAACCCAATATATCCTTAATTACCGTTAATTCACATGGCTCATCTTCAGGTGGTGTAGCGCCATCACATAGTCCCGATGTATGTGAACCTGAAGACACTTGAATAATCAGTCTAAGTATACTGATTTTGAGAGCAGATAAAAGCCAAAGGTCCCTCCTACGGGCGTGCCTGCAAGAGTTGAGACACCTGCTCAAACTGGTTAATCCATGGTTCCAGGGCGGGGCGCCGCCAACTCACAAGTGTCAAAATCCGTTCTTTATCCTCAATCAGGTTTCTGTTGAAAATGGGCTCATGGTGAGCCACTCGATTGCGAAATTTTCTTATCGCATCTAAGTCGCTATGAATTTTGGCGCGTGCCTGAGCGACGCTCAATGCGTTGTCGCAGCCAGGGAAAATGGCTGCGAGGTGCGGGAGCCAAAGGCGTTGGTCATGGCTTTTGACGAAGATGTATTGCCAGAAAGCAAATTTCAATTCTGCGACCACCTTGCCAGCAGTGGGTTGATTCTGCGAACAATTGACTAGGTCAGTACGAGGAGAGTAGCGCCCTTTGGCCGTGGAAAGCGTGTACACAAAGCCTCGGTTCAGATGCCAGTTTGCGCCAAACTCACTTTCGATGGCTTCGACTGCTGCATTACGCACCGCTAGTTCACAAAACTGAAGTATGCTATAGAATGCCTCTGATACCTGTGTATTCCAAATGCAAAGTTCCAAGGCGCGATGCCTGTCACCGTTTGTTTCGCGCAAATAGGTGGCAAATCTGGGCGGCGAGAGTAGGGCCTCGAAATCAGAGATTTCCGCATTTGAGAAGGCATAGGGCATGGTTCAGGCTCGAATTCCTTGACAAATGCAGGCTCGTGGTTTATCTACACCTCCATACGGCTTTGAGGTTCGCGGGTGAAAACCTTCCCCCATAGTCAATAGATACGGAACAGCCCGCCTTATGGCGGGTTTTTCTTTAGGCAAACGGGTGCCTAACCCAGCGTCGATTGCGTTCGTTGATCGACCATCGAATTCATTGATCATCCGACCCCTCCATTTGCGGCAAGTTTTTTACCATTCGTTGTTTGAGCATCATCAAATTGCCTTCGACGTCAGGCTCTGCTGGAAATGCTCATCCCAGTCATAGTTTGCCGGTGTCTGCTGGGGCAGCGATTTTGCGATAATGTGAAGGTGCTGAGGTCTTAAATGCGTATAGCGTTTAAGCATTTTCCAGTCCTTATGGCCGGTAACCAACGCAACCTGTGGAATCTCAAAGCCAGCTTCGAACAGACGGCTTGTGCCCTCATGGCGGAAGTCGTGGAAGTGCAAATCCTCTATTCCCAACTCCACACAGGCCCTGCGGAACGCCGTGCCGACGGACTTTCCATTATAAGGAAATATGCGCTCACGATTTCCATGCCCGGATAGTCGCTGTTCTTGAATGAGTGCCCAGGCATCGTAACCGCTGACCGAGAGCAGTGGGATGGTTTGGTCATTTCCCTTTTTCTCTTTTGGGTCCTTCCGGTCTCTTACAATCAGCGTGCGCATGCGCGGCGATAGATCCGCCCATGTAACGCGGCAAATCTCTTCCTGTCGCATAGCTGTGGCGATTGCGAAGCAAATGATACGCCCCATAGGAAAGCAAGTGCCGCCGCCTGTCTGAAAATAGTTAAGCAAAGCAGATATTTCATCTTCAGTTGGTCGCCGGTTCCGTTCCTTACCTTTGCCGACAAGTCCGAGCCTGCCTAAAGCTATCCGGGCCAAATCAACGTGCTCAACCGTTGTTGGCACTCCATGAATTGCGGCGGCATGAGATAGTATTGTTCGGATATAACCGATATCGATACTGAGTGTTGCCGGGCCAGCGCCTTCTTCGGCGCGTGCCTTACCAAATTGGATGATCCGTTCACGATCCAAGTGCTCGAAGCGTATTTTGCCCAACGCCTTTTTCAGTTGGGCCATGCTGAACGCCTTCGACCTGCCAATTTGTTTGCTGACCGACTTCATATCTTCCAGATGAAGGTCTATAAGGCCACCGAATGTTTTGACACCTGCGACGTTTATCGAGGTGGGCGTCTTTCCATTGTCGATCTCACATTCCGCCCGTCTCGCCCAGGCTTCGGCATCTTGACGCAGAAGGAAGGTTTCGCTGAGCTCATGCCCCATCCGACGGACCTGAGCCCGCCACCGTCCTGATTTTTGCTTCGTAAAGGTAGCCATTTGCAGGTCCAGTGAGTGCAAAATGAGTGCAGTGAGAGATCGTAAATGGTAGTATTTGGCCGTTTTTGGAGTGCGCTCGCTCGTAGAATGTTCTCCTTTTAGTCTTTGATAGTATTGAAAAAATGATTAAAAATCAAGCACATATTTTTAGTGTTGCACCCATGACTGGCCGCACCTGCATGCGCTGGGTGGCTCTGACCGGGTGCTTGAGCTTTACACTAAGGCATGGGAAGGCCACCTCAAGCAGTATTCTGAGCTGAAAACGGTCGAGACCGAGATAGCACGCGACGGTATGTACCACCGCGAATTTCCGGTCATGAACGACTGGCAACATCTGTCGGAAGGGCTGTCGGTATTCAACCTGATGGGATTATCGGCACCGCGCGATCCGGCCTTTCAGGATCGCGCCCGCCGCTTTTCCGGCTTTTATAACGGCGAGGATAAGTCTGCCCCCAACTATGACCCGCGCCGCAGGCTGATGCGCTCGATGATCAATGGCTCAAAGGGACCATTGCTGCGAAAGGCCACGGCGCTGGACTGGGCCGGTGATCCGTTTGACCCGACCGGCTTTTTCATGGAGCACGGTGAGACGACCTATCAGGAAACGCTGGATCACTATGTTGAATATACCGACGTGGTGGGCGACAGCCCCCTGAACCTTCAGGCGACCAGTCTGGTCATGAATGCCTATATGGTGGCGGGTGAGCGCAAATACCGCGATTGGATCACGACGTATCTGGATGCGTGGATCGGCCGCGCCCGTCGCAATAACGGGATTTTCCCAAGCTTCGTCGACCTGAAAGGCCGTATCGGCGGGCCGCAAAAAGCATGGTACGGCAACGTCTATGGCTGGGGGTTTTCGCCGGTCGATCCGGTGTCGGGTAAGCGCGAAGACCGCAACCGGGTGCCGCGGGCCATCGTGGCCTTTTTGAACGCCTACTTGCTGACCGGTGATGACAAATATCTTCAGGTCTGGCGGGATCAAACCGATGCCATCAATGCGCAGGCTAAGACGGTCGACGGCGTGTCCATGATCCCGACCATGTTCGGTAATGACGGGCCCTATAGCTATAAGCCCGGCCCATATCGCACCAACGGGCTGGATATCTGGTACATGTCGATGCGCCAAAGCGATTACGCGCGCGCCGATACCAATCACCCGTGGGTGCAATATCTTGGCGGTCAACACGACGGTTATCCGGTTACGGCCCTGCGTGAGACGCTGGAGACCGTGCGCAAAAAGATGGACACGCTGGCCAAGGATACCACGACCAAAGAGACGCGTCTGGCCGACGCGCTTTTGAAGTTCAATCCGGCGACGGTGACGCCCCTGCTGCATCTGATGTGCGGGGCGATCCATATTGCGCGGCCGACCTGGTCAAAGACCTCGGCCCCCCAAGGCGGGGCGCTGCTCTATGCCCGTCTGCGTTATTTCGATCCGGTCAAGCGCAGGGCAGGCATCCCCGAAGATGTGGCGGCGCTGGTCAGCGAACTGACCGATACCTCAACGACCCTGACGCTGGTGAACACCCATCCGTTTCGGGCAAGGACGGTCACCATACAGGCCGGTGGTTATGGTGAGCATCAGTTTGCGTCGATGGACGTGGGCGGTGTCAAAACCGCCATAGAGGCCAATCAAGTTACGCTGGAACTGGCCCCCGGCAGCGGGGCTGAGCTTAGGTTTGACATGCGCCGCCATGTCAATGCGCCGACGCTGTCCCATCCGTGGGATCGGGTGTGATCTCCTCTTATACCTCCCTAGCTTGCTGGGGAGGGGAACCGCACGAGCTTGCCTTTAGGCAAGTGAGATGTGGTGGTGGGGGCTCTTGCTGTCTTACGACAGAGGCCTTTGAAGCTCCGCAAGATACCCCACCTTCCGGCCTTCGGCCTCCCTCCTCCCCGGCATAGCCAGGGAGGTATATCCACTAAACCGTTTTGGGCGCGACTTCGGCGCACAGGGTCCGCACGGGCGACAGGGCCGGATTGCTGTTGCCGCGCCGCCAGACCATATAAAGCTCAACCGGCGTGGCCGGTGTGGTCGCAATATCGCGGTAATGGACATCTGAAAATTGCAGGCCCATGGCCGTGCGCGGCACGATCGCAATCCCCAGTCCCGCCCGCACCAACCCCAGCATGGAGTGGATCTGGGTCACCTGCTGCACATAGTCGGGCGTGACGTTCGCTTCGGCAAACAGCGACAACAGCATGTTGTGAAAATAGCTGGCCCCCTCCCGCGAATACATGATTAGCGGCGAGCCATCAAAGGCTTTCAGC
Organism: Asticcacaulis sp. UBA2476; assembly: GCA_002342035.1. GTDB lineage: Bacteria > Pseudomonadota > Alphaproteobacteria > Caulobacterales > Caulobacteraceae > Asticcacaulis. The sequence continues at coordinate 26,917 of DDPE01000034.1, read as the reverse complement.
GTCAGTTCCGGCTCGGTCAGGCGCGGATCGCCGGTCGGCAGCGCCGCCACCAGACCTTCGGACACGACGCGCTCAGACTCAAATTCATTGCGCTCCAGCGGCTGACGCAAAAAGCCGATATCAATCAGGCCGGTTTGCAAAGCCTCGACCTGCTGGCTTGAGACCATTTCGCGCAGATCAAGCTCAATGTTCGGCAAGCGTGCGCGGGCCTGCGCCACGATCTGCGGCAGGAAGCTGTAGCCGGAGACGGCGGTAAAGCCGATGCCAATCCGGCCAGCGTCACCCTGTGCCACCTTACGGGCGGCAAGGGTGGCACTTTCGGCCAGCCAGACGATCCGGCGCGCTTCGGGCAGGAACACGCGTCCGGCGGGGGTCAGCTTGACGCTGCGGCTGGTGCGCTCAAACAGCGGCACGCCTAAGATACGCTCCAGAACCTGAATCTGGCGGCTCAAAGGCGGCTGGGTCATGTTGAGCCGGGCCGCGGCCCGCCCGAAATGCAGTTCCTCAGCGGCGGTGACGAAACATCGTATCTGGCTAAGCTCGAACATGTTTCCCTGCATTGATTTGTTTTGGGCACGCTAACAAAATAAGGACAGCGCGTCCAAAAAGAAAAAGGCGCGGCTGCAAGCAAGTGCAGCCGCGCTGAAGTTTCGCCGGGCCTACGGGGAGACGCCCGGAGATGGGGGAAGAGAACTAGAAGCTGTAACGCGCACTGAGGAAGACCTGACGGCCCGTATGGCTACGGACATTCAGACGGTTTGAGGCATCAACATACTGATCGTTGAATTCATCGGTCAGGTTGATGCCTTCTAAGCTGAGCTTCAACTTCGGCGTCACGCTATATGACGCCTGCATGTCGAAGTTCAGGGTTTCATTGGTGCCGGCGACGCTGTTGCCGTCGGGGGCCGGAACGGCGGTCAGGTAGCCTTCACGATAGGCAGCCGATCCGCGCACCGAGAATTTTTCGGTCTCATAGTAGAGGGTGAAGTTGGCGGCATTCTTGGACAGGCCAATCAGGGTCTGGTTCACGACGGCTGCATTGGCTGAGGTCGAGGTCAGGTAATCGATGCTGGAATCGACATAGGTGTAGTTGGCCAGAACCCCGAAATTAGCCCAGAAACCGGGCAGGAAGTCGAGTTGCTGCTGGGCATTGATCTCGAACCCTTTCAGTTCGCCGCCGGGGCTGTTGAACGGCTGGCTGACGTTGAAGATTTCGGTCGGCGACGTATTGGTCGGCGTCAGCAGCGACAGCGGCAGGCCCAGTTGATCAAACGGGATGCGCTCAACCACGGTCTGCACGAAGGTGTCGATCTTTTTGTAGAACAGACCGGCGGCATAGAGCGAATTGGGAGCCGGATACCATTCCAGCGACAGGTCGAGGTTTTTCGACTTGGTCGGTTTGATCTCAGGATTGCCGCGCGAATATGAGAAGTTAGAACCCTGAATGGAGACGTCCCCGCCCGGTGTCAGACCGGCAATCGACGGCCGCGCAATGGTTTCGGCGGCACTGACGCGCAACACAACATCATCGGTCAGGTCGGTCGCCAGATTGCCCGACGGCAGGGTCATGTCATAGCTGCGCTCCGCTTCGACCCGCTCGATCTTCAGGTTGGCACCCGATCCGGTCGAGGCAAAGCCCGATGACCACTGATCGGTCTTAACGTGGCGCACACCCGCATCACCGCGCCAGGGCAGGCCAAGGGCTTCGAATTTGAAATCAGCCTGAAGATAGGCCCCGGTATTGGTTTCGCGCACATTGATCCACTGACCACGGGCCGAGGAATTGGCCGTGCCGGTGAGGGCGTAGATGCCGCAATTGCAATAGATGTCATACTTCTCGGCAAACTTATTCAGGTCGGGGGCCAGCCATGAGGTGGCATTGCCCGATGGCTGATCCAGATTGCGCCCAAAGCCTGAGAACACTTCTGACACCGCCGCCAGATCGGTGGCCGACAGGGTGTCGGTGCGGGTCTCAGAGGTGCGGTAATAGCCGCGCGAGTCAAAGGTGAACTTGCGGTAGTCGAGGCCGCCCTTAAGCGTCAGATTGTCGCTGAAATCATATTCCAGATAGGCCTTGGCATTGGCAAAAGCATTGGTGACAAAGTTCGGGCGGATACGCACTTCGGACGTGCCGTTGGTCATCGCCCAGTTGGCCGGGTCGGTGGCGTCGAAATTGAGGTTGATCGCGGGCATACGTGAGCGGAAGTCGTAGCTATAGCCCTGCGTATTGGCGCGATCAAAAGTGATGATGGTCGAGATGGGGTTGGAAAACTCCGACTGCGAATGACCGGCGATGAACCCGCCGCGCAGACGATCGCTGAAATTGTGGGTCAGAGTAAGGGTGTACTGGGTGAACTCCGTCTCCATCTCATCCCACGCCGTCTGGGTGCGCAGATCGACATTATCCATCGTGGCCTGAACCAGATTGCGGCCTTCGACGATGCCGCTGCGGATAATGGTTTGCGGCTTGCCCACGCCGCTGCGGCTCAGGCCGATAGCCTGAAACTGATGCTCGCCGCGTGTGGTCTTGACGTCGGAATAGAGCACATCAAACGTGACCAGTGTGGCATCGGACGGGCGCATCTGGAACGATCCGGTCAGGCCCAGACGCTCGGTATTGATGTCGTAGCTGACATAGGACGGCAGGCGCGGGTGGAAGATGCCGGTGGTGGCGCTGGTGTTATTGATTTCGGCGATGGTATAGCCTGCAACGGTCGACTGGGTATTGAACCCGCCGTTCGCTCCGCCCGCGCTCCAGCGGGTGATATTGGCCCCTTCCTCAAGGATATGACGTTTTTCGTAGGCCACCGAAAACAGCGCGCCCAGACGGCCATCGGCCCAGCGGCGGCTGCCCATCATGGTCACACGCGGCTGCGCGTCACGGGTCAGATCATTGTAGCTGGCCTGAGCCGACACGACGAACTGATCGTCCTTATAGTCGAACGGGCGGGCGGTTTGCAGATCGACCGTGGCCCCTAGTGAGCCTTCTTCGACATCGGCTGAGGCGGTTTTGCGCACGGTCAGGGAGTTGAACAGTTCCGACGCGAACATGTTAAAGTCAAAGCCGCGGGTGCGGTTGGTGCCGCCGGAATTGACGGTGCCGCCGGTGGTGGCAATGGCTTCCATGCCGTTGACGCGCACACGGGTGTATTCAGATCCTAAGCCGCGCACCGAAATCTGACGACCTTCGCCATTGGCGCGAGTGATGGCCACCCCCGGAATGCGTTGCAGCGATTCCGCCAGGTTCAGGTCGGGGAAGTCAGCGATATCTTCGGCCTTGATGGAATCGACCACGCCGCTCTCAAAACGCTTGGCGCGGATGGCGCTTTGCAGCGAACCGCGAAAGCCGGTGACGACGACTTCGGTAACATCATCTTCGGCAGCGGGCGCGGCGTCCTGCGCCATGACCGGAGCGGCGCTGGCCAGCAGCAGCCCGATAAGCGATACACTCCGCAGGAGGCCGTGACGGGCCACCCCATTCCCTGATTTCAACATATGGCTTTCCTTACCTGTAGAGCAGGGTGTTCGATGCGTATTTGGCATCCCTGCTATCTTGTTATGCGAGGATCATATGCCGTTTTTCAAAGGGGGCGAATTCCAATCGGGCATGAATCAATGCGCGAAGTGGAATGAAACTTCGCGCCGTGAACGTGAAAACAGGTCGGTTATGGGGGCTGAAACAGGCGGGTCGTCAGGCCAGTTGGCCCACGCTTAACGCCAACTGGGCCCCTCTTAAGCCAACTGGCAGAGATCCAGTTCGTTGAAATCGCCGTAGTCGAGGTTTTCACCGCCCATCGCCCAGATAAAGGCGTAGTTGGATGTGCCGGCGCCGCAATGGATTGACCACGGCGGACAGATGACGGCCTGCTCGTTGGCGGCGATCAGGTGGCGGGTATTGTCGGGCTGTCCCATAAAGTGAAACACCCGGTCATTGGCAGTCATATCAAAGTAAAAGTAAGCCTCCGAGCGGCGGTCATGCAGGTGCGGCGGCATGGTGTTCCAGACGCTGCCGGGCTTAAGCAGGGTCAGGCCCAGCAGGAGTTGCGCCGATTTACAGACGCGCGGCACGATCAACTGATGGATGGTGCGCTCATTGGAGGTTTCAAGGCTGCCGCGCTTCAGCGGCTGGCTATCCTTCAGGGCAATGCGCACGGTCGGGTAAGGCTGATGCGACGGGGTGGACGCCAGATAAAAGCGCGCCGGTGTCTCCGGGCTGTCGCTTTCGAACGACACGTCGCCGGTGCCACTGCCGATGTAGAGCGCATCGAGCGGCGCAAGCACAAAGGCCACGCCGTCGACATGCACCACGCCCGCGCCCGCGCCGACATTGACCACACCCATTTCCCGCCGGTCCAGCAGCGATGTCCCCGCCGCCGAGGGTGGTTCGGTCAGTCTCGGTAACGCCACCGCTGTGCTGACCGGGGCCGCCCCACCGATGACAAGCCGTTCCTGATGGACGTAGTTGAGCCGGATTTCATCGGTCACAAACAGGTCGGTGATCAGGTAGCGCTCGCGCAAGGCCTTGGTGTCGGCATTGGCCAACTGGTCAGGGTGGGTGGCGTAATAGGTCTTATGAAACACGTTACACTTAACCCTTCACAGGCGCGCGGGTGGGTTTGACCTCAACCGCATAGACGTGGTTGTCGCCGTGCATATTGGAGCAGAACACAATCCACTTATCGTCGGGCGTAAAGCGCAGATTGGGCTCCAGCCGGTAGTCGTGGGCCGACATATCGACCAGACGGGTGGAGGTGAACTTTTCAATGGTGATCAATCCGTCGTCATAGGACGGCAGATCAGCATCGACGATGGTGTCGGCCTTGAGCAGCGATATCCATTTGCCGTCGGGCGCATGGGCGACCATATCCAGATCGCCGCCGTCGCTGGCGAAGGTCACGCCATCATGGGCGACGTTAAAGTGCACGCCCCAGTCGTTTTGCTCGACCCGCTTCCAGACACGCTTGCCGGTGGCCAGCTCAAGCCCTGCGACCCAGAATACCTGGCCGCGTGGGGTTTGCAGGTCAAACCACAGCCACTTGCCGTCATGGCTGAAAAACTCATGGCCCCAGATTTCCATATTCATGGTGCGGGTGTGGACGCTGCGCAGGTTCGTGCCATCGGCATTGATCAGCTTGATACGATCAACCCGGTGCCACGGCCCTTCCATGCAAAAGCGGATCAGGTTCGGATCGGTCGGTGAAAACTGGGCGTGGCCGATCCATTCTTCGGTGCTGTAGATGACTTTGCGCGCGCCGGTCTTGATGTCGATGGTGAACAGTTCAGCCGGTACGCGCGAGGCCCAGCGTTCCAGCATCCGCACGCCTTTGGCCTTGGCGAAGTTGAGCGGCTTGCCATCAGGGCCTAATGCCGCATATTCCGCCTGACCGAACTTCTCTAAGCTTTCCTTGTCCTTGGGTTGCAACGGTTTGGCACCGTAAGCGACCGTGCCGAGCAGAACCGTATCGTCAGCGTTCATGGCGCTGATCTGACCGGCGGGGATGCGGGCGACCTGACGTTTTTTCTTGGTGTCGATATTGATGGCAAAGATGGTCTTGGGCCGGTCGGCGGGCAGGGCCTCACCCGGATCGGTAACCGCGTAATAGATATCTCGCGATTTACGGGCGGCGAACAGCAGGTCATTCCCTGCGCCGGTAATCAGCGGTGTCACCTTCCAGGTCTTGAGGTCAACGGTCTGAATGCCGGTAGGCGATTTGATCACCATAATATCGCCCTGCGGCGTATAGACATGGCGGTAGAAATACATGCCCAAGGCGCCCGGTTCGTCCGATATGCGGATGATGCGGTGGCCGGTCTGGGGGTCAATCCAGTCCTTTGGGATTGGGCCTGTGGGCTTGGCTGCTGTGGCGGTTTGGGCGCTGGCTTGAGACATGGTGACCCCAAGGGCGGAGGCTCCGGCCAGAAAGCCTTTGAGGGCCGTGCGGCGTGTTCCGGTGGTCATGGTGGTACTCCTTACTTAACGGGCGCGAATGAGAATTTTTGGGACTTCACAAAGGCGTCCCATGACTCACGCGATTTGAAATCCAACCCGCCATCCCAGGCTGAGCCCATGTAGTAGGTAAAGGGCTTGCCTGGCGTGACCCTCAGCAGGATCAGGTAGTTTTCGGCGTCCTCAGCAAAGCCTGTGACCATGGCCGGATCAGCGGCGATGGTGATGCCGATGCTGCCGTTGACGCTGGCGGGCTCCCAGAAGCTCAAAGTTCCGGATTTGGCATCCTTGGTGACAATGCCATTGCCCGCATCGCCTTTGCGCTTGGTGATGCCGATGGCGACGATCAGAGGGGCTTTGGAGTCGGACGAAAGGGTCGAGGTCATGCGCGTGAAGTTCGACCCCAGCGGTAGCGAAAACGTCCGTGTCTCCCAAACCTTACGGGCCACATCGACCGGCCACGGGCGATAATCGACCTTGAATTTGGCTTCATCGGCGCCGGTTTTCAGGATCTCATATGTGCTGAAATTACGCGACGTCCACAGCTTGTTGTCATACCAGATGCCAAGCCCACCGGCGCCACGGCCACGGCCGACATCATAATAATCTAAGCCTTCGCCGCGATCGACGTGGTAGTTCGGGAACTTAAGTTGGCGGTCCATATAGGGGTAGCGCACGCGCTTGGCCCAGACATCAATGCCGGAACCGGACGGGGCTTCGCGGGCCTGCAGAGCGGGGCCATAGATGCGGTGGGCGACCTTATCATTCTCCCACAGCAGATCATCAAACCGGTCAGGTGCAAAGCGGGCAACGGCGCGCGGCGTCTGATCGGCGGGCGGCGTTAGTTTTTCGACGGCTGCCGGACGGTTAAGGGTCGCCGGATCGTAGGCGAGGGCGCGGGTCGCGCGCATTTCGGCGTCACGGCGCTTTTTCTCTTCGTCGCCAATAATGGTAACCGGCGCGATCGGTTGCTGAGTGGTGGCAAGGATGGTGGCCTCATCATCGCGGGCCGGTTCAGATTCGGGCAGGGATTGCGCGGGGTCGCCAAGATTCATGATCTCGATCCCGGCCAGCAGATAAGCGCCCGTGGCATAGGGCCCAACGTCCTCCGCCTTGGTCGGCACCGGCCGGTCACCGGTCTTTTGCGCCGCGCCAATCAGACCGTTCGGCAAGACATGCTTATTCAGCGCCGCCCAGCCTTTCAGCGCCGCCGGTTGATAGATCGCGCGGTCGAGCAGGCCGTGATTGATCCCCCAGGTCAGCGCATAGACAAAGAAGGCTGACCCCGAGGTTTCGGCTTCGGGAAAGGACTTCGGGTCGTTCAGATCGGTCGCCCACAGGCCATCGGGGCGTTGCAAGTCTTTGATGCGGCCCGCCATCTTGGTGAAGGTGGTGACGTAGAACTCACGGCCCTCGAAATCGGCTGGCATGGATTCCAGAGTGCGGGCCAGACCGCCCATCACCCAGCCATTACCGCGCGACCAGTAGATCGGCTGACCGGCGGCCCCCTTATGGTGCTCGTCCTTAAAGCGTTCGTCACGCAGGAACAGGCGGTCGTCCTCGACCCACAGGCGCTGGGCCGTGCGCCGCCATTCCTTATCCATAGCGCGCAGGTATTTCATATCGCCGGTCAGCGCCGTCTGTCGCGCCAGAACCGGCGGGGCCATATAGAGCGCATCACACCACCACCAGATCAGGCTCTCGGTCTCCTGAACGCGGTTAAGGTGCGGCACCATGTAATCCAGACGCTGCTGCAAGGGCATGATCACGCCTTGCTGGCCACGGCGGGCGTAGATTTCCTGGTAGAGGTCACCGATCGCCACATCGTCGGCATTGAGCAGCAGGCGCTCGGCCCGCGCGCCGCGAAAGGCGTAGTTATAGTGTTCGGCAGTGGCGGTCAGAAACCGCAGAATGTCTTTGTTGTCGGACTCACGCGCCAGACGCGCTGCCCCGACATAAAAGGTGGCAGCCACCCAGTTGGACGAAATTTCCGACAGGTTCGAGCCGGTCGAAAGCTGGATAGGGCGGCGGCTCATGTCGGCGATTTGCGACGCAGCCACATAATCGAGAGCGGACATCACGGATTGACGCGACGGTACGCTGTCCGATGAAAAATTGAGATTGGGCCGGACGGGGGCTTTAAGCCAACTGGCCTCTATGCCAGCCACCTGAGCAGGGGCAGATGTTTGCGCATAGGCGGGGATACCACCGATCATGGCCACGGACAGTCCGAAGACGGTTGACATCATAATCCGGCGCAAAGTCATGAGGTAATCCTTTAAGCTAACAAGGGAGTGATTTTAACGCATATCTCACTGGAAAAAAGGTCCGGCCCTGATAAACAGGGCCGGACAGGGCCAGGAGATGAACGCTTAAAATCAGAAGGTCGTGGTTACACCCACATAGTAACGGCGACCGGAGTACAGAGTATCGAAGACGTATGGGGTACCTCCGCCAATGTCACGCAGTTCGTCCGGCGCATAACGGGTGACGGTATCATCCAGCAGGTTCTTGCCTTCGATGAAGAACTCAAGGTTCTTGTTGACCTTATAAGAGGCGCGGCCATCCAGAGACTTTGAGCCATTCTTATAAACCGGGGTAACCGTCTTGAAGTAACTGGTCGCCCCGCCATAAGGCGGCAGGTCTATGCCGTTAGCGGTTTGGACCGCTTCGGTAGGTACGCGGTTAGTGCCTTCGGAGGCATCTATACGGTCGTAATAGAAGTCACGTTCCTGATAGGCGATACGGGCATTGATACGGCCATCATCATACCAGAAGTTGATGTTATAGTAGTAGCTCGACTGCTTTTCTGGCGGCAGAGGTTTGCCGGTCAGCGGATCTACACGTGTGAAGCTGGCGTTGTTTTCCGTCGTCGAGTAGTTAAAGCCTGCGCCGGTGTATCTCAGGACGCTGGGCAGGAACGTAAAGGCGGTACGGGCGGCCACTTCGAAGCCGGTTTGTTTCAGGCCGCCATCGCCATCCCGATAGGTGGGGGCGATATAGGTGTTGCCTTCCAGTTCATACTCAGGAAGCACAACATCATCATCTGGCCGCCCGGTTTTGACGTCGATTGAGTAGGTGCCAAGGCTTACCTGTGTATCGCGGTTCGGATACCATTCCAGCGACAGGTTCTGGGTGGTGGCCTCATAGCCTTTAAGCTCCGGGTTGCCGATACGACCTGAGCATCTTTTTTCATTGACAGGTTCGCTCTCAACGTCAGCATCAGCGTCATTCCAGTAGCCGGGGAAGGCTACGCCCAGTTCTTCCAGGGTCGCTTGGTCTGCCGCGCTGATGAAGTTACAGGTGGCGGCGGCCGTTCCGGTAAGTTGGGTCATGCTTGGACGGGCGCGTTGTTTCGCCGCGGCATAGCGAACCACCAATTGATCTTCGATCGGCCAGATCGCCAGGTTGAAGCTCGGCAGGAAGTCTTCGGATTCGCGGGAAATTTCCGTTGTCCGGCGAGACACCAGTGTGGTGACCGTCGGGTCGACACCCACAGCACCGGCACGGATCGCGGCAACGTCCACAGGATCAAGCGTGGTTGTCTGGAAGTTAACCGAAGGGGCCGCCTCAACCTTGATCTTCTGATAGCGGACGCCGAGGTTACCCATGACATCCATATTGAACAGGCGGGTTTCAAAGTCACCCATGAGGTAGGCCGACGTGGTCAGTTCTGTGGTCGAGTAGCTTGGGCGCGTATAGGTCTTGCCGTCCGACGCAATACATTCGTACAGGCAATCAAGATTGTGCGCGCCGAGATCAGCATACTTGCTCAACGTGCCGTAGAAGTCATCGAAATCAAAGGCTTTCCATGAGTCTATCAGGCTGCCACGATCCGGCATACCGTCAAAATAGTCAGCCCCAGGCAGGGTAATCAGGCTGTTGTTGATCAGCTCTTCATACTGAGCGCGGGTCAGCATATGTTCTTTTTCCAGTCGATCCTGACTGGTGCTGATCGTATTGATGGTGGTGGAACCGAACTGACAGTTGGCATTGGTGACGGTCGGGTCGCAGAATTTGATATAGTCAAGGCTTCTGGCGCGTGACATGGTGACACCCGGCGCAATCAGGAAGCCGCCTTCACGCCATGTCTGGTTCTCACGATTGGTATGAGATCCACCGAACTTAATGGATTTCAGCGGCCCGAAATTATCGAAGCGGCGGGTCACATCAAGCTGATAGTTCCACTCTTTGTTCTTATCTGCCTGAGGTGTGTACTCAAGACGTGCCGTTGTGCCGGGGTTTTGGAACACGCCGGGACGTATGCCACCCAGGGCGGCTGCGCGGTTGTCAGGTGCGGTCGGGTAGTATGACGCGGGGTTGTTCAGATCGAAGTTAGGCACTTCGAAGGTCCAAAGGCCATTTTCCGGAATCATATAGAAGCGGGCCTGAGGAATAGAGGCGATGATCTTAAAGGCATCGTCTTCGCGCTCACCCTTGGCAAAGCCGTATTGGATGCGGGCCTTGGCGACCCACTGGTCGTGTTTGAAATCGGCACCGAGTTGCGAATAGTGCTGCTCATTCGTACGCTGAATGTCGCGCACCTGGCTGTCGTAGCTCAGGGTTGTGCTGCCATTGCCTCTGATCAGGTCGTATTGCGTGACGTAATGGTTTTCATTGACCACGACGTTACGCATATTGGTGGCCAATACGCCGGAAGCATTTGTCGATCCGGTAGGGGCAACGATTTGCAGGTTGTAGGCCTGAAAATCCTGCTTTCGGATGTTCGGGTTATAGGACGCAAATATGGTCAGGTCGTCGTTTACGCGATAGTCGGCGCGCAACTGGAATGACGTACGTGTATCGCGGCGGTTTTCACGGCGCATACGGGGCAGGGACGGTGTAAAGTCTTCCCATTGCGCATAACAGTTCAGGCGGCTGTTGATGCCGGTGGTGGGCAAGGCCGCACAACCCGCCTTGGTGGTCACGGCTGCGGCAACGGGATCATAAGGCGTTGTAAAAGATTTTTCCGGCGAATTGTCGTGGTCACCAAAGGGTTGATAGCCAACCTGCTTATCCGATACGCTGTTGAAATCGGTTGAGGTACGCTGATCGTCATAGGTGGCGTTGAACAAAACACCCAGGCGACCATCCAGGAATTTACGCGTGAAAATGGTGTTGATGCGTGGCGACCATCGGCCATCCAGCGTATTCTTTTGGTACTGAACATTGAGCTTATACAGCGGCTTGGCGAAATCCAGACCGTTACGCTGCTCGATCTTGACCGTGCCGCCCACGCCGCCGGAGCGCATATCAGCGGTCTGACCCTTGATAACGTCCACGCTCTTGATCAAGTCAGACGACATATCGCCCAGCCCGGTCACAGAGCGGCCGTTTTGCGAGTCAGTCGGCAGCATGGACATGCCGTCAACTTCGATGCGGATAAGATCGGCGGCCTGACCGCGGATCGTAAAGCCGCCAGAATCGCCGGAATCGCTGACGTCCAGTGCCACACCGGCGATCCGGGCGATAGCTTCACCGACGTTCTTGTCCGGGAAGTTGCCGACGTCGTCAGCAACGATAGAATCTTGAGTGGTGGCGGCGCGCTTTTTGCGGTTGATGGCCGATTGTTCGGCCCTACGGGCGCCGACGACGATGACTTCCTGCACATCGTCAGTCGTGGTGGCATCAGGTGCCGCAGCAGGTGTCTGCGCCTGAGCGGTGCCGCCCAGAGCGATCGTCAGGGCAAGCGTCGACGCGCCCAGTAAATATCTCAAATCCTTGTGTTTCATGGTTTCCTTAACCCCTTTTTTTGACCATGCCTTTGAGGCGGGTCGTTTGATTTAAGTTCTGTAGTCTGCGCCACCGGTGTCATTCGGCGGCAAACGGGCCGTCAGTTGATGCCCGTAATGTTGTCTGCATTCTCCGTGATGACTTTTCCCCCATTGGTCGTGATGCGGTTGCGCGCGAAATGCACATTGCGGGCGTGACGGATGGTGCCGAACTGCGCGGCCTCCAGATCAAGCCCGTCAAAGTGAAGGTTGCGAAGCGGTGCGCCGGCATAGGCCTCAAGCTCGATGGCGGTTTTAAGCCCGCGCCCACGCACGTTTGAGATATGGATGTCCTGGACCTGCGGCAGGCCCTTATCCTTGGGCACCTGCGTCGTCAGCGTCGTCCAGTACGATGGGTAATCGGTCAGCCCGTCCGGAATCTTGGCGTAGGAATAGGCCGGAAACCAGTTGAGATTGATGCGGATGCCCGTCTCAGCCTGCCCAACCTCGATGTCACGAATATGAATGTCTGACGCCCCGCCGCCGCGTGTGGCAGCCGATTTAAACAGGACGCCGTAACGCACCGGCCCCACGACCTTAAGGCCGTAAACGCGCACATTGCGGATGCCGCCGGAGGTTTCAGAACCAAACGTGATGCCCGCATAGGCGGTTCGCACGGTCGAGTTGCGGATGACGACATTCTCGGTCGGGCGGTTGACCCGCAGGCCATCGGCGTCACGTCCGGCCTTAAGGCACAAGGCGTCGTCGTTGGCATCGATGTCGGCCTTTTCGACCAGAACCGTGTGGGAGGAATCGATATCCACGCCATCGGTCGACGGGCCCTTGCCATCGACATTGTTGCGCACGGTGATGCCGGAGACTTTGACATTGTTGGAATAGACGACCTGCACCGTCCAGAAGCCGGAGCGGGTCAGCATAAGCCCGCCGCCCAGTTCGATGCGCTGGGAATCATAAATCTGAATCAGACGCGGCCGCTTGGCGTCATAATCGGCCGCCCAGCGCAGGCCGCGGGCTTCGTAGTCATAGCGGATCGAGTTAAAGCGTTCCCAAAACACCTTGCCATTGCCGTCGATGGTGCCTTCGCCGTAGATTTTGATATCGCTTTGGCCATAAACATTGAGCAGGGCTGAGGGCCACGACAGCTCAATCCCCGCGATGCGCGTCGGCATATCGGGATAGCCCGCGATATCCTGCACCCCGATCAGGGTCACGCCCTTATCAAGCCGCAGCGCCATGCCGGATTTCAGGAACAACGATCCAGTCAGATAGGTGCCGGGTTTGAGCACCAGCGTGCCATGAACCGCTGCGGTGGCGTCAATGGCCCGTTGCAGGGCGGCGGTATCAACCGTTATGCCATCACCCTTGGCACCATAGGCCGCGGCATGGATCACGGCGTCAGTCAGGCCCTTTGGGCTATCAATGGCAATGTCATCCCCGCTGGCAGCCAGTGCGGAGACATGACCAAAGCCCGTCGCCGCCACCGTAGCGCCGGTCATCTTCAGGAAAAGGCGTCGCATGAAGGAGGCCATTACGGGTGCGCGGCCTTCCATGCCGGATAGGCGTCAATAGCCTTTTGCGGGCTGTTGCCGTACCAGGAATAGCCATTGCGGCGGCCCTTAGAGATTTCGTTGACATCGTTGTGGATGAACTTGCTCCAGTCGCCAAAGATCGGCTTACCGGTCTTAATGTCGTAATTGCGCGACCAGATCGGCCCAGCACCGGGCTTTGCGATCAGCTTGCGGCCCTCTTCGGGGCTGACCGAGGTAAAAGCGACATCATAAATCGCGTGATCTTTCAGCCACTGAACGCCGGTATGCACCGCCGCTTTGAGTTCGGGCGAGGGGTTGGATTGGCGCATCAGAAACAGCAGGACATCGCTGCTTTCGGCGCTGGCCAGAGAGCGTGGCTCATAGTTGCGCGCTGAAATGGGCTTTAAGGTCAGGGCATCGACCTGCTGCGGCCAGACGGTCTTTTTGCCATTCACAACCACCTGCGAGTCCAGAATGATCTTGACGGCGCGCGCACTGGCGACCCCGGCTTTCTGGCGCAGATCGGCCGGCACAAAGGCAAAATCGGCATGGCCTTCGGCCACGTCTTCTAAAATGTCAGCGGCCTTGGCTACCGCATTGTCATTAAAGGTGATGCCGTCGTGGAATCCGCCTTCCAGCGGATAGTTCTGCGGCCAGCCGCCATTGGGATACTGCGCCATCAACAGGTAGTTCACGCCCTTGAGGATGCTGGCGCGGTAGACATCGCTCTCGGCACCCGACAATTGCGCCTGAACGCGGCTTAAGAAACGCATTTCGGTTGTGGTGGCGTCGTTGTCGAGTGAGCCCACGAAGGTCCAGAAGCGATCGCGTGGCTCATCAAAGCTGCCGGTGCCGACCGTCATGGTCTCGGCATTATTACTATAGCGCTGGCCTTTGAGGCGGGGCGGCTTGGTGCGATCCTGATTCTTGCTCCAGCCGCCGGACGGGGTTTGAAAACTGACGATGGTGTCGGCCATAGCGCGGGCTTCAGCCGTCGCGTACCAGGCGGCATCTTTATTGAGCGCCATCTTGCCACTACCGGCGGTGGGTGGGGGCGGGGCGGCCTCGCCGGGTTGAAGTTCGGAGGCCAGAGTGGCGCGATCAAAGGCCATCTGTTGCTCGGACTTTAGAATATAGGCGCTCCACGCCGCGCGGTCCGCCTCAATCATCTCACTCAGGCGCGTCACGCTGACCTCAGTCGCCGGGGTATTGACCCCGATGACCGCCGCCGTGGCGTGCGCTGCAAACGCCATTCCGATTACCGGGATTGCGCCCGACCATCTACCCAGTTTCATTTCCGTCCCTATTATCGGATTATTATTTCAAAAACGATACGTTAGGTCTGAGCGGCTGTAAACGAAAATGCTCGATTCCGACGGATTTTCTGCAAATGTTTTTATTAGTGATTTGGTCGACTTTTTATAAATGTCTATTTGAAATAAAGTGGCACGAATCCTATGATTTGTATGATTAAATATGCTTCGTTGTGATGATGCTATTTCTTATCTCAAGGGGCAGGTGAGGCGAGTTTTGGGATGGCGTGTGGTTTAATTGTGGCGCCGAATCTGCTTTGAATCTGCCCCGCAATGGGCTTTTCGTTCCTATAATTGAAACTATATGCGAATATTGAAACGATGATGCGCTATCTTTCCAGACTGACTCCCATCAGGCCGATGACCACCTCATTGGCGACGGCGCGCACGCTCAGGTTTTTGAGGGTTTTCGACGGATCGAGATCAAGCGCCAGCACATTGGCCGCCCCGCCGTCGATCTTTTCGCGATCCTTGCGGCCTTTACTGTCCGGCCCCGGCACCCAGACTGTGCCGGTTTTCAGATCGACCCGGACGGGGGCTTCGCCGCACAGGCGGAACTGGTAGTCGTCGATGAAGTAGTCGCGCTCAATCGGCCACCAGTTATCGGGGTTGCGCAGGGCAAGTGTCGCCGTTGTGCCGTCAGTATAGGTGACGATGACGTCGCCATTGGTGATCCGGCTTTGCATGTGGTTGGTCGATCCGGCCATCAGCAGATAGGCGCGTTTGGCTTTGCCGCTCAGTTTGACGCTGACCTCATCGGGGTAGTTGTCCCACAGGGAGGCAAAGGCGATGTTGTTGCCTTCACCCGCTGGCGTTTTGAAGTTTAACCCCTTGACTGGCGTGATATGCCCGCCGGATGCGCGTAAGGCCGCATCATCAATAGTGGCCGTGGCATTGACGTGACCGGCCCACGCCCCGATGCCTTGGGCGGGCATGGCCAGCGAGACAAACGGCGAGCGCGGGGCGCGGTACTTGCCCGGCGCGAAGATCGCCGTGACCTTATCGTTAAACGCCGTGGTGATATCCACTGGCTCGGTCGTGGCTGTTCCGCTGGCCCAGACCGGGGCCTTGACCGGGCAGCTTTGGGGCGGCGCGGGTTTGGCATCAAGCGCGTACCATTCAAAGGCCCCCTGACGCTTGCCACTAAACGGGGCGGTGGCGGCGACCGTGGTGGCTTTGGCGGCATCTATGGCCTGACCGGCCCAGACGATGCGGATGTCGGCATGCCGGCCCAGCGAGCCTTCGATGCGCAGTTTGGGCGCACCGACGCTTTTCAGCGCCCTCCACTGAACGGGCCGGCCATTGACGGAAACCGCCGCCACACCGTCGCTACGGGCGGGCAGGTCGAGCACCACCTTATCAAAACGTGTCTCCGTCTGGCTGACCTGCCAGATGTCGGTTTGTCCCTCGCGCTTGAACCCGAACGTCAGGTTCGGGTGGGTCAAGCGGGCATGATCCCATTCGGCCGGAAAGCCGGGACTGAGTGTCAGCGTCCGGCTCAACGCATCGGGCTTGACGCCAAACAGGCCCTCAACCACGGTGCGCGACATGACACCGGCCCCATCGGCAAAGTCGCGCTGGCTCTCACGGCGATAGACATCGAGGTAGTTCAGGCTGCCGACATTGCCGGGCGCGATGCCCATGAAGAAACTGGCTAATATGCCGCCGCGGGTGATCTCATAGGCCGTATCGGCCCGCCCGGCCTGCCATAGCCCCAGCGCGGTGTGGAGGTTTTCGCCCATGACGACATTGTTGATCGACCAGCTATAGGGCATCCAGTCGGTGCTGGGCAGCATCCGGTAAGGGCGGTCGTTCGGCACATTGTCACCGGTGACGGGCAGGGGCTTGAAGCTGCGCTCAACATCGGCGGCCATGCGCGCCGCCTCAAAGACATCGGGCACGCCGGAATCCATAGTGTGATAGAAGCTCCACACGCCGTAGCTGGGGTGCAACATCTGCTGGCCCAGATAGTCCTTATATTCGCCAAACGCGCCGCGATCCTCCATCCACAGGTGGGTTTTCATGGCCTTGGCGATCAGGGCGGACTCGGCCTCATAGGGGGCGGGGTCTTTGCCGATCAGGCGGGCGAGACGGGCGGCCATGCGGTTGTGATAAAGGTTATAGGCGGTCGTATAGGCGACCCCGCCGCCGCTATATTGCACATCATCCGACGCCCAGATGGCGGCATAGGCTTCATAGAGCGGCAGTTTTTCAGGTCCAAATTCACGGCGGAACAGGCGCTGCTCCCACGCCATATGGCGCTCTAACGCGGGCCAGACGTCGCGGGCATAGTCCAGATCGCCGGTCCATAGGATATGGCGGAACATGGCGTCAAAAAAGCCGATGTTCATATCGTAGTGGGTGTTGGACAGGTCGCCATTGGTGTGCAACCCGACCGGATTGCGAGCCAGATTGGTGGCTTCTTCGGCAGGGGCGACCTGATCGGGGATGGGCTTTGTGTTCTGCTTGCGCGTCCACAGATTCAGGTTCTGTCGCGCCCGGTCGTGCCAGCCCAGGGCATCGAGCGCATAGGGCCCGCGCCAGCCCAAAAGCCGTGCCCGCCAGGCGATGGCGCCGTGGGTAATGCCGCCGCCAGTGTCATTGACATCCCACAGGGCATCGGCGGCAACATTGAGCGCGCCCATGGCGGCATCAAGGTGCTGGTCAGGGGTTTGCGTGCGGACGCGATTACGCAAAGCTTCAAAATGACGGCGAGTCAGATCGAACTGGGCGGACAGGTCTTTCGCCGCATAGGGCGCTATGGTGGTGACGGTGTTGGGGCCCGTGCCGGTATTGCCGGCGGTGACATCGCGGTAATCGCCCAGTTCAGGCGCGGCCCCTTTGCGGGTGACCTGCACCGTCAGGAAAACGGGCTTATCGGTCAGGGGCACGCGGCCTGTGACCACTTTGACGGCGGCGTCCGGTGAGGATGCCAGCAGGGCGGCGGCGTCACCCCACTGCGCCGCGTCGGCCAGCCGGATCGTGACCGGCGCTGAAACCGTGGCGGTTAGCCCGGCGTTTTTGCCGTCGGCGGTAAAGCCCTGCCTGGTCAGGCCGTAGCGGGTGTCGGCGGCATATTCCGACTTGAACTGGAAATATTCGCTGATCGGCACGTTTTCGGTGCCGATATCGCCGTCGCGTTTGCCGCGTACGCCGTTGCCGCCGCCAAACGCAAAGATCAGTTCCGCCCCCTTGGGTAGAGCATGGCCGGTCGCGCGCACCGACAGGCCTTCAACCGCATGATAGGCCACGACCTCAAGCTCGATCCGGCCATTAGCGCCCAAAAGCGGATCGCGGATTGTATAAAGCATCTCACCGGGGCGGTAGCGGGTCTCAATGGTTGAGGCATCGTTGAACCACTTCACCCCAGCAGACGTGCGCACCCCTAAGCGGACATTGCCGCCGCGTCCGGGGAGGTAGAGCGAAAATTCCGGCTTATCCCCGGCATCGACGCGAAAGGCGGTGTGGCCGCCGTAAAGGGCGCGGTTGAAATATTCCGCGCCATTGCGGATGACGAAATCACTGCCCTCTGGCCGGTAGCGCATGGGCGTCGCCAGTTGTCCCTCAAGGTTCGGCGTCAGGCCGCGCGTCGCCTGCGGCACCGCCGACTGCGCCAAAACCAGCGGGCTGTAGCTTAAGGCCGGGGCGGCCAGCAGCAGGCACCACAAGGCGGCAGTCGATCGCAGGTTACGGGGCATTTTGGCATTTCCTCTGGAGTTTTTTTATAATTGGTAGGGGCGGTCTACAATGACGGGCGGATACCTTCGACCCTGACCTTCCAGTCTTTGGGGAAGCCGGTCGCATGGCCGGTCTGGCCATCCCAGCCACCGGCCATCAGGGCAATCGCCAGCAAAAGCCCGCCATTTGACGGGAAATAGGTTTCCGCCGCCCGCTGATAGCCATGCCCGTCAAGGCCCGCGTCGGTTTGAACGCCCGCACCCGTCGCGGTTGGCACGAACGCGGCGGCATGGGCATCCAGATGCACACGCGGGGTCATGCCGCTTGTGCCAAATTTATTGTTTTTAGCGTCGAAAAACAGCCAGTCGATGGCCTCATCCGGCGCACCCAACCGCGTGGCGGTCATGGCCATCATCGGATAATCCCAGCCCCAGGTCTGGCGCAGATCCCAGTCGCGCTTCATCCGGTCAAGGGTGTTGCGCATGGTTGGCTTATCGACATCGCGCCCCGGCAGCCAGCCGAGCGGCATCAGGAACGACATGTGGTCGCGGTTCTGACAGGTTTCATCTACGGCGTTCGATTTACACGTCCCCGCCGCCTTATCCCAAAAGCCGGGTTGTGAGCCGACCGGCAGATAAAGCCCGTCTTTTTGCGGCAGGTCCGGCCATTTGGCCAGCACGGCGTCCCAGTCGGCGCGGCGCGGCTTACCCGTTCGTTCGCGCCAGGTTTGGGCCGTCTCGATCCCCCAGCGGAAATAGGCCAGTTCAAACATCGGATTAAAGGTGGTCAGAGGCGGGAAGTTTTCCTGTACCGGAATAACCGGCGGGCCGAGGCGATAACGGCCGGACGGCTTATCCCACACCATGATCGACGCCAGCAGATCGGCGCTATCCTCGACCAGTTGGCCATAGGTTTTCAGCACCCGCGCGTTGTCGCCCGCACGGTACAGAAGCTCCGACATATAGATCGGATGCGGCTGCTGCCACAGGATGAAGGGAGAGACTTTTGAGGGGCTGTCGGCACCATCAGGGCCGATCATCTTGGGCCACCACGCGCCTTTGACGCCTTGTTCCTGAGCGCGAGTGCGGGCCTTTGGTAAGAAGCTGACATACCAGCCGAGGCTTTTTTCCAATAGTTGCGGTCGCCCCCACAGGGCAAAGTGCGCCGAATGCCAGGGATGCATCTCCAAGTGCGACTTACCGTTCCAGCTATTGGAAAACAGGCCTTCTTCCTGCGGCGGGAATGCGCCCGATGCGTTCACGGCCATCAGATATTGCGACAGAATAATCCGGCGCTCCAGTTCGGTCGCGCGCGGATCAGCAGTACCCGCCAGCTCGACCATGCCGCCATTCGACCAGTAGTCGCGCCAGTGATGCTCAACGGCCACCTTCGCCTCGGCAGGGGAGGGCAGATCGAGGGCTTCGCTATTGGCAAACAGCGCCGTGACCGTCAGGGTTTTGGCTTTTGACGTGGCGCGATAGGTGTGGGCTTCGGCTTTTTCGACGTAGGCACCGGGCGCATGGATGCGGCTGTAATAGACCGTGTCATCGATCTGGCGCTTCAGGTGAATGTCGCCAGAGGTGCGCGAAATTTCGGTAGTGGTGTGGCCGTCGGGATTGCCCCAGTCTGACGGATCGGGATTGAGAGATTTCGATACACCGGGAAAGCGTACCGTCACGCCCAATCGGCCCTGTGCCACCAAAACCGAGGTGACCTCAGCCATGACCGCATCCTGATCGGCCAGGACGCGGGTCACAACCGTGACGGCCTCGCCATCGTATATAAATCGGCTGGTCAGGGTGCCGGTCCACAGATCCAGCGTCTGATGCGTGTTTTTTATATCCGCGAATTTTGCAGGCGTGCCGTCCCTGGCGCGCAGATCGAGCGACACCCGCCCCAGCGAAAAGCGGTGCAGGTTTTCGCGGATGTAGGCCATGGCCGGGTTTGTCGCCGCTTCGGCCCAGTCCTTAATATAGCCATAGCGGCGGGTGTGGCCATTCACCTCGATCGGGACTTGAGTGTCCGCGACGGTGTAGCCATTGGGATTTGGGAAGCTGTGCCAGGCCCATTGGGCTTCGGTCAGCAGGGGCGCGATTTTACTGTAGGGTTTGGTGAAGGTCTGAAGGCCGGTGATGTCGGCGGTAAAGCCGATATTGCCGTTGCCCAGCATCAGGGGCGCATGAGGATCAATCGCCGTTAAAACCGGATTGTGGCGCTGAACCAGACGCTGGCGGTCGATCCGTGCATTGGCTGCGGCGCGGGCGGGCGAGCTGAGCAGGGGGGCGCTTGCCGCCGCGGCGGCCGTCATCATCAGGTGTCGGCGCGAAAGATTCGGCACGGTTGGGTCCTTTTTGTTGCCTCGCGGAGACCAATTACCTTACAGGCTGGTCTCGCATTTTTATATTTTGTATCATTATGTGGGTGTCCGTTCCGGTATGCCGGACGGAAGTGCCTAAAATTAGTAAGGTAAGGCAAAAGCCGCATCAAGGCTAAAAACGATCAGATGTGGCTCGAAACTGATCGGAATGGATCAAATCTAGCGTTATCAGGTTCTGATTTTTGCCTGAAAATGATCGCGTGGTGGGTTTTTAAATATAAAATGCCTATCATATGCGGCAATGGCTTGTCCAAATGCCGCATAAAGATGAAACGCCTGTTTCGGAAATTGACGTCTAAAACCGGCCCATGCTGGTCTGGAGGTTCTGGTGTTGCGATAGCGGCGTGTTGCCGGGGTCAAGCGGCGACATATGCCAGCCATCACCCACCGGCTCAAACCGCACCGGTGAGGCATTGGGGCTGGTGTGCATCTCACCCAAATAAAGTTTGCTGACCACACGGAACGGGATGCCGTGAAACACAAACAGACTGATTTCATTATTTTTTCTGTGATCAATAATGGCCGATGATACCCGCTTGAATACTTCGCTTAGCGGTTCGGCATCAAGCGGGTAGTGGCGGCCATCAAGATCGGCTTGCGGGTTCATGATTTCGCCCATGTCACGGCGTAAGACCTCGACTTCGGGGAGGGTCAGGCCTTCAAAGGCGCCAAAATTGCGCTCGATCAGGCGCGGATCGGTCTCGACCTCTAATCCGACAGCATGACCGACAATTTCCGCCGTCTCCCGCGCCCGCGACAGGGGCGAGGTCACGATCTTTGTCAGGCCCTGTCCGGTCAGTAACTGCGCGGCGACTCGGGCCTGTTCTCGGCCAATCTCATTGAGTGCGATGTCGGTTGAGCCTTGCAGCCTGAGCGCGGCATTCCAGTCGGTCTGACCGTGGCGGAGAACGTAAAACACTGAGAATACCTTACAGTTTAGCTTTAATGCGGGACGCGAGGTCTTTGAGTTCGGCCAGATCGGCCATCTGGCCCGACGCGTGGGCGCGCGGGGCGGCGTCATCCCAGGCCGGGATAATATGGAAATGGATATGAAACACGGTCTGGCCCGCCGCTTCACCATTAAATTGAGCGATGCGGATGCCGTCGGGCTCCAGTGCTGACCTGACCGCGCGGCCGATTTTCTGGGTATGGGCGATCAGGTTTTGCAGGTCTTCGCAGCGAATATCAAACAGGTTGCGCGCTGATACTTTAGGGATCACCAGCGTATGACCTTTGGCCTGCGGAAACGCGTCCATAAAACTCAAAATCCGGGCGTCCTCATAGACCTTGGCGCACGGAATATCGCTGCTTAAAATCTTGGCGAAGATGTTCTTGGGGTCGTAATCACCGTAAAGGCTCATGAAATCGGCTCGTCTATCAGGTCATGCAGTTATATAATCTCTCTAAAGGACTATGCCTTGCGCGCCAAGACAGGTAATGAGAGCGCATGTTGAATTGGGTGCTTATTGCCGTGGGTGGCGCGATTGGCTCGGTCGGGCGGTACGGTCTGGCCCGCCTCAGTGCGCTTTATCTGCCGATGGGCGGCTGGCCCTATGGCACATTCATGGCCAATGTGCTGGGTGGGCTTCTGATGGGCGTGCTAATGGCGGTGGTCATCCGCTCACCTGCGCCGATGGAGGTTGAGCGCCTGCGATTATTCGTCGGCGTAGGTATTTTAGGCGGGTTCACCACCTTTTCGACCTTTTCGCTGGAGGTCGTGCAGATGCTGGAGCGGCGCGACTATGTTCTGGCCAGCAGCTATGCGTTATTATCTGTTTTACTGGCGGTGGGGGCCGTCATTGTCGGTCTTTATCTGACCCGAAAGTTTGTGTTTTAAGATGTCGAACGAAGTCAAAACCCTTTATGTCACGGACGGCGAAGACGGCGTGCGCGTCGATAAGTTCTTCAAGCGCCGCTGGCCGCACATCAACCACATTCAGCTCAATAAGCTGCTGCGGTCGGGGCAGGTGCGCGTCGATGGTGGCCGGGTCAAGGCCGATACCCGCCTGAGCACCGGATCGACCGTGCGCGTGCCGCCGCTGCCCGCCGCACCTTCTGAGGATCAGCAAAAGCGCGAACGGGCGATCTTAAGTCCCCATGAGATTAAGTACGCCAAATCATTGGTGCTCTATGAGGACGAAGACGTCATCGCCATCAACAAACCCGCAGGTCTGGCGGTTCAGGGCGGCACCAAGACCAAGAACCACGTTGATCGCCTGTTGTCGGCGTGGGGTGAAGGGCTGGAGCGCCCACGTCTGGTTCACCGCCTTGACCGCGATACGTCCGGCGTCCTGCTGCTGGGTAAGACCCCCAATGCCGCCGCCCGTCTGGCCGGAGCGTTTGCCCGTCGTAAAGCCCATAAGACCTACTGGGCGCTGGTGGCGGGTAACCCTAAGCCCGAAGAAGGCTATATCGACACGCCTTTGATCAAAAAGGGCTTTAACGACCGCGAAATCGTCATGCCGGCTGATATCAAAGAGCAGGGCGCCGAGGCGGCTGAGACCGAATATGTCACCATCTCCCGTGCCGGTCCGCGTGTGTCGTGGATGGCCCTGCGCCCTCATACCGGCCGCACCCATCAGCTTCGCGCGCACATGAAGGCGATCGGTCATTCGATCCTGGGCGATCCGAAATATGCCGATGAAAAATCAGGCGAACTGAGCGTCGGCTTAGGTCTGCAACTGCATCATCGCCGGATTGAACTGCCGCACCCGACCCACGGGACGCTGATCGTCGAGGCGCCACTTGATCCGGTGATTGAGGCGGGCTTTGCGCGCTTTGGGTTTACGCCCGACGAAGCCGAGACCGACCCGTTCGCCAAATCGGGCAAGAAGCGGTCGCGCTAAGCCGGATTGCCGCTGTAATTTGTATGATCATTATTGTGCAATTTTTGCGTTATTTGTAGTTTCAATTTGTCAAATTTGATCTAAATTGATTGTTTAAATACATAATAGATAAAAGTAAGCCCTGATGAGTTTGAAGCTGGCGGTTTTCGATGTGGACGGCACCCTTGTGGACAGCCGCGGTCCGATTTTGCAGGCCCTGACCGAA
Source organism: Asticcacaulis sp. UBA2476 (assembly GCA_002342035.1). Classification (GTDB taxonomy): domain Bacteria; phylum Pseudomonadota; class Alphaproteobacteria; order Caulobacterales; family Caulobacteraceae; genus Asticcacaulis. Next base: position 3,290 of record DDPE01000034.1, on the reverse strand, counting down.
GGGGCCAAGGCCGTGGGTCTTGAGCCGCCGCCCTACGAAGAGGCACGCCACATTGTTGGCCTGTCGCTGGTTGAGGCCTTGCAACATCTGCGGCCAGAGGCCGATGCGGCCCTGATCGACGCCTATGCCCATGAGTACAAACAGGCGTTCCTGCGCTTTCATGCCGATCCGGATTTCCGTGAAATTCTCTATCCGGGGGCTGAGGCGACCCTGCTGCGCCTTAAGGCCGAAGGCTGGCTGATTGGTATGGCGACCGGCAAATCGCGCCGCGGGGTCAACCGCGTGCTGGATGTTTTCGGCTGGCGCGACCTATTCGATGCCACCTATTGCGGTGATGATGGCCCCTCAAAGCCACACCCGTTTATGGTGACCGAAAACATGCGTGTGTTGGGGGTTGATGCCTCCCAGACCCTGATGATCGGCGATGCGTCGTTTGATATGCGTATGGCCATAGATGCCCGCGCCTATGCCATTGGTGTGTCGTGGGGCTTTCATACGGTTGAGGAGCTGGATGCCGCCGGTGCCCACCAGATCGTGCATGATTTCAATGAGCTGGATGTTGCTCTGAACGCTTTTGAGGCCCGCGCGGTTGCGTAAAACGCCAGGGCATCCTATGTGATGCCCATGAACGAACCCAAAGATAAACCCGCCAAAAATGCCGATAAAACCGGCTTTCGCCCCAAGCGCTTCTGGAAAGAGGCCGCGTTTGCGCGCACGCCCGAAGGTTTTGCCGTAACGCTGGATGGCCGCCCCGCCAAGACGCCTGCGGGTAAGACTCTGGCCCTGCCCAATTTCGCGCTGGCCGCCATGGTCGCCGCGGAATGGAACGCGGCCGCAGACGTGGTTGAATTTAACGACATGCCGCTGACGCGTCTCTCTTACGCCGCTATCGACCGTATGGGCGATACGCTGGAGGAAACGCTGAGTGAAGTCAGCCGTTACGCCGAAACCGACCTGCTGTGCTATCCGGCGGACTATCCGGCGGAACTGACGGCGCGTGAATCCGCAGGCTGGGACCCGGTGCTGAACTGGGCCGACAAGGAACTGGGTCTGCGGTTTGAGCAAAACCTGTCGATTGTCCATAAGCCGCAACCGGAAGCGACCGTGGCGGCGTTAAAGGAACTGGTGGCGCAGGCGGGCACCTATGAACGGGCCGGGATCATGGCGGCGACGCCGTTGTTTGGGTCGGTCATTCTGGCGCTGGCTTTGTTCAAAGGCCACCTGACGGGCAATGAGGCGCACAGCCTGTCGCGCATAGGCGAGGCGTTTCAAGCTGAGACCTGGGGGGATGATGCCGAAGCCAGCACCCGTGCCGATAATCACCGGGCACAGGCGCAAAGCCTTGAGGACTGGTTTAAGGCGCTTAAGGTCTGATTGCGGCGGGTCTGACTAGGGCCGGTAATCGTGGTCATGAAAGGCCGCGCGGCGCCGGGCGTCAAGCTGCCCCGTCAGCTTCAGGAAGACCATGTGATAATCGGCCAGCAACGCCCAAAACGGCTGGATGATGTTGCCGGCATCATTGCGTTCCACAAAACTGTGCGCAATCCACGCCAATGCGTAACCGATCACGATCCCGGCCACGAGCGCCATCGGCTTGCCGTCCCAGATGGCGATCAACAGCGACACTGCCCCTATTGCGCTGGCGACGTAGTGCATACCCTTCGCCAAAGTCGGCCGGTTATGGCTCAGATAGTAGTCGAAGAAGTGATGATAGGATTTAAAGCGCGGTGAGGCGGGGGCCTCTACTTGCAGATTTGGGGTTTCCATCTGTCCTTAGTCCTTGTTTGAGATGCGGATACTTTTGTGGTTTCAGTCTTCGTTTGAATGAACAGCGAAGTTATCGGCAGGCTTATGGATTGTGGACTCGCGCTTTATAATACCACGCTATGTATTCGGACGGCAGAGGATTGGCGGTTAACAGTAATCACACCTTTGTGTGCGGTGTTTTGTGACCGGTGCGATCTTTATTATGAATTTGGTTGCGGGGTGCCATCTTCAGCCCAACTCGATCGAAACTCGTTGCGCGAAACTATTATTTTCTGGAATGAATTGCGGCAGGTTCGTCGGTTTAAATCATTCAGCAGACGTTCATTTAGATCCATCAGGTCAAGATCCAGATAATTCGGCCAAGTATCCTTACGGGTCAGTAGCATCATTTTGTTGGGTGAGATTGGCATGGTGATTTCAAGGCTTGGATACATCAGAGCGGGGCCTTGAAACATCGGCGGCCGTTTATAGGATTCTGGATCAAACCAAACTACAGGGTCATCACTTGTTATAAAGCCAGGTGTTCGATCGGTGCAGAGAATTGTTAGTTTTGTCATCTTTTGCAGTAATGGAACTGTTGTGCGGACATGGGATGCGAGTAAAGATTGTAGAGGCTCGTTTACAATCTGCTGTACTTTATCCAATGTCATGGGATTCGACTTTTTGGATTTGTCGATATTTAACGGCAGCTTTGAAGTTCCGGAATGCATCCTCGCTTCCAGTTCAATGCCTGTCTCTAGGATAGGCATCCACTGAGATCGTGTATGTTCACGTGCGCTAGGAGTTCTAAACTGGCAACAAGCTGCGAATGTCAAAAGAATTATGTGCTCGCGTTCTCCCAAGGGGAGTTTTTTCTCAATGTAATCGCGCCTAATAGAACAGAAATCCCCTTCTATTTGGCTTAGTGCGTGCTCCAAAGAGAGGTCTCTAGTGTTTGGACTGTCAGGTGGCGTAATTGTATACATCTCCGGTTCTGTGAAGATGTTTTTAGGAGCCTTACGCTTTCCCGGAGCTTCATTTGTCGGTCCATCTCGATCGAATAACCAAATGTATGGTGCTTCGCGCTCAAGTTTATCAGGATCGCACCACGCCTCCAAATAACTTCGAGGTATATAGTGCTGAGCTTTATTGGTTAGCGTTCTTTGTTTTCTACGCTCATGACGATTCACGAAGTCACCACATTATTGAGTATATTAATTAAAGCTTCTCGCCCGGCAACTGGCTGGCCTGTTTGATCCAGTTGGTAAACTGGGCCTCATCGAACGGGCGGTCCTCAAATATGTCGAGATAGCGGACCTCGGCCTGTTTGGATTTACCGGGGGGCGCCGGGTCGAGTGAGGTGCCGCGAAAGAAGGTTACCTTGACGTACTTGGTAAAGCAGTGGAACGCCACGAACCAGTGGTCATCGCGGACACCATAAAACGGCGTATTCCATTTGACGGCCTTATGCACGCCGGGGACGGTCTGTTCGATGAGGGCATCCAGATGGCGGCCGATATCACGTTTCCAGCCCGGCATGGCGG
>DDPE01000035.1 GCA_002342035.1 Asticcacaulis sp. UBA2476 | reverse complement strand
GACGCGCGGATTCGACCGGCAACCCCTATGCCAGTTCATGGGACAATGGCGCTGATCCGGTGACAGAGATCACCCACCTGATGCAGGTGCGCCGGATTGCGCTCGATGATTTTGGCTTGAACAGTCTGCCTGATGGCGTGGCGGTCAATGAACTGCGCCGTCGTCTGGTGCCGGTGTTCCTGCTCCATCGCTATCAGGTGTCGGCGACGGCCAAGCTGATTGGCGGCACGGACTACGCCTATCCGGTCAAGGGCGGCGGGGCGGAAGCCGTGCTGACGCCGGTGCCGATCTCACAGCAATCGGCGGCGCTGGAGGCCCTGATTGCCACACTTAAACCCTCGGAACTGATCTTAAGCGATGCGCAACTGAAACTGCTGGCGGCCCAGACCACGGGCGATGCCGATCCGCAGTATGAGACGGAAATCTTTGGTTCGCGCATGGGCCGGTCGTTCGATCCGGGCGTTGCCACCGAAACCGCTGCCGAAGTGACCCTGTCGGCTTTGTTTGCGCCGGAGCGGCTCAACCGGCTGGCGGTGGCAGAGGTGCGTGACGGTGAGGCGCTTAAGCTGGAGGCCGTACTCGACCGCGTCATAACGGCGGTGTTTGCCCCTTCCGTCAGCACACCGATGGAGGCCGAGGCGGCGCGGCGGGTGCAGATGCGCACGGTGCTGATGCTGGCGCGGCATATCAACGGCGTGGCACTGGGCACGACCCCGGGGGCGATTGCCGGACGTAATGACGCGGTGCTGTCGCCGGTATCCGCGGCGGTGGTCTCAGGCCGCCTTAAGGCGCTGGGCGACAAGCTCAAAAAATCAAAGTCGAAAGACGCTCTGCAAGGCGCGCAGGATGCCTGGCTTGCGGAGCTGATTGCCGATCCCGACGCCATGAAGGCTCTGCTGGCCAGCGGGCGCTATGATGTCCGCATCCCGCCCGGTGAACCTATCTAGCTGAGCCGATTTAACACGTGACTTCAAGGCGAAAAAAGAGCGCTGCCGAAACCGGCAGCGCTCTGAAATTATCACAATAGTACGGGTTTTAACCCATGCCCCCGCCCATCATGCCGGGGTGCATATTGTGGTTGAGGTGGGTCATGACCCAGATCGTCCCGATGATCAGTATGCCCAGAATAATCGCCGTGAACACGAAGGCGGCATTGTTCCAGACCTGACTAGAGGAGGTGTCCATGTGCAGGAAATAGTGCAGGTGTACAAGAATCTGCACGACGCCGAGGATCAGGATCACTGGCACCAGCATCTGGGACGGCAGGACCTTCATCATGGTCAGGGCGAACGGGATGGCCGTCAGAATAACCGACAGCGCAAAACCGATCAGATAGGACTTTACCGAACCGTGGCTGGCGCCATGATCGTGACCGTGGTCATCTTTTTTGAGATGATCGACCGCGTGATGGTCGGCCAGTTCCGTGTGTGGGTCTTTGGCTTTGTGCAGGGTGGGCTTATCAGGGATGTGCATCAGGCGGCTCCCATGAGGTAAACGATGCTGAAAACGCCGATCCAGATGATGTCGAGGAAGTGCCAAAACAGGCTCAGCTCCATCATGCGGATGCGGTTGGCGGGGGTAAGGCCGCGGCGGAAGAGGTGAACGAACATCACACCCATCCACACAAGGCCCGACGTGACGTGCAGGCCGTGGGTGCCGACCAGGGTGAAGAAGGCCGACAGGAACGCCGAACGGTCGGGGCCTGCGCCTTCGTGGATCAGGTGGTTGAACTCATAGATTTCCATGCCCATGAAGCCCAGACCCAACAGTCCGGTCACGGCCAGCCAGCCGATCGTGCCTTTGAGTTTATTGGCCTGCATCGAAATCATCGACAGGCCAAAGGTCAGGGACGACAGCAACAGCAACGCCGTTTCAAAGGCCACGAAGCTGAGGTCAAACAGTTCCCGGCCGTTTGGCCCGCCCGCGGTTGCGTCTTTCAGCACCGCGAAGGTGGCAAACAGGGTCGCAAAGATCAGGCAATCACTCATCAGGTATATCCAGAACCCAAGGGTAACCTTGGCGGCTTCGTCCTGATGGTGGTGATCGTCCGTGTCGTGGGCGTCGTTGGGGTTATGGTCGTAGGCGGACTTCAGTTCGTCCTTCAGGGCGTCTACGGGATTCGCGGGGGGATTAGCGGGATGAGGGCTCATGGATTACGCCTCCGTCTTGAGTTTGGCGAAGCGCGCGTCTTCGATCGCCTTGATCTCATCCGGCTGCACATAATAGTCGCGGTCTTCGTTGAAGGTATGGGCAATGGCGATACCGACCATGGCCACAAACGATGCGATGGCCAGCCACCAGATATGCCAGATCAGGGCAAAGCCGAGCGGTACGCTGATCAGGCCGATCAGCAGACCGGTGGCGGTATTGCGCGGCATGTGGATCGGCGCATAGCTGTCCGGCTGAACGTATGCCTGACCGGTTTGCTTGGCGTCCCAGAACGAGTCGTGGTTGCCGATCGCCGGCGTCACCGCAAAGTTATAGAACGGCGGCGGCGAGGAGGTCGCCCATTCCAGCGTGCGTCCGTCCCACGGATCGCCGGTTTCGTCGCGCAACTCATCGCGCTTGATGACGCTCCACACGATCTGAGCGATCTGAGCCGCGATACCGACGGCGATGATCAGGGCACCGACCGCGGCCACGATCAGGTACTGTTGCCAGATGGGGTTATCCATGTGGCTCAGGCGGCGGGTCATGCCCATCAGGCCCAGCACATAGAGCGGCATGAAGGCCACGTAAAAGCCGATCAGCCAGCACCAGAACGAGACCTTGCCCAGACCGGTGTGCAGCCTAAAGCCGAACGCCTTGGGGAACCAGTAGTTCAGGCCCGCGATACAGCCAAACAGCACACCGCCGATAATGACGTTGTGGAAGTGGGCGATCAGGAACACCGAGTTGTGCAGCACGAAGTCTGCGCCCGGAATGGCCAGCATGACGCCGGTGGCCCCCCCGATGACGAAGGTGATGATAAAGCCCAGCGTCCACAGCATCGGCAGTTCGAGGCGCACCCGGCCGCGATACATGGTGAACAGCCAGTTGAACACCTTCACCCCGGTCGGGATGGAGATGATCATGGTGGTGATGCCAAAGAAGGCATTGACGTCGGCACCTGCGCCCATCGTGAAGAAGTGGTGAAGCCACACAAGGAACGACAGCAGAGCGATACACATGGTCGCATAGACCATGCCGTCATAACCAAACAGGCGCTTGCGCGAGAAGGTCGCCACGATTTCCGAGAAAATGCCAAAGGCCGGCAGCACAAGGATATAGACTTCCGGATGGCCCCACGCCCAGATCAGGTTGACGTACAGCATGGCATTGCCGCCGCCGTCATTGGTGAAGAAGTGCATGCCCAGATAACGATCGAGCGTCAGCAGGGCCAGCGTCACAGTCAGGATCGGGAAGGCGGCCACGATCAGGATGTTGGCGGCCAGCGACGTCCAGGTAAAGATCGGCATACGCATCAGGGTCATACCCGGCGCGCGCATTTTAAAGATGGTCGCGATCAGGTTGACACCGGACAGCGTCGTCCCAAGCCCCGATATCTGCAGCGCCCATAGATAGTAGTCGACCCCGACACCGGGCGAGAATTCTATCCCCGACAACGGCGCATAGGCCAGCCAGCCAGTATGGGCAAATTCACCCACCACCAAAGAGACGTTGACCAGAATGGCCCCTGCGACCGTGAACCAGAAGCTCAAAGAGTTCAGGTACGGGAAGGCCACGTCACGCGCGCCGATCTGAAGCGGCATGATGATGTTCATCAGGCCAATCACCAGCGGCATGGCCACAAAGAAGATCATGATCACGCCGTGGGCGGTAAAGATCTGGTCGAAGTGATCGGGCGGCAGATAACCTGCGCCGCCTGCCGATGCCAAGGCCTGCTGGGCGCGCATCATCAGGGCGTCGGCAAAACCGCGCAACAGCATGATCAGCGCCAGAATGACATACATCACCCCGATCTTTTTGTGGTCGACGCTGGTCAGCCATTCTGACCAGACATAGCCCCATTTTTTGAAATAGGTGGTCAGCCCGATTACGATCACGGCGGCGCTGACCATGCCGAAACCGGCACCCATGATGATGGGGTCGTGCCAGGGCACGGAATTGATATCGAGTTTACCGAAGATAAAGCGAAGAAGCGGATCTTCGTGAAGTTCGGCGACAGGGCTGGACATGAGTTACATCACTTCAGAAAAGAAGGTACAGTTAGTATGAAGACGACCGGTTGCCCGGCCGCTTTTGTCGGTTCTTAAGGATTAGCTGGCCGGGGTAGCGTTATCTTTGAAGGCGACGTTGCCGATGGGTTTAGCACCTTTGACGCTTTGGCCCGTCGCGGCCGCCAGCTTCGGGTCTTCGCACTCTTCGGCATTGGGGGCCAGTTTCTTCATGACGGCCATGTTGTGCGCGTCGTCGCGGCACAGGCCGCCCTCGGCGCAACCATTCAGAACCTTGTTGAACATTAGCGGCTCAACCGCGGCAAAATAGAGCGGCTGTGGGGCGACGTTCTTTTGGTTCAGGGTCTTATAGGCGACGGTGTCGAGCGACTGGGCCGAGGTTTTGGCACTGGCGATCCAGGCTTCGAATTGGGCGTCGGTCATGGCCTTGGCCTTAAAGCGCATATGGGCAAAGCCATTGCCGGAATAGTTGGCCGAAATGCCGTCATAGGCACCGGCATGGTCGGCGCGCAGCGACAGCTTGGTTTCCATGCCGCTCATGGCATAGATCTGGCTGCCCAGTTGCGGGATGAAGAAAGAGTTCATCACGCTGGCCGAGGTGATCTTGAAATGCACCGGCACGCCTACCGGCATGGCCATTTCGTTGACCGTAGCGATGCCGTACTGCGGATAGATGAACAGCCACTTCCAGTCCATGGCGACAACTTCGATCTCGATCGGGGCGATATGGCTGCGGTCGGCGGCGGCTTCGATCTTTTTGTGCGGGTCAAGCTGGTGGGTGGTGATCCAGGTCACGGTGCCGAGTGCAATGATGATCAGGGTCGGCACGGCCCACACCACAGCTTCGATGCGGTTGGAGTGCTCAAAATTCGGGTCGTATGTCGCCCTGTCATTGGAGGCGCGGTAGCGGTAGGCAAACCAGATGGTCATGACGATAACCGGAACGACCGGAATCATCATGAGCAGGGTCGCCAGAATAATCAGGTCCTTTTGTTGCAAACCAATCGGGCCCTTGGGGTCCATCAGGGCCATCTCGCAGCCGCTTAAGGATACGGCGGCCAGAATGATCAGCGAGGCACCCAATGTTCTGCGGATGACGGATTGGGCGGTTCCAGCACACTTAACGGGACAGGGTAAGGACACAGATATTCACCGAGGCTGTCTCCTCAAAGAGGAGGTTTTAAATGTCAAAGTGCTTGCGTACTAATGAAATTCTGCGCGATGGCAATAGGCAAAATGTCGCAGGTGCAGCATGGGGCGGTGAAATAATTTCGCAGCAAAATTCGTCACTTATGTAAAAAAGTGGAGCGGTGGCTGTGCGGCGCATATAAAATAACTGACATATGGGTCAAATTGTCGCATATTTTACTTGCGCAAACGCTTGTTCTACCCCAACTATATGAAAACTGACGCTAATGTGAAATTTTGGCGTCGCACAGGAGAAGCGTAATGACTGAGCCGTTGCACACCTACCGTTTTGGTATCATCGTAAAGACCGGGCTGTTTGTTGCCGCTATGCTGCAAATTGTCGCAGGCGTGCTGTTGATGGCGAATGGCTACATGGCCGGGGATTCGGTTCTGACGCAGTTTTCCGGCATTGTTCTGGGCATGATTCCGGTCAGCATCGCTTTGTTCGTGGTGCCGGTGCTGTGGCGCTGTGAATTGCGCGTGTTCGAAGACCGTCTGGAATATCAGGGCGTCCTGCTCGATATCGCCATTCCGCGCAAGGATATCGTCGTGGCCGCGGCCGCTCCCCGTCCGGGCTTTGGGATGTTCGATGTCTCGCTTGAGATGATGAACGGGCCGTTCCGCCGCCTGCATCTGGCGATCATGGCGCGCAACGAAGACCGCCTGATGAACTGGTTTCAGTCGGCAAAAGCCTAAAATTTTGGGCCTAGGTTTTTGGGCGACGCAACCACCACACCGTGAACCCCGCCAGAAACGCCGCCATGGCAAACCAAGTGAGAGCATAGGACAGGTGGTTGTTGGTGAATTTCACCACGGTCATGCCGCCTTTGGGCCATCCGCCGGTAATCGGTGAAGCGTCTGCATCAACAAAATAATCAGCCACATGGCCAAGGCCCCGCGCATTGGCCATTTGCTTTGTGTCGCGCAGGGACCATTGCTCACCCGCCGGATCATTTGGCGGCAAAAACAGCCAGCCCTTATCCTGAGACATGCGCGCAAGGCCGTTGACCGTGACCGGGCCGGACATTTGCCACTCAGCGCGCGTCGCCGGATCGCGCCGTTCGGTCGGCACATAGCCGCGGTTGATGAAGATGGTAGTGCCGCTATCGGTCACCAGCGGCGTCATGACCCAGTAGCCGGCCCCGGCTTCGGTCAGGGCATAGACCTGCACTTCTTTGTCGTGGAGGAACTGCCCCGTCACGGTGACGCGGCGATATTCGTCTCTGTCTTGGGTGAGGGCGGGCCAATCACCGGCGTCGGCCTCAAGCGCCAAAGGCGGGCTTTGCGTGCGTTCATTGACGGCGGTAATCAGCGCATTTTTCCACATCAGCCGTTGCACTTGCCACACACCAAGCCCGGTCAGGGCCAACACGCATAGGGCAACCAAACTCAGAACAATAAGACGACGCACCGCAGCACCTCTTCACGGATCAGGATTGGGGCCTGATTATCATGAAATGAGGGCGGCGGCGCGGAGGGATCAGAATTTTTTCGACAGGGTGATGAAGGTGGCGTCGCCGTATTTGTCGCCTAAATCCGCTTTATCGGTATGGGTATAGGTCAGGCTGGCGTTCAGGGTCTTGGTGACCGCATAGGTCGCACCGGCCAGATAGCTGGTGTAGTCCGTGCCGTTCTCGACATGGCGAAAACCGTTGGCGGCCTGCAAGCTCAGGCGCGGGGTCAGCTTATAATCGACGCCGATCTCAACAAAGTTAGCCTGCTTGGCGCGGTTGCCGTAGTTGTCAGGGCTATAGGCCAGATTGAGTTTGCCAGTCAGCTTATCCGACAATTTGCGGCCCAGATTAACGTCATATTCCATGAATTCATCGTCGATACCGGGGCGCACGCCATTATATTGCTTATAGATGGCGCGGGCCGTGACATCGACGCCCTTGACCTTGGTTTTGTAGCCGATGAGGGCCTGAGTTTGATTATCGACGCCGGTGGTGCGGTCGCGCATGGACTTGAACAGGGTGCCGACAAAGACCTTACCGTAGGCGACCTGCGCTCCGGCGATATATTGCGGCAGACCTTCGGTTTGGCTGACTCCGCGATAGATGCCGTCGGTTAAGACCTTGACCTCACCTGAAAATTTAAGCGTCTCGGCCTGAACGGACAGGGGTAGGGCCAGAACGGCGATGGCTGTAGATAAAGCGGTAGCCTTGATTGAAACCGACATGGTTTCCTCCTGAGATATTTTTTATGATTGGAACGAGGCTGGGATTAATCCGCGCTTTTTTCACCCAGTTGCACACCGGCGGGGGCACCGTGGATCGCCAGAACCGGCTCGGCTTCGATCACCGGTTGGCCGTTGAGGGCCGCGCGGAAGGTGTCCATATCGACCGACTTTTCCCAGCGACTGACAACGACCGTGGCCACCGCATTGCCGATGAAGTTGGTCAGCGAACGGCACTCCGACATGAAGCGGTCAACCCCTAAGATAATGGCCATACCGGCGATGGGTACGGTAGGGACGACCGACAGGGTGGCCGCCAGCGTTATGAAACCAGCCCCGGTCACACCCGCAGCGCCCTTGGACGACAGCATGGCGACCGACAGCAGCAATAGTTGCTGCTCAAGCGTCAGGTGGGTGTTGGTGGCCTGAGCGATAAACAGGGCCGCCAGCGTCATGTAGATATTGGTGCCATCCAGATTGAACGAATAGCCGGTCGGCACGACCAGACCCACGACGGAGCGCTTACAGCCCGCCTGCTCCATCTTTTCCATCAGGCTCGGCAGGGCTGATTCTGATGATGAGGTGCCTAAGACCAGCAGCAGTTCGGCCTTAAGATAGCCGATCAGCTTAAAGATCGAGAAACCGTTGGCCGCACAGACCGCGCCCAGAATGACGATGACGAACAGGGCTGAGGTCGCATAAAATGTGCCGACCAGCGCTGCCAGATTAACGATCGAGGCGATACCATACTTGCCGATGGTGAAGGCAAAGGCGCCGAACGCACCGATGGGCGCGGCCTTCATCAGGATATGGACCATACGGAACACGGCGTGGCTGAGGGTTTCCAGCATGTTGACCAGCGGCTTGGCTTTTTCGCCGATAAAGATCAGCGAAATCCCAAATAGTATGGCGATAAACAGCACCTGCAGGATGTTGCCGTCGACAAAGGCCGAGGTGAAGGTGGTGGGGATAATGCCCATCACAAACCCGATCAGGGTCGAGTCATGGGCCTTGGCGGCATATTCATCGACCTTGGCGTCGTGCAGGGTGGCCGGGTCGATATTCATGCCGTGCCCGGGCTGAACCACATTGGCGACGATCAGGCCGACAATCAGGGCCAGCGTCGAAAAGGTCAGGAAGTAACCAAACGCCTTGGCGGTGACCGAGCCCACCCCTTTGAGTGAGCCCATGCCCGCAATGCCGGTGACGATGGTCAGAAAAATGACCGGGGAGATGATCATCTTAACCAGCTTGATGAAACCATCGCCCAGCGGTTTGAGCGCTTCGCCGGTCTGCGGATAAAAGTGACCAATGGCCGCGCCCAGCGCAATGGCGATCAGCACCTGAAAATAGAGGTGGGTATATAACGGCCCGCTCTTTTTTGGCGGGGGGGCGGACGCAAGCGTGTCGGAAGGTGTAGACATAAGCATGGCAATGTTCCTCAACCTGTGTGGGACGATTTTTTGTTAAGGATCAGTTTATGCCTGTGATGTGTGTCGGCAATTGCAGGGGTTAATTTTGTTAGTGAATTGAATTGGTTTAATATTGTTGTGTTTCATTTGAATATTTGTGTGAAAATCCGCACACGCTAAATCTTCGTTGTGCGATTTTCCGCCAGAGCGTATGATCGTGATATGGATATGCCCCGGCTCAAGATCGCCCTATCGTCCCCGCTTCTGTGGGCGGGAATAGGCTGTGCGCTGCTGGCCGCCGTCGCGCTGTTGGCGACCTATGACCTGACCCGACGCAGTGCCCTGGATGACCTGAAACGTGAGGCGCGGGTGACGGCGCAGTTGCGGGTGGCGGTGCTGCAAAGTGAGCTGGATAAACAACGCGCCGTGCCGGTTATTCTGGCCGACGACAGCGATGTGGTGGCCGCCCTGCGCAATCCTGCTCCGGCCCGATTTGTGCGCATTTCGCAAAAGCTGGAGCGCCTGCGTCAGGAAACGCGCGGGGCAGTGATCTATCTGATCGACGATAGGGGCGTGGCCGTGGCCGCCAGCAACTGGGCTTTGCCGGTGTCATTCGTCGGGGAAAACTACGGCTTTCGGCCCTATTTCCGGCAGGCCATGACCGGCGTGGTGGCCGAACAGTTCGCGCTTGGCACCGTCAGCCATAAGCCGGGGCTCTACATGGCCCACAGCGTCATCGATGGCGGCAAGCCGATCGGGGTGGTCGTCGTCAAGATGGAGTTTGACGCGATTGAAGCCAGTTGGGCGCAGTCACCGCAACCGACCTATGTTACCGACCGCGCGGGCAAGGTGGTGCTCACCGCCCGTCAGGATCTGCGCTTTCAGGCCCGCCCGCCGGTGCGCGCGGATGAATTTGTGACCCCGGTGGCTGTGCCGGTCGATGGCTGGCAATTGCAGGTCGTAAGCACCGCCCGTCCGGCGCTCGATATGGCGCGCAATGCGTCCCTAATGCTGGCGCTGGCGCTGGGGTTCATCGGCATGCTCATCATCTGGCAGTGGCGGCGCGTCCGCTTAAGGCAGGCGCAAGGGGCGATAATGGCCGCGCGCGAATCCGAGTATCGTCAGCGGCTTGAGGGCGATGTCGAGGCCCGTACCCGCGAGATCAGCATCACCAATGCGCGGTTGTCGGCGGAAATCCACGACCGCCGGGACGCTGAGCGCCGCCTGAGCAGTCTTCAGGCCGATCTGGTTCAGGCCAATAAACTGGCCAGCCTGGGCCAGATCACCGCCGGTGTGGCCCACGAAATAAACCAGCCCGTAGCCACTATCCGCATACTGGCCGACACCAGCGTGAAACTGTTGGACACCGCCAAAACCGCCCCCAAAACCGGCAAGGCGATGCTGAGCGACAACCTGGATAAGATCATCCGCATGTGTGAGCGCATCGGCCACATTACCGGTGAGCTACGCACCTTTTCGCGCAAAGCCACGGGTGAGGTTGAGCCCGTACCGCTGCAGGATACGGTCACGTCATCCATCCTGCTGAACCAGAGCCGCCTGCATGAAAACCGGGTGGCTTTGATCTGCGATCCGATTGAGTCTGACCTACTTGTCATGGCCGGGCGTATCCGGCTGGAGCAGGTACTGGTCAACCTGCTGCAAAATGCCTTTGAAGCGCTGGAGGCCACCCCCAATCCAACCGTGCGCCTGACGGTTGAGGTGACGGACGATTGGGTGACGCTAAAGGTCATCGATAATGGCCCCGGCCTCAAACCCGAAGTGCTGGATCAGTTATTTACGCCGTTTATGACGACCAAGCCCAAGGGGCTGGGGCTGGGGTTGGTCATCGCCCATGATATTTTGCGCGATTTTGGCGGCGACCTGAGCGCGGAAAGCTCAAGTGCCGGGGCGACCTTCATCCTCAGACTAAAGGTCACGACATGACCGGAAACGTCATATTCATCGATGATGACGCCGATCTTTTATCCGCGCAGATTCAGGCGCTGGAACTGGACGGGTTTTCGGTGCGCGGCTTTTCCAATGGGCCGGATGCTTTGAAGGTTATTACCTCAGCCTTTGACGGGGTGATCGTCACCGATGTGCGTATGCCACGCATGGACGGCCTGACCCTGTTCAAACGCGTTCAGGCGATTGATGCCGAACTGCCGGTGATCCTGATGACCGGTCACGGCGACGTGCCGATGGCGGTGCAGGCCCTGAAAGACGGGGCCTATGATTTTATCTCAAAACCCTTTGCCCGCGATGACCTGATTCAGTCGGTTCGCCGCGCGCTTCAGACCCGCGATCTGGTCATGGAAAACCGCCAGTTGCGTCAGGCTCACGCGGCGTTGCTCGACCGCGAAAATCCAGCCCAGAACCTGCTGATGGGGGACTCGCCCGCCATGACCTACCTGAAGCAGGTGGTCGTGCGGGTGGCCGAAGCCGATGTCGATGCCCTGATTACCGGCGACACCGGCGTGGGTAAGGAACGTGTCGGGCGCGCCCTTCATGCCTTAAGTGCCCGTAAAAGCCGCCCCTTTGTCCATATCGGGTGCGCGACCCTGACCGAGGAGAGTTTTCAGGCCGAACTGTTCGGCATAGAGGCAGGGCACCGTCCCGGCGCGGCAAGGGTCATTGGCCGGTTTGAACGTGCGAACAAAGGCACACTGTTTCTGGATGAGGTGGAAGGTTTAAGTTTGTCGCAGCAGGCCAAGCTGCTGCGGGTGCTGGAAACGCGTGAAATCTGGCCTGTCGGCTCTGAGAGCCCGCGCAGTCTGGATATCCGCGTTGTGGCCGCCACCCGCACCGACCTGACCCAAAGTGTAAAGGACGGCCAGTTTCGCGCCGATCTCTATTACCGCCTAAGCGGGGTGTCCTTACGCGTGCCGCCCTTAAGTGAACGCGGCGACGATATCCGGTTGCTGTTTCAGCACTTCCTGTTGGGGGCGGCGACGCGCCTGAACCGTCCGCCGCCCAAGCTGACCCAGGCCACACAGGCCTATCTCAGCCGCCATGACTGGCCCGGCAATGTCCGTGAGTTGGAACAGTTTGCTGAACTGTGCGCCCTTGGCCTCGATAGCGCACATCTGCCTGCCGACAGCGGGTCTTTGGGTCTGGCTGAGCAGGTCAGCCAATACGAAGAGGCGGTCCTGCGCGAAACCCTGAGCCAGTACGCGGGCAATGTGCGTGAGGTCATCGCGGCGCTGAAACTGCCGCGCAAAACCTTTTACGATAAGATCACCCGCTACGGTATTGCTCTGGACGATTACCGCGGCTGATTACTTATCGCTGTCTATGCCTAGGGCATGGGCCATGACCTGATAGATGTAGCTCGATTCCATCACGCCGGTCAGCAGGTGGGCCTGCGGGCCGGTGGCATAGACCGGTACGTCTTCGCCGCTGTGGGCCGCACTGTCCATAGCCACCAGAGACGGGTGCTTGGCGTCCGGTGCGGTCAGTTTGTCTTGCGACAGTTCCGGATCATCCTCATGGCCATGGTCGCCTGGACCCGTCGCGTAATTCAGCACGGCGTAGGGGTGTTTATGGTCATCCAGCACATTTTCTCCGTCAACGCGGGCCAGCCCCAGAATCGGCTCGCCCAGGCTGGAATAGCCCGATTGCGTCAGGCCGTGGCTGTGGTCAGCGGTGACGATAATCAGGGTATCTTCTGGATTTGTGGCGGCGCGGGCGGCGGCGACGGCCTTGGACAGTTCCTCGACATCGCGCAGGGCGCGCTTGGGGTCATTCATGTGGTGCCACTTATCGATCGACGCGCTTTCGACCAGCAGGAAAAAGCCCTTGGGGTTACGGGCAAGCACGCCAATGGCTGCCGAGGTCATATCGGCAAGGGCCGGGTTTTCCGGGTTTTGCGCCTTATCGATGGGGGAGGGCAGATCACCGGCGGCAAACAACCCCAACACATGGTCGCTTGACTGCGGATCAAAGGCTTTCAGTTCACTTTCGGTGCGCAGGAAACGCGCGGTAGGGCTTTGTTTCAGCCACGCCTTGGTCAGGTCGCGGCCATCCTTGCGGCGGCCCTTTTGACTTTCCGGGGTAAAGCGGGCCAGATCGCCGCCCATAACCACATTCATGCGGACATTGGCCGGGGCCTCAACCATCTGACGGGCCAGATCGATGCAACCGGCCTTAATCGCATCAGCGGGCAGCTCTGAATCTGAGCGCCAGCCGCGCGTTGTGGTGTGGCCATAGGCGCCGGCGGGTGTGGCGTCCGTCACACCGGAGGTGGTGACAACCCCGGCTGACAGACCCATTAATCTGGCCTGTTCGGCGATGGTGATTACCCGGCCGCTTAAGCCCGACGGGCAGTCCCCGCGTTTGACCGAACCATCCACACCCAGCGCACCATTGATGGTTTTCACGCCGGTGGTGATGGCGGAAATTCCGTTGGCGGAATCGGTCACATAGTCGTTGGTGGAATAGGTCTTGGACAGGCCGGTATAGGGAAAGGCTTCAAACGCCAATTTATAGGTCGTGCCGATTTCGCCGTGGCTTTGACCGGCCAGAATGCGACCGGCGGTGACGCTGTTGACGCCCATGCCGTCGCCAATAAACAGGATGACATTCTTGGCGCGGCCAACATTGGGCACGCGTTTGAGCGCCTCATTAAGTGAAGCCTTACCGTCGATGAAATAGACGTTCTGAGCCTTGTCCTTAAGCGGTGGCGCGCTCTGGGCGCAGGCCAGTGACGGCAGGATAAGGGCGGCGGCACACAGGCCATAAACGAGATTACGCATCAGCAAGTCCTTAAGAGAATTCCCTGCTGATTAGGCCGTGACGGCTACGTTTTTATGACACTGGTGCGCACGGTTGGTCGTTATCATTTAAGTTGTGACACATTGTATAGGCCTTTTCATATTCAGGCCACGATGCGCGAACTTGCGGCTGGTTTTTGTCCGGACGGATAGATAGGGGCCAAACTTACCCCCCATTCCCCCTCTAACGACTCTGGTCAAATTAAGATAACCGAAAGTCGTTTCATGCCCATATCCCGCTTCCGCTGCGCCACGGCGCTTGGTCTTGTTCTGACGGTGGGCGCAGCACCTGTGGCCTGGGCAGACACGACGGTGTCTACGGCGACCACC
This sequence comes from Asticcacaulis sp. UBA2476, assembly GCA_002342035.1. Lineage (GTDB taxonomy): Bacteria > Pseudomonadota > Alphaproteobacteria > Caulobacterales > Caulobacteraceae > Asticcacaulis. The sequence continues at coordinate 69,448 of DDPE01000035.1, read as the reverse complement.
ACGCCGGTTGCAACCTCAACCGGCGGCAATGTCGATGTCACCAGCGATGGCTCGATTACCCTGACCAGCGGGACGGCGGTCACGGTCGACAGCGACAACACCGTCACGCTCAACGGCACGCTGGAAATGTCGGGGTCAGACAGTAACGCAACCGGCGTGCTGATCAGCGGTGCCAGAACAACGACCGTCGACCTGTCCGGCACCATCACCGTCACTGATGATTACACGTCTGAGGACGAAGACGATGATGATCTGGTCGACGGGGTGTTTGCAGAAGGCACCGGCCGGTACGGGGTGCGCGCTACCGGCCTCCTGACCGGTGCGGTCGATATCGACAGCACGATCACCGTGCAGGGTAATCAATCCTATGGCATCTCGCTCGAAGGCGGACGTACCGGCGATTTCATCTTTGATGGCTCTATTTCGGTTCTGGGCGATAAGGTCATAGGCCTTAATCTGGCCGGCACCCAGACCGGCCAGACCTATATCAGTGGCTCGATCAGTGCGACGGGTAAGGATTCGTCGGCAGTCGATATCTCCGGCCTGATCGACGGCGCGCTGATCATTGATGGCAGTATCACCGGCACCGGCTATCGCTATACCAGTATCGGTGAGGACTATCTCGACCTGCTGGAGGCGGATGATCTCTATCAGAACAAGGCCCTGGTCAGCATTTCCAACGACGTCACCCAAGGGGTGCTGATTAATGGGGCGGTCACCAGCACGGATGATGACAATACCGATGAAAACGGTAACGGCATCGAAGATACCGAAGAAGGCACGGCCAGCATCGCCCAGTACGGGGGTAATGCTGCCCTTCTGATCGGCTCAGACAGCAAGGCCATCACCCTTAGCCCGATTGTGGTTGGCGATACGGCGATTGAACCCGATGAGATCAATCACGGTCTGGATATCCGCGGGTCGGTCGCCAGCTACGGTATCTATGAAGGCATAGACGCGACGGCGGTGCAGATCGCGGGGCGCGGCTATGACACCACCATCACCAACGGTATCTCGATTTCCGGATCGGTGGGGGCGACCGCCTATGAGGGCATAGCGCGCGGGCTGTCACTGCTTGCCGGGGCGCAAGTCGGGCAACTCGATATATCGGGATCTTTGGGGGCGTCATCAACCACAACCGATTATGATACGGCCTATGGGCTGGATATAGCTTCCGGTGCCAATCTGCAGGCACTGAACATCAAAACCGGCGGGTCGATTACGGCCTATGGCTACGGCACGACCGCCAATGCCACGGCCATCCGCGATCAGTCCAACACCCTAACCTCGATCACCGTTAACGGCAGCATTTCCGCCAGCATCACGCCGGGCGATGAGGACGAAGACGATGTCACCGACACCGCCGTTAATCGTGGGGTCGCCATCGACCTGAGCGGCAATACGGTGGCAACGAATCTCAACATCACCGATGAATATCCTGACGATGACGACTATGCTGCGCCCTATATAGCAGGCGATGTCAAGTTCGGCTCCGGCAATGATAGCCTTAACCTTAGCGGTGGCTATCTTTACGGCAATGTCGATTTTGGCGCAGGCGCGAATAGTCTCAATCTTAGCGACGATGCGATCGTGCTGGGTAAGCTGACCGGCGCCGGTACGGTGGCCGTAGATATCGCCGATGCCCGTCTCGGTCTGTCGGCAGGGTCGCAGCTTAACCTGTCATCCCTGCATCTGGGCAGCGAAGCTGAGCTTTATATGGTGTTACAAACCCAAAGCCCGGACACACCAATCCTGATCAATTCCGGCACAACCACCTTTGATGATGGCGCGGCCCTTTACCTGTCGCTGGATAAGATTATCCAGACCCCGACCCGGTTCACTCTCTTGAACGGTTCCAATATCGACTACGGCACGCTTGATCTTGAGGATATGGATGAGAACGTGCCGTGGCTCTATAAGGTGGCCTTGGCGACCGGTGAGGCCAATACCAATCTCTATGCCGATTTCCGCGTGCGCACTCAGGCCGAGTCGGGCCTGAATGTGAATGAATATTCGGCCCTGAGCGCTATTCTGACGGCGGCCGCCAGCGACGAAGACACGACCACCACGATGTTGAGTGAAACCACGCAATCCGGCTTCACCAAGGTCTATACGGCTTTTCTACCCGACTATTCCGGTGAAAACCTGCTGACCCTGTCCAAGGGCCATCAGTCCCTGAACCAGTCCCTGGCCAAGCAATCCTTCTTGCCGGATGAAGGGCAAACCCAGTATTGGCTCCAGGAATATGGCTATAGCTTAAAGCGCGAACGCGGGGAGACGACCGGCTTTGAAAGCACCGGTTTCAGCTTTGCGGGCGGGGCCGAACGCGGGCTTGGCAGCCATCAGGCCATCGGCGTCTATGTGTCCTATACGACCACATCGCCGCAGGACACCTATGCCACCGCCAATGAAACGACCTCCGCCGAAGACATCACGGTCGGCGGTTACTGGCGCGTCAATGCCGGTAAGCTTAAGGGCTGGGCCAGTGCGGGTATGGGCCGGACGATGTTCAAGAGCGAGCGGGAATTGCTGTCTGACTATTCCGCGCTGATTTCGACCGGCAAATGGAACGGCTATTCTTTAAGCGGCAATTTCGGCGCGTCCTATGAGACGGCATTGGGGCCGGTCAGTGTGAAACCCGTGGTCTCAGTCGATTATTACGGCCTGAAAGAAGATGCCCGTACCGAGACCGGCGGCGGCTCCAGCTTTGACCTGAGCATCGATGACCGCACCAGTCATCTGGCCAGTGCCGCGGCGATCCTTTATCTGGGGCGCGCCAAAACAGATGCCCTGATCCGGCCCGAAGCCTGGGTCGGCTACCGCAGCAATTTTTTGGTCAATATCGATGATACGGTCGCCCGCTTTGGCGACGGCACGCCCTTTACCCTGAACGGCGGCGACATCACGGGCGGGGCGCCGGTGGTGGGGATGCGCATTTCGGCGGGCAATGAATATGGCTACCTGTCGCTGGAGGCCGAGGGCGAAAAATACAGCGACTATGACAATTATTCGATCAGCCTGCGCACCGGTTTCAAGTTTTAGGCTTTGCGTGACGCACGCAAATAAAGCTTGAGAACCGGCGGAATTTATGTTCACTATTTGTTCATGGTAAGTGTCTGTGAACTTAGTGGCGGTCCGCCTGTGCTGGGCCTGTTTGATCCACCGGCTTTAGCGGGTTTGGTTTATCGCGCAAACTATGTTGATGAGGCGCTTGAGGCGGCGCTCATGGCGGATATCGACGCCCGACCGTGGTCGCTGGAACTGGGGCGACGGCGGCAATGGTATGGTGGTGATTATGACGATACCGAACTGGGGCTGGCGCAAGCCTACCGCGCCTCTGTGCCGCCGGATCGGTTTGGCAAGGTGGCTGAGCGGTTATGTGCCGATGGTATTTTACCATGTGTAGCGACGCGGTTTGGCGTCAATGAATATCAGCCGGGGCAGGGCATTGGCGCGCACATGGACCGCGATAACGAGGTGGTAAAATCCGTAGCGATTCTAAGCCTGGGGGCCGGCCTGATGATGGATTTTGTGCGTCCCGCCGATAAGGCCCGTCAGGATGTCAGGTCGTACTATCTGCACCGGCGCAGCCTGCTGCTGATCGCGGGTGAGGCACGGTATCAGTGGATGCACGGTATCGCGCCGCGCCGGTCGGATAAGATCTGCGGCCTGATCCGACCGCGCGGACGCAGGTTGTCGATTATGTTCCGGTGTTCTCAATAAAGGTTGTCGCGATATCCGCACCTTCCTTAAGTGTGCGGGTCACCGGGGTGCGCTCGATCACCTCGGCCAGTCGGGTGCGCTGTTCGTCGCTCAGATCGCCGGTCAAGGTCACGGTGCGGGTAATGACGGATCGGTCATCGATCTTGGTGTGATGAAGCTTCACATCGATGCCGGTCAACGGCCAACCCTTACGGTCGGCATACATCTTAAGGGTAATCGACGAACAGGCTCCCAGCGCCGACAGCAATAGCTCATAGGGCGTAAAGCCCGCGCCCTTGCCGCCCAGCGATTCCGGCTCGTCGGCTATCAGCGTACGCCCACCGGCTTCGATGTCGGTCTTAAAGTTTTCGGTGCCGATACGGGCGTGGGCCTGAGCCATGATCAGAGAGCCTTTAACAGTTCAGTATGAAAGCGCGCGGATGCCTTGTGACGCTGATAATCACAGAATAATCGGCTTTATCAGCGATGCAACACTACGCTATGACTAATCGCCGCAATAGAAAGGATTGTCTTCATGGATATGGCTGCTGCAACCGCCCGTTTTAAGCTTTATCAGGACTGGTTATCCGCGCGCACTGTTAAACCGGCGCCGGTCATGGCGGGGCTGAACACGGCGCGGCCACTTAAGTTAGATGCGGCGGGCATGGCCGCCGAAGGGTGGAGCACGGACATGCCGCTCGATATCGGTGACGGTATCCGCATCGGCGGTTATGACGAAGACCGCGCGCTGTACGACAGCGATGTGTTTGCCGCCACCAATGCTGAGGATGAGCCGCGCACGATCCATCTGGCGCTCGATATCTGGGCACCGGCTGGGACTGAGGTTCATGCGCCGATCCACGGTCGTGTCCATAGTTTTCAGGACAACGATAACCTGAAAGACTACGGCCCGACGATCATCCTTGAGCATATGGTCACGCCGGATCTGGTGTTCTGGACGCTGTATGGTCACCTCAGCCGTGACAGTCTTGAGGAACTCTATGTCGGCAAAGAGGTTGCGGCAGGGGATGTGATCGCAACGCTTGGTGACGCCCATGAAAACGGCGGCTGGGCCCCGCATCTGCATGTTCAGGTCATCCTCGATATCGGTGATAAGATGGGTGATTTTCCGGGGGTGTTCCGCCGCCGTGACCGTGATTATGGCCGACTGTTGTGTCCCGGCCCAAGGCCGCTTTTGGGGCTATGAGCGCCTGATGTTATCCTTATTTATGGCCTGACAATCCGCATGGGATTCCTCACGCGGGCGGATGTAGGTTGTCGTCAATTCCAACAACCCCGAAGGAACGACCCTATGACGAAAACTGCTGTAATGCCCGCCCCGAAAAAGACGCTGATGAGCCTCGCCATGGCTCTGGCCCTGACCACAGCGACGGTCGCTCCTGCGCTGATCGCCGCACCCGCCGAAGCGGCCACCAAAGGCGAACTGACGGTCGAAGCCAATCAGGCCCTCAACAGCCTCTATGCGTCAAACCCTACTGCCAAGCTGATTGGTTCCAAGGCCAAGGCCGTGCTGATTTTCCCGAATATCGTCAAGGCTGGTCTGGTTTTCGGCGGTGCTTACGGTGAAGGCGTGCTGATGCATTCAGGTAAGGCCGATTCTTATTATAACTCGTTCTCCGGTTCCTGGGGTCTTCAGGCCGGGGCGCAGTCCTACGGCTATGCCGTGTTCCTGATGAACGACAATGCTGTCAAATACATCCATGACACCCAAGGTTGGGAAATCGGCGTCGGCCCAACGGTCGTGATTGTCGATGAAGGTGTGGCGAAAAACCTGTCGACCTCGACGTTAAAGGATGACGCCTATGCCTTCACCTTCAATCAGCAAGGTCTGATGGCGGGTGTCACCATCGACGGCACCAAGATTTCCAAGATTAAAGAATAGTTCGGGTATTTTTAACAGCTTCCCTGAGTAGCGTTCCCCTTAAACTTAAAGCCCTCCGGAGATAATCCGGAGGGCTTTTTTATCATCCAATATTGCAGTGCCTACTTGATAACTGCGCAGGCCACGCGGGCACCAGCGCCGCCGATCGGCTGGGTGGTGTGGTCGTCGGCATTGGCGTGAATGACCACGGCGGCGCCATCAGCATCGAGCAGGGCCGGACGGCCAGTCGCGCCCTTGACCGACACCAAAGTCGAATAGATTTCAGCCGTCGCCTTACCGTCTGTATTTGCGAAAATATTAGGCAGGTCGCCGGAATCATTGGCCTCAGCGTTCAGCAGGCCGTGGGTAACTTTCGGCAGGCCGTGTTCATGGACATGCGCGCCGGCATTGGTGAATTTCTCATCGCCGCAGTCGCCTTTTTCATGGAAGTGGATGCCGTGCCAGCCGGGGGTCAGGCCCGCGACTTCGATTTTCAGCACCACACCCTTGGGCGCGTCGATGACTGTCACGGTGCCGGAAATACCGGTGCCTTTGAACTCGCCGGAATGAGTTTCGGCCAAAGCGGTCAGCGGGGCGGCGGTAAGGGCCAGTGCGGCGGCGGTCAGCATAAATGTGCGCATAATATTACCTTTCGGAGGTGTTTTGAGGCTGAGTGTACTGATATGAGAATTATTATCAAAATACAATAAGCGCGATGGATAACAAAAAGACCCGCCGGTTAAGGCGGGCCTTTTTTGTTTCTCCGCCCCATTTATGGAGAGGTGGATTTCGGCGCGTAGCGGCGAAAGCCGGAGGGGTAAGGTTAGGGTGGGAAATACCCCTCCGTCTCGTAAACTCGACACCTCCCCATCTTCGCCAAGCTTGATAGGGAGGAGGGGCCTACTCGACCGCGACGACCACGACCGACTTGGCCGGGACATCGAGCGTCAGCTTGCCACCAGCGATCTTGCCGCCCTTATAGGCGACCGGGAAGATAGCTTCCTTCTGACCGGGTACGTTGTGGGCGTCGAGCTTTGTCGCCGTCAGCACGTCGCCGGAGACTTTTTTGGCCTTGAGCGTGCCCAGATCGATATTGATCTTATAGCCCTTATCGGCGTCCATATTGGCGACGCCGACATAGGTTTTACCGTCCTTGGCCTTGGCGGCGGTGACGTTAAAGGCGGGGAAGGTCTGATCCTTACCGTCCTTATCCTTACCGGCGCTGAGCGTTGGGGCGGTAACCTCAATCGGCAGCGGGATCGAATCCTGGAACGGCACGTACATCTTGAAGGCGTAATAGGTCGGCGTCAGGGCCATCTTTTCCTTGTCGGTCAGGATCATGGCCTGAAGGACGTTAATGGTCTGGGCGATATTGGTCATCTTCACGCGGTCAGTGTGGTTGTGGAAGATGTTAAAATTAGCCGCCGCCAGAACACCGTCACGCAGGGTGTTTTGCTGATAAAGGTGACCGGGATTGGTGCCTTTTTCGACGTCGTACCAGGTGCCCCATTCATCAACATAAAGGGCGATGCGCTTTTTCGGATCGTGCTTGTCCATCACGGCGATGTGCTGCTTCAGCAGGTCATCCATGCGCATGGTCTGATAGAAGGTCGCGTTCCATTCCGCCGTTGGGAAGGCGGTGGCCACGCCCTTGGTCGTCCAGTTGCCGGTAGGGATTGTGTAGTAATGCAGGCTGATCGCGTCCATGTGGCGGGCAGCGTTTTTCATGACCACATCCGTCCAGTTGACATCGAACGAATTGGCCCCTGACGCTACGCGCACGCCGGAATTATCCGCGCCCTTGTGATAAAACGACTCAAAGCGGCGCAGTTCATTAGCATAGTATTCCGGCGTCATATTGCCGCCACAGCCCCAGCTCTCATTCCCGATGCCGATGAACGGGACTTTGAACGGCTTGTCGCGGCCATTGGTGCGGCGCTCCTTAGCCAGAGTGTCTTCGCCGGGTGAGGTCAGATATTCGATCCATTCGCGCATTTCGGTCGGGTTGGAGGAGCCGACATTGATCGAAAAATAAGCTTCTGAGCCGACCTGCTCAACAAAGTCCATGAATTCGTGCGTGCCGAACTGGTTGTCTTCGGGCGTGCCGCCCCACCAGTTATTTTTGCGCACCGGGCGTTTGGCGCGTTCGCCAATGCCGTCGCGCCACATATATTCGTCGGCAAAACAACCGCCGGGCCAGCGCACGACCGGCATCTTGATGGCTTTCAAGGCCGCGACCACATCGTTACGGATGCCGCGGGTATTGGGGATAGAGGAGTTTTCGCCGACCCAGATGCCGTCATAGACACCAAGGCCCAGATGCTCCGAAAACTGGCCATAGACATAGCGCGAAATTTCCGGGCCGGGTTTGTCAGCTTTCAGCGACGCCTCAATGGTGGTTGTATTCTGGGCGCTGGCCGCCAGCGGCGCAAAGGCCACCGTGGCCGTAAGGGCCGCTAAGGTAAGGGTTTTCAGCATGAGTATCCTCTTTTGTTTTTTATTGAAGTTCAAATTTTGGCCGGGTCGGTGCGGAACACGCGCACGTCGTAGACCGAAGTCCACTGATCGCGGTCGGCCTCAAACCGCACGGTGATTTTTGATTTACCGGCGGTGAGCGTGGCGGGCAGGGGATAGGTCTTTGTGTTCATGGTGGTGGTTGGCTCGCCTTCCAGACGTTCGCGCACAAATGGCTGGCCGTCGATCAGGATGTTAAAGTCTTTGTTGCGATCGCGGCCGGCATAGGTGACCTGAAGCGCCAAGGGGCCGGGTTTCACCGTCATCTCAAACTGGAAATAGCCGCGGTTCATCATCCGCCCGCGTAAGGCCAGATGGCTGATGACGCTGGTATTAGGCGTGCCGTCGAAATTGTGATCCTTTTCCGGCTGCTGTTCGCCTAGTCGGATGTGGTCAACGGTCGCTGCGGCAAGGGCGGCGCGCGCCTTGGCATCGGCCTTATAGCCGACCTCAACCGCCTGCCATTCAGCAGGTGAAAACCTGCGGAAATAGACGGCGGTGCGGTTATTATTCTGAGCGAAATAGGGGCTTAAGGTAAGGTCATCCGGGCGGCCTTTGTCGGCTAATGTATAGGTATGATTCCCCGATGCGGGTATCATCACACCGTCGGCGCTATCAGCCACAATCGCCGGGTCATAGCCTTCCCACGCCGCATTCATCGGCCCCAGATCGGCGGCCAGCACCAGAGGGCCGCTTAAGTAAGCCACCAGATTGGCATCGTCCGGCATGGCCTCATGATAGGTCGTCATGGGCAGGCTCAGCGCAAGTACGTCGCCGGTTTTCAGGCCGGTCAGGGTGATGTATCCATCCTTAGGCGCGGCGGTTACGGCCTTACCGTTCAGGGTCAGAGACGGTGATTTGGCCCAAACGGGCACGCGCAGGGCCAACTCCGGCGCGCCTGTTTTCGGGGCCTTCGTGATGCGGATCGCCACGCTGTCTTTCAACGGAAAGGCCGTGTCCATATCGAGCCTGAAACCCTTTTCGGCCCAGTCGAGGCTTGAGGCATAGTAAAGGTTGATGGCAACGCGGTTGCCTGATTTCCAATAGATGCTCTCGCCGTGCTTCGAGTGGCTTTCCATACCCGATCCAACGCAGCACCAAAAGTCGTTATCGGGCGTCGAATGTACCCGCCCAAACCCTGACACCAGCGGCGAGAAATAGCTGAACATCCCCGTGGCCGGGTCCTGCTGCGACATGATGTGGTTGAGGTGGGCGCGCTCATAAAAATCGAAATAGCGCGCATCGCCTGACCAGCCATAAAGATGCCGGGTCAGACGCAGCATGTTATAGGTGTTGCAGGCTTCGCAGGTCTGCTGATCCAGGCGCGTTGATAACTGGCGCGGCAGGCCGAAATGCTCATGGTCGGAATTGCCGCCGATGACATAACTGTGGTCTTTGGTGACGGTCTCCCAGAAGAACAGTGCGGTTTTGGCGTGGTCTGGACTCTGCGCCAGTTCATAGATACGGGCGGCACCGATCACCTTGGGGATTTGGGTATTGGCGTGTTTGCCGTTCAGTTCGTCGCGCCCCTGCGCCAGCGGATCAAGCACGGCCTTGTGGCACAGGCGCTGCGATAAGGTCAGCCAGCGTTTGTCACCGGTGCGGGCATAAAGTTCGGCATAGGATTCGTTGATGCCGCCATGTTCGGAGCGCAGGATCTGCTGCACCTGATCGTCGCTCAGGCCCTCAATGATCTTGCCGAAGTAGTCGCCCAGACCGATGGCAACCTTTAAGGACGCTGCATCGTTGCAGTATTTATGTGCATCCAGCGCGCCGGCAAACACCTTATGGTAGGTATAGACCGGCACCCAGCCGCCGTTGAGATCAAAGCCCGACGTGCGGATATCGCCTTTGCGGAGTTCTTCGTAAACGACCTTGCCATCGACCGTTTTACCGTCGCGATCAACCGTTGTGCCGCCCGCATAGCCATCGCCCTGCTTGGCCTGAACCTCAGTGAGTTCGCGGGTCACATAGAGCGCGCGGTCCTTGAACCGCTCATCACCGGTCTGAGCAAACATCAAGGAACAAGCGGACTGATAGTGGCCCAGACTATGGCCCGCAATCCCGCGCGCTTCCCAGCCGCCATAAAGCTTGCCCTTGGGCTCAAGACCCGCACCGGCGCGGAAATTGTGCAGCAAACGGTCGGGTTCCAGCCCCAGAAGGTATTTTTGGTTAGCCTCAATCGATGTCAGGAAAATCGACGGTTTCAGCCGCACCGCACTGAGCGGGAACGGCTCATAGCTGGCAAATTTCGGTTGCGTACGACCGGTCGTGCTTAAGCCCGCGCTGGCAAAAGCCGTCGCGGTAAACAATGTCGCGCGCCGTGAAAACGTGAACATCTTATCATCCCTGGTGGTCGCGTGCCTTTTGGCATTGTATTTGTCGGACATAATTGCGGAATTTTCGGTTCGGTCAACCCCTGACACAGCTTTCATGACAAAATAGACGGTAATTTGTATGACCAATCCTGGCTTTGAGAATAATTCTACAGGCGGCACAAAGGGTTTGCACTTTCGGGTCTGAAGTCATAGGAAATGTGCGTATTTTTGCGGAGTGCGAACTATGGGCCATCGTATTGGGGGCAAGGGCTTGTTTGGCGGACTGTTCGGATCGAAAAAGTCGAATAAGCCGCCGGTTAAGACATTTGAGGCTGAATCGCCGCCCGTAGCCACGCCCGCGACCCCCGACCCAACCGTTCAAGAGGCCCCCGTCATGACCAAAACCACCCGCACCGAGACCGATACCTTTGGACCTATTGAGGTTGATAATTCGAAATACTGGGGCGCACAGGCGCAGCGCTCGCTTGGCAATTTCAAGATCGGCTGGGAAAAGCAGCCCCTGCCGGTGGTGCGGGCACTCGGTATCGTTAAGCGCGCGGCGGCGGAAACCAATATGGCGCTGGGTAAGCTTGACCCGGCGGTTGGCAATGCCGTCATCGCCGCCGCCAACGAAGTGATCGAGGGTAAGCTCGATGAGCATTTCCCACTGGTGGTGTGGCAGACGGGGTCGGGCACCCAGTCGAACATGAATGCCAACGAAGTCATCTCCAACCGGGCCATTGAAATGCTCGGCGGAGAAATGGGCACCAAAAAGCCGGTCCACCCCAATGACCACGTCAACATGTCGCAATCGTCGAACGACACCTATCCGACCGCCATGCATGTCGCCTGTGCCGAAGAGATCGTGCACCGCCTGCTGCCGGCGCTTCAGACCCTGCGCAATGCCTTGAACGACAAGGCCGAGGCCTGGAAAGACATCATCAAGATCGGCCGCACCCACACTCAGGACGCGACCCCTCTGACGCTTGGGCAGGAGTTCGGCGGCTATACCCAACAACTGACCAACGGCATTGAGCGCATTTCGCAAACCCTGCCGAAGTTAATGCAATTGGCGCAAGGTGGCACGGCGGTCGGCACCGGCCTGAACGCGCCGATTGGCTTTGCCGAGGGCGTGGCAGACCGGATCGCCGCCATCACCGGCCTTGGGTTCACAACCGCGCCGAACAAGTTTGAGGCTCTGGCGGCCCATGATGCGATGGTGTTCAGCCACGGCGCTATCAATACCGTCGCCGCATCACTGTTTAAAATTGCCAACGATATCCGTTTCTTAGGCTCCGGCCCACGCGCGGGTCTGGGCGAGCTGGCCCTGCCGGAAAATGAGCCGGGGTCGTCGATCATGCCGGGCAAGGTCAACCCAACCCAGTGCGAAGCGATGACGCAGGTCTGTGTGCAGATCTTTGGCAACAATGCGGCGCTGACCTTTGCCGGGTCGCAAGGCCATTTTGAACTGAACGTCTATAATCCGGTCATGGCCTATAACTTCCTGCAAAGCGTGCGTCTGCTGGCCGATGCGGCGGTGTCGTTCACCGATAACTGCGTGGTCGGCATTGAGCCGCGCATCGACAACATCAAAAAGGGGGTTGAAAACTCTCTGATGCTGGTCACGGCGCTGAACGGTAAGCTGGGGTATGATGCCTGCGCCAAGATCGCCAAGACCGCTCACAAAAACGGCACGACCTTACGCGAAGAAGCCGTTGGCGGCGGCTACCTGACCAACGAAGAATTTGATCAGTTCGTCCGCCCGGAAAACATGGTTGAACCGGGTTAAGGGCGCTCTGTACAATTAGGCGAGAAAAAGGCTATGTTCCGAAAGGGAGCATAGCCTTTTCTTTGGGGGATGATATGGCGCGGTATGTCGATACGGCTTTGAGTGTGGGGGAGCCAATCCTTTATGACGCCAAGGTGCATTGGGCAGTGTTTCTGGAGCCCTTCACCAAATGGATTGGTACGGCGCTGGTGCTGGCCATTTTCTGGACGTTCATCGGGGGGCGCATCACCGGTGATTTAAGTGAGACCCTGGCTGATGAGCGGGCGACGCAGGCGCTGGGGTGGTTAAGCGCGCTATCCTTCACCCATATCGTCATATTGATCGCCGTCCTGATCGGGGTGCAGAGCCTGATCAAGGCGCTGATCTATTACTACAATTCCGACTTTGTGCTGACCGACCGCAGGGTGATTTCGAAATTTGGCCTGCTCAGCCGCACCACAAGTGAGCAGCGACTGTCCAAGGTCGAGTCGATCCATGTCTATCAAAGCTTTCTGGGGCGGTTGCTCAACTACGGCACGGTGACGGTCACCGGCACCGGCTCATCGGCCACCAAGTTTGGGCCGATGGCCGATCCGATTGGCTGCAAACGTGCCATTGAGACCCAGCTTGATCTAATTAAACCTGACGCCGGTTAATTTCCAACCCGCACCGAGCCTGAGCCCATCACGCGCTTATTAACGCTGCCGGTGACGCGGCCAAGACGGACATCGCCGGAGCCTGCGATTGAGGCATCGACATCACCGGCGCTGCCGCCAAAGTGAACGTCGCCCGATCCCGCCAGACTGATGCTGACGCGGTCGGCGTGACCGTCGCGGATGGAAAAATCTCCTGAGCCGGCGCCGGAAATATCGACATTGCCTTCGACGCGGGCAACGACGGCGTCCCCTGAGCCGGAGGTCCGGATCGAAAGGTTGCCGTTGATCGCCCCAAGGCTCAGGTCGCCCGATCCGGAATTGCTGATGCTGGCAGGGCCACCGACATTACCTGAACTGAAATCCGATGAGCCGGAGTTGGACAGGTCCAGCTTTCGGACCGGCCCCAGAGCCACATCGCCGGAGCCAGATGTCGCCACACGGGTGTCTCCGGCTGAGGTGATGCGAATGTCACCGGACCCGGAATTGGCCAGTTCAAGCGGGCCTGAGACCGCGCCCACAGTCCACGTGCCGCAACTGGACAGGGACAATTTCAAGGCGCGACTGTCGCCAATCTCACCAAAGGTCGGGCTGGAAGCCGACAGGCGCACATCGCGCGGTGTGCGGACATAGATGATGGGCAGGTCATCATAGCTGATGTGGCCGACGCCCAAAACCTCGACCGTGCGGCGGCTGTAGGTCTTGCCGTCACCGATTGCCAGGTTGATATGGCTACCGCAGCTTTTGACCTTACGGTTAAGGCCGCCACTGACGATCAGCTTATCGCCTTTGTGGCTGACCGTCAGCTTAGGCAGTTTTGGGTTGTTTTTAACCTTAAGATCGATATCGGCGCGATCTTCGGGGGTGACGACGACGCGGGCCACCATGTGCTTGAGTTCCAGTTCGGTGGCCGCCTGAGCGCGCCCACTCAAAGCGGCCACAAACACGACCGGCGTGACCATGAACAGGCAGGTGATAAGGCTGGGTTTACGCATATTGATCCCTCGCGGTCAGTCAGTGGACGGATTAACCGTTGTGGTCGGCAGAGGTGGCTACCGCATAGGTCGCCGGTTCAGGGGCCGCCGGGGCGGAACTGATGGTCAGGAGGGACGCGGCCATAACCAGAGCGGCGAACGAAAAGATAAACGGGGTGACAGAATAGGTCATTTTAAACATCCTTGTGTGTGGGGTTGGGGTACAGATTTGAAGCGGGTTTGCTTCGGAACTGACCCCTAAATGACGCAAGGATGGTTTGGTTTCAAATTAAATGGATGTCATGACGCCGATTTAATATATTAAACAAAATCAATGTGTTAATATGAATTTTTTGTAATGTTATAGCGCGCCTTAACCCTCTGAGGTTTAAGAAAAAAGTCCTCTGGCGCGCGCATAGCTCAGGAACAGATCGTCCCATTTGGCCCTGGGGGCGTTGATGCCGTAGCCGTGGCCGCCTTCGGCAAACAGGTGGGTTTCGACCTTTATGCCGTGGGTTTTGAGTGCTTCACGTAACAAAAGCGCATTGGCCACCGGCACTGTGCCGTCATCTTCGCTGTGGGCGATAAAGGCGGGCGGGGTGGCTTTGCTTACCTGCTTGTCGGTCGAAAACTGATTTGCCATGTCTTCAGTCGGGGCCGCGCCCAGCAGATTGGTGCGCGATCCGCCGTGCGAGATGCCGGCTGCCATCGAAATCACCGGGTAGATGGGCGCGAACAGGGCGGGGCGGGCGCTTAAAGAATCCGCCGTGTCGACGGCTTCATAAGCCTTATGATCAAACAGGGTCGCAAGGGACGCACACAGGTGCCCGCCCGCGCTAAAGCCCATGGCGGCGGTTCGGTCGGGATCGATGCCGTAGCTGGCATGGTGGTGGCGGATGAGTCTGATCGCGCGTTGGGCATCCGCCAGCGGTGCCAGATGAGGTGTCGCCCAGCCCTCAGCCGGCAGGCGGTAGGTCAGGATAAAGGCGGTGACACCTTGGGCCGCCAGCCAGCGGGCAATTTCATGGCCTTCGTTGTCGATCGATACAAAGCGGTAGCCGCCGCCGGGAATGACCAGCATGGCCGCCCCATTGGGTTTTTGCGGTCGATAGATGGTCAGGCGCGGCTGGGACACGCCGGTGACAAAGCGTTTGGTGTTGCCGGACGGGGCGGCGACTTCAGTGCGTGTGGGATTTAGGTCACCTGCCGGACCCTTGGGCCACAGCGGCATGACTTCGGAACTGTCCGCCGGGCGTGTTTCGGAATGCGAACCCGTCGGTATGGTCATGCTGGCGATCAGGCCTGCGCCCAAAAGATGGCGGCGGTCGATAGGCATCAGGTAATCCCCCGTATGTTGACGCGGGGACTTTGTCCGATGGATCAGCGCTTTTCAACCACCATTTTACCGACCGGTGCCAAGGCCAGTTGTGCCAGTTGCAGATCCTTAAACGCAAACGGCAGGCCGATAATGGTAATCGCCTCTCCTACCGCGGCAATCAGGTGGGCCAGCGCAATATACCAGCCGGCAAAAACGAACCATATAATATTGAGAAACAACCCGATGGCCCCGGTGCCGATATCGTTGCGGCCGGTGTGATCATCGCGGTCAACGATTTCCTTACCGAACGGCCAGAAGGCAAAGCCGGCGATGCGCCAGGCGGACAGCGCCCACGGCAGGCCGACAATGGTGATGGCCAGAAAGAACCCGCCCAGCAGCCACAGGCAGCCGCAGATAAAGCCGCCGAAGATGAACCAAAGCAGATTAAGCAGTAATCTCATGAAGGGGCTCGCTGTAAGATAAGGTGGTTGGTACCGGATACCGACACTATAGGGTAAAGGCGGCGGTAATCACGTTAAATTTCATTTATGCGGTATTGCGGCAGGCGTATAATTAAGCCTGTAAATGACCGGTGGGGCCCCGCATATATTCTATGGGTCTACTTAAGGCAAAATCATGGAAGGGTAGAACTATGCTGCAACTGCGCGCAAGTCGCGCCGGAGAGGGTAACATGCTCACTTCATATGGTTTCGTTTTTAAGTATAAAAGTGAAGTTCTTTTTTGATTCGTGGTGCGAAAGCCGGTTTTTTGAACCTTTGTAGTAATGAGAATAGTTTTCATGTCCAATATCGTAAATCTCAACAAGGCGCGTAAAGCCAAAAACAAGGCTGATAAGCAAAAGAAGGCGGGTGAAAACCGTATAATATTTGGAATCTCAACCAAGATTAGAAATGTTGAAATAAAAAAGGCAGATTTGGAGTCAAAAAAACTGGATCAACGATTGCTAAGTCCGTTAGATGGTAATAAAAAGGACGAGTGTTAAACAATAAAGTCATGTTCTAAATTAGCCTTTATGGACATGGTCTTATAATACCGCGCATTACCATGAATAAATGTACCTCATCCAAGTACAGTATAAACCCCAAAGAAACATACGCTGTCGTGGAAAGACGTCGTGAAGTTGGAGGAACCTCATGCCTGGTTTAAAAAAACGCTCTGTTAATCTTGCCGGACACGCCACGTCGGTGGCGCTGGAGCCGGAGTTCTGGACGGTGCTTGAGGATATGTCCAAGGAGCGCAGGGTAAGTCTGGCGGCCCTGATCGCGGACCTCGACTCCCGGCGCGGCGAATCGCTTCTGGCGTCGTTCTGCCGTCTGTCGGCGCTCGCCTTCGTGCAGGCCAAGGCGGGTGGTGCGAAGAAAAAGAAAGCCTGATTTTGCACCGCTTTTTTACCCCCTGTTAGTTTCTTAAAAAAACTTATAGGGGGTAAGGTTTGCGCTGTGTGGGCATAAACGGCGATATGATTTGGATCGCGGTTGAAAATCGGCTTATGATGCGAACAAAACATGACTCGCGCGCCGTGGAGCGTTTTCCCATCAAATGGATTCATTTGATGGATCAGAAAGAGCGACCACAAAAATCAGAGCCTTTCATCCAGGAAAACAGATGAAGGGCTCCGGCGTGACGGTTCTGCCGCATCGGCTTTGGGAATACCCAAAGCCCTAAGCTATGGTTCATACATGAGTGCAATTCCTATAAGCGTTCAGGCATCAAGCCATCTTGGTGCGTCTGCGCCGGATTATCTGAGCGGTCTCAACCCCGAGCAGGCCAAAGCCGTGCGCACGGTGAGCGGGCCGGTTCTGGTGCTGGCCGGGGCGGGCACAGGCAAGACGCGGGTGCTGACGACCCGGATCGCGCATATATTGAAACAGGGGCTGGCGCGGCCGTCTGAGATCCTGTGCGTGACCTTTACCAATAAGGCGGCGCGTGAAATGCGCGAGCGGGCCGAGCGTCTGATTGGGCCTGCGGCCACCGGGCTTTATAATCTGGGGACGTTCCATTCGATCGCCGCCCAGATCCTGCGCCGTCATGCCGAACTGGTGGGGCTAAAATCGACCTTCACCATCCTTGATGATGACGATCAGGTGCGTTTGCTAAAGCAGATCATCGAAGGCCGCCGGATCGACACCAAACGCTTTCCACCCAAGACTTTGGCGCACTTTATTGATCAGTGGAAGAACAAGGGGCTGACGCCCGAACAGGTTGCCAAACTGAACGATGCCAAAAAATGTGATGAAGGAGCTGATTTCGCGTTCGGCAAGGGTGCGGAGATCTATGCCGAGTATCAGGATCGCCTGCGGGTGCTTAATGCCTGCGATTTCGGGGATCTGTTGTTGCATACCCTGAAAATTTTCACGCAATATCATGAAGTCCTGGCCCAGTATCACGCCCGCTTTAAGTACATTCTGGTCGATGAATATCAGGACACCAATGTCGCCCAGTATCTGTGGCTGCGGATACTGACCAATTCGGATCGCAATCTGTGCTGTGTCGGCGATGATGACCAGTCGATCTATGGCTGGCGCGGGGCGGAGGTCGATAATATCCTGAAATTTGAGCGCGATTATCCGGGTGCCGAGGTCATCCGGCTGGAGCGTAACTATCGCTCAACCAAGCACATTCTGGGGGCGGCCGCGGGGCTGATTAAGGCCAATAGTGCGCGTCTGGGCAAGACCCTGTGGACCGAAGATCAGGGCGGTAAAAAAGTCTTAGTGCAGGGCATATGGGACTCGGCGGCTGAGGCCCAATGGGTGTCTGAGGATATCGAGAAACAGAAAAAATCCGGACGTGCCTATCAGGACATGGCCGTGCTGGTGCGGGCGTCGTTTCAAATGCGGGCCTTTGAAGAACGCTTCCTGATGCTGCAAATCCCCTATGTGGTGATCGGCGGGCCGCGTTTTTTCGAGCGGGCGGAAATCCGTGACGCCATTGCTTACCTGCGGCTGATCCAGTCGCCGGATGATGATCTGGCCTTTGAGCGCATCATCAATGTGCCTAAGCGCGGCATTGGCGATGCAACGGTGCAAAAGCTTTTGATGCAGGCGCGCGTGGCGGGGCAAAGCGTGATGGCAGCGGTGCGCGACCTGATTGACACCGATGAATTGCCGACGCGCGCCCGCACGCCGCTGACTGCCTTTGTGCGCGACTATGACCGCTGGCGCGAGCTGGCCAAGTCCATCAAGCATGACATGCTGCTCGATACCGTCCTGACCGATGCCGGCTATTATGACATGCACCGCGCCGATAAGGTGTCGGGGCAGTCGCGGCTGGATAACCTCAAGGAAATGGTCAATTCGATGGCTGATTTCGAGGATCTGGGGGCGTACCTGGAGCATGTGGCTTTGGTCATGGAGCTTGAGCGCGACGCCGGGGCCAATTCGGTCAAGATCATGACCCTGCACGGCGCCAAGGGGCTGGAGTTTCCGGTGGTCTACCTACCGGGCTGGGAGGAAGGTATCTTTCCGTCGCAGCGCTCAATGGACGAAAGCGGCCTGCGCGGGCTGGAGGAGGAGCGCAGGCTGGCCTATGTCGGCATCACCCGCGCCCGCGAAGAAGCCCGCATCAGCTTTGTAGCTAACCGGCAGGTCTATGGGCGTTGGACCTCGCAATTGCCGTCGCGCTTTATTGACGAAATGCCGATCGAGCATGTCGAGGCCGTGTCCCAGACCGGCTACGCGCAAGCCGGATGGACGTCGCAGGAATCGCGCTGGGATCGGGCTGGCTATCAGCCTAACTACACCAAACGCGAAGACCCTAAAGCCTTTGTCGGCAATTTGTCGGGCGTCGATATGAGCCGCTTGGAATCGCGGCCCCACCGGCCGTCGGCCCCGGCCAAACCGCAGCCTTCCAAGGGCCTGCCGATCGGGACGCGGGTATTCCACGTCAAGTTCGGCTATGGCGAGGTTAAGGAAACCGAGGGCAACAAGCTGATTGTGCGCTTTGAGACCGGCGATAAAAAGGTCATGGACAGCTTTGTGGAAAAGGCGTGAGGGCATGAAGATGTGGGGGATAGGGCTTGCGGCCCTGATGGTGGCCGGTAGTGCACACGCCGCGGATTGGAAGTCGCTGGATGCGGACAACACGTTGGTGGTCGATACGTCCAAAGGGCGAGTGATTGTCGCCCTGTCGCCCGAAATGGCCCCGCAGGCGGTCGAGCGCATCAAGACCCTGACACGGCGCGGATTTTATGATGGCCTGTTGTTTCACCGCGTCATCCCGCAGTTTGTGGCTCAGACTGGCAATCCCAACAATAAGGATGGCGGCAAAAGCGACTTGCCGAACCTTGCGCTGGAGTCCGTATTTAATCTAAACGCCACGCCGCATCACACGGTGGCGAAACCGGTGACCGGTGCGGTCGGCTTTATTGGGGCGACGCCGTTTGCCTCGACCAATGATTATCATATCAAGACCCGTGCCATTCGGGCGTGGGGGACGCATTGCGCCGGTGTAGTCGGTATGGGCCGCGATGATGAGCCCAAGAACTCAGCCAATAGTGAGCTTTATATTACCCTGTCGGATGTGTCGCGGCTGGACCGGGACTATACGGTGGTCGGGCGCGTGGTGACTGGTTTTGAGATTGTGAAGGCTCTTAATGCCGGTGAGCCGCCGGTGTCGCCGGATGCGATGACGCGGGTCAGGGTGCTGGCGGATATAGCGGCAACAGAGCGGCCCAAGCTTGAAGTTATGGATGTATCCGGGGCCGCGTTTAAGGCTCATGTGACCACGATACGTGCTGAACGCGGTGCTGATTTCTCAGTGTGCGACGTCACTGTGCCCGTGCAGGCGCGTTAGGTTATTTTGAAAGCTGACTTGATTTTTTAAGGTATGGGGCGGATATTGAAGCTATGAACATGCAGGCACCCAAATCGTTTCAAAAAGAAGACGCCCGCCCCAAGGTTCTGGGCGTGACAAAGGACGGCGTGAAAATCCTGCGGCCTAAGTTTCCGCCCAAGAACTTTACTGAGCGCGAACTGCGCGACGCGGTGGCCAAAGCCCTGGAAACATCACCGGCTAAAAGCGCGTAAGGCATGAACGCGGCGGATGTGTTTATCAACTGTCCGTTTTCGCGCGACTATGACACCCATTTCAAAGCGATCGTCTTTGTGGTGATCCGCAGCGGCTTTAACCCGCGCTGTGCCCGTGAAGATGATGATGTCGGTGATATCCGCTATGAGAAAATTTGCCGCATAATTGCCGAATGTAAATTCGGCGTGCATGACATTTCCTACACCGGACTATATGACGGCCCTGCGGGTGATGCTGATTTTCCGCTGCCGCGCTTTAATATGCCATTGGAACTTGGTCTGTTTCTGGGGGCTAAGAAGTTTGGCGGTGACGTGCAGGCCAAAAAGAAGATCGTGGTTTTTGACCGGGATGAGCATCGCTTTCGCAAATTTATCTCCGACATCAGCGGCAGCGATATCAAGGCCCATAATAACAACACGACCGATCTTATAACGACCTTGGCGACATGGTTGCGCCATGTCTCACAACGGCGGACGGTGCCGGGGCCTGCGGCCATGCTGGCGGAATATCGCAGTTTCACTGAGGTCTTGCCGGTATTATGCGCCTCTCAGACGCTGTTGCCGGAGGAGGTCGAATATCATGACTATGTGTGGATGGTGAGCGAGTGGATGAGGCAGCGTGCGCAATGAGTGACTGGATCGCTTCGGGAAAAGTGCGGGCGCGAGAGACTGAGGAAGGGATTGAAATCCTGATCGACGGTTTGACGACGCAGGGGCGCTATTATAAACCGCTGGTCTATGAATTTTTCCGGAAGGAATGGAGGGGTGCGCGTCCGGCCTACGGCGATTACGGCGTCGAAATTCGCATGGAGCATATCGGTGATCCGCCGTGGATGGACCTAGATAATCTCGCCAAGGCTTTGCTGGATGCGATCAAGGGCTTTGTGTTTCACGACGACAGCCAGGTGGCCCGCCTTTTGGTCGAGCGCCATGAAGGCGAACGCGAGCAGATACACATCAAGGTCTATGCCCTGAAACGCTAATCAGTTCCGAAGGGGCGGTAATGACAAAACAGTTCACACTTGATGAGCACCTGACATTTTTCGGAGTGTTTACAAACTTGCAGTCCAATGGTGCCTATCATTTAGATTTGAACCAATTATACGGGATGTCGGATTCGCATAAGCGTAAGAGTATTAAGGCAACGATCCCTGATGTTTTTGAATTTGCCAATGATCTTTCGCAAGAACGGTTATCGGCTATCGAACAGGCACTGGAGGCGCAGGGGCTGCCGACAATTAAATGGATGATCGCGAAATATGGCAAGGGCCATGAGCGGATACTTAAACGCGGTATAATCAGAACCGTTACCGAGGCTTACGTCATTCAGGGGGCGATTAATTCAGGTATGCTTAGCCCCGATGATGAGCACCGCGCCGATATGATGCTTCAGGTTTTTGAAGCAGGGTAAGTCGGCCAAAATGTATTTACCCGGAGGGTAAACTTTTGGGTGAAGCCTATTAACTCCACCAGTTCAGCGCGCCCCACATGACGAGCACAAGGCTATACAGCGCCCAGAATGCCATCAGCGCCGTGTGGCCGATTTTCTGCGTCAGGCTCCAGCCATCGGTATAGTACTGGGCATCCTGCCATACCCAGAACATCAGGGCGAACTGTAGTGCCGTGCCAAGAGCGGCCAGAAACGCAAGCCCCGACGCCATGCGCACCATGCCGCTCGGCCAGTTGATAAACAGGCTGGAGGGATCAGACCCCAGCCCCGCTCGCCAGTCGCTGAACGCCCAGATGGCCAAAAGCCACATAAACGCAATCGCGTATGACAGCCACGCCGCGCGCGTTTGGGCCTCGGTCGGATTATTCTGATGGTGCTGGCGCGTCAGTCCGACCAGCACCACAAGGCAACTGACCAGCACCAGTTTGGTGAAACCGCCCAAGGTCTGCGGGTTATGCACCCAACCGATGCGCTCATAGCGCGTCATATTCGATGAGGTCTCAAAGGCCACCGCCTTGCCGCCTTCGGGCTTAAACGCCACCCGAAGGCTGCCGGAATTAAGGCCGGTGCCGGAGTTGCCGCGGTCTTCGGGCAGGAAAAAGCCGGACGTACCCGCCGGGACATAAGCGGCCATGCCGTCGCCGGATGACAGGATCATGCGGCCATTGGTGTCAAAATCTACATCGACCGTATTGATCAGGCGGGTGATGGCGCCCTCCAACCCGCTATAGGCGCGGCGGGTCGAGGCATATTGACCGGCAATGACATCGTAATAGGGGCGGTGACTGCCGTAGCTCATGTCGCTGCCGGGACGAAGCGGCGCCGGGTTTGGGCTTTCGCCCTTAAGGTGGGCCAGCAATAGATCAGGATAGGCTTCGGTCAAGGCTTCACCCGTCTGGGTGTTGGCGGCGACATAGATGCCGATATCCAGTTCCGGCACCAGAATCATATTGGCATTGAACCATAGGGTAGCACCCCCGTGGCCATAGGTCATGACGCCGGACGGGTGCTCACGCATCACAAAGCCCGACGCCCAGCCATTATAGCCCTTGGGCAGTTTCAACAGCGGACTGCGGAAAGCATTGGCCGATGATGGGCCGAAAATCTGCACGCCGTCCAGTTGACCGTTGCTGAGCAACAGCGCCATGTAGCGCGACATATCGGCGGCGGTTGACGAAGCCCCCAGCGCGCCGGACATGGCGATGGTGTGGTCAAAGGGCTCGGTCTGCCAGGTCGCGCCGTCCCACAAAAAGCCGCTCGATAACTTCGCTGCCAGATCGCGGCTCATCGGCGTGGGCAGTTCGCTTAAGGAGGTTTGCGGATCGTAGGGCTCACGTAGAGTGGTGTGGCTGAGACCCAGCGGCTTGAAGATGCGGGCTTCCATCAGGCCGGGGACATCGCGCGCCTTTGAGGTCTGCACGACCGTCATGGCCGCCAACGCCGCCCCGAAATTGGAATAGCTGGAGAACTGGCCGCGATCACGTACCCGCATCGGCGTATGACGGCGCAGATAGGAATCGGTACCCTGAAGATGGGTCGGGTCAAGCTGGAACAGGTGCCCAAGGCTGGTGTCCTCATAGCCGGTGGTGTGGGCCATCAGGTCGCGCATCCGCAAGGGTTTATAGCGGCGATCCTCCCGGTAGATATCTGGCGGCAGGTAATCGGCAATGGGGCCGTCAAGTTTGATACGTCCGGCCTCGATCTCCTGTCGGGCGACGATCCAGGTAAAGGTCTTGGTGATCGAGCCTATGCGAAACAGGCTGGTATAGCCGTTCGTCGCGCGGGCCGGGCTCAGGCGGTCATAGCCGTAGCCCTTGATCAGCAGGGGTTTGCCGCCCTGAACAATGGCCACGGTCGTGCCCAGCACATGATCGCGCTTCATCAAGGCCGGTATGACACTGTCGGTGAAGGCTTCGATGTCGGCGGCACTGGCGGGCACTGCGTCGGCGACGGGAAGGTCTGGTGCGGCTGCGGGGGAGGTGGCCGGTTTAGGGCGTAGTGCCGCTTTCGGCGCAGGCCTAGGCAAGGCGGGAGCCGTCTGAGCGGGTGGAGTAATTGGCGGGGCCGAGGCCTCAGCGGGGGGCGGCGCGGTTTCAGATGGCGGTGCCGCGGTTGCCTGCAGACCCATCAGGCCGAAAACCAGACCGGCCAGCGCACCGCACAGGCCAGGGGTTTTTGAAAGGCGAGGCAAAAAACCAGAGGGCATAGGCGCGGGCATTTTTAATTTTTATCTTAAGAATAAGAGGCTATTTTTTCCGGAACTGATCGAGGGAAACGACCTTAGGGCCAGCGTCTTCGGGCAGGGGGTCGGGTCTGTCGATGTTCGCCATCGGCGTGATGCTGAGGTCCTGACTGAGATCATCCTCGTCTTCATCACCTTCAACGACGTCGAATTCGAGAATGAACTGCACGCTGGGGTCATAAAAACGCGTGATCGCCGTGTAGGGCACCACCAAAACCTTGGGCGCGCCGCCAAAGCTCAAGGTCACCGTAAACAGGTTTTCCAGCACCTTAAGGTCGCGGAACTGATGTTGCAGGACGATGGTGATATCATGGGGATACTTGGCCAGCAGATCGGCCGGCACCTGAACACCCTCAAAACGGGTCAGGAAGGTGACGTAGAAATGATGTTCGCCGGGCAGGCCTTCGGGCGTGGTCGCGCGTGTCAGCGCTGAGCGGATTACGCCTCTCAGGGCCGTCTGGGTCAGGTTTGCATAGTCCATGTGGTCCATGCTGATCTGATCGTCGCTCATTCTTATGCCTTTACGGGTATGCCATGATCGGAAAACGCCGGATGAACGGGACTCATAGCCCGGTTCACGGTCTGTGTGAGACTTAACACAGGCATACGTAAACAAAACAGCAAATTGGCGTGAGTTTGATAAAAATCCTCAAAAAAGTGTGGTCAGAAGCACAGTCCTTTAAGGGCGGGCGCGGGTTTAAGGTTTGCGGGGCGTTTTGAAATGGGCATCCATAAAATCCATGAACCGGCCCCAGTCGCTACGGGTCGTGCCATGTCGTCCGGGGCGCAGGAAATAGGCGATATCGGCGCTCATATCCGGCGTTTCGCGCGTGGTCTGGGTCAGGCCCTTGTGGCCCATAAGCTGATAGACCGGCGTGGCCGCGATGGCGGCTTGCCACGCCCCTTCCGGATCGGCCCACTGATCGTCGACGCCTGCGCCCAATAGTACCGGACGCGGCGCGATCAGGCCGATCAGTTCATGCTGATCGACCGGCAGCCGGTTCGGATCGTCGCTGTAACGGGCATAGTTGGGGGCAAACCAGTGCGGAAACCCGCCGGTGATGTTGGAAACCTGCTCACCGACCGGGCTGCGCGACAGGCTGGCCCCGCCGCGACCGGATTGGTGGGCAAAGACCAGATCGATGCGATCATCAAAGGCAGCGGCCGTCATGGCGGCCTTGCCATTGCGCGAATGGCCATAGATAGCCTGACGTTTCGGATCAAAGCGCGGATCAGTTTCGAGGAAATCAATCACCTTTGAATAGCCCCAGCCCCAGGCGGCGATGGCGCCTAAGCGTTCATCCGGCGGGGCTGTGGGGTTCATGAGGTGCAGGGGGATTATAGCCGTGTCCTTCTCGTCGATGACAAGGTCTGCGGTGGCAAAACTGGCGACCGCATAGCCGCGTTTCAGCAAGGTCTCAATGGGTGACGCAAACAGGTACGGATCAGGATCGTCAGCGGCGGGCGGTGGTGCGTCCTTAAAACGCGCGCAAAATTCCGGCAGGCCCCCGGCGGGCAGACTTAAACGGTCGTCTGAGAAGGTCGAGCCATTGCCGCAGAAGGCCGTGACGATCACGACCGGATGGGGGCCGGGTGTATTGGGTAATATATAGGCGACATGTAGTCGCACCTTGAGCGCATCAGAGGCCAAAACCGCCTCTTCCAGCCGCCCCAGACCGCCAAAAGCCGCCTCATCGACGGTGGTTTTCGAGATCAGGTTGAGTGGGTTGGGCACGGGCAGGCGGCCATAGACTTCGGCCTGAAATATGGATTTCAGCAAGGGCGCGCGCAGAGTACGCCAGTCATGAGGGCTGTTCGCCTCCGGCAGCCGCGTGCCCTTATAAACCTTGGGGCCCAGAATGGGCGGAAGTGCGGACATATCCTGTGCGATTGCGCCTTTGGCAAGTGCCAGCGCCGCCAAAATGAGCAGTGTCGCGGAAATTTTTTTCATTGTGCCCCCCCTGATGGCCGTATTGTATTATATATTAAATAAAAACAGTGTCTTAGTTGTGTCAGGTTCGGCGTGAGATGTAAATATTTCCGAACGCTGTTATTTTGAATTTTATATTTGCGGTAACCGGTTGACTATCTGGGGTTGCGAGGGGGTTGAGACTATCTCGCAGCAAATCTTTATTAACCCTTTCAGGTTGAAAACGGCCTTGTAATCCATGTCGTTTATAGGGGCTTTTGCTTTGACCCACGCTGCCACCCAAACCACCCGCCAGCGTCTGGCATTCGCCCGTATCGAACCCGCCGATATCGCCACGCTCAAGAAAGTGTGGCTGTTCATTGAGCCGCAGCTTGATCGGATTCTGGATGGCTTTTACCGCCATGTCCGCACCGATGAGGGGCTGGGGCGGATGATCGGCGACCGTGAACCGGCGCTGAAGGCCGCGCAAAAGCGGCACTGGCAGGGCCTGTTCAATTCCGGCTTTTCCGATGCCTATTTTGAAAGCTCTTACCGCATCGGCAATACCCACTACCGCATCGGGCTTGAACCGCGCTGGTATATCGCCGCCTATCAGTATGTCACCGACGCTCTGGCCGAACTGATCGTCAGCCATTATCGCTTCAACAACAAGCAATCTGCCGCAGCACTCGTGGCCGTCAATAAGGCGGTATTCATTGATCTTGATATCGCGATTTCGACCTATCAGGACGCGGTAGTCGGCGAACTGAACCGTAAAAACACGGTCATTGAAACGGCGATTGGTGAGTTTGAGATTCGGCTGGATGAAATCCTCAGAAACGTCAACCGCAGCACCGATGATCTTGGCACGACCTCGCAGGTGTTAAGCTCCGTCGTGACCATCGCCCAGACCAGTTCCGAAAGCGTCGCCAGCATCGCCCAACGCTCCAGCATGGATGTGTCGTCGGTGGCTTCGGCATCCGAAGAAATGAGCAAGGCCATTCAGGAAATCGCCTCTCAGGTCCACGGCGCCTCCCACGGCATCCGCACGGTGGCTCAGATGGCCGGAACCTCATCCCAAGAGGTTGCGCAGCTATCGACCTCGGTGCTTAAGATCGGGGAAATCCTGCAACTGATTCAGGGAATTGCCTCTCAGACCAATTTGCTGGCGCTCAACGCGACCATTGAGGCCGCCCGCGCCGGTGATGCCGGCAAAGGCTTTGCGGTCGTGGCTACCGAAGTCAAGCAACTGGCCGACCAGACCGCGCGGGCGACGACCGAGATCGCCAAACAGATTCAGGACATTCAGCAATCGACCGGCAAGGCGGTGGACTCCATTGGCCGGATCGTTGAGTCGATCGGTGATGTCGAAGCGACCGCTACGGCCATTGCTGCGGCGATGGAAGAACAATCGACCGCGACTAATGAGATCACCGCCAGCATCCATAGCGTCTCAAACGGGGCGGCGGAACTGTCCGGCAATGTCGAATCGCTCAACTCAGCCGTAGGTGATACCGGCGAAGCCACATCCAAAGTCGATCAGGCGACCCGCATGCTCAATGAACAATCCGAAGACCTCAGCCGCTATGTTGACGGCTTCTTCAAGACGCTGCGGGCAGGCTAAGAATTTTGGGGAAAGTGATGGGTTTCTGTTGGCAGGCACCCGCAATTTTTAGTGGTAAGTGGAGGGCTTCTGTTGCCAGGCGCCCACATTTCTGAGTGAAAAAGTGACGGACTTCTGTTGCCAGGCGTCCGTCGGGCCCCGCCTGGGGGGCTACCCCCAGGAGTTTAGGTCGGAATTACCGGCACCGCATTACGCAGCGACAGCAACATCCTGTGCAAAGTTATCGTTTGCAGTTACAATAAGGCCGATCGCGGAGGCCCACACCGAGAGAAAGCCACGTCTTTACACGCTTGTCGATCCTGATCGGCCCCATGTTTCCAGATGATAAGGTCTGAAGTTTTGGTGGAGCCGCCGGGAATTGCACCCGGGTCCAAATCGCTTATTACACGCACGTTTATCCCCATAGTCAGCCGAAGCTGACCCTACCTATATAGAGGCTTTAGCCGGAGAGGGGAAGGGCGCAGTGAAATTATGCGCAGAATTTCTACACCATCAGTATAGTTTAATTCCTATTGTCGCGATTGGGTTTATATCCTATCAAATCAGTAATGATTAATTGCACTGGCTTTGAGAAGTGCGACTTTGAAGGGACAACCCACATGTTCACGCGCCGATGTTGCCGGTAGCTACTTAAGCTTTAATGCGCTCTGAACCGGTCTGACGGTTCAGTCGTTTCCCTTGCATATTTTAAGACGGTCAGCGCCCGCTTATCTGCGGCGGTCGCGGTCGTTTGTCCGAAAGGTGGTTATTCATGAGCCAGACACACGCCGTCGATGAGCGTTTAAGCGAAGTTGAACGCCATATTTTACAATACATACAGGAGATTAAATACGGATCGGTCGAAATCCTGATCCACGATTCCCGCATCGTGCAGATCGAGCGCAGCGAAAAGTTCCGCTTTGACGTTAAGCGGCCATCTACCACCTGAAACTATCCGCCGCGCCCTTGAACGCGGCCACGCTTGATACCGCCCACCGGACAGCCGGAGGCATGTGTACCGCCTGAACCATCGCCGGGTCTAACCGGCCTGAGTGTCACGGCGCGAACCGACTAAATCGTACCTGATATCAGGTATTTATCAACACATGACCAAAATGGGGCTGTTTATATGAAAACCTTTTTTAATCCGGGTGCGTCCTCGCGCCGATCGTCTACTTACCTGACCGGCGGACTGGTCAGCGCTTTGGCCCTGACCGCCGGGCTGTCACTGCTGGCCTTTACGCCGTCATTGGCCGCAGACGCTGCTGATGATAGCGCAGACGCTGCCGAAAGCCGTGGGGTTACCGAAGTGACCGTCACCGCCCGCAGGCGGTCTGAAAACCTTCAGGATGTGCCGCTGGCCATTTCGTCCGTCAGCGGAGAGCAACTGGAATCCACCGGTGTCTATAATATCGACCAGTTGTCGCGGGTGCAGCCGTCGATCCAGTTGATCACCACCAATCCGCGCAATACCGCCACGACCATCCGCGGCTTGGGCTCGACCATCGGGCTTACCAATGACGGTCTGGAACCCGGCGTTGGTATCTATGTTGACGAAGTCTATTATGCCCGTCCGGGCTCGGCTGTGGTCGACCTGATCGACATTGAGCGCGTCGAAGTGCTGCGCGGTCCACAAGGGACGCTGTTTGGCAAGAACACGACCGCCGGTGCCCTGAACATCACAACGCGGGCGCCAAGTTTCACACCGGAAGGCCGCATTGAACTGTCGGCCGGTGATTACGGCTTCCTGCAGGGCAAGGCCAGCCTGTCCGGCCCCCTGATTGACGGTAAGCTGGCGGGCCGGATCGCCTTTGGCGTGACCCAGCGTGATGGTCTGTTCAAGAATGTGACGACCAAGTCGCTGCAGAATGATCTCGACAGTCAGGTCGTGCGCGCTCAGTTGCTCTATACCCCCAATGACGATATCAGCGTGCGCTTGAGCTATGACTACGCCTTCCAGAATCCGGAAGCCAATACGCAGGCCTTCGTACGCTATGGTCCGACGTTGCGCGCCGCTAACCGTCAGTTCCCGTTTCTGGCCGCGCAAGCTGGCTATGCGCCGCCGTCGACCAACCCCTATGACCGTCTGGTCGATGTCAATTCGCCTATTCAGGCCAAGCAGATCATTAACGGCCTGTCGGGTACGGTCAACTGGGATCTGGGCAGCACGACCCTGACCTCAATCACCGCCTGGCGTCACTGGGACTGGACGCCGCAGAACGACCGCGACTATACGGCGCTGGCCATCCGCACGGTCTCAAACAACCCGTCGGTGCAGGAGCAGTTCAGTCAGGAAGTCCGGCTGGCGTCCAACGGTGACAACAAACTCGATTGGGTGGTCGGGCTCTATTACTTCGATCAGAACGTGGAAACCAATGGCCGCGAAGGCTGGGGGGCGAATGCCGCGCGCTGGCTGATCAACTCGACCGTGCCGGCCAATCTGCTGGAGGGTTATCTGCAAACCAATAATGTGCAATCCAACACCAAATCCTACGCCGCTTTCGGGCAATTGACGTGGAAGGTGACCGATCGCCTGCGCATTACGCCGGGCCTGCGCTTCACCTCTGAGGAAAAGGACGCCACTTTTGACCAGAAGGTCAGCGGGGGGCTGGCCACCACTGATCCGGTGCTGGTCGCCGCCAAGCTCGGTATCGCCCGTGATCAGTTCTATCAGGCCGAAGTGTCTGACGACAGCCTGTCGGGGCAAATCAACGCGGCCTATGACGTGACGCCGGATGTTTTGGCCTATGTCAACGTCTCACGCGGTTATAAGTCGGGCGGGATCAACGCAGCGGGTATTCCGACGGCTGCCGACGGTTCACCGTCTTTGGTCAGCGCGGTGATCAAGCCCGAAGAGGTCACCAGCGTCGAGGCCGGTTTCAAGTCGCAGTTCTTTGATAAGCGCGTAACCCTGAACGCGGTCGCTTTTGCCACCGACATCAATGATTATCAGGCCAATGTCGTCGATTCCGGGCCGGGTGCGCTGCGCGGTTATCTGGCCAATATCGAGAAGGTTGAGGTGCGCGGCGTCGAAGTCGACGGGCGTTGGTTGGCCACCGACAACTTGTCCTTCTTCGGCAGCCTGAGCTACACTGACGCCATCTATGCCTCGTTCAAGAACGCACCCGCGCCGCTGGAACTGCAATCCTCCAGCACGTCGATTACCGACTTATCAGGTAAAGAACTGCCGGGCGTATCCAAGTGGGCAGGATCGCTTAGTGCGGAATATAGCTGGGCACAGACCATAGGGGCGCTGACCGGCGATGCCTATGTCAGCGGCGATGTGTCCTACCGCTCGAAGTGGAACTCTGACTCGTCGGTCTCGAAATATGCCGAGATCAAGGACTCGACGGTCGCTAATCTGAGGCTGGGATACCGTTCATCGGGTGGAACGGAGGCTTTCCTGTGGATCAAGAATGCCTTTGATGAGGAATATCTGCAATTCACCACCATTCAAGCCGGGAACTCCGGGGCCATCTATGGCCAGCCGGGTGATCCGCGCACGGTCGGGGTGACCATCCGCCGGACGTTTTAATATCTTTCCACCTCCCCATTTTATGGGGAGGTGGCAGAGAGCAGAGCGAACTGACGGAGGGGTATTTCAACGCTAGAAATACCCCTCCGTCTCGTAAACTCGACACCTCCCCATAAAATGGGGAGGAGATAAATGTTAGAACGGCGAAAACCGTTCCATAATGGCCTGAGACGCCGGGGCGCCCTGCATGCGGGTGATATCGCCTCTGCCGCCGTAAGATATGCGCGCTTCGGCCAGTTGGGTGTGCTTGATGGTGTTGGCCGAGGAGATATCTTCGGGGCGCACAATCCCTGCCACCGTCAGTTCACGCACTTCGCGGTTGGTGCGCACTTCCTGACGGCCCTGAATGATCAGGTTGCCGTTAGGCATGACACCCGAAACCACCGCCGCGATGGTCAGGGAGACCTTTTCGGAGCGGTTGATGGTGCCGGAGCCATTAGATGTGGTTGAGCCTTGCGAGCTCAGCGCATTGGCCGGGTCAAAACCGTTAGGCAAAATCTTCCCCAAAGAGGACTCCAGACCGAAGAAACTGCCGACCCCGGCGGAATATTCATTGTCGCGCGAGCGGGCGGTGGTGTTCTGGGTCTGGGCGGAATCGTTGATGTCGATGCTGACGGTCAGGATATCGCCGACATGACGGGCGCGCTGATCGTTAAAGAAGGTGCGCGCACCGGCCCGCCACAGGCTGTTGGAGGAGGCGGCGGGGCGCTCACCTTGCGGCACCATGATCACCTGCTGCTGCGGGACGAGGGCCGCCGGATAACCGATCGGGGCCAGTTCGGGGCCCTTGACCGCTTCGGTGACGGTTGAGCAGGCGGTGAGTGACGCGCCCGCAAGGGTGATGATGGCTAAGGCTTTGAGATTACGCATGATAATGACCTATCTGGCGGAATAATATTGCGGGTTGGCGGCACGCATCTGTAAGGCAGCAGGGCCAGCCGCGGCGGTGCCTGGGCCGGTAATGACGGCATCGACGGTCTTTTTCGATGTCGGGTTGAGCACCTGAATGACATCTCCCGCCGCGCCGTCTTTTTGGGCAAGGCCCGTCATCGACAGGTTGATGCCGCCGACCGACCAGACGACCTTGACGGACTGGGATTTCTTGACGACGACGGGGTTTGAGAGGTCAGCCGCACGGACCACGGCCCCTTCGCGCAACGGATAGCGCGCGGATTTGCCGATAATGTCCTGCGGTGAGACGTTGGCGCCGGCCAGATGGGCCTGAACCGGCTGGTAAGAGAGGTCGGACGGTTGCACCACATCGCCGGTATTTAGCGAACGGGTAAACACGAGGGCTTCTGCGGTCTTACCCGCCGGGGCTTTTGATGCGGTTTTGACGGTTTGCTGGGCGGGAGCGGGGGCGGAGCTATCCGCACCTTGCGCCACGATAATCCGACGCAGTCCCTTGGGGTTGGTCCAGTAAAAGCCGTTTTGGCGGGCAATGGCCTGAACCTGAGCGGCATCCAGAACCGCCGTGGCGCCTGAGCGCACCCCCAGAACCACATCAGAGGCCCCATCAGCATAGTCAAAGACATCGCCAATGGTGATGCGACCGTCGCCGTCGCTGGGGGCGGCCTTGAGCACCAGCATATTGTCGGCCATCGCACAGGTAGGTGCAGCCGCAAGGACAAGGCATAACAATAGCTTACGCATAATCAGTTATCCCTATGACCTGAGCTGACCGGCGACCGACAGCATTTCGTCGGCGGTGGTGATGACCTTGGAGTTCATTTCATAGGCGCGCTGGGCGACGATAAGCGAAGTGATTTCCGACACGGCATCGACGTTAGACGCTTCGATATAGCCTTGCAGCAGGGTGCCGTATCCAACATCACCCGGCGTTGAAATGCTGGGCGCACCTGACGCGCCGCTCTCCAGGAACAGGTTGTCGCCCATCGCCTCAAGGCCCGCTTCGTTGAAGAAGGTAGCGATTTCAAGTTGGCCGATAATGGTCGGCTCGGTCACACCGTCCTGCACGACCTGCACCTGACCGGTCTTGGAGACAGCGACATCGCGGATGCCTTGGGGGACGGTAATAGCGGGCTGGACCAGATAGCCGTCGTCGGTCACCAACTGACCCTGATCATTGACGCTGAAATTACCGGCGCGGGTATAGGCGGTCTCACCCGATGGCATAAGGATCTGGAAATAGCCCTTGCCCTCGATGGCCAGATCGTAGGTGCCTTCGGTGCGGGTGGGGGAGCCTTGGGTCATGATACGGTAGGTGGCCCCGGCCTTGACGCCGTTACCGATCTGGATGCCGGTCGGGACAACCGTGCCGGTTTCCGACGACTGCGCGCCCATGCGCTCGACGTTCTGGTAGAGCAGGTCCTGAAACTCGGCCCGCTGTTTTTTGAAGCCGACCGTGTTCATGTTGGCGATGTTGTTGGAGATGACTTCGACGTTCATCTGCTGGGCGGACATGCCGGTGGTGGCGGTGCGAAGAGCGCGCATATTATGCTACCTTTCCTAAGCGCTCGACGGCGCTGCGGTTAAGTTCCTGATTTTGGTCAATTAATCGCGCCAGTGAGGCGTATGTGCGGTTGATTTCGACCAGTTTGGTGATTTCCATCACCGAATTGACGTTGGATGATTCCAGCATGCCCTGACGCACCACGGACTCGGTCGTCGGCGTCGCCGCCTGCGGGTTGTTCAGGCGGTAGCTGGTGTCACCGGCTTTTTCGAGATCGCTTAGGGTGGCGATGCGCACAACGCCAATCTTACCGACGCGCAGCGCGCCATCGGGCGTGCGTTGTGAGACAATGCCGTCAGCCGAGATCGACGGCTCACCATATTGCGGATCAAGGCGTATCTCCGCCCCGCCTTCGCCCTGCACCGACAGGCCGTTTTGCGTTACCAGAATCCCTTGCGGGTTCACGGTAAAGGCGCCGTTGCGGGTATAGAGCGGGCCATCGGCACCATTAATCGCAAAAAAGGTGTTTTCCCCGTCCAGCGCCATATCATAGGGCGAGCCGGTCTGGGTAAAGGTGCCTTGGGAAAAGTCACGGCCCACGCCCTTATCATAGGCGAAGTTGGCTGGTGTACGGATCGGATCGTTAAAGGCCGGGCGACCGGGCTCAGTTTCGACCAGTAACTGCTCGAACTTATAGCCATTGGTGTTCATGTTGGCGATGTTGTTGGCCGTGATGTCCAGTTCACGCCGCAGCGTCAGTTGACGGGACAGGGCGATGTAGCTCGCATTATCCATTTGTGGCGCTCCTTCCAAACATGTTGGTCATAAACCGTTAACCATAAATTCACGGCGGTTTCTTATCCGTGTGCAATCGCTGTGCCAAAGATGGTTAACGGGCGGGGATTTTCGTGAAACCCTTAAAATACCTATGTTTGCGCAGGGCTGTGGATTCGTGTCGCGAATCTGGTCATGGTCGCAAACGGGTTTGTGTGCGGCAAAAAATGCCGCGCGGGCTCTGGGCTTCCAAACGGATCGTTAACCATGTTTGGTCATGATCAGTTTACGAGGGTTAAGGTAAGGTTTGTTAATCACACCCTGCTGCCCCTTTAGAGTACCGGTTGGATTGGGATGTAAGGCACGTAATGGCCAAGGGTAAGGATAAAAAGCCAAAAGACGCAGACGCGCCGCCAGTTGATGGCGAAGCCGCGGCGGATGGTGAAGGTGCGCCCAAGAAAAAAGGCCCGCCGATACTGATCATCGCGATTGCGGCGGGCGTCTTACTGCTGGGTGGTGGCGGAGCTGCGGCCTATTTCCTGTTGCTGGCGCCGAAACCGGCTGCCGAAGCCGGTGAGCACGGCAAAGCGGCTGAGGATGGCCACGGCAAAAAAGAAGAGAAAAAAGACGAAAAAGGTAAGAAGGAAGAAAAAGGCGGTCACGGCGGGGGTGCTGAGGCTGAGGTTGATCCATCAAAGCAGCCGGTGATCACCGAAGGGCCAAACGGCGTTACCTATTATACCCTGCCGCCGCTGATTTCGAATATTCAGTCGGCGGGCGGGCGAGCCTCCTACCTTAAGCTTAAGCTGACCTTCGAAGTGGCCGATCACGAAACGGTTGAGGCCCTGGGGCCCAACATGCCGCGGATTCAGGATGTGCTTCAGTCGTTCCTGCGCGAGTTGCGCCCGGAAGACATGGCCGGATCCCAAGGCAATTACCAGTTGCGCCTCGAAATCCTGCGCCGGGTCAATCTGGTTATGGCCCCGCACAAGGTCAATGCCGTGCTGATCGAAGAAATGCTGATCACATGATGTATAGATTTTTCGCGCATCTTGATCCAAAAACCGCGTCACACTTTTTGGGATGCGCTTCATGACCGGAGAAGTCGATCAGGAAGCCATGATGGCCCAATGGGAGGCCGAACTGGCCGCCGAGGCAGAAGCCGCGACGGGTGGTGGCGGTGGTGGCGGCAATGGCAACGATCTGGCGGCCGAATGGGAAGCCATGGTCGGCGGTGGCGGCGGTGGCGCCGACCGGATGAATGTGCCCGCCGGGGCCGAACGCATCCTTAATCAGGACGAAATCGACAGCCTGCTGGGCTTTGATCTGTCCGACGAAGACTATAACGAACGCTCCGGCATTCGGGCCATTATCAACTCGGCGATGGTGTCCTATGAACGCCTGCCGATGTTGGAGATCGTCTTTGACCGTTTGGTGCGGTTGATGACGACCTCTTTGCGCAATTTTACCTCCGATAACGTCGAGGTCTCACTCGATAATATTTCATCGATCCGGTTTGGTGATTATCTCAACTCGATCCCGCTGCCAGCGATTTTGGCGGTATTTCGGGCCGAAGAACTTGATAATTACGGTCTGCTGACCGTCGATTCCAACCTGATCTATTCGATCGTTGACGTGTTGCTCGGCGGGCGGCGCGGTACGGCGGCGCTGCGCATCGAAGGCCGGCCCTATACCACCATTGAGCGCGTGCTGGTGCAGCGGATGGTTGAGGTCATTCTGGCCGATGCCAAGGCGGCGTTTGAGCCCCTGACGCCGGTCAGTTTCAACCTTGACCGGCTTGAGACCAATCCGCGCTTTGCCGCCATTGCCCGTCCGGCCAATGCGGCCATCCTTGTCAAGTTGCGCATCGATATGGAAGACCGCGGCGGGCGGGTTGAGCTATTGCTGCCCTATGCGACGCTGGAGCCGATCCGTAAGATGCTGCTGCAGCAGTTCATGGGCGAAAAGTTCGGTCGCGACAATATCTGGGAAAGCCACCTGGCGACAGAGCTCTGGACGACCCAGATGGAGGTGCGTGCCGTTCTGGATGAACAGCAGGTGCCACTGTCCAAGGTGCTGAACCTCAAGGTCGGCGAAACGCTTATGCTCAACGCCAATGCCGAATCGCCGGTGCAGTTACGCTGCGGCACCATTCCGCTGACCCATGGCTATATGGGGCGTAAGGGCCACAGCATCGCCGTACGGGTTGAGGCACCGCTGACCGTGTCCACCAAGCGTCGCCTGACGCAGACCAAAAAGAAGTAGAGGGCCTCAACCCATGTCCTATGCGGGCATTGTCATGGATGTCATACTGATGGCGCTGCTGGTGGCAGCGCTGATGTTCGGCGTGCGTCTGGACAAGCGCCTCAAAGGTTTGCGGGCGGCCCATGACAGCTTTGCCCGCGCCGTGGCCGACCTTGATCAGGCGGCGATCAAGGCCCATTCGGCGCTGCGCGAACTTCATACCGGCACCGATGAATCGCAGGAACTGCTGCACGGGCGGATTCTGGTGGCGCGTGACCTGCTGGCCAAGCTTGAGAGCCAGATCGCCCGCGCCGAAAAGGCCGAACGTGATATCGGCCAACATGTCGAGACGGCTAAAGCGCTTAAGTCTGACATACAGTCAGCGCGGCTGAGTAGCGTGCCCCTTGTGGCGATCAGGCCTGAGCCGGAACCGCCGCCCGCTCAGGTGCCGGATCAACCCGTCACCAAACCTGCCGATAATCGCCGCTTCGGGGCTTTGCGCGCCGAGCGGCCGTCTCCGTTTAAAGAGGTGCCGTTTAAAGAGGAACCGAAGACCTCCGCAAAGCCGAAGCTGACCCGGCCCTCGGATGACGAGGGGGTGCCGCACATATCCGAAAATGTGCTGGCGTCGCTCAACGATATGCTGCGATCCTTTGAAGTCCCCAAACCCGACGCGAAAAACCGTGATGACGATCTGTTTGATGCACCGTCTGAGCCGCCCTTAGACCTTCCCACCCGCCGTCGCCGCCGCTTTGACCAAAGATTTGAATAGTGAGATTTGAGTAGCCATGGCTAATCTGCCCCGTTTCCTGCCGCTCGTGTTCGTCGCCATTGGCGGCGTTCTGGCCATGAAGGCGGTATCGTCCGTCGATTCCATGCCGGACATGCTGAAATCGGCGCGCGCGGCCTTTGCCGAAGAGGCGGCGCCTGCGGAGAAAAAACCTGCCAAGGCGGTCGCAAAAACGCCAGATGCTAAAACCGCCGAGGCTAAGGCTGCGGGCGAAGGCGCGGACGCGGCAACGGCTGAGGCCCCTAATGCCATGAGCGTGATGGATATGGCCACACCGGCGGCGACCGTCGCCCCGGCACCGGTCTGTGCGACCTCAATCAATGATCTGGCCAAGCAGGCGGGCATGTCGCCGTCTGAGCTTCAGGTGCTGCAATCGCTGGGCACCCGCCGTACCCAACTGGATGCGCGCGAAAAGCAGGTCGCCTCACAGGAAGCCCTCATACAGGCCGCCGATGCCAAGCTTGATGGCCGCATCAAGCAGATGGAAGCGCTGAAAGGCCAGATTCAGGCCCTGCTTGATCAGGCCAATAAGGGGGCGGACGACGACACCGCCCGCATGATCAAGGTCTATGAAGCCATGAAGCCCAAGGACGCGGCGCGTGTGCTGGAGACCATGCGCGATGATGTCCGCCTGCCGATCGCGGCCAAGATGAAAGAGCGCAGTCTGGCCGCCGTCCTGGCCCAGATGACCCCGAACGGGGCCAAGGAACTGACCGAAAAACTGGCTATGCGTATGAAACAAAGCGAAGACATTCAATCTAAACTTAACCAGATGGCCGCTAAACCGGCCACCCCGCCGCAAACCCAACCAAGTCAAACTCAGGCCAGAAAGTAACCCTTAGCGCGTGTTGACCACCATGACCCGCTTCCTGTTGTCGGCGTCGCCTTTTGAGGCCAGCGCCAAAGACGATGACCGCGATGAGGGCGGCGTGAAAGCGCCGGTCGTATCCCTGCGCGCGGCGCTCAAAACGACGGCGGCGGTGGTGTTCCTGTCTGGGTTTGGGGTGACCTCGATTGCGCTGGCCACGCCCGCCGTCAAGGCCGGTATCGCCAGCGCTATGGCTTCAAAAGCTCAGATCGATATCCGCGTCGGCCGCAACGACAGCGCCGGGCGGATTGAAATCTATGGCTCAACCGGGTCGCGTGCGTCGGTGCGGCGTGACAATGGTCAGGTGGTGGTGCGCTTACCCGGTAATTTGCGGCCCGATATCGGCGACCTTAGTGCCAATCCGCCCGAAGGGGTCAGGTCGGTCAGCCTGCGTCAGGACAGTCGCGCCACGGAACTGCTGATCACCCTGAAGGACGGCGTCGAAAGCCATTTTGGGCGTGCCGATGGGGCGGTGTTCGTGCAGATCGATCTGCCGAAATCGCAAGTTCTGCCCACACGCGGCGAGGCGTCCATTACGCTGCAGGAATTAGAACGCAAGGTCGGGGTTGCGCCCACCGCCGCTGAGACGGTTCAGGTTCAGGCCACAGCCATCGACGGCGGGGTAGATCTGAGCTTCCCGTTCACGGCCCCGGTCGGGGCGTCGGTATTCCGGCGTGGCGAGTCGGTATGGATCGTGTTCGATAAGGACGCTGAGCTGAAACTGCCCGCGACCTTACGGGACGGCAAACTTATCACCGCCGCAGCTTTTGCCCGCAATGACGGCTTTACGGCTTTGCGTCTGACGGCACCGGCGGGGGCGGTGACGGCCAGTGTTGAAAACGGCACATGGCGGGTGCGCGTCGGCGGGCGGTCAATCAATACCGAACAGGTCAGTGAGGTCAGTGTGGCGCGTGACGATACCACAGGCGCGTCGGCTCTGGCGGTTAATATGGCCGGGGCCGGACGGGTGGCGTGGATACGCGATCCAGCCATCGGCGATCGCATGGCGGTGATCACGGCGCGCGGGCCGGTTAAGCGGCTGATGTCGGAGCGCACCACGCCACAGGCCGCACTGGGCACGACGGCGCAGGGACTGGTGGTTGAGCGCATGTCGCCGGATATTACGGTTGATGTGTCAGGCGACATCGTCACCGTCAGCCGCCCCAAGGGTTTGTCTTTGTCGGCACCGGCCCAGTGGGCGCGGGCTGAGGACGAAACCATAAAGACGTTGGAATATAAGGCGGCGGCGTTTCCGTCCCTGATGGATGAGGAAAACTGGTCTAAGCTGCCGACCGGCGGGCCGATGTCAGGCTTTTTGTCGCGCTACAACCAGCTTCAGCAGCAGGCCGCCGATGAAGCCGACAAAGGCATAGGCGCCACGACCGGTGCGCGGCTTAGTCTGGCGCGCTTTCTGATCGGGCAGGGGCTTAATTTTGAAGCCATTGGCATGCTGGATCTGCTGGGTAAGCAGACGCCTGCGGTGCTGGGTGATCCGCAGTTCCGGGGCCTGCGCGTCATGGCCAAGATCATGGCCGGACGCTACCGCGATGCCCGTGTTGATCTCGATTCCACCGCCCTGATCAGCGATCCGGCGGCTGATCTGTGGCGCGGTTATGTGGCGGTTCAGGAAGGCCATTTCGCGGAGGCCCGCCAAAGTTTCAAAGACGGTGCCGGGGCTTTGGATGTCTTTCCGGCGACCTGGCGCACGCGCTTTGCCGCTGCCAATGCCTATGCCGCCTATCAGACCAACGACCTGACGGCGGCTAAGGACATCATCACCTATGCGGTGTCACAAAATGCACCGCCGCTGGAGACGCTTGAGGCGCAACTGGTGCAGGCGCAGATTTTCGAAGGTCTGGGCGACAAAAACCGCGCTTTGAAAATGTATGACGCCATTGCGCGCGCGCCGGTCGGGCGGATTGCGATGCCGGCTCAGATGCGGGCGGCGCGGCTTAATCTGGCGCTGGGGCGCTCAAAGTCAGACGACACTTTGGATAAGCTCAATGGGTTGAGGTATCGCTGGCGCGGCGACGATGCCGAACTGGAACTGCTGTCGACCATTGGCGACATCTATCTGGGGCAGGGCCGCTACCGGCAGGCACTGGAGACGCTGAAATCGAGCGGGCAGCAGTTTGCGGGGAGGCCGGATGCTCTGCCGATTCAGGCCAAGCTCAATACGGCGTTCCGCGGGCTGTTTCTGGACGGTCAGGCCGATGGCCTGCAACCGGTTGAGGCCTTGGGCCTGTTCTATGATTTCCGCGACCTGACGCCGATTGGCGCCGACGGCGATGAGATGGTGCGCAGACTGGCGCGGCGGCTGATGGATGTTGACCTGCTCGATCAGGCGGCGGACCTGCTGCAATATCAGATCGATAACCGTCTTCAGGGCGTGGCCAAGGCATCGGTGGCGTCCGATGTCGCCGCCATTCAGTTGATGAACCGTCAGCCGGAAAAAGCGCTTCAGGCGCTGTGGAAAACGCGGACGTCGCTGCTGCCGAAGCCCGTGATGGCTGAGCGGCGTATCCTTGAGGCGCGGGCGCTTACGGAACTGGGGCGCACCGAACACGCGCTGGAGGTGCTGGGGCCTGATAATTCCGGCGACGCTATGGATATTCGCGCCGATATCGCCTGGCGCGATAAGGACTGGGCCAAGGCCGGGGCTATACTGGAAAAGCGGCTTGGGGATCGCTGGAAGCGGGACGGGGCCTTAAGCCTTGATGACGAGTCGCGCCTGATCCGGGCCGGTGTCGCCTATAGCCTGATGTCGGATCAGCGATCCTTAAGCCGTCTGGCCGACCGTTTCGGTAAGTTTGCGGAGGGCGCGCAATCCCCCGAAGCCGTCCATGTGGCGCTGGCCGGCATGGACAATGGCCCCATTAACGCGCAGGATTTCGCGCTGGCCGCGTCCAAGGCTGACAGTTTTACCGGCTGGGTCGCGGGCATGAAAAAGCGCCTGCGGGATAAGACAGCTCAGCCGTTACCGGGTGCGGGTAGCCAGAGAACGGCCGCTAATCAGGCCCCGGCCGCCCCCAAAGCGTAAGCTTCGCGCATATCGGACGGGCTCTGACGCGATATAGCCGCTGAAAACGCTTACACTTTGCCCCAGATCGCTTTAGACTCTCACCATGTTTTTCAGGGAGAGAGCTGTATGAATGTGTTCAATATGTCTAAAGGTAGTTCCGGTGCGGGCGGGCCACGCAAGGTCAATATGAATATTGTCTTGATCGGGGCGGCGGCGGTGCTGGCGCTGGTGGGGCTGGCCTCATGCGGCCAAACCATTCAGCCGGGCAATGTCGGGGTGAAAATCCGCACGCTTGGGCCCAGTGCGGGCGTAGATCCGGTGCCGCTGCGCTCAGGCTGGCACATCAACCTGCCGGGTGAGCGCATCGCCGAGTTTCCGGTAATTCAGCGCACCTATACCTACACGCGTGAATCTGATGAGCGCGGGCCGGAAAACGAAGAAGTCGCGTTCTCCGATAACAACGCCCTGCCGATGACGGCGGACGTACAACTTGTCATGCGTATCGACCCGGCCAAGGCCCCGGCGCTCTATACCCGTTATCGCCTGAGCTTCGATCAGATGTTCGAAGGCCCTATCCGCAACGATGTGCGCTCGGCCATTGCGGCGGAAACCGAACTGGTCAGCGTTGAGTTCCTGTACCGCGGCGGCCGTCAGCAGGTGATTCAAAAGGCCCTGGCCCGCGTCAACCGCAAGTGGGAACCGCAAGGCGTCAACGTCAGCCAACTCGACTGGATTGGCACCATCCGCTATCCGCAGGTCATCCTCGATTCCATTCAGGCCAAGACCAAGGCTGATGCTGATGCATCAGCAGCGACCGCACAAGTGGCGGTGTCCAAGGCCCAGGCCGATGCCAAGATCGAAGAAGCCCGCGGTCAGGCCGAGGCTAACCGCCTGATCGCCCAGTCCATCGCCGCCAGCCCCGGTGTCGTGCAACTGCGCGCCATCGAAAAGTGGGACGGCAAACTGCCGCAGGTCACCGGATCGGCCACGCCGTTCATCAACCTGAAAAACGCTGAGTAAACTACGGTAGCCATCCGCAGTTTGAGAGGGAGGGCCTATGGCCCTCCCTTTTTGCGACCTTGTTCCCGGTCAAAAGATCAGTTAGCGTCTCAACCCATACGGGCGGATAACGCCTCAAGTCCGGAGGGGGCCATATGAAACTGTCGATCGATTTTGCCTTTGCGGGCTTTGAGATTATCAAGAAAAATCCGATGGCGGTGCTGCTGTGGGGCGTCGTCTATACGGTCGTCAGTCTGGCTGCGACGGTGCTCATGGTTCTGACCGGCGGGACATCGCTGGCGGCTCTGCAAAGCTATGAACAGTCACCGCCTTCAGACCCCACGGCGGTTTTCGGACAATTGGCGGCGGTACTGCCGTCGGCCCTGCTGGCGGGGCTTATCGGTCTGGTGGTCTCAGCCGTCATTCAGTGCGCCGTCTACCGCACCGTGTTGCAGCCCTCCGCGAAGGGCTTTGGCTATATGCAACTGGGCAGCCACGAACTGCGTCAGATTATTGCGACCATCCTGTGGTATCTGGCGTTTTTCCTGTTCTACCTGTTGTTTTTGGTTGCCGCTTTGATCCCGCTGGTGCTCGCCAGTTTGGTAACGCGGGCCAGTGGCGTGCTGGGTGGTATCCTGATCTTTATCGTCGCCATCGCTGCTGTGGTGGCGTTTATCTATATCCTCAGCCGCTGGTCGCTGGCGCTGGTGCAAAGTTTTGATGAGCGTAAAATCAATCTGCTTGGCAGCTTTAAACTGACCAAGGGCAGCGGCTGGACGCTGCTGGGCGGCTATGTCCTGCTGACCATTGTGGTGCTGATGATCGCCGCCGTGGTGTTCGGGGTTTTGTTTGGCGTGGCGATGGCTATGGGCATAGGCTTTTCCGAAGCCGCCCAGCAATTTATGCAGCCGGACATGTCGTCGCTTTCGGCATTGTTTGGCGGTATCTACGGTGTTCAGATCGTCATCAGCGGCTTGCTGTCAGGCGTGGGTTATGCTCTGTTCTACGGGGCTACCGCCGCCGCCTATCAGGTTTTAAGCACCAAGGGCACCAATGCGGCGGATGTGTTTTAGGGGGCGTTTCACTGCCGGAGTTGATGTTTCAAAAGTTTGTTGAGGCTAAGTTCGTTATAAACAAACCAAAGCGCTGTTGCGGGAAGGGCGCTTAGGGCGATCCAGACTACGTTAATGCCCAAATCGATTATCGTTTTCTCACCTATCATAAAGCCAAATGCCATACAGGCTAAAAAGACTGCGGTGCCGAAAAGCTGTGCATTAATGAGGCTTCGGTTGGTAATGACTTTAGTCTCGACGCGTTTTATCAAGTCTGCGTCATGAAGCACGTAGGCCTTGGAATTTTGAGTCCATCTTTGGAAGATAACGGCGTCTTCAGTTTTTTCAAACCGACCAACAAATATCAACGACAGTCGCATC
The DNA here is from genome assembly GCA_002342035.1 of Asticcacaulis sp. UBA2476. GTDB lineage: Bacteria > Pseudomonadota > Alphaproteobacteria > Caulobacterales > Caulobacteraceae > Asticcacaulis. Next base: position 25,992 of record DDPE01000035.1, on the reverse strand, counting down.
TACCCTGTCCCCGTGCCCTTTTGGAAGCTTTCGACCAGTGAGCCGGCGACAAGGTTCCAGCCGTCAACCAGCACAAAGAAAATCAGCTTAAACGGCAGAGACACCACGACTGGCGGCAGCATCATCATACCCATGCTCATCAGCACGGACGCCACCACCAGGTCGATCACCAGAAACGGCACAAACAGCAAAAAGCCGATCTCAAACGCTTTTTTCAACTCCGAGATCATAAAGGCGGGGGTGATGACGGTGATCGGCAGGTCGATGGCTTCCTGCGGACGCTCGACCTTGGACAGACGCACAAACAGGGCCAGATCTTTCTCATCGACCTGAGACAGCATAAAGCGTTTGGCGGGCTCAGACGCCGCATCAAAGGCTTGGGGGAGTTCCATTTCCTGATCCATCAGCGGCCGGATACCGGCCTGATAGGCCTCCTGATAGGTCGGGGCCATGACGATCGCCGACAGGAACAGCGACAGGGAGATAATCACAGCATTGGGAGGGCTTTGTTGCAGACCAAGGGCTGTCCGCAGCAGCGACAACACCACCACAATCCGAATAAACGATGTCGTCATGACGACGATCGATGGCGCCAGTGACAGCACGGTCAGCAGGCCGATCATCTGCACGATGCGCGAGCTTAAGCCGCCGCCGGTGCCGAGGTCGAGATTGATCGATTGCGCCAGAACCTGGGTCGGCAGGATCATCATCGCAAAGCCTATGATGAATCCGGCCAGCAGCAACCCGTAGGTGGCCCATGTCGGCAGCGGTTTTTTAGGTTTACGCGCTGTGGATAGCGTGGCGGATTTGGCCATTACAGATCCTTATCCGACAGGGGGCGGGTACGCAGAGCGGGCCTTGCCGTGGGTGCGGGCTCAGGCGGTAATTTAGGTTTTGGTTTGGGCAATTGGCGGGGTTCGATCAGTTCCTTGCCTTCGCCGAGCAGCAGCAGGCGTTCTTCGTCATCAAGGCGCACCAGCACCAGCCGTCGCGCCGGATCGAGCACAAGCGTTTCAACGACCTGCATCCGCTTTTGACCACGCGGGGCCGTCAGGCGCGCCATCAGTTGCGGCGCATAGCGGCGCAGGACGAAGGCCAGACCCAGAATAAGGCCTAAGACCGTCATCAGCGCAAACACCGCCCTCAGTACGCCGACAAGATCCATAGACGCTCCCAAACTACGTACGCGATAGCCATGCCCGGCGGGGGTTAACAAGCGGTTATCGTAAAGGCGTTGTTAACCAAAAACTGGGCATAATTTGCTTAGCTGTCTTGTCCTATAGGATGAGTCGGCGTCAGGTGGTTAATCTTTGTAAAGGTACAGCCTCAATGGATCTGAATAAGATCGGCATCTTTTCAGCCCTGAAAACCCAGATGGGCTGGCTGGGGCAACGCCAGAAAGTGGTGGCCCAGAATGTTGCCAATGCCTCAACGCCGGGGTTCAAGCCGCGCGATCTGCGGCCGCAGGATTTTGCCGCCGCCATGAAGGGGCAGACATCGGGTGAGCTTAAGATGGCCGCCACCCGCGCAGGCCATATTGCACCGGCGGGCGGACTGGCCAATGCGGCTAAGGCCGTGGTGGCCCCGGATTCGGAAACGACGCTGGATGGCAATGCGGTGGTGGTCGAAGAACAAATGCTCAAAATGGCCGAAAGCCGGATGCAGTACGATGCGGCCATCGGCTTTTATCAGAAATCGCTGGCCATGCTGCGGCTTGCGTCAACGAGACCGAGATAAGGAATAGCTCATGCCTACGATCAAATCTCAGCGCGGTGAAAACCTGGTTCAGAACTCGGCCATGGTGGCGGCGGCCTCGGCGCTTAAGGCCCAGCAGGCGCGCATGCGTATCATCGCGGAAAACATCGCCAATGCTCAATCGACCGCCAAAACTCCCGGCGGCGATCCGTACCGTCGCCAGGTGCCGGTGTTTCAGGCTGCCCCCATCGACGGCACAACCGGCGTGAGATTGGCGCAGGTCAAGCCGGACATGAGCGATTTTTCAGTGGAGCATGACCCGTCCCATCCGGCGGCTGATGCCAAGGGCTATGTCAAACGCCCCAACGTCAATTCGCTGATTGAAACCATGGACATGCGCGAAGCCCAGCGCGCCTATGAAGCCAACCTTAACGTCATCGATACCGCGCGCGCCATGCAGCAGCGCACGATCGATATCTTAAAGAGATAGGGTAGATAGATGAACCCGATCCTCGCGGCCAAGGCCTATGGTGCGGCCCAAAGTCAGTTCAATAAAATCTCCGGCGGTGAAGAAACGGGCGGCACGCCGGATATCGGCTCCAAGTTCTCAAGCCTGCTGCAAAACACCGTGCAGCAGACCTATGCCTCGACCGCTAATGCCGAAAACCAGATCGCTTTGCAGGCGCAAGGCAAGACCGAACTGATCGATGCGGTCACGGCTATTTCAAGCGCCGAAGCGTCATTGGAAACCGTGATTGCTGTGCGCGATCAGGTCATAGCGGCCTATCAAGAAATCATGCGTATGCCTATTTAAAAATCGTCATCCTTGGGCATCTAATACGCAGTCGTCGCTAGCGGGTATTCAGTATACCCGCGTCGCTAGCCGACTATTATCTGCCTCAAGCCTGACGATTTTTTGGGCCTGTGGAATAATAAGGACTATGATTTCTTATACCTCCCTGGCTTGCCGGGGAGGGGGACCGCACGAAATCGCGTAGCGATGAGATGTGGTGGTGGGGGCTCTTTTTACACACTCGCCCGTGCCTGAGAGCGCAGCCGCAGGCAATAGAGTATAGTCAGGATCACGCCCACGGCGACCGCACCCGTACCGAAGACTATGGCAACCTTAATTGGTGCAAAGGCCCAGACGCCCGCATAGATCAGGCCGCTGATCACCAGCACCCACCCGGCGAACCGGTTGATCTGGCGGACAAAGGCATCGGGGACGACTTTTTTAGGCATAGCATTACCCAGGTACGCCATGTAGAGGCCGTTCATGGCCACGATCCTGAGCACCGTATCCTGATCAATATAGCCCTGACGACGCGCATAGCTCGCGGCCAGAGCTGACAGTATCATGGCACCAGCCCAGGCCAGCGATTCCAAAATGTCCTTTTTCATAGTTTAACCTCCGTATTGGCGGGCGGCGTGTGGAGACGGCGGCTCTTTGCCGGTGTGGCCTCATCAGTCCCTATGCCGAACGATTGCGTAAAGCCGAGCAAAGCTTCTTCGAGTACCGACAGTTTAAGGTGGTAGATGACCGACTTTCCGGCCTTTTCGGCGTGGATCAGGTCGGCCTCTTTCAGCACCGCAAAGTGAGCCGACATGGTGGGGGCCGACACGTCGAAATGCTTGCCGAGGTCACCCGCGCTCAAGGGGCCAGTCTGCAAAAGCTGCAACACACGGCGGCGGGTCGGATCGGACAGGGCTTTGAAGACGGTGTTCATAATTTTATAATTAGCTAATCGTCTAATTGTTGTCAAGCTGCGCGTTTTTACATCGCGCGCCTTCTCAGAATCGCGCTAACCCTTAATGCGAAATTAACCCTCCGGGGTGCATTTTCTGCCCGGTGACCCGGCATCTTATGCCGGCCTACGGGTAAATATTAAGATTTAAGGTGAGCGTTTCATGACCGGTGGCGAAGTTTTGGATGTGGGCCGCGATGCGATCTGGCTGACGATTCAGCTCTGTGCGCCGGTGTTGCTGGTCGGCCTCGTCGTCGGTGTGGTGATCGGTCTGTTTCAGGCCCTGACCCAGATTCAGGAGGCCACCCTGATCTATGCCCCTAAGATTATCGCCATCTTCGCAACCCTGCTTTTGGTTCTACCGTTTATGGGCAGCCTGTTGTCGACCTTCATGCGTGAGATTGCGGCCCGTATTGCCGGTATGTGATGGCTTTACCTCTCACCCCCGCTGATGTGCAGACCGCCACCGAAGTCGCGTCGTTTTTCGGCCCGTCGCAGCAGGTGTGGGCGGCGGGGCTGATTTTTCTGCGCATCGGGGCGGTGGTCATGCTGCTGCCGGGACTGGGCGATCAGGCGGTGCCGCCGCGTATGCGGCTTGGGTTTTCTCTGATGTTTTCCCTGATGATGCTGCCGATTCTGGGGCCGCAGATACCGCCCTTGCCGGCCAGCGTCGGTGAAGCCGGCGGTCTGATTATCTTAGAGCTTCTGATCGGCCTGATGATGGGCTCGCTCATACGGGTGTTTATCGCCGCTCTGGCCATTGCCGGGGAAATCCTGTCGCTGAGCACGACCCTGTCCTTTTCCCAGACCGCCAACCCGATGCAGGCCCAGCCGGGCACAAGCCTTGCGACCTTTCTGGCGTTGCTGGGGCTGGTGCTGATCTATGCCACCGGCCTGCACCACCTGTTCATCGAAGGCATCGTTGATTCCTATCAGATTTTCACACCGGGTAAGGCCCTGATGATCGGCGACGCGGTCACCCTGATGATCCGCACCGTCTCGCAGACCTTTATGGTGGCCATTCAAATTTCCGCCCCCGTCATTGCCTTTAGCCTGATCTTTAACATCGCCACCGGCTTTGTCGGGCGGATCATGCCGCAGTTTCCGATTTTCTTCGCCTCATCGCCGCTTAGCGTGCTGTTGGGGTTGAGCGTCTTTGCCATAGGTCTGGGGGTGTCAGGGACTGTGTTCCTTGAGCATTACCGCGACTTTCTGGCCACCTTCATCAGGCGTGGCTAAGCCATGGCCGAGGGTAATGACGAAGACAAAACAGAAGAAGCCTCGGCCAAGAAACTGGACGACGCGCGAAAACGGGGTGAGGTTGCCAAGACCCCGGACCTGCCGCAGGTGTTCGCTCTGATCGGCACCTGCGCGATCATTGCCATGTACGGTGAATCGATCTGCCGCAGCCTGATTGAGAGCCTGTTGCCGTTTGTGGCCATGCCACATGCGCTGGTTAGAAACCTCGATAATGGCGGCGGGGTTGAGATTGCCCGCCACATTATCCTCATCGTCCTGCCGGTCGTGGCGCTGGTCATGGCCGGGGCGTTCGTGCTGGGGGTCGCGGGCAACCTGCTGCAAACCGGCCTTCTGTTTTCGACCGAAAGCTTAAAGCCGAGCTTTGAAAAGCTGGACCCGATCAAGGGGCTTAACCGGCTGTTTGGTATTGATGCGCTGGTGCAGTTCCTGAAAACCTTCGTTAAGGTACTGGTGACCGGTTGGATATGCTGGGTGGTGCTCAAACCCCGCCTGATGGATATTCCGATGCTGGCAGGTGGGTCGCCGGTGCTGATCTTCCCCTATGTGCGCGATGCCCTGATCGTCATGACTATGGCGGTCTGTATCTTTTTGTTTGTCGGCGCGGGGCTTGATTTCCTGTGGCAAAAGTTCCGCTTTGCGCAAAAGATGAAGATGTCGCGCACCGAGCAAAAGGACGAATATAAACAGGCCGAAGGCGACCCGCACGTTAAGGCCCGCCTGCGTCAGATCCGCATGGAAAAGGGCCGTCAGCGCATGATGGCCAATGTCTCAACCGCCACGGTCGTGGTCACTAACCCGACCCACTATGCGGTGGCTTTACGCTATGATGCCGAAGACACTCCCGCCCCGATGTGTGTGGCTAAGGGTGTCGATGCCGTCGCCCTGCGCATCCGGGAAGAGGCGGCCAAGCATGAGATCATGATCGTCGAAGACCCGCCGCTCGCGCGCGCGCTCTACGCCGCCGTTGATCTCGATGAAATTATCCCCGAAGAACACTTTGTGGCGGTGGCCAAGCTGATCGGCTTCGTTATGGCCCGCAAAAAGCGCGGTTTCTAAGGAGTATATGTGAAATACTTTACCTTTGAATTGGCAACCGGTGACAGCGATCTGGATTGGGACGAAGTGATTCAATCCTACAACCGTTCGCTTGAAAGCTTTGGTCAGGCGAGTTCAGTATGGCAGTTTGCAAGGTCTATTAGTCTGAATGACGCCTATATCGACCGCGTTATTTACAATCCGGATAGTAAGGAATTGAAGCTTTTGCTTCTGACGGGTGACCTACAGGTGGGGTATTGGCGCACTGAGTTCGTGTATTCCGGCGCAAGGATTTTGAACCTGCCAGTTCTTCAACTGGCATTGACGCAGCGGCCTACCGAGATTTGGTACGATGAATTTACGCAGGAAAATGACCGGTCAAGTCATAGCTTTTTACTTGCGCCGAAGGAAACGCGAGGCGCGGTAGCGCAGGAATTTAGCATTGAATTTGATCAGTTTGACTATAGTCAAAAGCCTCAGAAGCTACGCTGTCTGGCGACGCCTGATGACGTTTCTGAATGGACTTAAGCTCTGTTTCCAAAACCTTCAGGTTTGGCAAGGGTGCCGAACTAAGCCATTCAGCCGCCGACGCTTATGCGACGAGCCTCCCGGTGCCTGAGCCGCATTATTAAACTAAAATTATCCATAGAAGTCTCTGCATAAACACTTCGTTCAATCTTGACGGGCCAGATGAGTTGAAATTCGCTATCATGGCTTTGTGATTCGCAAGTATCGCCCCTGCGATGCCGCGCGCATCACGTCCCTTAAGGGAGACCTAAGTGTCCGCAACCTCAAACCCTGCCGTAACGCCCGCGCCCGCCTTTGATCTTAAGGCGCTAATGTCGCGGGTCACGGAACGGGGCAGCCTGTGGACAATGGCCTGGGTGGCGGTGGTGGTGCTGACGGCGTCCGCCGCATTTTGGATGGTGTCGGGCACATTACCTTTTGGCATTGTACTGGCGGCGGTATTGGTGGCGATAGCAGGAGTGATCGGCATGGGCTTATTTGCATTTTTCGGTGATGATGAGGCCGCAAACTCTGGCCTGAGTGCCGCCCATCTGACCGGGGCCTTGACCGAGCCTGCTGCCGTGGCCGCGATGGATGGGCGCGTGTTGGCCGCCAATAAGGGCTGGCGGGCCATTGGCGGATCTGATCGGCGTCTGCCGCAAGGTGAGGCAGCGCAGGCCATGTTCGTCGCCATGAAAGACGCCCGCGTGAGCGGTATGGGCCGCGCGGTTGTGCAGATCGGGGCCTCTGAGTTTGACATTACGGTCTCACGCCTGACCGATGATCAGGTTCTGGTGCGCGCCGTCCCGGTGGTGGTTCCCGACGTGGCTGTTTATGCCGCACCAACGCAGGGTGACCTGTCCAGCGAAACCTTTTTAAGCGACGCGCCGAATGCTGTCCAAGCCGGTAATGAAGCCGGTAACGGCACATTCGATTCCTTTGCGCGCGGGGCCCCGTTCGGTAAGGCCCTGCTGACCGGCGATGACCTGATGACCGCCACCGTGGTCGGGGTGAATACGGTGTTTGCTCAGTTGTTGAAAGCCTCATCCGATGACCTGACCGGCCGCGGGTTTGGTGACCTTTTGACGCCGTCGTCACGCGCCGAGACCGAGGCTCGACTCTCAAGCGGCAAAAGCGGGCGCTTTGATATTCATCTGGCGGCCAATCCTGACTTGCCGGTGCAGATGCTGATCTCCGAAGATACGACCGGCTTCATGGTCTATCTGTTTGATGTCTCTGAGCAAAAGGAACTGGAACAAAGCCTCGCTCAGGTACAGAAAATGCAGGCGATCGGCCAATTCGCCGGCGGCGTGGCCCACGACCTGAATAACCTCCTGACCGGCCTTAAACTGCGCATTGATGAGCTTTTGTATAACCATCCGCTCGGTGATCCGTCCTATGATGGCCTGAAAGAAATCCGCCAGATCGGCACCCGCGCCGAAGATCTGGTGTCCAAACTGCTGGCCTTTGCCCGCAAAAAGACCGTAAAGCGGGTCACGCTCAATATCGGTGAACTGGTCTCTGAGTTCGAGGTTTTCCTGCGCCGCCTGATGCGCGAAGACGTGAAGCTTGAGACCGACTACGGCCGCGACCTGCCCAATATTCACGCCGACAAGAGCCAGATGGAAATGGCGGTCATGAACCTGGTGGTCAATGCCCGTGACGCCGTCCATGCCTCCGGCGGCGGCAAGGTGCGTATCAAGACGGCGGTTTTGACGCAAACCGAAGCCGCAGCGCTCGGCTGGGCCGAAGCGCCTGAGCAGGGTGCCGCCCTGATCGAAGTGTCCGACAATGGCCCCGGCATCCCGCCTGACATCATGGCCAAGGTGTTCGAGCCGTTCTTTACCACCAAGCCCCAGGGCGAAGGCACCGGTCTTGGCCTCGCCACCGTCTACGGCATCGTCAATCAGGCCGACGGCCATATCACCATCACCTCGGTCGTCGCCCCTGAGCCGAACCACGGCGCTATCTTCCGCATCTTCCTGCCGGTCAAGATCGAAGTCGCCGTGCCCGAATCCGCGCCGGTCGCCCCGCCGGTGGTGGCCAAGGTCACGCCCAAGGACATGTCCGGGGCCGGCCGTATCTTGTTTGTCGAGGACGAAGACATCGTGCGCGGCATTGCCGCCCGCTTGCTGCGCCAACGCGGCTATGAGGTATTAGAGGCCGCCGACGGCGAAGAGGCGCTGGAGATTATCGAGGCCGAAAATGGCCGGTTCGACCTGCTGATCTCGGACGTGATCATGCCGGGCCTTGACGGGCCGTCCATGCTCAAGCGCGCGCGGCCATTGCTTGGGAACGTGCCGGTGATGTTTATCTCCGGCTATGCCGAGGCCGAGTTCTCGGACCTGCTGGACAATGAGGCCAATATTTCCTTCCTGCCCAAGCCGCTCGACATCAAGACACTGGCGGAGCGGGTCAAGGAACAATTAGCAGCATAAAAAAACCGCGGGGAAAATCGCGGTCTTTGGCCGATTAGGGCGTCATCGTTGCTTGCGGGTATCAAACATACCCGCGTCGCTAGCTTCCTGCTACTCGCCACAAATCTCACGATTTTCCGGCCAGTGGAATTAAGTAAGCAAGTGCTGCGTTTCTTATACCTCCCTGGCGTGCCGGGGAGGGGGACCGCACGAAATCGCGCAGCGATGAGATGTGGTGGTGGGGGCCTACATAATTTCGGACAACCGCTGCAACAACCGGTTCTTCTCCACCGTCAACCCTTTGTAGTCCAGTTCCTCCGGTGTCAGGGCCTCAATCTGCGTAGCTATGGCGCGGGCAAGGCTGGCACCATCATCGCGGCGGGTGAGCGCCTCCAGCGGGTCGATATAGATGCGGATGGTGAACAGGATATCACCGCTGACCGGCAGCTTGCGCAGGGTCTGGCGCTCCAGCCGAAGGTACATCCCGTCATCGAACCTCCGCGACGGCGACAGGTGCGGATGATGCAATTCGTCATTGCCATATATCGACCAGTTCCAGCGCACGACCGGCTGATCCGGCGTCAGATTATCGAAAATTCGGCTCATAATGGTGGCGTTGCGGGTGCCCGCTGAGAACCCCGGCACCGGCGCGTGGATGGCGTCCAGCGCCTTACCGAACTTCTCCGGCAGGCTCCACGACGACGCAAAACAGACGCACCCCGCAGATAACCGCCAGCCATTGGCACTTTTGCGCATCAGCACAAGGTCTTCCTGCACCAGACCTGCCGCAATCAGCAGGGGCGGCAAAAACGGTGCATCCATCCGCACGCGCCGGAATGCCGGTACAATATCAACCTGCGGCCCCAGACGGTGATAAGTATTCGGATACCTGTGCGGCAAATGGTCGGCCAGCAGATGCAGAACCTCGGCTTGCGCATCCTCTGTGCCTGCCTCAGCCACAAACACCTCATGGGGGACGCGGTTCATGACCTTATCCTTGGCATCCATATAGGCCAGTAGGTGCGCGTCCGCATCAATCCAGTCATGCAGATCGAGCGGTTTCAATCCGATCTGAAACAGCTTCGATGAACCGTCATAGGGCGTGTATCGTGGGGTCATGAGCGCGTGTTAGAGCGCATTCCGAAAAGTGTGCAACGGTTTTCGGATTGAAATGCGCGTTAAAGCAAAAATTACACGAAAAATCCGGCTCAAGTTGCCCTGAGCCGGATTTTTAAGAAACTTGTTTTCCGTAGCGGGGCGTCCCCGCTTATTTCTTAAGGAAGCCGCCGAACTTGTTGTTGAAGCGCGACACGCGGCCGGCGCGGTCAAGCAGGGTGTTGGCGCCGCCGGTCCAGGCCGGGTGAGTGCGCGGATCGATGTCGAGGTTCAGCACAGCGCCTTCCTTGCCGTAGGTGGAGCGCGTCTGATAGGTCGAGCCATCCGTCAGGGTGACGGTGATCCAGTGATAATCGGGGTGACCATCTTTTTTCATTTTAGGTTCCTTGATACGTCCGGCCAGCATGTTCGCGGACGCGCAAAAAGGGTTAAGCCTCCGAAGACAATCCTCGGCGCAATTTTTTTGACGCGCATTTCATCCAAAAACCGGAAGACCACTTTTTGGCATGCGCTTATTCAGAAGCCGCCCCATTACATCATGAGCCGTTGCGGTGCAAGCCATTCCTCTGTAAACAGCGCCGTCATGCAAGCTAGCTCATCTCCGTCCCCCGACACCGCCCTAACTGACCGTCCCGGATCGGGCAGCGAATTGGTCTCGCAATTGTCGCAAGCCGCCAGCGGTCGGGCCAAAACCCGCGACCTTAGCCCCTTGAAACGGCTGGTGCCTTATCTGTTGCGGCAAAAGGTCGATGCCGGGTTTGCGGTACTGTTTCTGCTGCTGTCGTCGGCTGCCACTCTGGGGCTTACGGGCGCGTCACGGCTGTTGATCGACAACGGCTTTGGCTCAGGCAATGCGGCGGAGTTGAACCGCTGGTTTCTGGTGCTGGCAGGTGTTGCGGTCATGTTGGCCATATCCACGGCGCTGCGGTACTATTATATCACCAAGCTGGGTGAGCGGGTGGTGGCCAATCTGCGTCAGGATGTGTTCGGCCATATACTTAGTCTTGATCCCGGCTTCTTCCTGAAAATCCGTACCGGCGAAGTGGTGTCGCGTCTGACGACCGATCTTCAGATTATTGACACCTTAGTTTCGTCGGCCATTTCGATCGCGCTCAGGAACGCCCTGAGTTTCATTGGCGGCTTGACGCTGTTGATGTTCGTCAGCCCCAAACTGACCGGACTGGTGCTGCTGATTTTCCCGTTCGTGCTGGTGCCGCTGTTTACCTTTGGGCGCAGCGTCGGGCGACTGACGCGCAAGTCTCAGGACAGTTTCGCGCAGGCCGTTGGTTTTGCCGCCGAGACGCTCGATGCGCTGGAAACCGTGCAGGCCTTTGTGCGCGAAGCCTTTGCCAAGACCAAGTTTTCCGGCGCGGTCGATGAGGCCTACGCGACCTCTCAGCAACGGATGCGGGCGCGGGCGATCATGACGGCGCTGGTGATCTCGCTCGTCTTTGGCGGGGTGGCGTTTGTGCTGTGGCTGGGGGCCAATGCGGTCATGGACGGCGACATGACCGAGGGGGCGCTGATCCAGTTCGTGATCCTGTCGGTGCTGGTGGCGGGGTCGGTTGGGTCGCTGTCGGAAACCTGGGGCGATGTCCAAAAAGCCGCCGGGGCCATGAGCCGGATCGATGAGCTTTTGAGTGCCGAACCGGGCATCAAGGCCCCCGCCCATCCGGTCGCTTTGCCTTCGCCGCCGATGGGCCATGTCCGGTTTGACAATATTGTCTTTGGCTATCCGTCGCGGCCCGATCTGCCGGTTCTGGATGGCTTTTCGCTGGAGGTTAAGCCGGGGGAAACCGTGGCCTTGGTCGGGCCGTCAGGGGCCGGGAAATCGACGGTCTTTAAGCTGTTACTGCGCTATTATGAGCCGGTCAGCGGCCATATTTTCATGGACGGCGTCGATATCGCGAGTGCCGACCCCAAGGCGGTGCGGGAACGCCTGTCGCTGGTGGCGCAGGATGCGTCGCTGTTTTCTGGCTCGGCCGCCGACAATATCCGCTTTGGCAATGCAGCCGCGACCGACGACGATATCCGGGCCGCCGCGTCCAGGGCGCAGGCCCTGACCTTTATCGAAGCCCTGCCCGAAGGGTTCAATCAGCCGTTAGGCGAGCGCGCTAAATCGTTATCCGGCGGGCAGAAACAGCGCCTGTCGATTGCGCGGGCTCTGGTGCGCGATGCGCCGATCCTGCTGCTGGATGAGGCGACCAGCGCGCTGGATGCCGAGAATGAGCGGCTGGTGCAGGCGGCCCTCAATGAAGCGATGACGACACGTACCACGCTGGTGATCGCACACCGTCTGGCGACCGTGCTTAAGGCTGACCGGATTGTGGTCATGGACGGTGGTAAGGTGGTTGAGAGCGGCACTCATGATGAACTGGTCGCCCGCGGTGGGCTTTATGCACGTCTGGCCGAATTGCAGTTTAATGCGGGGTGATAATTATACCTCCCCGGCGTGCCGGGGAGGGGGACCGCACGAAGTTTGCATAGCAAACGAGATGTGGTGGTGGGGGCTCTTGTTGTTATCAAATTGATACTTCTGAGTAGCTTGTGGACTGGCGCCGCCCCCTCCGTCAGCTTCGCGCTGCTCGCTGACACCTCCCCACTTCGTAGGGAGGAGGTTCATTAGCCCCCAAACTTGTTGGTTGGCAAACCTATGTGACCGCGCAAGAGGGGCGGGGGCACCTCGAACAGCGCGCCCGCCACGGCTTTATCCGACGCACCTTCGGGCAGGAATTGCGCCGCGGAACTGACGTACAGATGATCCAGCTTATCGCCGCCAAAGGTCAGGCTGGTGATCTGGCTGGCGGGCAGTTTAATCTGAAAATCGAGTTTGCCATCGGGGAAAAAGCGGCTGATGCGACCACCGCCGTAGTGGGCGATCCATACCCCGCCCTTGACATCGGTAGCCATGCCGTCGGGCCCGCCCCATCCGTCGGCCTCAAAGGCTTTGAAATCAACAAACACCTGCTTGTTAGACAGCGTGCCGTCCTCGGCCACATCGAACACATAGACAACCTTATCGAACGACTCGACATGCCACAGGCGCTTCAAATCGGGACTAAACGTAGGCCCATTGGTGCACAGATACGGCCCGTCAACCTTGGTGGCTTTCAGGTCGGTGTCGACGCGGTAAAAGGCCCCGACCTTTTCCGACCACGGCAGGTGCATGGTGCCGGTCCACAGGCGGCCCTTGGCATCGACCTTGCCGTCATTGAGGCGGGTATCGGTGCGGTCTTCGGGTTTGACCAGCAGGTTGAAAGCCGAACTCTTTTCATCGAACGCATAAACCCCGTCGCTTAGGCCCGCGATCATGCCGCCACTTTTGCGTTCGGCCAGATAACAGACGGGTTTCGGCGCATCCCACGTCTGCAGGGCTTTGGTTTTCAGGTTTAGCGCATAGATTTTCTGGGCGGCGATATTGACCCAGAAGATACGGCCGGTATCGGCTGACCACAAAGGCCCTTCGCCGAGCAGGTCGCCCGCGCCGCCTAATATGCTGATGCTGCTATCAGCCAAGGCGGTGATCGGGGCCGCACACACGGCAGCCCCCATTCCGAAAGCCATTTTCAGGCCCGATCGACGTGTAATCATCATAGCGCTTCCCGTAGACATTTTTTTTTATGTTAGCGCTACATTGGCAGGCCGAGCATAAGAAATGTCAAGGGCAGGTTTTAGACCGCACCGATCTTCAGCTTATCCAGCAGTTGCGGATAGAGCTCTAAATTGGTGGCCAGCAATTCACCGGTTTTCATCGGCGAGTCGTCGTTCTCAATAGAGGTGACCTTGCCACCGGCTTCCGCCACCAGCAACAGCCCTGCGGCCATATCCCACGGCTTCAGACCGCGTTCCCAGTAGCCGTCATATTGACCGGCGGCGACCATAGCCAGATCGAGCGAGCAGGCGCCCATGCGGCGGATGCCGGCGGTGCGCTGCATGATCTGGTGCAGTTCTTTCAGGGCCTGAGTGTGACCGGCCTTACCGATGAATGGCAGGCCCGTGGCAATCACGGTTTCGTCCAGTTGCTTACGCGAAGATACGCGCAGGCGGCGGTCGTTATGGTAGGCGCCCTTGCCCTTTTCGGCCCAGTACAGGTCATTGGTGATCGGGTTATAGGTCACACCGGCGACGATTTCACCGCTGCGCTCCAACGCGACCGTGCAGGCAAAATGCGGGATGCCGTGCATGAAGTTGGTGGTGCCGTCGATCGGGTCAACAATCCAGGTATGGGACTTGTCGGTGCCTTCGATCATGCCCTGTTCTTCGCCCAGAAAGCCATAGCCGGGGCGCACGCGGGTCAGTTCTTCAAACAAAGCCGCTTCGACGCGCTTATCGGCAGCGGTGACGAAATCGCCGGGGCCTTTGCGGGAAACCTGAAGCTCGGTGACTTCGCCGAAGTCGCGCGAAATACCCTTCAGCGACTTACGGACCGAGGCGACCATGACCTGGATGAGGGAGGATTGCAGGATCATGTGAAATTCCAAAACAACTCGCGGACACGCCGCGCTCTAAAACAAAAAGCCATCTCAAGGCGAAGGGCCGCCCCTAGCCTTGAGATGACACTGTAAATCCACGAAAAATTTATTCGGCGCGCAGCGTCGAAACTTTTTCGTGAGGCTAATCAGCGCGCTTCATATATTCGCCGTTTTCGGTGGCGACGACGATGCGTTCACCCACGCCCATAAACGGCGGGATCATGACGCGCATGCCGTTGGAGGCCTTGGCGGGCTTATAGGACGACGAGGCGGTCTGGCCCTTGATGGTCGGCTCGGTTTCCACGACCTCAAGGATCACGGTGTCGGGCAAAGTAATCGAGATCGGGCGCTCATCGTGGAACTCAAGGATCACAACCATGCCGTCATGCAGGTACTGGATCTGATCTTCGCCGACCCAATCCTTATGCAGGCTGATTTGTTCGTAGTTTTCCTGATCCATGAACACCAGCATGTCGCCGTCTTCAAACAGGTAGAGGTGATCTTTTTGCTCTAAGGTAACGCGATCGACCGTGTCTTCGGAGCGCAGACGCTCATTCAGCTTGGTGCCGGTGATCAGGTTCTTCAGCTCGACCTGAGCAAAGGCACCGCCCTTACCGGGCTTTACGTGCGCAGTCTTCACGACGGTCCACAGACCGCCCTGATATTCGAGAACCATACCGGGTTTGATGGTGTTCGCGTTAATTTTGGGCATGAGATACGACTTGTCAAAGAAAGAGCCGCGCACCACGCGCAGCCGAAAAAAGCTTGCGCGCGTTACTACGCGCAAAGGGCTGCAAAGGCAAGGGGGCGATCCTGTAGGTTCGCCTAAGCTGGGAAAGCGCTGTTTAGGGATGTGCAATAGTTTAGCTTTAATGACGACGTGAGTTGTGCGGCCTTCCTCCTCCCCATTTCATGGGGAGGTGCCGAGTTTACGAGGTGGAGGGGTATCTTTCGGCGGATTGTACCCCTCCGTCATATCGCTTCGCGCTCTGACACCTCCCCACTGCGTAGGGAGGAGAAGATAAAGGGTTAAGTATGGGGCTTAAGGTGGGCCGTTTGATTGTTGGGGTTTTGGCGTTGGCCGCCTGTTCGCGCCAGCCTGAGCCCAAAGAGCTGGGGCCCGGCGCGGTGGCCGAGCGCGCCATAAGCGAGGCCGCTATGTCCGCAGGTGTGTCTGAGAATAACATCCTCAACTGCACCGTGCCGGTGTCCAAAGGCTTAAGCGCCAAAGCGATAACCGATATCTATCGCGGGCAGGCGCGCATCAATATCATGCGCGGCCTTGAGGGCGAGGTGTCGCGCACCGTGGTGTTGTATCCCAAGATGCCGCAGCGGCGGGGTGAGGTGTGGTTCTGGGACGCCGCCATGACGCAGGTGTCGGATCTGTCCCTGGCGCCCACTGCGACGGACTGGGTGGGGCCCGGCGGCGTGCGGTTGGGGGCAACGCTGAAAGACGTGGAGGTCGCCAATGGCAAGCCCTTCGTGCTGATGGGCTTTGGCTGGGAAGCGGGCGGCACGGTCGTTGATTTCAGGGGTGGTAAGCTGGCGCACCTTGACCGGTGTGCGCTAAAACTGCGCTTTGGTGTGCCGGATAAGGCCGCCCTGCCGGAAGCCTTGCGCGGCGATCACCCTCTGCGTAGTGACGATAAAGCGTTTGCCGGTGCCGCGCCGGTGGTGTCGGAACTGCGCTTAACCTGGCCGCAAGGGGCTGAGTCGGGGGAATGATGGAAAACCTAAATTATCCTTATATTTACAGGCCTTCAAGCGGAACGAGCGTGCAGATTGCTCTGCTAAGCCCTGTCTTGATTTTTATGTATTTTGCTTTCGTGTTTTTTGGCGTTGATGCGCGGCCTTCGGTTCAATTGTTCATTGTGGCAATAGTTTTACTCTTCGTATTTGCAATCGTGTATTCGTCTATGTTGCTTGGTCGAGGGTACTTAGAATTATGCCCAGATTATCTGGAATACTGTCGCATCTATGAAGTTCATCGCATTGAACGTGCGAATATAGCTGCCTATAAATGGGGGCCTGCTAAGAGCGGTTCTGGCTCGATAGTGCTCCTCCTGAAGGGTGAATCTGAGCCTGTTAATGTTCCTTATTTCGGACCGCGTGACAGCAAGCTCTCTGACTGGTTTTCAGCGTTTCCTGATCTGGACGAAACCACAAAAGCAACACGAGAGGGACTTCTGTTGGCTAACCCGGCCTTTGGGGCGGATGAGGCCGCTCGCGCTAAAAAGATCAGCTATGACAAGAACACGATCATCGGGGCCGCAGTTCTGTCAGGCCTGATTTCCGGTTCGGCGTTTGTGTTTTTCAAAATACACGATGTTCTTCTCTATATCTGTATCGTTATCCCGGTTCTGGCCGTGGCCGCCATATGGTTATCGCGGGGCCGCTGGGCGGTCTATAGTGACAGCCTTCCGGCAAAGCTGAACTTAAGCTGGGTAGCGATCTGGCCGGTTATTCCGGTCGGGTTCTGGGGCTTTCATGCGGGACGACCGGTCAATGAATGGGTCACCCTCGGCTGGGCATTTCTTCTGGCCTGCGTGACCTTATGGATTGCGCGAACGCGGCGTGACGGGAAAGCCAAATGGTATCTCGCTGTCGCCCTCGTCCTGCACTTTATCTATGCCTTTGGTGCCTTGAGCCTTATCAACAGCCTCCCTGCGCGTGAGGCCGAAGTTTACGAAGTCGTGCCCAGTGAGGTGAAAGCTGGTACGGGCCGGAAAAGCTCCAGCTATGTCGTACTGCCGCCGTGGGGGCCTGTGACCGAGGTGCAGAGGGTGGGCGTCAGCCTCAGTTTCGCCAAATCACTGCGGCACGCCGAACCGGTTTGTGCTCATCTATATACCGGAGCCTTGGGCTGGCCGTATTACGGCGTTGATAAGTGCGCACCTAAGCCAGCGCCGCCGTCAGGGCCTTGATACCCGCGACCGGGCCATCGGCGTGGTTCCATACGGCGCCAGAGACGGCAATAAAGTCGGCACCGGCAGCGTAGATTTCCGCAGCCGTTTCGGCGGTGATCCCGCCAATAGCGACGCATGGGATTTCCATGCTCTCCTGCCAGATGCTTAAGGTGTCGAGCTCGGCCATATGAAGAACCTCTTTGGTCGTGGTCGGGAAAAATGCCCCGAAGGCCACATAATCTGCGCTATTCTCTGCGGCTTCCATCGCCAGGTGGCGGCTATTGTGGCAGGTGATACCGATCATCGCCTCCGGCCCCAGAATCTTGCGGGCCTCTTTCAGCGACATATCGCTCTGGCCCAGATGTACGCCGTCAAGCTTAAGCGACTTCACCAGCGGCACCCGGTCGTTCATGATGACGGCCACGCCGTGCTGATGGGCGATGGGCGTGATGGCCTTTGAAGCCGCCACAATCTCATAGTCGGTGGCATCTTTCAGGCGGATTTGCAGGGCCGCTATGGGGGCGGCGTCAAGCACAGCCTCCAGATCGCGGGCAAAGGCGCTGAGGTCAGCGATCTTCGGCGGCGTGATCAGATAGATCTGACAAGGGGTTCGGGGCGGCGCTGATTTTGGGGCTTTCTGGGTCATAAGGTGTCCGATGACATATTTTTTAATGGGCGGCAAATCCATAAATTGCGATCTGTTGCCGCCTGTCCGGTAGCCCGTCGCCGCTAGGGGCACGGTTAAGCGCCTAAAACCATTACGCTTTGCCACGCATTTGCACGAATCTTTGACACGCATTCTCAAAAACCTTGCGAATGCGTCTGGCTTAAGCTATATGAGACTTGTTCGCATAGTCATCCGCTCAAATACGGCTGTAAGGTTTACTCGTGTACGTTTGTAATTGTAACGCAATTCGCGAAAGAGATGCCAAATCTGCGATTTTATCGGGGGCCATTACCCCTAAAGCCGTTTTTGACCATTGCCAGACCCGCGCCCAATGCGCCAAATGTGTCTGCGACATTCGTCAGATGATTGCTGAGCAGCAGTCGGTCATGGCGATCGCCGCAGAGTAGGCGCGCGAAGGGTATCGCGGCGCCTTTGACATTTATGCGAAAGGTGCCGCTATGAAGGGCAATCCCGACATCATCAAATTGCTGAATAAGGTTCTGACCAACGAACTGACAGCGATCAATCAATACTTCCTCCATGCGCGGATGCTGGAAAACTGGGGTCTGTATCACCTCGGTCGGATCGTCTATCAGGAATCGATCGAAGAGATGAAGCATGCCGATATGCTCATCAAGCGGGTCTTTTTCCTTGAGGGCCTGCCGAACCTTCAGGATCTGAATAAGCTGCGTATCGGGGAGACGATCACCGAATGCCTTGAGGCTGATCTGTCGGTTGAGGTGCGAGGTCACCTTGATCTGGTGGCGGGCGTAAAATATTGCGAAGACCATGCCGATTACGTCAGCCGTGAACTGCTGAAGAAGATCCTGTCGGATACCGAACATCATATCGACTGGCTGGAGACCCAGCTTAGCCTGATCAAACTGATGGGTGAGGCCAATTATCTGCAAAGCGCGATGAAGGAAATCGAGTCTGAGGGGTAGCCAGTTCGTTTCATACCTCCCTGGCGTGCCGGGGAGGGGGACCGCACGAGCGGCCGAAGGCCGTGAGATGTGGTGGTGGGGGCTCTTTCTGAAACATTGCAGCATTTGCCCAAAGAGGCCTCCCCCCTCCGTCTGATCGCTTCGCTCTCAGCCACCTCCCCGCCACAGGCAGGGGAGTATGATGGTTTAATGCTACCCGCATAAGTAGCGAGAATTTATCAAAAATTTCGCGTTTTCATCTTTGACTTTTCAGTTCTGACCCCTAACCTGTTGCCGTCAGCAAAAAGCTGTTGAAATAGGCGGAAAAGGTTTAATCTCTCAAAGATGGTATCCTTAACCAAAAGAGACTTTATCGGCATAGGCATTGCTGGAGCGGTGCTGACGGGCTCGACCTTCGGCGTCTATGCGTGCGTCAACCGCAAAAAGACCCCGCCGCCGCAGGACGGTGAACCGGTGGCTGCGGGCGAAGAAGGCACGCTGGAATGGGCCGTCGCTGGCGGCTGGCGCAATCCGCTCAATAAGGCCCGCGATCCGTTTCGTCACCCCCTTGAAACCCTTAAATTCTTTGGCGTTAAGCCTGGCGATACGGTCATCGATGTCTGGCCCGGTGCGGGCTATATGACTGAGATTCTGGCCCCCTATCTGGCGCGCGGTAAGGGCAAATATATCGCCGCCCTGTTTGAAAACAGCGCCCCCGCCGAAGAAGCTTCTGAAACCACAGAAACTGGTACAGAGACGGGGGCGGCGACTTCCAGTCAGGCCGTGGTCTCACTGGGCGAACAGTACACCCAGCATTTTGGCGAGAATAAAAAACTGTTTGGTGAGATCGGCATCACCGAATTTGGCCCGAACAGCGCAGCACTTGCACCCGCAGGCACCGCCGATGTCGTGCTGTTTTTCCTCAATATACATGACTGGATGGCGGCGGGGATAGCTGAGAAAGCCTTTGCCGATGCGTTCGCGGCCCTCAAACCCGGCGGGACGCTGGCGGTCGAGCAGCACCGGGCCGACATCGGTAACGTGCAGGACCCGGCGGCGACTTCCGGCTATGTGCAGGAACCGTTCGTCAGGCAATTGGCGACCGAAGTCGGTTTTACCTTTGTCGAAGCGTCTGAAATCAACGCCAATCCCAAAGATTCCAAGGATCACCCCTTTGGCGTGTGGACCTTGCCGCCTCAACGCTTGACAGCGAAGCGCGGAGAGCCTTCTAATCCGGACTTCGACGGGGCGCTCTATGAATCAATCGGAGAAAGCGACCGTATGACCCTGAAATTCAGGAAGCCTTAGAACACGGCTTCCGCAGACGAGAAATTTACGTGAGCCGCATAGCCGCCCTTTCGACCCAAGCGCCTTTGATGTCCATACCGGAGGCGATGTGCCCGCCGGGCGGGGCCGGGGAATGGTATCGCGGTGCGGGCGGTTTGAGGTTGCGGCTGGGATATTGGGTGCCGACGGGTGGTGCAGCGGCGCAGGGTGAGCCGCGCGGCACGGTGTTCATCAGCCCAGGTCGCGGCGAACCCATTGAAAAATATTATGAAACCGTGCGCGATATCCTGTCGCGCAATTTCTGCGTCGTGGTTCATGACTGGCGCGGGCAGGGTTTATCGGCGCGGCTGTTGCCGGAGCGTCTGAAATGCCATGCCCGCACGGACGATGAATTTTTGGATGATTTTCAGCGGCTGCTGGACGGGTTTGAAGACCGCGCCCCTAAGCCGTGGCTTATGGTCGGTCACTCGATGGGGGCGGCGCTTAATCTGGCGACCCTGATCAAGGGCGATGAGCGGATATCCGGCGCGCTGTTGTCCAATCCCATGCTGAGGGTCAAGACAGGCAAGCACACCCTGTGGTCGGTGACGTTTCAGTGCGACTGGAAGGTCAATCACGGTCAAGCGACCGAATATGTCCCTGATTTGTTTGATGATCCGTTTGAGCATACGTTTGAGAACGATGCCCTGACCCACGATCGCCGGCGCTATGATATCTGGCAGGAGCAATTGTTTGCCTGCCCGCATCTGGCGGTGGGGACGCCGACCTGGGGGTGGCTGGCCTTCTGTCTCAAGATCGGGGAGACCCTCCTTAAGGACAAACTGAAGCTGCTGAAAAAAGTCACGACCCCGATCACGGTGGTCTGCTCCGGTGAGGACAGCATCATCATGAAGGCCCCGTCCAAGGCTTTTGCCAAGAAGCTGCCGAAGGGCAAATATGTCGAGGTGGCCGGATCGGATCATGAAATCCTGATTGAAATTGATGATTTCCGCGATCAGTTTTTCAGTGAGTTCGACGCGCTGGCCGACATCGCCGCCCCGCGTGACGGGACCATCGCCGATGAGCTTGAGGCGGAGTTCGACGGCCCGATCACCGCAAGGGGCACAGCAAGGGGCACGGCCCCTTGACCCGGAACTTGGAGTAGGCGGGACGGGACGCGCAATCTTCTCCTCCCTATCGCAGATGGGGAGGTGGCAGTCCGGCAGGACTGACGGAGGGGTACTGTCACTTATAAGAAAAGAGCCCCCACCACCCCTTTGCTGCGCCGGAATTCGGGCGCTGACGCACCTTGCCATACCTTTGAAAATAATATTGTTTTTCGTATAATCGCGCCAGATGAGGCCGGTCACTCGTCTAGTCGGTTGCTCGAAATACAGCGGCGGCCCCTCCAATGTAACACTGGTTACCGTTTTGGACTGGCACACGGTGTCCCTGGATCACCCATATGCCTTACGAGGTCATTCCATATGATGCGGAACAGCCCAAAGTCCTTTATGCGCTGGTGCGCAAGAGGGCTGAAATAGCTGGGCAGATTAAACATACGCAGCTTGGTTTACGCCAACTGGCTAACGAACTGAACCATATCGACGCTGTTATCGGTATTTTCAATCCTATCGTGGACGTGTGTGCAATCCGTCCGAAGCTTCCACGGCACAACCCCATATTCAATGGAGAAATAACACGCATAGTTTTCAGCATTTTACGTGATGCTCCAAAACCTATAAGCACACGCGAAATAACCGTTTTGCTCGTAAAGAAGCGCGGCTTCGATTCTGATAATAAGGCAATGACTACCATCCCCTAAGCATGGGCCAAACGGCGGGGGCGGGGATAAGTTCCTTTTCTCCTCCCTGTTGCGTAGCAATGGGGAGGTGGCCCGCAGGGCCGGAGGGGGATAGCTCAGAGCTTGGCTACACGCTCAAACGCCAGCCGGTAAATCCCGTCAGCCATTTCATCGGCGTCTGTCATGATTTGAACGGCGGGGATGCGATAGGTGTGTATGCCCTGATCTGCCAGCCATTGATCGCGGTTAATATCGCGGATTTGGTGGTCATCCAGAGTGTGCTGAGATCCATTAACTTCGATGGCGAGTTTAGCTGCGGAGCCATAAAAATCAAGCACATACGGGCCAACAGGGTGTGCCAAATTGCCTTCAGATCGCGTACGAAGGCGGGCCCATAACCGCACTTCTGGGGGTGACATTTCGCGCCGGAGTTTTTTGGCGAACTGGTGTTTTCGTGGGGATTTCATGGCCGGAAGCGTAGCGTGGTGCGGGCTATTGCGCTATCCCCCTCCGTCATCCCGCCTTTGGCGGTCTGCCACCTCCCCATCTTCGCCAAAGCTCGATAGGGAGGAGGAAGTTAGCCGATTTTGTTACCGGAGTTAGTTTTGGATTGCACATTTTCGAGGCTGTTAATCACTTGTACTAGCCGAGGTGAACACGAGCCATCCAACGGACATTTGAAGTGCGTTCGGAGCAATTTCAATTAGAAATTAAGACGCAGCAGGCCACTCTGGGCGTCTAAGTTCAGCGCCGGACAACATCGCACGCATGAGATTTAATCGCTCAGCTAAGAAAGTGCGGATCATATCCTGATCTTCTGCGGTTGCTTCTCGGCTTTCAAGTTCCGATGCTATTTGATCCAGAAAAAGACTTAAGGTCTTAAGAGTAGTGGCTGTCGTAACTAGGTAGCGTGCTACGGATCGTGAGCCTTGATCTTCTAGCTCGAAAATTGGGAACCTATCTATTTCATCAGCCACACTTGTCATAGTAAGTGCCGCGGTGCGAATTGAAAGGGGAAAGGGCAGAAAGTGTGCTGACGTCCGATGATAGCTCTCAATCATCTCGTATCCGTTCGCAAGCAGGCGTGTTGCAGCCCCTTTTAACTGTCGTTTTCGATGCCAAAGGGGAACGAACGCTGTCAGATAGGTAACAATCAAGGCCAGCATAGCCCCGAAAAATTGAGCCCAACCTGAAAGCGCTTGATGCGATTCCATCCACCCAATCATAGTTTTCCCCCTCTTATGTTATTATCGTAACCGTGCGTTTAAGCATGCTGACTCTTCTGCATAAAGCCATTATGCAGGCATAGATTTCGATCATCAATAATGTTCCAGCAACTTGCAAGCGTAGTGCGCAACAGAATTCTACCCAGCTCTTAAACCTTCCGGGTGCAGGGGCTGTGCCCCTGCTAGCGCGATGATTTTTTCATCAGGAACATAGCGGCATCCGCTTCGGACACCCAGGCTTCGGCGGTTTTCTGGCCTGAGAAGGCGCGCACACCGAACGATCCGCCGACTTTAAGGAACAGGTTCTTGTGCGGGAAGGTGGCGATATTCAGTTCGGCCTCAAGCTTCATGGCCTTGACCTTGGCAGAGGCCAGGTCGGCGTGGCGCAGCAGGATGGCGAATTCATCCCCACCCAGCCGGCCGATGCTGTCGCCTTCGCGGGTATTGGCCAGCAGCAGGTCTGCCACATGGATCAGGGCCTGATCCCCGGCGGCGTGGCCATAGGTATCGTTGATGAATTTAAACCCATCCAGATCGAGGAACACAAGGCACGCCTGCTGATCATAGCGGCGGCAATCGGCCATGGCGCGGTGGACTTCACGCAGAAAGGCGCGGCGATTGAGGGTCGGGGTCAGAACGTCTGAGTCGGCAAGGTTCTCGGTCTGCGCGAGCCGTTCCTGCAATATTTTGACCCCGGCCTTAAGGTCGCGGTTCTGGCGCGTCAGCGTCTCGATCAGGCGCTTGGCCTCATCCGGCCAGTTCTCGCGGGAAGGGTTCTCGCGGTCACTTTTAACTGCGGGTGCGACAGGCTTGGGCGCGGGCGGAGTGATCTTGACGGTGCTTGCGGGTGCCGCGAGTTTGGGCGCATTGGAATTGGCCGCGGGCTGCGGGGTGATCTGCATTTCCTCGAAATAGGATTGCAGCAGGCTTTGCATTGAGGCCGTCGAGGCGAACACGCTTTGGGGTTCCGCCGGTGTTACCTCCGCAGAGCCGTGACCGCCGCCTGATCCTTCGTGCGCGGTTTTATAATGCGTGGGGTCTAAACCCATAGACGATACTCTTCGGCGGGGATGGAGAGGAAACGCTTGCCCTGTGCCGACATTTAGCCGGTGATTGCGGCAACTATACCGCATCGCAATGGAATTGGGACAAGATTCTTTGGTTAAGAGAACAGGTTTTTAAGGCCGGGGATAAGTCGGAGAATAGTCCCGAAATCAGCACTTGCTACGGGGGCGTTTCTCCCTATACTCCGCGCCTTTCCAAAAATGCCGTTAAGGACACCGCCGCACATGGCTACATCGCCGCAAGTCGCAATTATCATGGGGTCCCGTTCGGACTGGCCGGTCATGAAGCACGCGGCCGATATGCTGGATAAGCTGGGGGTGGCCTATGAGGCGAAGGTGGTGTCAGCACACCGCACGCCGGAGCGGATGGTGGACTTCGCCAAGGGCGCTAAAGCCGCCGGTTTCAAGGTGATTATCGCGGGCGCCGGGGGTGCGGCGCACTTGCCCGGTATGACGGCGTCACTAACGCCTCTGCCGGTGCTTGGGGTGCCGGTGCCGGTGCGGGACGGCCTGAAAGGGATCGATTCGCTGTTGTCGATCGTGCAGATGCCGGGCGGGGTTCCGGTAGGAACCTTGGCGGTCGGTGAGGCGGGGGCGAAGAACGCCGGCCTGCTGGCGGCGCAGATTCTGGCGCTGAATGATGCAGAGTTGGCCGATCGGGTCGATGCCTTGCGTCAGGCGCAAACGGACGCCGTGCCTGAGAGTGTAGAAGATTAATGCGCCACGATAAATCCTTACCCCTTGGGGCAAAGATCGGTATTTTAGGTGACGGCCAACTGGGGCGGATGCTGTCTCAGGCGGCGTCGCGTTTGGGGTTCAAGGTTGTGGTGTTTGGGCCTGACGCCGAATCACCTGCGGCCAGCGTATCGGCCCTGTCGAAAGTGGCGCGTTATACTGACCTTGAGGCGCTAGATAAATTCGCCGCCCAATGCGATGTCGTGACCTTTGAGTTCGAGAACATTCCGGTGGCGTCGTTAGAACATTTGCTGGCCGGTGGCGCGCGGGTCGCCCCCAATGCGCGCGCACTTGGCATTACGCAGGACCGCGTCAGTGAGAAAAGCTTTGCCCGTTCGGTCGGTATTCGCACGGTCGATTTTCATGAGGTGAATTCGCTGGCTGACCTGAAGGCCGGTGTCGAGCGCTTAGGCGTGCCGTCACTGCTGAAGACGCGCCGCGAAGGCTATGACGGCAAGGGCCAGGTGTGGATCAGGGATGTGGCCGACATTGAGGCGGCCTATGCAAGCCTTGGCGGGCGGGCGGCGATCCTTGAGGCGAAAGCTGATTTCGTGCGCGAAGTCTCGGTGATCGCGGCGCGCGGCTTTGGGGGGGAGGTCAAGACCTATCCCATCGGCGAAAACCACCATGTCGCCGGGATATTATCGACGACCATAGCCCCGGCCTATGTGTCGGAATCTTTGCGCGAAGGTGCGGTCGAGATTGCGACCCGCGTGCTGGAAGGTCTTGAGTATGTGGGCGTTCTGGGCGTCGAATTGTTTGTGTTGAGTGATGACAGTCTTTTGCTTAATGAAATCGCCCCACGGGTTCACAATACGGGCCACTGGACGCAGGATGGGTGTCTGTGTGATCAGTTTGAGCAGCATATCCGCGCGGTCGCCGGATGGCCGCTGGGGGACACCGAGGCCCGTTTTCAGGTTGAAATGACCAACCTTTTGGGGCCGGATGTGCTGGCGTGGGAGAGTTTATCCGCCGAAGCCGGGGCGCGGCTCTATGTCTACGGCAAGGACGAGCCGCGTGAGGGCCGCAAGATGGGCCACATCAACCGGATCAAGGGACGGGTGTAGGTCTCGCAAAAAAGTTATGGCGCTGGCGCGCCAGATACGTTTTTTGCGGAAATCGGAATTAGGGGATTAAAGAAGCCCCCACCACCC
>DDPE01000036.1 GCA_002342035.1 Asticcacaulis sp. UBA2476 | reverse complement strand
ACGCGGTACAATAAGGCTTCCGGCTTTTGGGTCGGGTGGGCTTTTACACCATTTTCGTCTTTCAGGCGCTCATCCCCGGTGCATAGTGGGATGTTCCAGTCCGAGCGCATTTGCGTGTCTTCGTTGAAAGCCTTGAGGGCGTCATAATTGAAAGTGTAGCGCTTTTGGCCCTTGGATTTTGTGGCCCAGATCAGGGTCTCATGCGCGTTGGTGAAGCGGGTGCCCTTGAAGTTTGGCATCGGGTTCGATTTGCGCCAGATGACATCGTTCATTACCCAGAACCCTAAGTCCTGTAAGGCGACGCCCAAGCGGAAGACATTGTGATAGGAGCCGATAACCCAGATCGCGCCGTCGTCTTTCAGGACGCGCTGGCATTCACGCATCCACTCACGGGTGAACTTGTCATAGGCTTCAAAAGAGGCGAACTGGTCCCATTCATCGTCAACCGCATCAACCTTGGAATTGTCCGGACGCAGCAGATCGCCGCCCAGTTGAAGGTTGTAGGGTGGGTCGGCAAAGACCAGATCGACGGATTTGTCTGGCAGGCTTTTCAGGATGTTCACGCACTCACCCACATGGATGGTGTCAAGTTCCAGGGCGACATTGTTCTTGTCGGTAAGTGCTTTTTGCGAAACCAGCCGTGACATCAGAAAATCCTTACAGGTTCAAATGAGGGCGCCTATGTAACGCCCTGAATCCAAAGGAATAGAGTCTCTTGCAGTTAACAAAAAGTAAAAACTTGACTCGTGGAGAATCGGGCGAATTATTTTTATGTGAGTGAGTCTTAAAAGACTCACTTTTGGATTCGTTTTGTTCTTTTAGGGGGCGCTTGTTGCCAGATTGCGGACGGTGGCCCATGACCGGCGATGGATGGGCGAGGGGCCATGTAAACGGATGGCCTCTAAATGTGCCTCGGCCTGATAGCCTTTATGTTTTTTAAAACCATAAACCGGATAGATAGAGTCCATCTCAATCATAATGCGATCGCGGGCGGTCTTGGCCAGAATGGAAGCGGCGGCAATCGACAGTGAGCGATCATCGCCTTTGACGATAGGATGTGACGGAATGCTGAGTTTCGGCGCTTTGTTGCCGTCAATAAGGGCATGGTGGGCTGTAACCGATAATCTGATGACGGCTTCGGCCATACCCCACATCGTTGCCTGAAGAATGTTCATGGCATCAATCTGTTCACATGAGACTTCAACTACGCTCCAGGCGATGGCGCTCTGTTTGATCAAAGGCTCAAGTTTAAAGCGATGAGATTCAGATAATTTTTTGGAATCCCTAATCATATCTGGAATTTTGTTACGGTCAAGAATAACGGCGGCCACGCATAGCGGACCTGCGCACGGGCCGCGTCCGGCTTCATCGACGCCGCACACATATCCATTGAGTTGGGATTCAAAGCTTAAATCAGGCATGGCCTCGGTTATAGCCGATTCGCCCGAAATCATCCCGTGCCGCCAACCGTCAGGCCTCTGATCTTGAGCGAGGGCTGGCCAATGCCCACCGGCACGCTCTGCCCCGCCTTACCGCAGGTGCCGACTCCCGGGTCGAAGGCAAAGTCATTGCCGATCATCTCAATCTGGCGCATGGCCGCGGGGCCGTCGCCGATCAGACTGGCGCCCTTAACGGGCCGTGTTACCTTGCCATCCTCGATGAGGTAGGCTTCGGTGCATTGGAACACGAACTTGCCATTGGTGATATCGACCTGTCCGCCGCTGAAGTTAACGGCATAGAGGCCGTTTTTGGTGGAAGCTATCATATCTGAGCGGGTATCTTTACCCGCCGTCATGAAGGTGTTTGTCATCCGGGGCAGGGGTTGGTGGGCATAGGATTGACGCCTGCCGTTGCCGGTGGCATCCACGCTCATTTGCCGTGCTGACAGGCGGTCATGCATGTAGCCAACTAGTATGCCGTCTTCGATCAGAGTGGTACGCGATGTCGGTGTGCCTTCATCGTCAATATTGAGCGACCCGCGAGCATCAGCAATCGTACCGTCATCGACGACTGTGACTCCTTTGGCGGCAACCTGCTGACCCATCTTGCCGGAAAAGGCGGAGGTGCCTTTGCGATTGAAATCGCCTTCAAGGCCATGTCCGACCGCTTCATGCAGCAGCACGCCCGGCCAGCCATTACCAAGCACGATATCCATTTCCCCGGTCGGTGCCGGTGTGGCGTCAAGATTGACAAGGGCTTGCCGCAGGGCTTCGTCGACCTGAGCCTGCCAATGCTCAGGCGAAGTGATCTCAAACAGACTGTAGCGGCCGCCACCGCCGGATGAAGCGCTTTCGCGCTTACCATTGGCTTCGACCGATACTCCGACGCTTATGCGGATGAGCGGGCGATAATCATGATAGATCTCACCTTGCGCTCGTAAAATGGTTATGCCGCGTTTTTCAGCCGCCAGACTGGCGGACACCTGAACGACATTTGGGTTTTTATCGCGCGCATAGGCGTCAATCGCTTTCAAAAGCTCAATTTTATCGGCAAATGACATTTCCGATAAAGGGTCAACCGCCTTGTATCGGGACTGATTGGTGCGGCGTGGATTTTTAGAGGCCAGAGCGATATTCACGGCCTTGCCGGATTTGGCCAGTGAAGCGGCCTCGGCAGCGCGTTTGAGGGCCTCAAGGCTGAGTTCGGCGCTATTGGCAAATCCGACGGTTTGGCCAGAAACTACGCGCAAACCGAATCCCTGATCGGCATTATAGGACGACGATTTCAACCGGCCGTCGTCAAACACGAGCGATTCGCTTTCACGCGTTTCAAAGAAAATTTCACCATCATCAGCACCTGCAAGGGCTTGATCCAGTACCCCCTTCGCGGCGTGAATATCCAGATTACTGAGATCGGCACCTTTGTCGGCGGATGTTGAGGCACTTAAGGCGGGTTCGGCGGATACGGTCACGAGATAATCCTGAAAAAACGCATGTCACTAACTTAAGCATGAATATTGGCTAAGGCTACGGGCCGATTCAGTTTTATCACAGGTTGGAAATTAATCGGGACTATGGTGTGACAAAACCGCGCAGGCAGTGCGGGGCTTTATGGCCCCATATGGAGCCTCTTGGGCCTGTTTTCCAGAAATATCCTTAGTTGGAATAAGGAATTGGCTTTTTGGTCTTTGCAACCTCCATTTAATTCATTATGGGAACCGATGGCGGATGGTGGGACAATTTGTCCGGATGGGCGTATAGGCTCTGCACCGGATGCTCTGGAAGCGCTGAATTCACAGGGTTGGGCGCTTCTCAAAGAACTGATAAGGTTTATTGAAGATTCGGCAGGGAAAAGACGTTTAGGCGCCTTTTCGGTCATAATTGATGAGGAATTCGCGAATGGGCTTCCGAAGGCTGATTAAGACTTCGTCCATCCTGGCTGGAATGGCCATGCTGTCGGGGATGACGGCTATGTCGGCGTTTGCCGCTGATACGCTTGGGCAACCGACTGACGGTGCTATTAATTTGCAGCCCGCGGCGGCACCGCTCAAGCACGATGCTATTTTCTTCCATGATGCCATCTTGATGCCCATCATCACATTCATCACGCTGCTGGTTCTGGCGCTGCTGATCTGGATTGCTGTGCGCTACAATCGCAAATCGAATCCGGTTCCGGCCAAGTTTTCGCATAATACGGTCGTTGAAATTATCTGGACGGTTGTGCCGGTTCTGATCCTTGTGTTTATCGCGTTTTTCTCATTCTCACTGCTCCGTAAATATCATGATATGCCAAAACCGGATGTTGTGGTTAAGGCGACCGGGTTTCAGTGGTACTGGGCGTACGACTATCCTGAACTGGGCGTTGAAGGCGTCGAATCGCGTGTTCTGACCGAAGAGGACGCCAAGAAGTCCGGTAAGCCTTATCTGCTCGCCGCTGATAATGCGCTGGTCGTGCCGGTCGGTAAGGTCGTCCACGTTAAGGTCACTGCCTTTGACGTCATTCACGCCTTTGCACTTCCGGCTTTTGGCTTGAAGACTGATGCCGTGCCCGGTCGTTTGAATGATACATGGTTTAAGGCCGAAAAGGTCGGGACCTATTACGGGCAGTGTTCTGAGCTTTGTGGCGTTGATCATGCCTATATGCCTATCGAGATTAAGGTCGTGACTGACGCTGAGTTTGATGACTACATCATCAAGGCGGGCGGAAAGACCAAAGCCATGCTGGCCACAGAAGCCCGCGCGGCCCAGGCTCAGGCTGCTGCTGATGCGGCCAAAGCGGCAGCAGATGCAGAAGCGGCCGCAACCGCTTCGGCCACAGCGCCTGCGACCGAAACCGCACCGACGGCTGCCGCCGAAACTCCTGCCGATGCTGCGACGGCTGCCGCTCCGGCCGCCACGCCGGCCCAATAGTATATAGGGAAGAGAGACGACCATGGCTTCTCATGACGCTGTCGCTCATGATCATCACGCTGATCACGATCACAAACCGGGCTTTTTCGCCCGCTGGTTTTTGTCCACTAATCATAAGGACATCGGCACACTTTATTTGCTGTTCGCTATTATGGCGGGTCTTGTTGGCGGGGCGCTGTCGGGCCTGATCCGCTGGGAACTAGCGCATCCGGGCCTTCAGGTGTTTGTCGAAGGCTCGATGCTGGACAAACTGGGCATTTTCGAAGGCAAACACGGTTACAACGCGGTTGTAACGGCTCACGCTATCATCATGATCTTCTTTATGGTTATGCCAGCCATGGTTGGTGGCTTTGGCAACTGGTTTGTGCCTATCATGATTGGTGCGCCGGATATGGCGTTCCCGCGCCTGAACAATATTTCATTCTGGCTTTTGGTGTCAGCCTGGATCTTGCTGTGCCTGTCGATGTTTGTTCCGGGCGGCCCCGGTGCCGGTCAGAACGGCTTTGGCGGTGGCTGGACCATGTATCCGCCGCTGTCAGGTAAGACGGGGCACCCCGGTCAGGCTATGGATCTGGCGATCTTTGCGCTGCACGTCGCGGGCGCGTCTTCGATCCTTGGGGCGATCAACTTCATTACGACCATCTTTAATATGCGCGCGCCGGGCATGACCCTGCACCGTATGCCACTGTTTGCGTGGTCGATACTGGTCACGGCCTTCCTGCTGTTGCTGTCGCTGCCGGTTCTGGCGGGTGCCATTACCATGCTGCTTACCGACCGTAACTTTGGTACGTCCTTCTTCGATCCGGCCGGTGGTGGTGATCCGGTCATGTACCAGCACCTGTTCTGGTTCTTCGGTCACCCGGAAGTGTATATTCTGATCCTACCGGGCTTTGGTATCATCAGCCACATCGTCTCGACCTTCTCACGCAAGCCAGTGTTCGGGTATCTGGCGATGGCCTACGCTATGGTGGCTATCGGCTTTGTCGGCTTTATCGTGTGGGCGCACCACATGTACACGGTCGGCATGGGTATCCAACTTCGGTCGTATTTCGTTATGGCGACTATGGTCATTGCGGTGCCGACCGGGGTTAAGATCTTTTCGTGGATTGCCACCATGTGGGGCGGTTCGATTGATTTTAAAACCCCGATGTTGTGGGCGATCGGCTTCATCTTCCTGTTCACCCTTGGCGGTGTGACCGGGGTGGTGCTGTCAAACGCCGGTATCGACTACAGCCTGCATGACACCTACTACGTTGTGGCCCACTTCCACTATGTTCTGTCGCTGGGCGCTGTGTTTGCCATCTTTGCCGGGTTCTACTACTGGTTTGAGAAGATGTTCGGCATCAAGTACAATGAATTTTTGGGTGCGGCCCACTTCTGGATCATGTTCATTGGCGTGAACATTGTCTTCTTCCCGCAGCATTTCCTGGGGCTGCAAGGCATGCCGCGCCGTTATGTTGATTACCCCGAAGGTTACGCCTACTGGAACCTGGTCTCTTCGATCGGTTATGCCATTACGGTGGTTGGCGTTCTGGTATTCCTGGTTATGCTGGTCGAAGCCGTGGTGCGCCGCCGCAAGGCTGACGCTAACCCGTGGGGTGAGGGGGCAACGACATTGGAATGGACCCTGTCGTCGCCGCCACCATATCACCAGTTCGAAGAGCTGCCGGTGATTAAGGAAGACGATCATCACTGATCCGGGCACTTAGCCTTGACGACAATATAGGGGGTGAGGGCTATGCGTCTTCGCCCCCTAAGTTCATTAAAGCCCATTGGAAAATACTGTGTCGGTTGAAATTTCACACATGACGTCACCCAAACCCGAATCGTCGGATAAGCTAGAGCTTGAGGGGGTCTATGGCTCGCGTGCCTTACGCGGATCACCGAATGATTATTTTCAGCTTTTGAAGCCGCGTGTCATGTCCTTGGTGGTGTTTACGGGCTTTACCGGCGTCGTGGTGGCCCCGACCAGCATCAATCCGCTGATCGCCTTTGTAGCCGTGTTGTGCATAGCTTTGGGGGCCGGGGCTGCCGGAGCGTTCAATATGGCGCTGGAGCATGAAACCGATGCGCTGATGCGCCGTACTCGTGGGCGTCCTGTCGCTGCCGGGCGTGTGTCGCGTCAGGATGCCATGGCGTTTGCCGGAGTATTGTCGTTTTTGTCGGTCTTCATGATGGCGCTGAGTATTAATCTTGTGGCAGCGGGCCTGCTGGCGCTGACGATTGTCTATTATGTGGTGCTCTACACCATGGTGCTGAAGCGGCGCACACCGCAAAATATTGTCATCGGTGGGGCGGCAGGGGCTTTCCCGCCGGTGATTGGCTGGGCCGCAGCCACGGGCAACGCACCGGTTGAGGCGTGGATATTGTTTGCTATTATATTCTTGTGGACCCCACCCCATAGCTGGGCCTTGGCGCTTTACACGACCGAAGACTATAAAAATGCTGGTATCCCGATGATGCCGGTAGCCAGGGGTGCCAAGTCAACGCGATTGCAAATCCTGATCTACAGCCTGATCATGGCGCCTGTGGCGTGCCTGCCGATCGCCTACAATATGGGCGGGCCAACCTATGTCGCCGTATCAGTTTTAGGCGGGGCATTTTTCATCTATCTGGCGGTCAAGGTCTTTTTGTCGCGCGCGGGTGATCATCCTGAAGGTGGTGAGGCTTCGCTTTATGACGTGAAGCGTGAAGCCAAGCCCGCTCGCGATCTGTTTGCGTTTTCAATCCTTTATCTGACGGCGTTATTTGCGACGTTGTTGGGTGAGCACATTTTTACGGGGCTTTAGCCATGGCTGATCATGATGACGACAAAAAAGCGTATCGGGCAGCGCAAAAGAAGCGCAATCTGGCCATTGGTCTGTCTTTGGGAGCGTTCGTTATATTAGTGTTTATCGTATCTCTGGTCCGCATGGCCGAAGGTGTGGCGGCAGGACATTGACCATGGCTAAAGGCACTTCACGACTCAGTAAAAACCAGAAAATCGGCCTGATGTGTGCCGGTCTTTTTGTGGTGATGGTCGGGGCGGCCTATGCTTCCGTGCCGCTCTACCGGTTGTTTTGTCAGGTGACGGGTTTTAATGGCACCACGCAAAAAGCGGTTAAGGCCTCCAATGTGGTGCTGGATAAGGTCATCCGGGTTCGCTTCGACACCAATGTCAATAATGTCGAGTTTCAATTTAAACCTGAACAGCCGTATCAGGATGTTCAGGTCGGCAAGACCGCCATGGCCTATTTCAAGGTTAAGAATCTGTCGGACCACCCGATTCGCGCACAGGCCAGCTATAATGTGCTGCCCGAAGCTATGGGCGGCTATTTCATGAAGCTGGAGTGCTTTTGTTTCACCGAGCAGACCTTTAAAGCCGGTGAGGAAAAAGAATTTCCGATGGTCTATTATCTCGATCCGGAAATGATCGGTGATATCGACGCTAAGGGAACGACCGATGTGACCTTATCGTACACGTTTTTCCCGGTCAAAGAGGCCGGTAACTAGCCTAAAACCCTGCTTTAAGCCGGGTCTTTGCATTGTGTTTACGAACGATTTGGCATAAACGGGATTAGCGACAGTTTCGCATTTGACGAGACCTGAAAATTAAGGCCAGCCCACAACAGGGGGGCGCAAACGAAGAGTTGGACGGAAATGGCTCACGGCGCAAAGCACGACTATCACATTATTAATCCCAGCCCCTGGCCGCTGGTGTCATCGGCGTTTGTAACGCTGATGTTTGTGGGCCTGGTTATCTGGCTAAAGGGCCTTTTCGGACTTGAAAAGGGTACATGGTACGTCTTCGCCATAGGTTTTGTCGGCATCCTGTATTCGATGTTCGGCTGGTGGCGCGATGTCATCAAGGAATCCAAGGGCGGCGACCATACCCCTGTGGTTCAACTGGGTTTGCGCTACGGTATGATCATGTTCATCGCGTCCGAAGTCATGTTCTTCGTGGCATGGTTCTGGATTTTCTTTGAAATGGCTCTGTTCGGCAGCCACCGGGCGTCCGAAGCTTCGGCCATCGAAGAAGTGCGCACGGCGTGGTCAAACTGGCCGCCACACGGTGTCGAACTGGTCAGTGCCTGGCACTTGCCGCTGCTGAACACGCTTATCCTGTTGCTGTCGGGCACCACGGTTACCTGGGCGCACCATGCGCTTCAGGTGGGCAATCGTAAGGATGCCAAGCTCGGTCTTCTGCTGACCGTGATTCTTGGGGCTATCTTTACGGGCGTTCAGGCCTATGAATATCACCACATCATTGAGCACCATCTGTTCTTCAACGAAGAGGCGGCTAATTCAGGTCTTTACGGTTCGTCATTCTTCATGGCGACGGGCTTTCACGGTTTCCACGTTCTGATCGGAACTATCTTCCTGGCGGTGTGTCTGCTGCGTCTTATGGGTGGTGATTTCACGCCCAAGAAGCATTTCGGTTTCGAGGCTGCAGCCTGGTACTGGCACTTCGTTGATGTGGTCTGGTTGTTCCTGTTTGCCTTCATCTACGTCGTCTTTGGCGTGGCGCACTGATGAACGATAATCCCGGCGGTCGTGAGGTTAATTTCCTCGCGGCCGTGAAAGGTAAGTGTCCCGTCTGTGGTAAAGGAAGACTGTTTTCAGGCTTTCTTAAAGTCAGCGATGATTGCCAAAATTGCGGTCAGAATTTTAAGGCGGCGGATACCGGAGACGGTCCCGTCGTCTTCATTATTTTGATCGCAGGCTTTATCTGCTGCTTTGGTTTTGTGATTACGGACTTCGCTTATCAACCGCCCATCTGGGTTCATATGGTAATTTGGTTGCCCTTGGCTTTGATCCTTAGCTTTGGGCTGATGCGTCCCCTGAAAGGGGTAACCGTCGCGTTCCAACTGAAAAACCGGGTTAAGGATCGTTCACATGGCGGTTAGGTCTTTATTTAAACTAGCCCCACCGATCATGACGGTTTGTGTCGTCATAGCCTTCCTTTGCCTTAATGGATTGGGCGTGTGGCAATTGCAGCGCCTTCACTGGAAGCAAGGGTTGAAATCTGAAATTGAGCGCACCCGGACGATTGCGCCATTACCGGTTCGTGACGTTATTGCCGGGGATCAGGATGTGTCGTGGCGGCAGATCACTATCACCAACTGTTTCATTGAGGCGGATAAACTGATCTACATGCATGGCCTGTTGAACGGCGTGTCCGGGTATCACGTTCTGGGTACGTGTCCTTATGATTCAGAGCGAAAAATTATCACTGAACTGGGCTTTTCTGAGGTGCCATTGCCGCAGGATCTGCCGATCATGACGCCCGTTGTGGGCCGTTTGCGAAAGCTTGATGCTATGCCGGCGGGCATGACGCCGCCTAATGTGCCGGAAAAGAACGAGTGGTATTGGCGTTCGGCGCGCGAAATTTCCAAGGCTTTGAATATGCCCGTGCGTGAAGACTATTTCGTGATCATGGATCTGGAAAAGTCAGATCTCGAAATCAGCGGTCTGGTGCAAAGTCCGATGACGGCGGCCTTGTCTAACCGCCATCTTGAATATGCCCTGACCTGGTTTGGGCTAGCCTGGACGCTTTTGGCCATGTTTGGGGCCGTGCTGTACCAAAAATATAAGAAAGTGAACGCTTAATTTCCGATGAGTGAGTCTGTTCTGGCCGGCACAGCTATCCGGCTCTATCAATTCGATAATGGCCTGAGATTACTGTGTGATCCTATCCCCGGTTTGAAAAGCTTTGCCTTAACCGCCATTATTCATGGGGGCACGCGCTTTGAGACGGAGGCTCAATCGGGTTGGGCGCACCTTTTGGAGCATATGGTTTTCAAGGGGGCGGGGACCCGCAATGCCCGTGAACTGGCTGAGGTGATTGAGCATCAGGGCGGTACGATCAATGCCTCGACAGGCTATGAGCACACCCGCTTTGAGGTGCGCGGTCTGAACCATTTGCTGCCGCTGGCGCTGGAAGTGGTCACGGATCTGATGTTTCGTCCGCTCATGGAGCCAGAGGAACTTAAGCGTGAAAAACTGGTGGTGGGGCAGGAAATATCCGAGGCCTTTGATACCCCCGATGACCATGTCTTCGATATGCTTCAGAGGTCGAGCTTTGCTGAGCAAAGTCTGGGCCGTCCGATCCTGGGTACGGTCAAAAGCTTAAAACCCGTAGATGTGAAAAGCCTGCGTGACTTTGCCCAAAGCCTCTACGCGCCTCAGAACATGGTTTTGTGCGTGTCCGGCGGAATCGACCCTGACGCAGCCTATCAGGCTCTGGTGAAGGTACTGGATGGGGTGGAGCCTGCCGGTGTCACAACCACACCTGAACGCGCTCAGTTTACCCGTCAGCACAGCCATCTGACGCGCCGGATCGAGCAGGTGAATCTGGCTCTGGCGTTTGAAGGCGTTAGCCGTTTTGATGACGATTTGTTCGCAACGCGGCTGTTCTGTGAAATTTTGGGCGGAGGCATGGCGTCGCGCCTGTTTCAGTCGGCGCGCGAGGCGCGCGGACTGGCCTACACGATTGATGCCTGGTCGACGCAGTATCGTGATACCGGCGTAGTCGGGGTCTATGCGGGGTGTCTACCCGCAGACCTTGAGCCCCTATGTGAATTGATTGGCGTGACCTTACGTGAACTGGCCGAAAGTCCGCTGGAGCGTGAATTGGAACGAGCCAAGGCGCAGTTTAAGACCTCGCTTTATCTTAATGATGAAAATCCAGCCATGCGGGCCGGAGCCTATGCGTCTCAGTTATTGACCTATGGCCGATTGTTCGGGATTGATGAGCAGGCCCGCGAACTTGATCTGGTTACGCTTGATGATCTGAGCCGGGTCGGCACCACGCTCATCCGTCAAAAGGGGTGTGCATCGGCTATTCTTGGGCCTCGGCTCAAAACCGACCCTGCGCCCGTTATCCATCAAGTGTTTGCGGCGTAATCCATCTAATTTTTATGTGGTGCTCTCATCTATCCATCAAATGAGATCATTTGATGGAAAAACGCTTTAAGCGCTGCCGGATTGCCCGCTTAAGTGTTCAGGCGCGATGCCGAGTGATGAAATTGCCATCTCCCACATCCGGGCTGGGTCGCGAGCAAAGATAATAGCCTTATCCGCAGGGGCGATCAGCCAGGTATTCTGGCGGATTTCGGCTTCAAGCTGGCCTGCTGTCCAGCCGGCATAGCCAAGGGCAATGAGCGCATCACGTGGACCTTTGCCGTTTGACAGATCAACCAGTATATCGCGGGTGGCAGTCAGGCCAAGACCCGTAGCCTCATTGATATCCTCGCTGCCGGTCAGCGACAGGGTGATGTCCTCTAGGCAGTAGTCGAGGCTGTGGAGAACAAAACCGCGATCATTCTGCACCGGACCACCGTTAAAAATTTTTTGCCGTGTCCGGTCAGTGTCAACGCCTTCAATGCCGAGTTCATCCATCATTCGGCCGAAATCCAGTCCTTGAATCGGATGGTTAAGTACAAGTCCCATGGCCGAAGCATCGTCGTGCTGACAGATGTAGATGACACTGTGATCAAAGTTCGGATCGTCAAGACCCGGCATAGCGATCAGCAGGTGCCCCTGAAGCGAGTTTGGGTCGGATGATGGCGGAGGGGTGGGTATGCTCATAGACTTATGATGGGGGTTTGTGGGGTGGTTTCAAGCTGTAAAACCTCAAAAATTTGAGATTACACATTCTGTTGACTTGGCTCAGGCGGGCACTCAGCTTATACGGCCAAGTCTTATGTAAGATGACAATAAGGACTTCATCATGACCTTCAAAACCGGCGATAGCTTACCCGACACAAAATTCTCGACCCCCACCGAAGATGGCCCTAAGCCGATAAACGGCAGCGAAGTGTTTTCCGGTAAAACGGTTGTCCTGTTTGCTGTGCCGGGAGCGTTCACCCCGACCTGCTCAGCGCGTCATTTGCCGGGCTACAAGGATCAGGTGGCCGCTTTTAAGGCCAAAGGCGTCGATACGGTCGTTTGCACCAGCGTCAATGATGCCTTTGTCATGAAGGCCTGGGCCAAAGATCAAGGCATTGGTGATGAGATTTTGATGCTGGGTGATGGCAATGGTGACTTCGCCAAGGCGCTTGGCCTCACCATGGACGGCAGCCAGTTCGGCATGGGCATTCGCTCTCAGCGTTACGCCCTGATGGCTAAGGATGGTGTTGTCGAAAAATTGTTCGTTGAAGCGCCTGGTGAGTTCAAAGTCTCGGCAGCCGAATACGTTCTGGAAAATATTTAAAACGGGGCGGAGGCGGCACATTTTCAGGCCGCCTCCGCATCTGTATCAACGCCGGTTTTTTGTTTGATAATTTTCAGACCAGCTAATAATGGGTATTATTGGAATGCCCCACAAAATTCCGGCCAGGCCATAATACATCAGTTCAATCAGCTTATTGTCGGGCAGATGGCCAGCGATATTAGATACCAAGGCCACATAAACGCATAAAAACACGATAATGCCCCCGCAGGCGATCAGTCGACGCACCGGCAGGCTTAAGGGCTTAAACGTCATCTGCGCTCCAGTCGGCGGCTGATGTGGAACAGCAGCAGTAAGCCGATTGATCCCGCCATGCCAAGCTTTAGCGTCAAAAACAGGCTATCCGGATAAAGCGACATAGTGTGGATCAGCATATTGACCAGTATCGCCCCAAATATGCCGACAAACAGATTGATCGGAAGGCTATAGCGGCTTTGAGTTATGGCATTGGCTATCCAGCTTACGACGCAACCGACGGCGACCGCCACTAACCAGTCTTCAGCACGCATGTGTGGACCCTTTCATCGTTTCCTGGGGCGGGCACTTGAAATTTGTTTGCCCCTGTGGGCAAATCTCTCAATCTTTTCAGTGCTCGTCAGATTGTCGTAATTAACGCTCTTATAGCGGGTAAGGTTAAAGAATTGAACAGACCTCTTAAGCTATAAGAGGCAAAATTACCAAATGTGAGGCGTTAGACGTGCGACTTCCCTTAAAGTCTCCTCTGGTGGCAGCGTGGCTGTTCGCGGTGGCATTTTTAGTCGTGGCAATGATTCTGGTCGGTGGGGCTACACGTCTGACCGATTCGGGGCTTTCGATCACAGAGTGGAAACCGGTAACCGGGGCTATACCGCCGCTTGGTGATGCGGCCTGGCAGCAGGAATTTGAAAAATATCAGAAAATTCCTGAATATAGTCAGATCAACGCCCATATGGATCTTGAGGATTTCAAAGGCATCTATTGGTGGGAGTGGATTCACCGGTTTTTGGGCCGGTTGATCGGCGTCGTGTTTTTTGTGCCATTTGTGATCTTGCTGCTAAGGTCAGAGGTGCCGGGGCGTCTGATCTGGCGCTGCGCGGGTCTGTTGGGGCTTGGTGCGCTGCAGGGCGGAATCGGATGGTGGATGGTGTCATCCGGCCTTGATAAGCGCGTTGATGTCGCGCCTGAACGGTTGATGATTCACTTAGGCATGGCGCTGGTTATACTGGTGCTGACTTTATGGACGGCGTGTGAAGCCTTGGCCGGGCAGGGGCGTGGACGTGGTGCGCCGCAGGGTTGGCGTGTGGCGACATCTATGGTTTTTGGCGTGATCATCCTGCAATGCTTGTTGGGTGCGTTGGTCGCCGGTAATGATGCCGGGACGGTCTATAATGACTGGCCGCTGATGAATGGCCACATTGCGCCCTATGTTGACTGGAGCAAAGGCATCGGCTTTGTGTTCTTCCACGATCAGGGCATGGTTCAGTTTATGCACCGTATCGTCGCTTATGTTGCTCTGATTGGGATCACGGCTTATGCCATTATTGTGGCTCAGAAATGTATGGACGATGAAATCCGTTTGATCTCGACGTCAGTGGCAACTCTGGTCTGGGTACAGGGTATTTTAGGTGTGGCGACACTTGTGTCGGGTGCACAGATTGGTTTTGGCCTGATGCACCAGTTTGTGGCGGTTTGCCTTATTATTCTGGCGACACTTCTAATGTGGAAAGTGGCGCGGGCTGATCGCGATTTCCGTTTGAGATAAGAAAAAAGCCCCGGA
The DNA here is from genome assembly GCA_002342035.1 of Asticcacaulis sp. UBA2476. Classification (GTDB taxonomy): domain Bacteria; phylum Pseudomonadota; class Alphaproteobacteria; order Caulobacterales; family Caulobacteraceae; genus Asticcacaulis. The sequence goes on along the minus strand of DDPE01000036.1, from coordinate 54,507 downwards.
GTTACCGGGGCTTTTTGGTATCAGGCTTTGAAGGTTTGCCACGGACCAGTGATGGCTAAGGTAAATCCCGGCCACTGCACGTTGACAAACAGGGTTGATCCGTCAGGGGAAAAACACGCGCCTGCCCATTCGCCGTTTTCCTTGAACACATTACGGGCGAAAGTCGCGACCTTGCCCTGCGGGGTCACGATGCGGATGTGGTTGCGCAGGCTATCAGAGTAGCGATCTTCGCAGACGAACAGGTGTCCCCAGTTTGATATGGTCAGGTTGTCACCATAGTCGAAGACGTTTTCGTTGGCTGACTCCAGAAACAGGGTGACTTTGCCTGGGGCGTCTTTTTCGCCGGTTTGTCCTTCGTGCAGGCTGGGTCGATAGCGGATGATCTGACCGGCTTCGGCCTTGCCGCCGGAGGTCGCGGTGAAATAAAGCTCGCCGTCACCGAAATGGATGCCTTCACCGCGGACAAACTGCGCCGCCCCGGCTTTATAGGCTCGCGCACGGAGGTCATCATCCGGGCTTTCGACATTATCTAGGTCGATCCAAACGGCATCGAAGGTATCTCCGACTTTCCAAATGGTTTCACCGACGTTTGAGGTGACCGCGCCTTTGGGGAACTGTTTGAAGCCTAGCGCCTGAAGCTTGCCGCCCTTAAGCAGGTGACGGCGATCATTAGGCAGGTAACGATAAAACACGCCGTCGCTGGTATCTTCGGTCAAATAGATAATGCCAGTGCGCGGATCGGTGGCGGTAGCTTCGTGTTTGAAGCGGCCCATGGCTTTTATCGGCACCGGCGCAACCAACCCCTTGTGGTCGGAAGGCACTTCAAAGACATAGCCGTGATCCTTGCCGACCCCTTCGCCGGCTTTGGTCACGGTTTCTTCGCAGGTCAGCCATGAGCCCCATGGAGTCTGACCGCCGGCGCAATTGGTCGAGGTGCCGATGATTGACATGAACTGCTGCTCGACCTGAAGGGTTTTAATATTGTAAATAACAGTCGTCGTGCCACCCAGCAGCGGGTAGTCATTGGCCTCGAAGTCATAGACTTTTGACCGGTCTAATTTGTCGATCAGGCGGCCATTCATACCGATCGCGCCGAAATTACGGTGCTTAGGTGCCAGTTCATGATTACGGACGAGTGCAATCGTGTCGGTGCCGTGCGCAAAGCAGCCCATGCCATCATGGACGTGCGGCACGACCAGACCATCGCTCATGGTTTCACCGGCTTCGCTGATGACCTTGTATGTGAAGCCTGCCGGGAGGTCGCAAATCCCGTATTTGTCCTCAATGAGTGGCCCATACCCTTCAACTTCATTTTCATAGGTCATGGCCGTACTGTCGGCGCGGCTACTGTTTTGAGCGCACGCCAGTAGTGGGAACCCTGAGAAAGCCAGGGATGCCGCAGCGGCATGGTTCATCATAGAGCGGCGCGACAGGTACATGAAAACTCCGGAATGTAGGCGGATGGGATTATATATCTGCTTTTAGACGACAGTGTGGACGTGGAAAAGATCGAAAAGGGTAATCATTGGATAAGTTATCATTGTAAAAAATGACGGTAATTTAATACCATTGTTAAAAATGCTAATAAAAACAATGCAGTGTGTCTATTTTGGTAAAAATTATATGTTGACCTGTCACGACCAATCATGTATCTCCCGCCCACTTCATTCTTATGGGAATGCATTCTGTAAGAAATCTAAGGAATTTGACCATGTTGAAATCGACCACCGCGCCGCTTAAGCCGGCCGATGTCGAGAAGAAGTGGGTCGTGATCGACGCTCAGGACGCCGTAGTCGGCCGTCTGGCTTCGTTCATTGCCATGCGTCTTCGCGGCAAGCACCTGCCTACCTACACGCCTCACGTTGATTCCGGTGACTATGTCATCATCATCAATGCCGAGAAGGTTCACTATACCGGTAAGAAGCTGACGGATAAGGTGTTCCATTGGCACACCGGTCACCCTGGCGGCGTCAAGACCCGCACCATGGGCCAAATCCTGGGCGGTAAGTATCCTGAGCGCGTTCTGATGAAGGCCGTTGAGCGTATGCTGCCGAAGGAATCGCCCTTGGCGCGCGCCCAACTGACGCACCTGCGTATCTATGCCGGTTCGGAACACCCCCATGAAGCTCAACAGCCGGAAGTCATCGACTTCAAGGCCATGAGCCGCAAGAACGTACGGAGCTTCTAAGAATGTCCGAAACTCAAGGTTTGGAAGCTTTGGCTTCCCTGTCGTCCAACCCTGTCGAAGCTCCTGTAGAGCGCGTTCAGCAACTGGATAAGTTCGGTCGCGCCTATGCTACCGGCAAGCGTAAGAACGCTATCGCCCGCGTCTGGATCAAGCCCGGTTCCGGCAAGTGGGTCATCAATGGTCGCGAACAGGAAGTGTATTTTGCACGTCCGGTTCTGCGCATGATGATTGCTCAGCCGCTGAACCTGACCGAGCGCGCGACCCAGTTCGACGTGTTTGTCACGGTTCAAGGCTCTGGCCTGTCCGGGCAAGCCGGTGCCATCCGTCACGGCCTGTCGAAAGCTCTGACCTATTTTGAGCCAGCTCTGCGTCCGACGCTTAAGGCAGCTGGCTTCCTGACCCGCGACTCGCGCGTTGTTGAGCGTAAGAAGTACGGCCGCGCGAAAGCCCGTCGTTCCTTCCAGTTCTCGAAGCGTTAAGGAGATCATGGGGGAAACAATCTTTCCCCCATGTGCCCCCTTTGGATATGGAGAAAACCCTTGGGGCCGCCCCAGGGGTTTTCTTTTTTTGGTAAGTGTTTTTCGCTTTTTAGATGGCGGCTTCACGGGTAAAGAAACCGCGAGAAGCGCTGTACTACGGTTGAGGAGTTTGCCCCATGTCCCATAAGGTTTTCATTGACGGCGATGTCGGCACGACGGGGCTTCTGATCCGTAAGCGTCTTGAACTGCGTCCGGAAATAGAGCTGATCCGGCTGGATGAGGCTGTGCGCAAGGATGCGGCGGCCCGTAAAGAGGCCATCAATGCGGCGGATGCCGTGATCCTTTGCCTGCCGGACGAGGCTGCGCGTGAAGCAGTGAGCCTGGTTGAAAATCCGGATGTGAAAATCATCGATGCTTCGACCGCGCACCGCGTTCATGAAGACTGGGCGTACGGCTTTGCCGAAATGGCACCGGGGCAGCGTGATGAAATCCGGGCGTCTAAGCGCATTTCCAACCCCGGTTGTTATGCAACGGGCTTTATCGCGCTCATGCGGCCGCTGGTCGATGCGGGCGTTATCCCGCCGTTCTGGCCATCGACGGTCAATGCGGTTTCAGGCTATTCCGGCGGCGGTAAGTCGATGATCGCGGAATTTGAAGACGGCGGCACGAGCGATAATTACCGCATTTACGCGACCGGCCTTAATCACAAGCATCTGCCGGAAATGACCGTATTTTCGGGGCTGGAGTCACCGCCGGTATTTACCCCTGCTGTTGGCCGCTTTGCACAGGGCATGATCGTGGAAATCCCGCTACAATTGTGGGCGCTGCCGGACGAGCCTGAGTTGTCACGGCTGCATGAGATTTTTGCCACGCATTATGCGGGTGAGACCTTCGTTAAGGTAGCATCGCTTGAGGAGTCGAATGCCACCAAGGCGCTGGATGCTGAATTACTCAAAGACACGAATAACCTGCTTATCCATGTCTTTGGTGACGAAGACGGTCAGCAGGCGCGCCTGGTGGCCGTTCTGGATAATCTCGGCAAGGGCGCGTCAGGCGCTGCGGTTCAGAACCTTAATTTGGCCTTGAATCTCGACGAAACATTAGGCCTGATTTAAAGAAAGCACCCTTATGGGCCCCTTAACGATCACGGCGATTTTTATCATCATCTGGTGGACGGCCTTTTTTGTTGTCTTGCCGCTGGGCAGCCAGAGTCACCATGAGGCCGGGATTGAGACGACCGATGGCGGTGACCCCGGCGCGCCGGTAAAGCCTAATCTCAAGAAAAAGTTGCTGACCACAACCTATATCGCTGCGGGGATTTGGGTGCTGGTTATGATCATCATCCAGTTCGGCCTGATCCCCTTGCCGGAATTTCCGGGCTGACCACGTTAAGGCGTTGATTTTCGCCTGCGAACCCCGCTAATTGTCACGCACAATCAAAACCAGACTTAACGGATACTGCTCATGCGCCTGTCGCGCTATTTCCTGCCCATCCTCAAAGAAAATCCTTCCGAAGCTCAGATCGTTTCACACCGCCTGATGTTGCGCACCGGCATGATCCGTCAGGAAGCCGCCGGCATCTATGCCTGGCTGCCGCTGGGGCTTAGGGTCTTGAAAAAGATCGAAAAGATCGTCCATGAGGAAATGCAAAAGGCCGGTGCCATTGAGGTTCTGATGCCGACTCTGCAACTGGCGGATCTTTGGCGTGAATCCGGCCGGTATGAAGATTACGGTCAGGAAATGCTGCGCATTAAGGATCGCCATGAGCGTGAACTGCTCTACGGGCCGACCAATGAGGAAATGATCACGGAAATTTTCCGCGCCTATGTCAGATCGTATAAAAGTCTGCCGCTAAATCTTTATCACATTCAGTGGAAATTCCGCGATGAGCAGCGCCCTCGTTTTGGGGTGATGCGCGGCCGTGAATTCCTGATGAAGGATGCCTATAGCTTTGATATCGACGAAGCGGCGGCGCGTAAGGCCTATAACCGCATGTTTGTGGCCTATCTCAACACCTTCTCGCGTCTGGGCCTCAAGGCCGTGCCGATGCGTGCTGATACCGGCCCGATCGGCGGCGACTTGAGCCACGAGTTCATCATTCTGGCGGATACCGGCGAAAGTGCCGTCTTCTGCCATAAGGATCTGGTCGATATGCCTGCCCCCGGCGACAATGTTGATTGGGATGACCTGCAAGCTATCGTCGATGAGCGCACAGCCCTTTATGCCGCTACCGAAGAAATGCACGATGAGAGTGCTTTCAGTGCCGTGCAGGCGGACAAACAACTGTCTGCGCGCGGAATCGAAGTCGGCCACATCTTCAACTTTGGCAAGAAATATTCTGAGCCGATGAATGCCGCCGTCAATGGCCCTGATGGGACGCAAACCCATGTCCATATGGGCTCTTACGGCGTTGGTGTGTCGCGTCTGATCGGCGGTATTATCGAGGCCAGCCATGATGATGCCGGTATCATCTGGCCTGAAAGTGTAGCACCTTTCGATGTCGCTCTAATCAATTTGCGGGCAGGCGATGCTGCCTGCGATACCGCCTGTGAAAAGGCATATGCGGCTTTGGAGGCGGCAGGTAAGTCGGTACTTTATGACGATACCGACGACCGTCCCGGTGCGAAATTCGCGTCGATGGATCTGATCGGTATTCCTTGGCAACTGATCATTGGGCCCAAAGGACTGGCTGAGGGTAAGGTCGAAATCAAGCACCGCAAGACGGGCGAGCGCCACACCGCAGAATTTGATGCCGTCCTTGATCAACTGACAAAGGCTTAACCGATATGTCAGAAGTGCTGCCAAAGCCGAAGAAAACCCTGGGCTTTTCCCTCTGGGAACTGGATCTGGCGTTTCGTTATCTGCGGGCTAAACGCAAAGATGGCGGGGTGGCGCTGATTTCGATCATCAGCTTTGTAGGCGTTATGCTGTCGGTGGCGGTTCTGATCATCGTCATGGCCGTCATGAATGGCTTTCGCGATGAAATGATGTCGCGGTTGCTGGCCTTCAACGGTCACGCCTATGTCGGCGGCATGGCGATTAACGATTTTGGTCATCGCGATGATATGGTTAAGCGTCTTGAAGCCGTACCGGGTGTGACGCAGGTCTCGCCGTTCGTGCAGTCTCCGGGCATGGCTCAGAATGTTCAGGGCGTGGCCGGTCTGGCCTATATCCGCGGGGTCGATGCGAAAACCCTAAAAGAGACGCCCATTGTTGTGGAAAATATCACCGAAGGTTCCATCAAGGATTTCGGTGTTGGCGACTATGGCGGTGACAATATCCTGATCGGTGACGGCATGGCGCGCGATATGGGCGTCGGACCGGGAGATGAGCTTTCGCTTTTAACGCCGGGGACATCCACGGCGTTTGGCGCCATTCCTCGCCGTAAAACTTATACGGTCGCAGGCGTTTTCAAGGTAGGTGTCAGCGAGCTTGATGCGTCCTTTGTCTATATGCCGATCGAACAGGCCCAGCTTTTCTTCGACAGAGAAGGGGAGTGGGACGCGCTTGAACTCAAAGTCACAGACCCATATCAGATCCAGTCCATACGCCCTCAGATTGTTGGTGCTGCGGGGCAGGGCGGGATCGTTCAGGACTGGACGGAGCGCAATGCGTCATTGTGGGGGGCGCTTCAGGTCGAGCGTAACGTCATGCGCTTGATCCTAAGTCTGATCGTTGCAATTGCCGCTATGAACATTATTTCCGGCCTTGTCATGCTGGTCAAAAACAAGGGCAAAGACATAGCGATCTTACGCACCTTTGGCGCCGACAGGTCTTCGATTATGAAAATATTCTTCTTGTCAGGTGCCACTCTGGGCGCGGGCGGGACCATAGCGGGTGTTATGCTGGGCGTCATTTTCTGTATCTTTATCCGTCCCATACAGCAGTTTGTTGAGTTCGTAACTCAAACCAAAGTCTTCAACCCGGACGTCTATTACCTGTCATATATTCCGGCCAAAATTGAGCCTACCGAAGTGGCGTTTGTTGTGTTCTGGTCTTTGTTGGCAGCATGTTTGTCGACCTTGCCGCCAGCGATACGGGCAGCCCGTTTAGAGCCTGTAGAGGCGCTGCGTTATGAGTAATAAAACTGTTGTCATGTCGCTGCGGGGCCTGAACCGCACTTATAATGTTGCCGAGGGCGCACAACTTGAAGTGCTCAAAGGTGTCGATCTTGATCTCTATGCCGGTGAAGTCGTGGGCCTTGTTGGGCCATCCGGTTCAGGGAAATCTTCGCTGCTGCATTGCGTCGGCTTGCTGGAAACCTCCGAAGAAGCGCAATTAATCATTGATGGTGAAGACCTTACGCGTGCCAATGATAAGCTGCGCACGCGGGCGCGGCTGACTAAAATCGGCTTTGTGTACCAGTTCCACCATCTGCTACCTGAGTTTACGGCTTTGGGTAATGTGGCGCTGCCTCAGAGAGTTTTGGGATGTTCCGTGCGTGAGGCTGAGGCGCGCGCCAAGGCTTTACTTGAGCAGGTAGGATTGGGCGAGCGCCTGAACCATCAACCCGCACAACTCTCCGGTGGTGAGCAGCAGCGGGTGGCGATTGCGCGGGCTTTGGTCAACAGTCCCAGATTGCTATTGGCCGATGAACCCACAGGTAACCTTGATCCGGATACCTCCAAGCAAGTCTTTGAGGCGCTGAAGCAAACAGTTCGTCACCAGCAGGTCGCAGCACTGATTGCGACCCACAATCTGGAACTTGCCAGACATATGGACCGGGTTGTGACTATTCAGAACGGAAAGCTCACGGAGTTGTCCACGGGCGCCGTTTAATTTAATCTATTAAAATCAGTGAATTGTTATTTTTGTTCTTGTTATGTGCATAATTTATTTGCACTTGGAACAAATGGAGAATATAGAACAAAGCAAGAATTTAACGGAGTGCGAAAATGGTTTCGACATTACATAATTTGCTGTCCTTTGCATCAGTCGCTGGCTTTGTGTGGGTTGTTTGCCAATTGTCTATGCTGGTAGGGTGAATCGGGTAATCTCACCTTAAGCAACCTCTGGCGGAGACGAATATGAGCGAGACCGGATTTGTTCATCTGAGGGTTCGTTCGGCCTACTCCCTGCTTGAAGGAGCCATTAAGGCCTATGACATGGGTAAGTTGGCGCAAAATCTTTCGATGCCGGCGATTGCGATTGCCGATCGCTGTAATCTGTACGGTGCGCTAGAATTTTCCCAAACCTGTAAGGACGTCGGGGTGCAGCCAATTGTTGGTTGCGCTTTACCGGTCAAAGGTATTGGCGGCGGTTTGACCGAGAAGTGGGCGCGTATTCCTACGGTTGTTCTGCTGGCTCAGGATGAGCAGGGTTATCTCAATCTGTGTCATTTATCTTCGATTGCCTATGTCGAGTCAGATGGCATCGAAGAGCCTCATGTCACATGGAATCAAATTGCGGCCCATAACCAAGGACTTATACTTTTATCGGGCGGCCCTGATGGCCCTGTCGATCCATTATTTAAGCAAAATAAACCCGATGAAGCATGTGTTGCTCTTAAAGCTATGCATGAGATTTTCGGTGACCGATTTTATATTGAGCTTCAGCGGCATGATACTGGTTATGGTATGGGCGGTGTTGAACGCGGCATGGCTGAGGCAGGGCTGGTTGAATACGCCTATGGCCACGATATTCCGTTGGCGGCGACTAATGATGCCTATTTTGGGAGCGCAGATCTTTACAAGGCTCACGAAGCCTTATTGTGCATCTCTGATAGCACCTTCATGGGGGTATCTGACAGGCGTAAGGTAACAAAAGATCATTGGTTGCGTCCCGCAAGTGAAATGCGTGAGGTGTTTAAAGACCTGCCAGAAGCTTGTGATAACACGCTTGAGATTGCCAAGAGATGCGCATTTCTGGTGGCTAAACGTGATCCTATCCTGCCAAGATTTGACACAGGTGATGGTCGCAATGAGGCTGAGGAACTAGCGTTTCAGGCACGGGAAGGGCTTAAAATGCGCCTTCAGGAAGTTAAGCCAGCTTACCCTGAGCAGGACTACTGGGATCGTTTGGAGCGTGAGATTGGCGTTATCCAGAATATGGGTTTCCCTGGATATTTCCTTATCGTTTCGGACTTTATTAAGTGGGGCAAGACGCACGGCGTGCCGGTCGGGCCGGGCCGGGGGTCGGGGGCTGGTTCGCTTGTGGCTTGGGCACTGACCATTACCGATCTTGATCCTCTGCGGTTTGGATTGCTTTTTGAGCGCTTCCTTAATCCTGAACGCGTTTCAATGCCCGATTTCGATATCGATTTTTGTCAGGAGCGACGCGAAGAAGTCATCACCTATGTTCAGAATAAGTACGGTCGTGATCGTGTGGCGCAGATCATTACTTTCGGTACGTTGCAGGCACGAGCTGTTTTGCGTGACGTTGGGCGGGTCATGCAGTTGCCATTAGGGCAGGTTGATCGTCTTGCTAAGATGATCCCCGCTAACCCGGCCAACCCTGTGACGTTGGCGCAGGCGCTAGATGTTGAACCTAGGTTGCGGCAGGCCGCCAAGGACGAAGAACCGGTCAGAAAGCTGTTGGATACAGCCCTAAGACTTGAAGGATTGTACCGTAACGCATCTACCCACGCGGCCGGGATCGTTATTGGTGATCGCCCTTTAACGGAATTAGTGCCGCTTTATCGAGATCCGCGTTCAGATATTCCGGCGACCCAGTTCAATATGAAATGGGTGGAAAGTGCTGGTCTTGTTAAGTTCGACTTTTTGGGGCTGAAAACCCTGACCGTGCTTGATCGCGCGATGAAGTATTTGCGCAAACGGGGCGTGGAAATTAATTTCTCAACTCTGCCATTGGATGATGGCCCGACTTATGAACTTCTGGCGTCAGGCCAGTCTATCGGCGTGTTCCAGCTCGAAAGTCAGGGCATGCGCGACACTCTGCGCAAGATGCGCTGCGGTTCGATTGAAGAAATCACGGCCTTGATATCGCTCTATCGGCCTGGACCAATGGACAATATCGATACCTATGTTGATCGTAAGTTCGGTCGTGCAGACATCGACATGCTGCACCCAAGTCTTGAGCCGGTACTGAAAGAAACTTACGGGGTTATCATCTATCAGGAACAGGTGATGCAGATCGCCCAGATCCTGTCAGGTTACAGTCTTGGCGAAGCCGATCTTTTGCGCCGGGCTATGGGTAAGAAGAAAAAAGAAGAAATGGACTTGCAAAAAGCAAGATTTATTTCTGGTGCGAGTGAAAAGGGTGTTGACCCAAGGCAGTCGGACTCAATTTTTGAACTTGTGAACAAATTTGCGGGCTACGGCTTTAACAAATCGCACGCGGCCGCCTATGCCTTTATTTCGTATCAGACCGGTTATCTAAAGGCCAATCATCCGGTCGAGTTTTTTGCGGCAACGCTTAGCCTTGATATCGCCAACACCGATAAGCTGGCCGTATTTTATCAAGATGCGCGTCGTTTCGGCGTGAAGATTTGCCCGCCGGATATTAATCGATCTATGGCAGATTTCGATGTCGAAAATGGCGAAGTGTTGTACGCGTTGGGAGCCATCCGAAATGTTGGCTTTGAAGCTATGCAGACCGTGGTTCAGGTGCGTCAAGAGGGTGGCAAGTTCAAAGATTTGTTCGATTTTCTTGAACGCATCGATCCGAAAGCCGTCAACAAACGTGCGATTGAAAATCTCGCGAAAGCGGGCGCCTTTGATTCAATCCACCCTAACCGTACCCAGATCGTGCATGCCGCGGATATTTTGATGGCTTATGCCCAAAGTGTTGCGGCGGAACGGGCATCTTCTCAGGTTACTTTGTTTGGGGCCACAGAGGCGGCGCGTCCACGTTTGCCAAAAGTAGCGAGTAATTCCGGCCCGGACAGTCTGGATGATGAATTGGCGGCGGTTGGGTTTTATCTGTCTGGGCATCCTTTGGGCGATATGCTGGATGTTTTCAAACGTCGGAGCGTCACGCTTTATGCTGAAGCCGTCGGGCTGGCATCTGAGGGGCAAGAAGCCTTTCGGATGGCGGGGGTTGTTCGCCGCCGCCAGGAGCGTGCCTCGGCGCAATCGGGTGAAAAATTTGCCTTTGTGACCTTGTCTGACCCGACCGGGGAGTATGAGGTGATGTTTCAGCCTGAAGCCCTGCGACGTTGCCGCGAAGTGCTTGACCCTGGGAAATCAATAGTTGTGAAGGTTCGATGTAAAGGCGGACGTGAAGGCGAAATGCGCATGTTCGGAGATGAAGCAGCGCTCATGGCTGACACGCTTAAAATGGATGATATCGGCCTGCGGTTACATGTCTCGTCGCGAGGGTTGGATATTGTTACTCTTAAAGAGTTTCTGGATAAATCTAAGGCGCAATCCGGAGGGGAAATCAGCCTTCTGACGGAACTGGGCTCTGACCGGGAAGTCGAAATCAAATTGCCGGATCGTTACCGGCTTGATGGCCATCTGCGCGGGGCCTTGAAATCGATGGCGGGCGTTTTATATTACGAAGACATTTAAGCACGATTATTCAGCTCTGGCTAAACGGTTTTCCCAATGGCTTTCTGGATTTTGCTTGATTTTTGCTAAAATTGTGCCTAGTTGCCCCCATCTCGCACGCAAACGCGCGGCGCAGTGACATCCGTTACTCGTCGCTAACCGAGGTTCCTCCATTCGGAGAACTGAAATGTTTGCGGAGGTTTATCGGAAGAAGGAATAAATTTATGGCTATGCCTGAACTGTCTATGCGCCTGCTACTGGAAGCTGGCGCGCACTTTGGTCACCAGACTCACCGCTGGAACCCGAAGATGGAGCGTTACCTGTTCGGTTCGCGTTCTAACATCCACATTATCGATCTGTCACAGAGCTTGCCTCTGTTCCATCAGGCGCTGCTTAAGGCGCGTGAAGTCGCCGCCAGCGGTGGCCGCGTTCTTTTCGTTGGCACCAAGCGTCAGGCTTCAGGCCCGGTAGCGGTTGCGGCTAAGCGCTCGGCTCAGTATTATGTCAATCACCGTTGGTTGGGTGGCACGCTGACGAACTGGCGCACCATTTCCGGTTCTATCGCCCGTCTGCGCGAACTGGAAGGCGTTCTGGATGGTAACCCGGTTGGTCGTTCCAAGAAGGAACTTCTGACGCTTACCCGTGAGCGTGAAAAGCTTGAACTGTCTCTGGGCGGCATCAAGGACATGGGCGGTATCCCCGACCTGATGTTCGTGATCGATACCAATAAGGAATCGATCGCCATTCAGGAAGCGCGTAAGCTGAATATTCCTGTGATTGGCATCCTCGACTCCAACTCCGATCCTGACGGTATCACCTATCCGGTTCCGGGCAATGACGATGCGGCGCGCGCGCTGCAGCTCTATTGCGACCTGATCGCTGATGCGGTTCTGGATGGTCTGGCCGCTGGTCAAGTGGCGTCTGGTGTTGATCTGGGCGCTTCTGAAGCTCCGGTCGAACCGGCTCTGGCGGCTGAGGCCGACGCAACTACCGAGGCCTAAATTCCTTCAGGATCAATCGAGCCTGAAGGCGCCTGATTGATCCTGACTTAAGATTTCACAACGGAGTCTGAGTCCTGTCAGGCTCCGTTGTCGTTAAATGGCAACACCCGTGAGCTAAGGTTAGCTCATACGGTTTAACTTTTTAAATTTATGGAGGATTCCATGGTGGAAATTACAGCCTCTCTCGTGAAGGAACTGCGCGAAAAATCCGGCTCCGGCATGATGGATTGCAAAAAGGCCCTGTCTGAGAACGGTGGCGACATCGAAGCATCCATGGACTGGCTGCGTACCAAGGGCCTGTCCAAGGCGGCCAAGAAGTCTGACCGCGTGGCGGCAGAAGGTCTGGTGGTCGTGGCTTCGGACGGTAAGACGGCGGCTGCGGTCGAGGTTAACTCCGAGACCGATTTCGTGGCCCGTAACGAACTGTTCCAGGCTCTGGCACGCAATGCCGGTAAAGCTGCCCTGTCGACGGATAGCGTCGAAGACGTGCAGTCGGCGGTTAATGACGAAATCACCAACCTGATCGCCAATATCGGTGAAAACATGATGGTGCGTCGTCTGGCCAAACACTCGGTGTCCGAAGGCGTCGTCGCCAACTACATCCACAACTCGATTGCACCGGACCTCGGTCGTATCGCGGTTCTGGTTGCCGTTGAATCAGCAGGTGATCCGGCGGTTTTGAACGATATGGGCCGCAAAATTGCCATGCACATCGCCGCCACTCAGCCGATTTCGCTGTCGACGGATGATATCGATCCGGCGGCTGTTGAGCGTGAAAAGGCGATTTTCACCGAGCAAGCGCTGGAATCAGGCAAGCCCGCAGGCGTCGTCGAGAAAATGGTCGAAGGCCGCATCCGCAAGTTCTTCGAAGAAGTTGTGCTGTTGAAGCAATCCTTTGTCATGAACCCGGATCAAACCATCGAGCAGTTCGTCGCGGAAACCGCTAAATCGCTCGGCACCGATGTGAAGGTCACCGCCTTTACGCGTCTGGCGCTGGGTGAAGGCGTTGAGAAAAAGACCGAAGACTTCGCGGCTGAAGTCGCCTCAATGATGGGTGGTCAGGCTTAAGCCTAATCCACATTTTTGATGAGAATAAGGGCGCGGCACGTAATAGTGTTCGCGCCCTTTGTCTTTTCAAATGGGTAATAACCGGCTAGAGCAGAGAGCGAAAAATCCAAATCCTGATTAGACCATTGATTCCCCGGAGATACCGATATGACTGAACCTGCTGTGGCAACGGCTGACCTTCGTTATAAACGCATTCTCCTCAAGGTTTCCGGTGAAGTCCTCATGGGCGAGCAGGGCTTCGGGATCGATATGAACACCGTTAAGGCGGTGGCCGAAGAGATCGCCGAAGTGGCACAGATGGGCGTTGAGCTTTGTCTGGTGATCGGCGGCGGCAACATCTTTCGCGGCCTGTCGAAGGCGGCGGTTGGGATGGAGCGCTCCAGTGCCGACTATATGGGCATGCTGGCGACCGTCATGAACGCTCTGGCCATGCAGAATGCGCTCGAGCAACTGGGGGTCGATACCCGTGTGCAATCGGCCATTCAAATGAATGCGGTTTGCGAGCCTTTTATCCGCAGACGTGCCGAGCGGCATCTTGAAAAAGGCCGTGTTGTGATTTTTGCGGCCGGTACAGGCGCACCTTATTTTACGACTGACACGGCGGCAGCTTTACGGGCGGCGGAAATGAACTGCGACGCGCTGTTTAAGGGCACTTCGGTCGACGGCGTCTATACGGCTGATCCGAAAAAAGATCCTGCCGCACGGCGTTATGATACATTAAGCTATCATGAGGTTTTGGCTAAAGATCTCAAGGTCATGGATGCGTCCGCCGTCAGCATGATGCGCGACAACAGCATTCCTATCGTTGTATTCTCCATCCGATCAGACGGGGCGCTGCGCGATGTGGTTCACGGGCGCGGCACCTATACGGTCATTTCAGAATAATCATCTAAAATAACGAGACATATCATGAGCAAACCCGAACTGGCTAAGTATAAGGACCGCATGGATAAGTCGGTGACGTCGCTGAAAGAAGATTTCGGCGGTTTGCGTACCGGCCGTGCATCCTCGTCCCTTCTCGAAGGTATTGTTGTTGACGCTTACGGCTCGACCATGCCGATTACGTCATGTGCGGCGATCAGTGTGCCTGAACCGCGTATGATCAGCGTCAATGTGTGGGATAAGGGTCTTGTGATATCTGTCGAAAAGGCGATCCGTAATTCGGGTCTGGGGCTGAACCCGGTCACTGACGGTACGACCCTGCGCGTGCCGATCCCTCCTTTGACCGAAGAGCGCCGCAAGGATCTGGTCAAGATTGCCGGTAAATATGCCGAGGAAAAGCGCGTAGCCGTGCGCAATATCCGCCGTGATGCCAATGACGACATCAAGAAGGCGGAAAAAGACTCCCATATTTCCGAAGACGAACAAAAGAAAATGATCACTGAGATCCAGGGCTTCACCGATGCGGCCATCAAGCGCATTGATGAACAGCTAAAGATCAAGGAAGCCGAAATTATGCAGGTCTAAGCGGGCGCGGTTCAGCCGCACCTATGGCGGATCACGGTTTATGGTGATATCAAACATGCGGCTTTAATAGCAGGCGCAATATTCAGGGCCGCGGAACTCGGCTGATAACCCAGGGAAACGTATATGCCCGCTGGCGTAACGACACAGGTATCCGACACGCGGGAGGCTGATAAAGCGCCGGTTTCACCGCTGCATGTGGCGATTATCATGGATGGTAATGGACGCTGGGCCAAGGCGCGCGGGCAGATGCGGACCATGGGCCATAAGGCCGGTGTTAATGCTCTGCGCCGCACCATTCGGGCCGCCGGTGATCTTGGCGTCACCCATATGACGGTGTTTGCATTCTCGACCGAAAACTGGCGCAGGCCCGCGGCTGAAGTCAGTGATTTGATGGGGCTTTTGCGGACGTTCATTGAATCCGATCTGGCTAAACTGTCTAAAGAAGGTGTGTGCGTCCGCATCATCGGCCAGCAGGATGGTCTGCCCAAAGATATCGTGGAATGTGTGCGTAAGGCGCATGATGATACCCGCAACAATTCGCGCTTTTTCCTTCAGGTGGCGCTGAACTACGGTGCACAGGCCGATGTGGTGGATGCCGCCAAGCGCTTTGCGGCCAAGGTCAAATCCGGTGATGCGCAGGTTGATGATCTGACGCCGGAGGTTTTTGGCGGGTTGTTATCGACGCATGATTTGCCCCCGCTTGATTTGATGATCCGCACATCGGGTGAGCACCGGCTGTCAAACTTTCTGCTGTGGGAAGCGGCCTATGCGGAATTTGTATTTCAGGATGTTCTGTGGCCCGACTATGATCGGGTTCACCTTGAGGACGCGCTACGTATTTTCAAGGAGCGTGACCGGCGCTTTGGCGCGGTAGAGGCAGGACATGTCTCCGCCTAAATCCACAGGGTCGTCCATTCGGGAACTGAGTATTCGCATCGCTTCCGCCATCGTTCTGGTGCCGGTTGTACTTTATATTGTGCATCTGGGTGATTGGGCGTTTTTGGTTCTGGTTAGTGTCGGGGTGGCCTTACTCAGTATTGAGTGGGGTGCTATGGCAGCGCCCAAAACGCCGACACGCATGGCCGTTGCGGTCTGTTTGCCGGCATTGGCAGGTATATTTGCTGAGGCGCTGAATAAGCCGTACGATCCATTCCATCCGCTTGTATCCGTGGCCCTTTTGCTTTTTGGAGCAGCCTGTTCGGCCGCCTATATCCGTCGTTTAGGCGGGCCGTGGCGGGATGCGGCCTATGGTGCCTGTTACATTGGCTGGCCCGCGTTTGTTTTGATTTGGCTGCGTCAGACCGGCAATGGCTTTGAATGGGTGCTGTTTGCCTTCCTGATCGCCTGGACGGCGGACAGCGCCGCATATCTGGTCGGTCGGGCTGTCGGGGGGCCTAAGCTTTGGCGCAAGTATTCGCCGAATAAGACCTGGGCAGGGTTTGCGGGCGGCATGATGGCAGGGATGCTGGCCGCAGGGACGCTGTCGGATCTTACGGGGCTTTTTAAATCCAGCACATCGGCGCAGATCGTAGGGCTCCTGACGGCTTTGGCCACTATGGCGGGCGATCTGTGGGAATCGATGCTTAAGCGCCGTTACGGCGTCAAGGATTCGGGTTCGCTCATTCCGGGGCATGGTGGTCTGCTTGATCGGGTGGATGGTCTGATGTTTGCGATTGTCGCTATTGGTGGTATCCGTCTTCTGGTCATGCTGGGAACCGTGCTCTGATGCTCAATGCGCTGCCAAAGTCCGTCACGGTTTTGGGATCTACCGGGTCCATAGGTGTGTCGACTCTGGCGCTGATCGAAGAATTGAACGCGATTGAGCCTAAGTACCGCATCGATGTTCTGTGTGGCGGTAAAAATATTGAGCTTTTGGCGCAACAGGCGCGCAAATTTCGCCCCAACTTAACGGTCATTGCCGACACTGAATCGTGGAACTCTTTTCAGAGCCTGATGGAAGGCTCCGGCCTTGAGATTGCCTGTGGTGACGCTGCGGTAATTGAGGCGGCGTCCCGTCCAGTTGACTGGGTCATGGCTGCCATAGTCGGTATTGCCGGCCTTAAGCCGGTTTGGGCGGCGGCGGGCACCGGTGCGACTGTGGCCCTTGCTAACAAAGAGGCTCTGGTGTGCTGCGGTCCGGCCTTACTGGCGCGTGCAAAAGCGGCGGGCGGGTGTATTTTGCCCGTTGATTCTGAGCACAACGCAATTTTCCAAGTCCTCGATGGCACCCAGAAGGATATGGTCAATCGCCTTGTGCTGACGGCATCCGGCGGGCCTTTCAGAGGCTACAGCCGCGATCAGTTAAGCCGGGTTACGGTTGAGCAGGCCCTAAAGCATCCGAACTGGTCGATGGGGGCCAAGATCACGATCGACAGCGCCAGTCTGGCTAACAAAGGCCTTGAATTCATTGAAGCCGCCTATTTATTTGATATGCCTGCCGATCAGATTGATGTGGTGATCCATCCGCAGTCGGTCATCCATTCGATGGTGGAATATAAGGATGGCTCCAGTCTGGCTCAGATGGGACCGGCGGATATGCGGGTGCCGATTTCCTATTGCCTGAACTGGCCGCGCCGCACAGCCTGGCAGGCACCGGGCTTTGATCTCAAAACTCTTGGGGCTTTGACGTTTGAAGCGCCTGACGAAGACGCTTTTCCGATGTTAAGGCTGGCGCGTGAGGCCCTTAAAGCCGGTGGCGACATGCCGGTCGTCTTTAACGCCGCCAATGAGGTTTGCGTTGCCGCCTTTTTGCAGAAACGCCTCGCCTTTACGCAAATCGCCGAAAATGTCGAAGCCGCCATGATGCGGGCCCAATTGCCTTCTAAAGCGATTAATGACACAAGTCAGGATGTCGGGACTATTCTTGAGCTTGATGCTCGCATTCGCGCTCTGGTGGGCGGCTTTTGTGATCGTTCAGCCGCAAGCGTTCCAAAGCTTCGCGCCTAAACCAGAGAGATACGCGCTACATGCAGTTTTTTGTCGGTATATTGCCGCTCCTGATTCTGATCAGTGTCATTGTGACCATTCACGAACTGGGTCATTTCAGCGTTGCCAGGCTGTTTAAGACCAAGATTGAGCGCTTTTCAGTGGGCTTTGGCCCAAAGCTTTTGGCGCGTACCGATAAAAACGGGGTTGAATGGTGCCTGAGCGCCATTCCTTTGGGCGGATACGTGAAATTCGCAGGCGATGAGCATGTGTCCTCCATGTCGCCGGATGCCAGGGAACTCGACGCAGCGCGCACCGCCATTGTCGCCAAAGAAGGCGAGGGGGCGGAAAAGGCCTATTTCCATTTTAAACCCGTCTGGCAGCGGATGTTAATCGTCGCTGCGGGGCCTTTTGCCAATTTCGTTCTGGCGATTGTGCTGTTTGCGGGTGTGCTGATGTTTATCGGCAAGGGGCAAACGC
Source organism: Asticcacaulis sp. UBA2476 (assembly GCA_002342035.1). Taxonomy (GTDB): domain Bacteria; phylum Pseudomonadota; class Alphaproteobacteria; order Caulobacterales; family Caulobacteraceae; genus Asticcacaulis. Next base: position 36,449 of record DDPE01000036.1, on the reverse strand, counting down.
CAGCCAGCGTCGTCAGTGTTGAGCCGAACTCTCCGGCGGCGGCGGCGGGCTTTAAGCCTGGCGATCTGATTACGGAAATCGACGGGCGTGCCGTGGAGAACCATCAGGATGCGCGCACCCTAATCTTGATGCGCGCCGACAGCGCCATCAACATTACTGTTCTTCGCGATGGCGCACCCGTGGTGCTTAACGCCACGCCCGCCCGCACTGAGCTTGAAGTGGGTTCCGGTGATCACCGCATCAAGGCTGGCCGTTTAGGCATTGAGATGGGGGGCGATATGCGCTGGCAGCGATTTGCGCCGCATACAGCCCTTGTCGAAGGGGCGAAAATGACCTGGCAGGTACTTGATACGAACGTGACCTATATTGGCCGCATTTTCGCGGGAAAAGAAAGTGGTGACCAGTTAAGCGGAATTCTTGGTATGACCAAGGGGACGGGTGACATCGCATCTGAGACTATGAAGGTCGAGGCTCCGGCCGCAGATCGGGTTATTTTACTGGTGATCAATCTTGTTACCTTGGCAGCGGTGATTTCGGTGGGGATTGGCTTCCTTAACCTGCTGCCGGTGCCGGTACTCGATGGCGGACACCTCTTGTTTTATACCTATGAGGCGGTTATGCAAAAGCCGCTCAATTCGGCCATACAGGGCTATGGCTACAGACTTGGACTTGTAACCTTGCTGGGTTTGATGTTGTTCGCGACGTGGAATGATCTCAACCAGTTGGGGGTAGTGAAATTCTTTGGGGGACTGTTTTCGTAATTAACAACTCTGCAAATACCGAAGTGTCGGTGGCTGCGATTGTTTATGGTTAGCGAAACGCGGACCGCCGTCCGAACATAAAAATGATATAGAACATATGACTAAGGGCCTCAACGTGCATACTTCTTCACGAAAGCTTCAATCGGGCGTCAGCGTTCTGGCGTTTCTAAGCCTAGGGCTTCTGACCGCTCCGGCCATGGCGCAAACGGCGCCTGTTGATCCGGTGCAGACCCAGCCAGCGGTGGCACCACAAGCGGCGATCAATATTGGCCGTATCCGTGTCGAAGGTAATGAGCGCATCGATTCGCAGACGATCATTTCGTATCTGCCGGTGCAGGTGGGCCAGCCCGCAACGCCTCTGGCCATTGACCAGTCGGTAAAAACCCTGTTCCGCACAGAACTTTTTTCCGACGTTCAGATCGTCATGAATGGCGCTGAAATGGTGGTCAGCGTTGTCGAAAGCCCGATCATCAACCAAGTGGTTTTTGAAGGCAACAGCGCCCTATCCAAAGACAAGCTGCGCGAAGAAGTGACTATCCGTCCCCGCGGTGTGTTTACCCGTGCCAAGGTTCAGGCCGATGTTCAGCGCATTATTGAACTTTACCGCCGATCTGGCCGTATTTCCGCGACCGTCACGCCTAAGATCGTTGAACTGCCGCAAAAGCGCGTCGATCTGATTTTTGAAATCGATGAAGGCGTCAAGACCGGTGTGTCGAGCATGAACTTTATCGGCAACAAAGCTTTCTCGGACAGCGATCTTTCCAGTGTCGTCGTCACTAAAAAGTCGATCTGGTGGAAGTTCTTCTCGTCGAACGACAACTATGATCCGGACCGTATGGATTACGACCGTGAACAGTTGAGAAAGCACTACACCAATCGCGGTTACTATGATTTCCGCGTGGTGTCGTCCGTGGCTGAACTGTCGCCGGATCGTAAGGACTTTGCGATAACCTACACGCTGGACGAAGGTGAAAAATATAACTTCGGTCGTGTTACGGTCAAAACCGAAAACGACAAACTGAATGCCCAGAATCTGGAACGTGTTATTCCGTTCAAAGGCGGCGATCTCTATGAAAGCGATCTGATCGAAAAAGGCGTCGATAATCTGACCTTTGCGGCCGGTTCCGCAGGTTTTGCGTTTGTGGACATTCGCCCGCGTGACGAGGGCGATCCTCAGAACCGTACCGTCGATGTGACCTATAATGTCCGCGAAGGTGCGCGCGTCTATATCGATAAGATCGATGTGGTCGGCAATGGCCGCACGCTCGATCGTGTCGTTCGCCGCGAAATGCTGCTATCCGAAGGCGATGCTTACAATAAGGCCCTGCTTGAGCGCTCTAAGATGTATGTCAACGCGCTTGGGTTCTTCAAAGACGTTGAAATCAAGGAAGTGCCATCGACTACGGCTGACAAGACCAATATCGAAGTGGCGGTCACGGAGCAGCCCACCGGCGAACTGTCGTTTGGGGCAGGCTTCTCGTCTTATGAAAAGTTCATTTTTGACGTGGGTATCACTGAGCGTAATTTCCGCGGTCGTGGCCAGAACGTGCGGGCCCGGATTTCAACGGGCTCTATCCAGAGAAATGTCGACATCAGCTTTACTGAACCGCATTTCTTGAATCGTGATGTGCAGGCCGGTATCGACCTGTTCTCATCGGCGCTCGATTACTCGGAATACACCAGCTATAAGTCCGAAAGTAACGGCTTTGGCCTGCGTCTGGGCTACAGCCTGAATGGCTATAGCCTGCTGCGCCTGCGCTACAACCTGCGTTCGGACGACTTGTCCTACGGCACCACATCAACCCAGTGTGATGACCTTATCTATAGCTGCGGCACCGGCGTGACATCGAGCGTGGGCTACACCTTGTCGTTCGACCGTCGGAATGACTTTGTGCAGGCGACGCGCGGCTGGCAGGCGATTGCCCGTCAGGATTTTGCGGGCCTGGGCGGTGACGTGAAATATGTTCGCTCTGAACTTGAGGCGCATTGGTATTACGGCTTCCGTAAGGACATGATCCTGCATCTGCAAGGTTTAGCCGGAAATATAACCCCATTTGGCGGTGACGCAGTCCGCATCAATGACCGCTTCTTCAAGGGCGGCACGACATTCCGCGGCTTTGAAAATGCTGGTATCGGCCCGCGCGATCAAAGCTCAACCTATGCCCTGGGCGGCCAAACCTATGCCATCGGTACGGTCGAACTGGGCATCCCGAACGGTCTGCCTGAGCAATACGGCCTCAAAACAGCCTTATTCGTGGATTTCGGTACGCTCGGCGGTGTGGATGACCGCCTTAAGATGAGTGGTAGCACCGTGAACACAAATATCGTAGATGATATGTCATTGCGGGCGGCCGCTGGTGTGACCATTCGCTGGAAATCCCCAATGGGGCCGATCCAGTTCGATATTTCACAGGTCCTCTCGCGCGAAGATTATGACAAGACGGAAACCTTCCGCTTCTCGCAGTCTACCCAGTTCTAAACCGTTTATCTCCGGAGGCACGTCTCCGGGAAACCAACAAAGCCATGAGTGTTACATCTATGAAAAAATCTCTGCTCGTTCTCGCCAGCGCTGCGGCGCTTATGGCCGGTCAGGTTTCGGCCCAGACGGCACCGGCTGCCGCCCCGGCACAACCGGCCATGAACCCAGGTCCGGTAATTCCGGGCGTATGCGTCTATTCGGTTGAAGACGCCATTGCCGGCTCCGACGTGGGTAAGTCGGCGGGTGAGCGCATGCGCCAGTTGAGCGCTGCGGTTGAGGCTGAAATCAAGCCGGAACGCACAGCTATTGAAACCGAAGGCAAGTCACTGCAGGATCAGGTCAACGCCAAGACCCTGCAAGGTGAGGCCCTGCAAACCAAGGCTCAGGCCTTCCAGGGTAAAGTTCAGGGCTTTGAACAGAAAGTGCAATTGCGCGGTCAGGAGCTTCAGGCAACCGAAGCTAAGGCCCAGCGTCTGATTGCTACCGACCTTGAGCCGCAACTGCGTGCCGTATACACTGAAAAAGGCTGCGGGATTCTGGTTGATCGTAACTCGGTTCTTTTTGCCAACCCGGCTATGGATATAACCGGACAGGTTGTGACCAAGCTTAACGCTGTCAAGAAAACCATGACCTTTGATCGTGAGCGCATTACGCCGCAAGCCCGTCCGACGGCAGCCGCCCCGGCACCGGCCGCGGCAACCAAAAAGAACTAAATAACAGGACGTCCGTAAACACTCATGCCTGATCCGAGATTTTTTGAGGTCGCGTCAAGTCTCAACTTGGATCAGGTCGTGGCGCTTACACGGGCGAAATACACTGAGACTTCCGTTAAAGGGGGCGGGCCAATAAGGGCCTGCGCCCCTTTATCCGTTGCGGGGCCCGATGAGGCTGCATTTTTCAGCGATAGACGCTATTTGTCTTCGCTGAAAAAGACGCGCGCTGGTTTTGTATTCGTGACCGAGGATGACTCCGCAATGGTGCCTGCGGAGGGGGTGGCTCTGGTTGTGAAATCACCACAGGCGGCGTGGGCGCGGCTGGCCAATGCTCTTTATAAGCCAGTTCATCACGACGGCATGGCCGCCGTACACCCAACAGCACGCATTGAAGACGATGTTTATATCGGCATCGGCGTGGTTATTGGTCAGAATGCAGAAATCGGGTCGGGTACGCGGTTAGAATCCTATAGTGTTATCGGGCCGGGCTGTGCCATTGGCCGCAATTGCCGGATTGGGGCTCACGCCACGGTTTACTGCGCCTTGATTGGAGATCGTGTCCATATCGCCTCCGGGGCTCATATTGGTGAGGCGGGCTTTGGGGTTAGCGGGGATGAGCGCGGGCTGATTGACGTGCCGCAACTTGGTAGGGTTATCTTGCAGGATGACATTAGCGTCGGTTCCGGCACATGTATCGATCGCGGCGCCTATGATGATACGGTGATCGGTGAAGCGACCAAGATCGACAATATGGTTCAGATCGCCCATAATGTTCAGATTGGCCGTCAGTGCATTATTGCGGCTCACGCTGGCATTTCAGGATCGGCGCGCATCGGTGATGGGGCGATGTTTGGCGGCCGTGCCGGATTGATCGACCATATAGCTGTGGGGGCGCGTGCCAAGGTGGCTGCGGGGGCTGTCGTCTATAAAGATGTGCCCGAAGGCGAGATGTGGTCTGGTTTTCCGGCCAAACCCTCGCGTCAGTTCTTGCGCGAAGCGGCCTGGCTGTCTAAACAGGCGGCTCAGAAAGATAAGGGTTAACCACTCAATGACAGAAGAAGCCGCTCAGGCCGTAGCCGAAATTCAGGCCGTCAATCCCGATCAGGTGGTTGGTGACAGTATTGACTATGCTGAAATTCTCCGGCGCATCCCCCACCGCTATCCGTTTTTGTTGATTGATCGTGGGGAGAACTGGATCAAGAACAAAAGCATGACGGGCATTAAGAATGTCACCTTCAATGAGCCGTTTTTTCCAGGGCATTTTCCTGAAAACCCGGTCATGCCCGGTGTTCTGATCATCGAAGCTATCGGCCAGACCGGCGCGGTTTTGATGTCAAAGTCTTTGGATGCCGATGTCGAAGGCAAAACGATCTTCTTTATGTCGGTTGATGGTGCGCGCTTCAGAAGTCCTGTGCGTCCTGGCGATACGCTTCACATGAAGGTTGAGGTTCTGCGTCATCGTGGCGATGTCTTCAAATTCAAAGGCGAAGCCTATGTTAATGGCAAGGTTGTCTGTGAATGCGAATTTGCGGCCATGGTCGTCGAAAGCCCAAAATAAATGAGTGTTCATCCCAGCGCTATTATCCATGACGGTTCCCAAATCGGGGCAGATGTGAAAATTGGCCCCTGGTCTGTCGTGGGGCCCGATGTGATTTTAGGGGATGGCGTAGAACTGATTTCCCATGCTGTGGTTACCGGCCACACTGAAATTGGGGCCGGGACCGTCGTTCATCCCTTCGCTGTTTTAGGCAGTCACCCTCAGCATCTGGCCCATGACAAGAGCGCTGTTACGCGTCTGATCGTCGGCGAGCGTAATCAGATCCGTGAACATGTCACCATGCACACTGGCACCGTCAAAGGCGGTGCGGTTACCCGCGTCGGGAATGACTGTTTGTTTATGGTCGGCTCACACGTAGCCCATGACTGCGTGGTCGGGAACAATGTCGTCATGGCCAATAATGCATCGCTAGGTGGCCACGTGCAGGTTGGCGACTTTGTATTCCTGGGCGGACTGTGTGGCGTGCATCAGTTTGCCCGTATCGGCCGCTATAGCTTCGTGGGAGGCGCGGCGATGGTGACTAAGGATGTCATTCCTTATGGCTCGGTTTGGGGGAACCATGCCCGTTTGGAGGGGCTCAATCTGGTGGGCCTTAAGCGCCGTGGTTTTTCACGGGATCTGATTTTGTCGCTGCGTACCGCTTATCGGATGATGTTTGCCGATGAGGGCACACTCCAGGAACGACTGGATGATGTGCTCGAAAACTTTTCCGAGGTGGCGCAGATCGTGGAAATCGTGAACTTTATTCGCGAGGATTCCAATCGTCCCATCTGCCTGCCGGCGGAGTAGAGCCGTGACGTCGGGCAAACTGGCGCTTATCGCGGGCGGGGGCGCGGTTCCGGTCGAAGTGGCGCGTTATCTTAAGGCAACCGGTCGTCCCTATTGCGTCCTGCGTCTTAAGGAATTCGCTGAGGTAGAACTGAACGAACACCCCGGCTATGATGTTGGACTGGGGGATTTTGGCCACATATTTGGTCTGTTGGCGCAGGAAGCCTGCCAAAACATATGTATGGTCGGATATGTGCGTCGACCTGATTTTGATACGCTTGAACATGATGCCGGGGGGGCTGCCCATTTGCCCGCCATTCAGGCGGCAGGACGGGGTGGTGACGACGGCCTCCTGCGGCAAGTTGCCCATATGTTTGAGTCTAAAGGGTATGTTATTGAAGGGGCGCATGAGGCTAACCCGCAGCTTTTGGTTGGTCATGGCCTTCAAGCTGGGCCTGAACCGTCCGTCAAAGCCCATGACGATATGGTTGAGGCTATTCGGATTGCCAATGTGATCGGGGCTCTGGACATTGGTCAGGCGGCTGTGGTGGCAAATAAAATCACACTGGCCGTTGAGGCTCAGGAGGGGACTGACTTGATGCTTGCGCGCATTAGTGGTCTTTCACCAGCCCTTAAAGGCTCGCTTGCGGATCGCAAGGGGGTTTTGGCTAAGGTGGCCAAGCCCATACAGGACTTGCGCCTAGATATGCCGACCATTGGCGTATCAACAGTAGAGGCGGTGGCGCAAGCTGGTTTATGCGGCATAGTTGGGCAGGTGGGGAAACTGCTGGTCGTTGACAAAACCGCTACCTATGCGACGGCGGACCGATTGGGAGTATTCATCTATGGCTTCGACGACAGCGACAGCCCGACCCGTTAAAACTATCATGCTGGTAGCCGCCGAGGCGTCGGGGGACGTGCTGGGTGCGGGGCTGATGGCACAACTCAAAGCCCGTTCGGATGTTGAGTTGCGGTTCGTAGGCGTTGGAGGCGCGCGTATGGCGGCACTTGGCCTTAAAAGTCCGTTTGATATTGCCGAATTGTCAATTTTGGGCATGGTCGAAGGCTTGAAGGCCTATAAACGCGTCAAAGCGCGGGTAGCCGATACGGTTGCACTGGCTATCCGTGAAAAACCAGATGCTGTGATACTGATCGATTCCTGGGGGTTCACCTTAAGGGTCGCCCACGCTATCCGGGCGGTTATGCCGGATGTGGCATTGATTAAATATGTCGGGCCACAGGTCTGGGCAACGCGTCCGGGGCGTGCCAAAACCCTGGCGCGCAGTGTTGATCTTTTGCTGGCGCTGCACCCGATGGATGCCCCTTATTTTGAGCGCGAGGGGTTAAAGACCGTAGTGGTCGGTAACCCGGCATTGAATGTCGATTTCACTAAAGCCGACCCTGATGCCGTTTCCCGGGGCATCGATCGAAAAGACGGGCAGCAGATGTTGCTGGTTCTGCCGGGCAGCCGCCCCGCCGAAATCAAACGCCTTATGCCGGTATTTAAAGCCACAATTGAGCAGTTATTGGCGGAGCGGCCTGATCTAAAGGTCGTATTACCGGTCGCGGATACCGTCAGAGCTTTGGTGCATGAGGCGATCGGGGACATTAAGGACCGCGTGTATCTGATTGACTCTGAAGCTGAAAAGCTTGGCGCCATGAAGACAGCAGATCTTGCGCTGGCGTGTTCGGGTACGGTCTCGACGGAACTGGCCCTTGCGGGCTGTCCCATGATCATTGCCTATAAGGTCGAGCCGTTGACCTATTATATTTTCAAGGCGCTGTCGTCTTTGAAATATGTGACACTGTTCAACATTGTTGCCGGTAAGGCAATTGCACCTGAATATCTTCAAAAAGACTGCACGGTGGATAATCTGGTGCGCGCAGTGCGCGAGCGACTGGATAATCCACAGGTGCGCCGGTCACAGATTGAAGCGCAGTACGCGGCCCTTGATCAGATGGGCCGTGGGCAGCGCCCACCCGCCGAACTGGCCGCACAGAGCGTTGTCGATTTTCTCAAACTGACACGAGCTTGACTACCCTAAATCCCTTCCGGAAAATGTTTTTGGGCTATGTGGATTACACCGTCACCGGCCTGGCGACAAAGGTTTTGAAGCCGGTCCATCCCCGGTTTAATAAGCGGTAAAATCGCTACATGTCCCGCAGTAATAAGAACAGACCACATTAGCCATGCCCATGGTCTGAGTGAGATGTGCGCGGCCAACACCGGCGTAGCAAGGACCAGAAAAGCCCCGTTTAAGATTAGCAGGCTCAGGGTGTTTTGACCAATCCAGACCAGCAAGGCCGATGCACGGAAGGGTTTCACGGCTTGCGCGAGTAAGATCAGGCTGGCAATGCCCAGAAATGCGGTCACCAGAAACAGGGGTAAAAAGCCTACCTGCCCGGCAACGATATTAACACCAAAGGACGGGTAAATGCTTTGATTGCAATTTGAAACCGGATCTAAAGGGCATCCCTTATTCAGGGGATGAAGGATGGTAACAAGCCCTATTGTTACCGATGCAGTGACGGCGGCGAGCCGAGGTGTGATTGCTGGTTTTTTAGCGCCGCTGAACGCACGCCCCATCAGGAAAAAGAATAGACCGATGCCCCAGGTGTTGTCCATGAACACGACCTTAAGGCCGTTGGCATCAGCGATGAAAATAGCTATCAGACTGGTTGCAAGGGCTATCCTGACCATGCGCGAGCTATGGAGATAAACCCAGGCCAGGCATTGTACGGCTGCCAAAGATATCAGGAACCACGGTACCATGAGCGCGAAATCCTTACCCAATAACAAGGGGCGCACGGCCATCTTAACGAGGCTTGCAGGATGGCTAAAATCACCATGAACGGTACCCACTAACGGCACAGCTATAAGGTGTGTGGTATAGGCAAAGAAGACGAGCGTTAGGGCTTGCGACACAACCTGGTAAAAATTACGCTCATGCAGGCGCAAGGCCGCCATACCGGAAATGAAATAAAAGGCCGGCATATGGAAGGATTGTATAGCCTGAGCCGTCGCAAAGGCATAAGGATCAAATCCACCATCAGGACGCGCAAGGAAAAAGATCAGCAGGGTATGGCCAAATATGACAAGCAGCATGGCACTACCGCGGGCAATATCTATGACCGGGTCGCGCACAGCCCCCACCGGTGGCTGGGGCAGTAAAAATTTAAGACTGGTCATATGACACCGTTGCTACGATCTGCTTGTTCGACAGATTAAGCAATTTCCGGGCCACAATTTACGGACCATGAATGGGTCGAATTTTCCGAGCTTAAGCGGAATTAGCTATGACAACAGGACGATCTACTGGCTCCAGCCCATCCCCACGGGGGGATTGTCTAATGGCCGCAATTCACGGCACATGAAAACCACGTCTAGCCAGCGGCCAAGTTTGTAACCGGCATTGGGCAATCGGCCGGTTTCCACAAACCCCATGGATTTATGAACGCCAATCGAAGCTGCATTTTCACCATCCCCGATGACAGCGATCATGGTGTAATAGCCCAGTTCGGTTGTCGTGGTGACCAATTCGGACAATAACGCCTTTCCTATACCCTTTCCGTGGTGGTCAGGGTGGATATAGATGCTGTCTTCAATGCCGTAGCGGTATCCGGGCCGGGCTCGAAAGGGTGACGCATAGGCAAAGCCAAGCACATGATCACCTTCCACAGCCACCAGATAAGGCAGGTCCATTTGGCGTATCTCATGCCAGCGCGACATCATCTCCTGCGGCGTGGCGGGTTCCAGCGCGAAGGTGCCCGTCCCATAAAGGCAGTTATGGCCGTAAATTTCGGTTATGGCGGAAAAGTCCGCAAAGGTGGCTTTGCGGACTAAAATCGAATGTGAAACAGGCATTTACGCTTTCAGATATCCTTTATCGACGGCCCAGATAGCAAACGCATAATCGAAAGCAATTTCTTTCAGGAAGTCAAAGCGACCCGAAGCCCCGCCATGCCCCGCTTCCATATTGATCTTGAGCAACATCGGCGCCTGGGAAGTATTATATTCGCGTAACTTGGAAATCCACTTCATAGGTTCCCAGTAGGTAACACGGGGGTCGCTTAAGCCACCTGTCGCCAATACCGGCGGATACGCCTTGGCGGTAATATTATCATAGGGGCTGTAGGAGGCGATATAATCGTAGGCGGCCTTATCCTCAATCGGATTGCCCCATTCCGGCCATTCAGGCGGGGTCAGGGGCAGGGAGGTATCGCTCATAGTGTTGAGCACGTCTACGAACGGCACAGCGCCAATCACACCAGCCCACAGGTCAGGCCGCATGTTGGTAATGGCCCCCATGAGCATCCCGCCGGCCGATCCGCCATAGGCCACTATACGGCCTTTTGAGCCATACCCCTTGGCCGTCAGGTGCTCGGCGCAGGCGATAAAATCGGTAAAGGTGTTCTTTTTCTTAAATTTACGGCCATCCATAAACCAGCCACGGCCTTTTTCAGAGCCGCCGCGAATATGGGCGGTGGCGTAAATCCAGCCACGGTTTACCAGGCTTAGGTTGCGGATAGAAAAAGCGGGCTCCATCGGGATGCCGTAGGAACCGTAACCGTAAAGCAGCAGCGGGGCCTTGCCGTCCAGCTTAACATCTTTTTTCATCAGGACGGTGACAGGGACATCAACACCATCCGGCGCCTTTGCGTACAGGCGCTTGGCGACATAGTCGTTCGGATTGTGACCGGAGGGGATAACCTGCGTCTTGCGCAAAGTTTTTTGCCGGCTGTCCATGTCGTAATCATAGGTCTGTGCTGGTGTGGTCGGGGAGGTATAGGTATAACGCATCACCGTCGTGTCGTATTCCAGTGAGCCACCTAAGCCTAGGGCGTAGGCTTCTTCCTTAACGCCAATCTCATGTTCGCTTAGGTCGGCCTTTTTCGTTACGATAATGCGTGAGTTGGCGTTTTCACGCTCAACCCTCACCATATGGCCCTTGTAAAGGCTAAAACGGGTAATGTAAGTGCCGGGACGGTGCGCGACCCACGGCTGCCAGGTTGATTTTGACGGTAAGGCGGCTGTAGACGTCATCAGCTTGAAATCCACGGCATCATCAGCATTGGTGAGGATAATGAAGCGATCGTCCCAGTGATCAACCTCATACATGACACCAGTCACGCGAGGTTCGACGCATACAGGGGCTTTTGTTGGCTCAAATGCCGGGATCAGCCAGACTTCTGAGGTTTCCTGATTGCCGATACTGATAATGATGAACTTGTCGGACGACAGGCTACCAACACCGATAAAGAAGCCGGGGTCTTTTTCCTCATAAATTAGGACGTCATCCCCGCCTTTGGCCGGACGGCGATAAATTTTAGACGGACGGCCATTGTCGTCACGGAACGTCCAGAACAGATATTGGGAGTCCGGGGAAAATACGAAATCGCCCGTGGCGCTCTCAACGGGCTTACCAAGGCGCTCTCCGGTCACCAAATCCTTAACGTGTATTTTGTAGACCTCGGAGCCTTGGGTATCTTCGGACCAGGCATAGAGCTTGTGATCCGGGCTGTGGGTCGTCGTGCCGGTTGCGTAATAGTCCAGCCCTTTAGCGGCGGCGTCTTCGTCCAGCAAAATCTGCTCGTCGGCAGGTACGGCGGCAAAGGGGATGATTTCTTTGCTGATCTTGTCCTTGCCGCGGGGTTTACGGGCGTTAATGGGGTGTTGGGCGCCGGTATTATAACGCACATAATATTCCCAGGTGCCATCTGCGGCGGGTACAGATGAATCGTCTTCCTTTATGCGGCCCTTCATTTCCTCAAACAGCGTGGCTTGCAAGGCTTCGGTCGGCTTTAGCATATCTTTGGAATAGGCGTTTTCGAGAATGAGGTGGTCTTTAACCTCGGCCTTGATAAGATCGGGATCGCGCAAGACTTCCTGCCAACGGTCATCCTTCATCCAGTTATAGTCGTCGGTGCGGGTGTATCCCAGTTGCTCGATCTTAAAAGGAATCTTTTTGGCCTTGGGGGCGGTAAGTTTAGACATATGACTTCCTGAAGCGGATAGGGCGGGTGTGGCACCAAAAGCAGAGTTGACCATAAATCCAACACTTATGCTGCTTACAAGCATGTTTCTGCGATTTATGCGGCTTTTCATGTGATGACACCTTTGTCAGATTGGCCATAAGGCCTGGGGATGAAAATGATCGAGCTTTGTAACGAGATTGCGACGCTTCTTAACTATCCGTCAAATGACGGTTTGGTAAGATTCACGACTGGCCTGCTTTTTCAAGGGCATATTGTTTATGGATGCTGATTTAACACTGGAACTGATTAAGGCAACGGTGCAAATCGATCAGCCTCTGGCCGATGGAAAGCGCATGGTCGGTACCGGTTTTCTCGTTTCCGTTCCGCGCGGCTATAATTCGGCTAATAATCCACCGGAAATTGTTCTGGTAACGGCTGCGCATGTGTTTGAAAAAATGCCGTCCAACGAAGTGCGCATTGGTTGGCGATTCGAAGGGGCTACGGGTAAATGGCAGTATGGCCCGTCTAAGTTGACTATTCGTTCCGATCGCGGGCCGTTGTGGGTGCAGCACGGCAAAGAAGATGTCGCGGTCATACCGGTCGAAGTGCCCGCGGCCTATAAAGATAATGTGGTTCCGGTCGCCTGGCTGGCAGATGAGAAAACCTTTACGGAATATCACATCGGTCCCGGTGATGAGATGATGACGCTGGGTTATCCTCATGGCTTATCGGCCAATCCGGCGGGTTTCCCGATTTTGCGGGCCGGGCGGGTGGCATCCTATCCGCTGACACCCAGCACCAACTATCCGACATTTCTCATTGATCTAACAGCTATTCCCGGAAATTCGGGTGGCCCGGTGTTCATGACCGATCGCACGATTCGTCATCCAGGGACCGAGCAGCCATCCCTGACGTTTATTGCCGGGATTTTGACCAAGCAGGTCGAGCAGGATAACCGTCGGCTTGAGCTTGGGTTGGTGACCCATGCGGTCTTTGTGCGCTCTACAATCGACAAGCTTTTAAAGTCGCAAGATGAAGAAGCCTTGCGCCAACGATTGGTTGTTCGCCCGGTTTCATCAGGGCCGCCGAAGACGCCGGATAATTCTACTGGCGATATCGTGCCCGATCCGACGCGTCCGACGAATAGCGGTGCCAAGCCATCAGGTGTAAAAACCTCAAAGCCTTAAACGCGGTTATTCCGGAAACACGGCTTCATAACTGAGGCTCTGGAGAGGTGCCGCCGTCATGAGGATCGCCGTCATATGCGAAGAGGCTGCGCTTAATATTTGCGAGGCATAGATTTCGTTCAATGCAATCTTGGTGTTGAGCCAGTTCGTGTCATCGTGGCCTTGGTCAATCAGTTCCTTAGCGGCAACCGCCGCCTTTGCCAGCAACCATCCGCCGATAAGATCGCCACTCAGCATAAGATAACGGTTGGCAGCGGTAGCAACCGATGCGCCGTCACTGGTTTTATTTTCAATAATCCATTTTGTGGCGGTTTTGAAAATTTCCAGAGCGGCTTTGATATGGAATACGTATTTAGATTCATTATGTTCTATGAAATGGCTTATGTCCTGAATAAGCTCCTGAGCCGCAAGACCATTATCCTGAGACAGTTTTCGACCGACCAGATCTGCAGCCTGAATGCCGTTGGTGCCTTCGTAAATGGGCGCTATTCGGGCGTCACGATAGTGCTGGGCGGCACCGGTCTCTTCGATGAACCCCATCCCTCCGTGTACCTGAACGCCGGCGGAGGCGACATCGCAGCCGACCTGCGTGCTCCACGCCTTGGCAATTGGAACCAGAAAGTCTTCTCTGCGTTTGGCGCGCGTACGATCACTTTCAGGCCCCTTACGGGCGCGGTCAAAGGCTTGCGCTGTCAGCAAGCATATGCCGCGTGCGGCTTCGATTTTAGCCTTTGATATCGCCAATGTCAGCCTGACGTCAGGATGGTCATAGATGGGGGCGTTTGACGCACCAGTCAGGGCGGACTTACCCTGACGGCGTTCATGGGCATAGGTTTGGGCTTGTTGCCAGGCCCGATCAGCGATCCCAACGCCTTGCGTGCCAACGGCCAGTCGGGCCGCGTTCATCATCACAAACATGGCGGCCAGCCCTTCATTAGGCGGCCCTACCATTTCAGCAAGAGCATCTTCATAGGCCATGACGCAGGTGGGAGACGCGTGAATGCCCATCTTGTGCTCAAGTCCGACTGCACGAACGGTGTTACGCTCTCCAATATGGCCGTTTTCATCAATCAGATATTTCGGGCACAGGAACAATGATATGCCTCTGGTGCCGGCAGGGGCGTCTGGTAGTCGCGCCAGAACCAGATGCACGATATTATCGCAGGCTTCGTGATCACCCCAGGTGATGAAGATTTTTTGTCCCGTTAAGCGGTAGGTGCCGTCGTCGGCCGGTTGCGCGATAGTGGTCAGGGTCGACAGGTCCGAGCCAGACTGAGGTTCGGTCAGGTTCATGGTGCCACACCACGCTCCACTGACCAGTTTTGGCAGATAAATCGTTTTTTGACGCGCGTTACCATAGGCGCTGAGCGCTTCGATGGCGCCAAGGGTGAGGGTAGGGTTGAGCGTGAAGGCCATATTTGCAGAATGAAACAGCTCAAAACAGGCTTGCTCCAGCGTTTTAGGCAAACCCTGACCGCCATGTTCAGGTTCGGCCGTGAGGCCGTTCCAGCCGCCCTCAGCATAAACTTTCAAAGCCTCACCGAAACCCTCAGCGATAATGACCTGCCCGTTTTCCAGACGTGCCCCCTGATGATCGCCAATGACGTTGATCGGGGCCAGAACATCGCGCGCAAGATCGCCCGCAGCTTCCAAAACCGCGTTCACAATATCGCTGTCAAGGTCGGGGAAGCCTTTGCTTTGGTAGAATTCATCAATGCCTATAACCTGTTGCAGGCAAAAGCTGATATCTTTGATGCTTGGACGATATGACATTTTGGGCTTCCTCGGATGTGGCGGGTCTCAGGTGCGTCTTGACCAACGCTTAGATCTGACCTCATCCGTAGTATGAGCCACATAATAAAAAGATCAAGATAAGTTTACGTTCGCGTCACCTTAATATGTAACATATATAATTACATATTGGTCTTGATTTATGGGCCTCATTGTTCAATATGAGCTTCACTAAGCGCCCTGCCAATGAGGATGACCATGCCTGTTGAAACCTATAATCGTTACAGCCGCTGGCTTCACTGGCTGATTGCGGGCTTGATTATCTTTATGATCATTCTGGGTTGGCGGCTTGAGGATGAAGATGCGGGGCGCTTTGCCCGCTTTCAACTTCATAAATCTATCGGCATAACCATACTTTTTCTGAGCTTTATCAGGCTGGGACTACGTTTTGCCTATAAGGCCCCGCCAGAAGTCGATGGCCCGAAATGGCAGATGGCGGCCGCAAAAGCTGTCCATTGGGGATTTTATGTTGCCATGATTGGTTTGCCGCTGACGGGTTGGGCCATGGTATCTGCAAGCCCGATGGCCATCAAAACTGTGCTTTATGGCATTATGCCGTGGCCGCATTTACCGGTGCCGGCATCTGAGCAAGCTCATGATGCGTGGGAAGCGGCGCATGGTATTCTGGCCAAACTGATCACCTATGTGTTGATACCTTTGCACATAGGGGCTGCCCTTAAACATCATGTCATCGATAAGGATAATACCATCACCCGGATGGTTCCGGGACTGACGCCGAAGCCGCTGTTGAATTGGCGCTGGATTATACCGGCGGCTACGGTGGGGATCGCAATTATATCGGGGGCGCTGATATTTGGCGGCGCTAAACCTGAGACGCCTCCGACGTCTGAGGCGGTTACGGCTGATGTCGCGCCTGTTGAAGGCATTGCCTCAAGTTCTGAAGCTTCGGAAATGGTGAGCGCTGTCGCGGCCTCAGAAGTGTCAAGCCTGTCGGTGACGGCACCCGCAGTTACAAAATGGACGGTAGATAAGGCCAAAACCCGTCTCGATTTTGTAACGTCATTTCAGGGGGCCAATATCCGTGGACGTTTCAGCGACTACAGCGCTGACATTCGTTTCGATCCGGTCGCACTTGATACGTCTTCGATCAAGGTCGTCATCAACCTGAACTCTGTGAGTACAGATGATACTGAGCGCGACAACACGCTTAAAAGCGATTCATTTTTCAATGTCGCCAACCACCCAAAGGCGACATTCGAAGCCAAATCGTTCTCAAAAATTTCTGAAACACGCTTCGTGGCCAAGGGTAAGTTAACCCTGCATGGGCAGACAAAGCCCTTTGACCTGCCATTTAATCTTAAAATCAGTGAATCTGGCGGAAAGAAAGTGGCCAATGTCACAGCACAGGCTGATTTGGACAGGCTTGGTTTTGGCGTGGGGTCCGGAGACTGGGCATCCACCGATCAGATCCCTGCAGACGTGAAACTGGACTTCACTTTGAGTGCGTCTGCCGTTAAATAGGTTGAGGCCATCAGGGCGGTTTGGTATGGGCACGCTATGACTTCTGTTCGCGACGCCGTGACCGCCCTAAATGCCGGAAATCTCATCTTTTTGCCGACCGAAACCGTTTATGGTCTTGGGGCAAGTGCGGGGGATGCGGCGGCCGTTGCCAAGGTATATTCTGCAAAAGGCCGTCCGCATTTCAATCCTCTGATTGTTCATGTCGCTGATCTGGCGATAGCCGAAAGCCTTGCTTACTTTGACGACCGCGCGCGCGCGTTGGCTGGGGTGTTTTGGCCAGGCCCCCTGACGCTCGTTTTGCCCGCCAGAGATAATGGTCAGGTCAGTGATCTGGCGCGGGCTGGTCTGGATAGCGTGGCGGTACGGGTGCCCAGCCATCCTCTGGCTCTTGAGATATTGCAGGCCTTTGGTGGTGGCGTGGTGGCACCCTCTGCCAATCGCTCTGGTCGGCCTAGCCCAACCCGGTTCCGTGATGCCGTTGAGGAAACCGGCGCTTATGTGGCGGCGGCGATCGACGGCGGTGATTGCCAGATTGGCTTGGAATCCACGGTTGTCAGTCTGATGGACGGTGTTCGTTATCTGCGGGCCGGCGCCGTGACGCGCCAGCAAATAGAATCGGTTATTGGGCCTCTGGAAGGCGATGATCATGATGGGCACCGCTCCCCCGGACGTCTAACCCTGCATTACGCCCCTGATGCTAAGGTTGAGATTAACGTCACTCTTCCCGAACCGGGCTGCGCGTATCTGGCATTTGGTCCGACCAGTTATACTGGCCCGGTGTTCCAACTTAGCGCTTCATCTGATCTATCAGAAGCGGCATCTAACCTTTTTAAATCATTAAGGGATGCAGACAAACTTAATCCCTCTAAAATTTGCGTCGCCCCCATCCCGGATCACGGACTCGGTGAAGCTATTAATGATCGGTTGAAGCGCGCATCCGGGTTTATTGGTTAGGACTTCAGTGGCGGTTGCGGGCGTGAAAACACCCACTCCGCTGGTGTCGATTGATCGGCCTGAAACCTGTAGCCATCGATATCGAAAGCCTTGACCTGTTCGATGTCTTCGATGCGATTGTCGATAACGTAACGCGCCATCAAACCGCGTGCGCGTTTGGCGAAGAATGACACGATGCGCGCCTTGCCATCTTTTTCATCCAGAAAACGCGTATTGATAACCGTAAGCTTCATCGCCTTGGTAAGCGCGGCCTTAGCATACTCCTGACTTGCCAGATTAAGTATCGTGTCCGCCTTTACGGCCCTGGCATCCTTAAGAAGTGCGTTGGCAATATCATCGCCCCAGTAGGCATACAGAGATTTACCCTTATCTGTCGGCAGGGATGTCCCCATTTCGAGGCGATAGGGACGCATCTGATCAAGCGGTCTCAGTACGCCATAAAGACCGGATAATATGCGAACATGATCCTGCATCCATATCAGGTCGGTCTGATTAAGTTCGCGCGCCTTGAGACCATCGTAGACGTCGCCATCAAATATCATGGCGGCAGGCAGTACCTCCTGACGCGTAAACCTCTGATAGCGGCGGTAATTTAACTCCGCCAGATCATCCGATATGTCCATTAATCCGCGCAAATCATCCGGACTTTTAGTTTTCATAACGGCCAGAAGATCTTTGGTATGAGCGGAAAATCTCGGTGAGGTGGGTTTAACCCAATCGGCTACAGGGGATGTATTGAGCGATTTGGCTGGGGATAACAGTATGAGCATGAACACTTTTTATACTGATTTGACCTAATGCGTCATCTTAGTTTTTAAACGCAGACCGTATTTTCCGGGCTTTATTTTGCCGCCCTGAGCTGGCCACCCTGAGTTTGGCGCCCTGTCTGCGTAGTTTTGGCGTATTAATCATATACACACAGATAAAGCGTAGCTTTTTCAAGCTGCGCACGGGGAGCTTTTACACATGTCTCTGGGGACGGTACTGATTTTAGAAGATAGTCGCGTACAGGCTCAGTTGATTTCCCGCATACTTGAGGGATTAGGGTGCTTAACCCTTGTAAGCCATGACCTGAAGACGGCCTATTCCATGATACGGGATTTCAAGGTCGATCTAATGCTGCTGGATGTCTATGTCAGCGACGGCAATACTTTGAAATATATGCCTAACCTGAGAGATCGAGCGCCTGATGTGCCGGTGGCGATTATGACATCGGGCGGTGCGGGTGGGGCTGTGCTTGAGGAAACTCTGGCTATGGCGCGTCAGGCAAAGGCCGATTTTGTGCTGGCCAAGCCGTTCACGCCACAAGCCATCGCGAATATCCTTACTCAGACCAAGCTTATTCAGGCGACCCCCTTACGCAGGCGTCATATGCTGGTCATAGACGACTGCCGTGTTGTCCGAAAGCTGGTGACCGCAGCGCTTGATGACAAAGGTTACCGCGTCAGTGAGGCAGCATCTATGGAAGAGGCACTCGAACGCGTTGATATCGCCCACGTTGATGTGGTGATAACGGACATCTTCATGCCGGGCATGGGCGGGCTGGAAGGGATCAACATCATCCGCAGCCAATGGCCTGAAGTTCACGTTATCGCCATGTCGGCAGGCGCTGAACTTGAACAGCTTGACTGCATGAAAGCTTTATCAGCGGCCCGCAAAATTGGGGCAACGGCGCAGTTGCCTAAGCCGTTTACCGCGTCAGATTTGACGATGTTGGTTGATGCCGTTTTATCTGAAAAGTTTTTAGCGGCTTAAAGCCTGCTAGGCATTTGGATTAACTTCAAGCTAAGCCTGTTGATGTAGTTTAAGGACACTGGGCATCCATGCCCTCTGTTTTGTGTGAGTGTTGCGTGATGTCAGCCGGTACGGTCCTTGTGCTCGAAGATAGCCGCACGCAGGCGCAATTGATTTCCAAAATGATGGAAAAACTGGGGTGGTCGACGCTGTTGTGCTTTGACCATGACGCCGTTTTTGAGGCGCTAAGGCAAAGAACGGTCGATCTGATGCTGCTGGACGTTTATATCGGCACCGAAAATACCCTCATGCTGATGCCGGATTTTCGCAAACTCAGTGCCGGTGTACCGATCGCTGTCATGAGCGCTGGCGGCGCAGGTGGTCAGGTTCTGAAGGCGACCCTCAATATGGCCAGACGGGCTCAAGCTGACTTTGTTATCGGTAAGCCGTTCGCAATTCCTGACATCAAAGCCATCATCGACAAGGTCAATATTTTACGCAATGCGCCCCAAAGGTCGCGGCATATTCTGGTGATCGATGACTCCGGCACGACGCGTAAGTTGGTAGCATCAACCCTGTCGAAAGAAGGCTATCAGATTTCGGAAGCGCAAACGGTCGAAGAGGCGTTTGTGCGCATTGATATTGCCCATGTTGACATGATTATCACCGATATTTTTATGCCCGGCATGGGCGGCATCGAAGGCATTTCGGTTATTCACGACACCTGGCCGCAAGCGCGAATTATCGCCATGTCCGGTGAGGATTCTGTCGATTCGGCTCAAAAACATGAGAAGGCCAGTGCGCTAAAGCAGGCGGTGAATAACGGGGCTAATGCATCTCTGACTAAACCTTTCCGACCGATTGATCTTGCGCAACTGGTCGATAAGGTTTTCAGCGATAGCGCCTTGCTGATTGAAGGCTGATCAGAACAAGACGTGCGGATTCATGATAAGCCCGCGCTCAAAAAGCGAAGCGTTAGCGCGCTAAAATAAAGCGCATTTCAGAATTAAAACAGTACATGCGGGTTCATGATCCGCTTAGGGTCGAGCGCCAGACGTACCGCGCGCATGACGGCAACGGCGGTAGGATCTTTGTATAAAAGTGCTTCCTGAGTTTTCATGCGGCCAAGACCATGCTCAGCCGAAATTGAGCCTTCATACTGGTGCACCAGATCATGAACCACTTTGGAACCTTCGTCACGTAAGTCATTGAAGGCTTTGGCGTCCATATCTTCCGGGACTATGACGTTAAAGTGAACATTGCCATCGCCAACGTGGCCGAACGCCACCAGTCGGGCGCCGGGCAGAAAGGCTTCGATCGCCTTGGCGCCTTCTTCCATATATTCGGCCATGCGTGACAACGGTACGGAAATGTCATGTTTCCAGGCCGCACCCTCTACCTTTTCGGCAGCCGAGTGTTCTTCGCGCAGACGCCAGAACGCCGCCGCCTGAGTATCATTTTGCGCAATAGCGGCATCAAGGATAAGTTCTTCCTCAAATGCTGCCCCCAGCAGGCGCTCCATTGAGGTTTCGGCTCCTTCAGGATCGCCGGATGCCACCTCGATCAGGGCATACCACGGATACACACCCTCAAGCGGTTCGCGGGTGTCTGGGATGTTCTTGAGCACCAGCGACAGGCCGTAGCGGCCCATCAGTTCAAACGCTTCGACCTGACCGCCCGTTTCCTGTTTGGCGCGGGCCAGAAGATCAATGGCTTTTTGTGAGGTTTCAAACCCGACAATAGCCACCGAACGCGAATTCATAACCGGAAACAGCTTTAGCGACGCCGCCGTGATGATACCCAATGTGCCTTCGGCGCCGATGAACATCTGCTTTAGGTCGTAGCCGGTATTGTCTTTGCGCAGGCGCTTGAGGCCACGGAAAATATCACCATTGGGCAAAACCACCTCAAGACCGGACACCAGATCGCGGGTCACGCCGTAGCGCAGAACGGCTGTGCCGCCCGCATTGGTGCTGATGACGCCGCCGATCGTGGCCGTACCCTCAGCCGCCAGAGATAACGGGAAGTGACGTCCGGCTTTCTCAGCTATCTGTTGTGCTTCCAACAGGGTGATGCCAGCCTCCAGCACCATAGTGTCATCGGTTGGCGCGACATCACGGACGGTGCGCATGCGCTCCAGCGACACCAGAATTTCGCCAAATGGAATCTGACCGCCGACCAGCCCAGTATTGCCGCCTTGCGGGGTAATGGCCACGCCATGCTCATAGCAAATCCTGACGACTTTAGAGAGTTCCTCTGTCGTTTTCGGCAAAACGAGAAGGGGGGTATGTCCCTTCCACTTGCCGCGCCATTCAGTCAATTTGGCTTCGACGCGTAAAGAGTCTTCACTATAGCCACCTTCGCCCAGTACGGACTTGATCTCTGCCAGAATTTCGGGTGCAACCGGTGGACATTCAGCAAATTGGGCGGCAGCGGTCATGGCAAGGTATCCCTAAAAGCAGCGCTGTTGTAAGTGTTTGGCTTATAAGGGTTGGGGTTTATACGGAGAATCTGTAAGTGCAAGTCAAAATTCACTATCCGATACCGGCGATAGGCGTTGTATGCTGGCGAGGTGATGAGGTCTTGCTGATCCGTCGCGGGCGAGCTCCTCGCCAAGGCCAATGGTCGATCCCCGGTGGCAAGATGGATCGGTTTGAGCCGATCTCTCAAACCGCGTTGCGGGAATTGCGTGAGGAAACCGGCATTGAGGCTGAACTTGGCCCCTTGATCGAAGTTTATGAGATTATGGAACCGCCCTCCGAGGCGTGCCAGGATGGGTTTCACTATGTGCTTATTGATTATCTGGCGCGCTGGCTGGCTGGAGAGCCTGTGGCCGGTGACGATGCGGATCAGGCATGTTTTGTGACCCTTGAGGCGGCATTGAATTTGGTCGTTGAAGATGACCTTAAGGATGTGCTGCTGAAATCGCATGCACTGATGGGGGCTCGGCAGACCGATTAGGCTTTGAAATTGTGTGATTTAGGGTAGAGTTGAGGCGGCAAAACAAGGCAAGAGGGAACCCCTGAATGTTCGTAAGTGCATTTTCCGCAGTCATCCTTATTCTGGCGATCGTCATCGCCTTCAGCATCATCAAGATCGTGCCGCAGGGGCGCGAGTTTACGGTTGAGCGTTTTGGCCGCTATACCCGCACCTTGAAGCCCGGCATTTCCTTCCTGACGCCCTTCGTTGAAAGCATTGGCCGGCGGGTCAATATGATGGAGCGCGTGGTCGATGTGCCCCAACAGGAGGTGATCACTAAGGACAACGTGGTGGTTAAGGTCGATGGCATCGTCTTTACGCAGGTGATGGATGCGGCGGCTGCGGCGTACCGCGTCGATAACCTTGATAATGCGGTCACACAATTGGCCATGACGAACTTGCGGACCGTGGTAGGTGGCATGGAACTGGATGAGGTACTGTCTCAGCGTGATTCCATAAATTCGCGTCTTCTGACCGTAATTGATCAGGCGACCAGCCCGTGGGGTGTAAAAGTAAATCGCATTGAAATCAAAGATTTGAAACCGCCTCTTGATATCACAGATTCGATGGCCCGCCAGATGAAAGCTGAACGTGAGCGCCGTGCCCAGATCATTGAAGCGGATGGTGACAAACAGGCTGCTATCACCCGCGCTGAGGGCAATAAGCAGGCAACGGTGCTTGAGGCCGAGGGGCGGCGGGAAGCGGCCTATCGCGACGCCGAAGCCCGTGAGCGTGCCGCTGAAGCGGAAGCCAAGGCGACGGAAATGGTGTCGGAAGCGATCGCTAAGGGTGATGTTAATGCTATCAACTATTTCATTGCGCAAAAGTACGTTGAGGCGTTCGGCAAGTTTGCAATGTCCCCGAACACTAAGACCATCATCCTGCCGACCGAGCTGTCCAGTCTGGCCGGGACCGTAGGTGGGGTTACCGAACTGGTGAAGTCCCTGACCAATGATCAAGCTTCAGCTAAAAAGTAAGGACAGGAGATTAACATGTCTGATTTTGCAACGCTTTTGACATCTGAACCACTGGGCATGCAGGCCTTTTGGGTATGGCTGACGCTGGGTGTCATTGTGCTTGGTCTTGAGATTATGTTGGGCACGGAATGGCTGCTGTGGCCTGCGGCATCAGCCGGGGTTGTGGCCTTACTGACCCTGACTGGGTTGCCCATTGGCTTTGTGTTTCAGGTAATTATCTTTTCTGTTCTGACCCTTACCCTGTCAATTCTGTCGCGCCGCTTTATGAAAAAGGACGCTCCGGCAGGTGATATTAATGATCCCGGCCAGCGTTTAGTCGGTAAGACAGCCACTGTGCTTGAAGGTTTTGGCGGTACGCATGAAGGCCGTGTAATCTATGACGGCGTTGAATGGCCTGCGGTCATAGAAGGGGATGAGGACGCTAAGCTAAAGGCGCGCGAATCTGTGAAAATCGTGAAAGTCAGTGAGGGCAAGCTGGTGATTTCACGCGCCGCCTGAATGCGCGTCATTAGGGAACTTTTTACCGATTCGTCCAAAGCTTGATTTATCGAGTGAACTGGCTTCGGGGGCGGGAATGAGGCTTTCCTATAGGGTTTTTATATTTATTGCGCTTTTGCTTGTGCCCAGCCTAAGTGTCGCCGGTGCCTGGCCGCAGGAAAGCGGTCGCGGACAGGTCATTATTAAGCTGGAACCTTCTACAGCCGATAAGGGCTTTGATGGCGATGGCAATACAGCGTCCATTGGCAAGTGGGATACGCGCAATGTCTCGGTCTACAGCGATTATGGTCTTACTGATCGCATAACTGTGTATGCCAAGGCTGATTATCAGGACTTTAAAACCGATAGCACATCCTATTCAGGGCTGGGGTCTGTTGAGATTGGTGGCCGCGTGACTGTGGCGAAGACCGATACGGCCATCTTAGCGGTGGGCGCGGGTGTTGAAGGGTTGGGCAAGGGCCGCCGCAGTGATTTTGATCAGGCAACGTCCAAAGGCACCGACGCAGAGCTGCGCGCCTATGGTGGCAAGAGTTTCAAGATCGCAGGCAAGGACGCCTTCCTTGATGTGCAGGTGGCGAAACGCTGGCGCGAAAAAGAAGCCGATCAGGTGCGTGTCGATGCGACGGTTGGTATTAAACCCGATCCGAAATGGATGGTCATGGCGCAAGTCTATGCCGGGCAAACCGATAAAGAAGCTTGGGGGCGCGCCAAGTGGACAAACGCCGAGCTAAGCGTTGTGCGCCATTTAGGAGATAAACAGGATATCAGCGTACAACTGGGCGCACGCCAAACCCTGTCGGGTGAAAATGTCCCACAGGTAAAAGCTTTATCCTTATCAATATGGAAGCGGTTTTAGCTACTGTGGTTTCTTAGCCGTTTCGACCGCGATATAGGCCAAAAGATTTTCGCGATCCTTAGCGTCTTTGATACCTAAAAATGCCATCTTGGTGCCTGGAACCGCGTCGCGCGGCTTGGTCAGGAACGCATCGAGCGTGGCGAAATCCCAAGTCACATTATGGGCTTTCATAGCGTCTGAATAAGGATAGCTGCCTTCGGTGCCAGCTTTTCGACCCAATACTCCGTACAGATGAGGGCCGGTCGTGGTTGCGGTCGTCTCGATCAACACATGACAGGAGCGGCATTTGCCAAACTGCTTTTTGCCTTCTTCGAGGCTTGCGGTATTATAAGGTGTAGGCAGTGATGCCAGTACCTGAGCTTTTTCAGCTTCGCTCAGGGCGGGCGAAGGCGCATGAGATGACGATTCAGGAGAGGTGGCGGGTTTGGGTGCCGGTTCACACGCCGTCAGAGATATGGCCAGGCCTAATACAAAAAACCGTGATTTTACGCCGAACCGCATGTCCAAACCTCAAGCCTAACCTATGAATTACATGGCTTTTACAAGACAGATCAGCCTTTGGCGAGCCGGAAAGTGCATGCACAGCATTTCTCGATAATGTGATAGGTTACCGTTAGTTGCAGGGGTTCCAATGCCGCGCGATCCATCGTTTTTACCGCAGACGATGATTGAACATTCGGCCATGTATGAAAAGCTGGTGCAGATTGTCGAACCCCCGCGACCTGAATACGGCGATTCGTATCGCGCGTGGCGCTGCGCGGGAATTGCTTGATGCGACTTCGGAGAGGGGCTGGCAGCTCAATTTGCCATAAGGCTATGACCTTCGATAACCTTCTTCCTGATCCTGATTATTCAGTATCTCTTCGGCCCCATCGACATAGACGAGCAGTTCCACTTCGTCGCCCTGTTCATCACCGGTTTCAACACGGTTTATGACCGCGGGGCCACCATAGCGTTCCCGAAATTCAGGATCAGATATCCGATGGCTGATCGCAGGCACGGCTGTAAAGCGGAAGTCATCGGACGCATAAATTTCCTCGCCGGTATTCTTATCGAAAAAGCGATGGCTGTAGGTAGTCATAGTTGTCTCCCATAGGTTTTATGAACTGTAGCTTACGCCTGATTATTTTAAGATGCGATGCGGCGTGTGCGCACATAAAGAAAATGTGAGCTACGGAGACTTTGGCCTGCGCCACAGGGACGCAGGCCTGTTCAGCGGACATTACGGATTGACGAAATCGTCGCCCTTTTTGTCTTTCTTTTGCTGGGTCAGGATTTCCACGTCCTTGGTCGTGATGGTGCTGTCCTTATCGGCGTCATGGCGGTTAAACATGGCGTGGCCTGAAGCCTGAAATTCCGCGAAGGTCATCTTGGCGTCCTTATCCTTATCGAGCACACCAAAGCGCACCTTGGCCTGACGCATTTGACGCTGATACTGCTCTTTTTTCTTTTCAGCGTCGGTGATCGATTCAAGCTGTATGTTCAGACGTGTTTCGTATTCACCGACATACTCTGCCTCTGACAGGGTGCCATTGCTATCTGCATCCATGACCTTGAAATGGGCGGCGCGTTCGGCATCAAATTCCGCCAGAGTTACGACCCCGTCCTTATTGGTGTCCTGCTCGTTGATAAATGTGGTGGTCGAATGTGAGGCGGCCATTGTCTGACCGGCGATGGCGAGAGTGGTGACGATGACTATTTTACCAATTAATTTCATGACTTTATCCAGTGCTATTGAGGCAAAACTTCTAGGGTGAGAGTAGCGGTTTCCGACAGCCACAGGTCGGCACGCTCAGGGCTTTGGCTTCTGACGCGCACCTGAATGAGGTAGACACCGGTTTTCGACGGCGTGAAGCGGGCCGTGCCGTCGGCACCGGTTTTTAGATGCAGCGGTGCCGTTTTCTGAGCTTCGTAGATTTCGCCGTCGCGGACGATTTCGATATCTTCACCGGCCACCGGCTTACCGGAATTAAGCACTGAAAAGACGAATGCTTCCCCCGCATAGGCATCATTCGGCGCGGTGACGGGCTGGATAGCCACACCGGTTTGCGGCTTGGCATAGGCACCGGTTGTGGGCGCGCCCTTGGTGACATAGACATCGGCGCGCGTCAGGCTCTGGACATCGACGATCGTTTCGCCAGGTTTCGGGGCTGAGGCAGGGCCTTCGCCAAAGACGACTTTTCCGTCCTTAATGGTGGCCTTAGCGACGCGGCCTGTACGTACCCCCGATGAGATGCGGTAGGTACCCTCAACAGGTAGGGCAGGCTCAAGCAGAACCGCGTCTTTTAAGGTCGCCGCCGGGGTCAGGGGCGTGGTCGCCCCATCAGGGGCCGTGAGGTTAAAGGCGTCCGATTTCATGGCGACATCGGGCCGGATCTGGCCTTCTGCGAAGGAGGCTTCGACGGTGATATGCTTGCGGGCCTTGTCAGGGGTGAAGTGATTGGGGCG
The DNA here is from genome assembly GCA_002342035.1 of Asticcacaulis sp. UBA2476. GTDB lineage: Bacteria > Pseudomonadota > Alphaproteobacteria > Caulobacterales > Caulobacteraceae > Asticcacaulis. The sequence continues at coordinate 9,288 of DDPE01000036.1, read as the reverse complement.
CAGATAGGGGGAATGGGCCAGGGCGGAACTGGCCATTAAGCCTATAAAAAACAATGGACTGGTTTTGAGCCATAAGGGTTTCGACATCAGGATTCCTTTTCATTAGCGACGCTGAATAATTCGGGCGTGGCTGAATTATCACTTTCTATTAATGAGAATCATTATTATTTGCAAGCGGCTTGACAGGGGTGATTTGCACGCCTATCAAGCCGTTAATGCGAATTAATCGCAATATAAGTCTGATTTGTGTGACGTCACGCGGGGCGTCGATTTTCAAGGAGTGTGGGGCATGTCGAAGTTTTCAGGGCGCCGTGGGGGCGTAAGCGTATCGGTTTTGGGATTGGCGTTAGCGCTGGCAGCGGGGGGGCAGGTCGCAGCGCCCGCCGCTTTGGCGCAGGATGCCGATTCCAAAACCGATACCGGCACAGAAAAGGACGACGGCGCGGTCTCGCAACTGTCGCTGGGTAAGATTGTGGTCTCGACCGGCATCGATAAGGTCGCCATCGATACACCGCAATCGGTCACCACGCTTGATCAGGAAGACATCGACAACGCCCAGGCCTCGACTATCGGCGATCTGCTGGAAGGCATTCCGGGCGTGTCGTCGGTCGGCGGTGTCAGCGGTCTGGGGCAGGGCTTTAACATCCGCGGCATGGGCACGGGTGTGGCCGATTCCGACAGCCGGATACTGATCAATGTTGACGGTGTCTCAAAGTTTTTCGAGCAATATCGCATGGGCGGCTTCTTCTCGGAGCCGGAGCTTTATAAGCGCGTCGAAGTGCTGCGTGGGCCGTCGTCTTCGACGCTTTACGGGGCGGGCGCTCTGGCGGGCGTAATCAATTTCCAGACCAAGGACGCTTCGGATTTCCTGCGCGGCGATGATCGCCTGATGGTGCGCGTCAAGGGTAGCGGGGAGTCCAATGCCGATGCCCGCGCCGGATCGGTCATCATTGCCGGACGTCCGACCGATAACCTTGATTTGTTGCTCAGCCTGTCGTCGCGCGTCAGCGATGACTATACGGATGGCAACGGCGATGTGGTCGTCCCGTCCAAGGCTGAAGGCGATTCCGTGCTGACCAAGGCGCGCTACTATGTCGGTGGTGACAAAGGCCACAGCGTGTGGGCGTCGGCCGAAAACTGGCAGAACGATTCCTATCAGGTCTATGATCAGGCCGAAGCCTTTGCCACCACGCCGGTGCGCCGTAAGACTGTCAATGAGAGCTATATCATCGGTTACGACAACGCCTTTGACGGCAATGACTGGCTGGATGTAAAGGCGCAACTGGCCTATTCGAACATGCAGGTCGATCAGACCGAAAACGCTGGGTTCAGCCCCAATGGCGTCGGCTATAATTCATCCTACGTCTATAAAACCGTGCAGGGGCGGCTGGAAAACACCTCGACCTTGACCTTCGGGCCGGACTGGAACGCCTTTGTGACGACGGGCCTGCAAACCTATAAGCAGGAACGCCGCAACCCTCGCTACCGTCAGGACGGCAGCTATATCAATCCGGGTGCCACCACCCACCCGGAAGGCGACCTGACCCGCTACAGCGCCTTTATTCAGGGCGAGTTTATCTGGAAAGAAAAACTGACCATCATCCCCGGCGTGCGCGTGGACCGCGTTAAGCTGGAGTCGGATTACCTGATCGCCACCCAAACGAAACCGGAGTCGGTTGAGGACACTGGCGTGTCGCCGAAGATCGCGGTGCTTTATAGCTTCAACGATAACTTCAACCTGTTTGGGTCGCTGTCGCGCACCGTGCGGATGCCGGTGCTGGATGAGGTTTATTCGGCAACCGCAACTCAGCCGCTTAATCTCAATCTTGAAAACGAAGAGTCCACAAACTACGAAGTTGGCGGTGCAGTCGCTTTTGGCAGCCTGTTTACTGACCGCGATAAACTTCATGCCAAGCTGACGGTTTTCCGAAATAATGTCGATAATCTGATTGCACGCGGCACAACGGGCTCGCCCTATTTCCGCAATTTCGGTGAGGCCCGCTATGAAGGGGTTGAGCTTGAGGCGGAATATGCCACCCGACGGTTCTTTACCCGTGCGGCCTTATCTGTTGTGGATGGCGAAGATCGCACCGGACTCACCAGTGCGGGTCTGCCCAAGCCAATCATTCCGCTCAATACGGTGCCTGCCGATGAACTGACGCTCAATGCCGGTTATGTCATCCCGTCGTGGAATCTAACGCTGGGCTGGCGCGGGGAGTTCGCCAAAGAAGCCTACAAATATAATGCCACGACCGGCGCAGTCACCGACACGACCGACGACTATAATATCCACAGCCTCTATGCCGTCTGGAAGCCGCAGGGCGAGGCCGTGCTGCGCGGTGTGGATGTGCGCTTAAGCGTCGATAATATCGGCGATGAATATTTCCAACGGCATCTATCCTCCCTGCCCGCGGAAGGCAGAACGGTGAAGCTCAGCGTCGGCAAGACATTCTAATCCTCAATGTCTGCGTCGATAAGAACTCACGTTCTGGCCGTAGGAGCCTCCGTTCTTGTGAACGGGGGCTTACTCGCTATGGGGCTTTGGTTGTCACCAAAGCCTGATCTGACGGTGCTGGATGACGGCGGAATAACTATCACTATGGTTGCCCCTGAATCTGATGTGACTGATGCGGCAGAGGGGGCGGATGCGCCTGATAACAGCGCAACCGAAGCCTCGCCCGAAGACGCAGCTAAGACTGCCCCGTCGCCAAACTCAGTTGCACCGGTTTCAATCAAATCAACCCCTGTGGATGTAGCCAGCGGACCTGACGTCGGTGCAACTTCATTGAACGATGATGGTCCGGGTAACGCGCCTGAGCAGACTTCAGGAAATCAGGTGGCCCCGACATATGTGACAACAAGTCAGCCCGCAGCATCGAGCACCCTGCCTGCCGTAGCCAGTTCAGGACGTAGCCACACCAAGTCCTACATGGCGCAGGTGCGGACCTGGATTGAGAGACATAAAACCTATCCGCGCGGTGCCAAACGTCTGCGTCAGGAGGGGGGAGTCATAATCAGCTTCACCCTTGATCGACAGGGACGTGTCTTGTCGAGCCGTGTGGTAAAATCGTCCGGGATTGCAGCCTTTGATCGTGAAGCCTTGGATGTACTAAAGCGCGCGGAGCCCATGCCCAAACCCCCAAAAGACGTCAAGGGTGATGTACTCGAAATGACAACTGAGCTTGAGTTCAGTCTTCAAAATTGACTAAGGAAAATGGTGCCGGTTGCAGGAATCGAACCCGCGACCTTCGGTTTACAAAACCGCTGCTCTACCAGCTGAGCTAAACCGGCACACAAAAGCAAGCCGTCTAAAAATCAGACGGGAGGTCGCCTTATGCCTATTCACATCCATAAAGGCAACGGCTTTCCATCGCAAATATCCGACTTTTTTGTTTAAAACTGTATCATGTCTATGTTTTGTCACCAGAAATGCGTTATGAGGGGCGTCTGTCTTTAGGAACCTCATCTACGCCATGTCTCGCATTCTTATTACCTCGGCCCTGCCTTACATTAATGGTATCAAACACCTCGGCAATCTGGCCGGGTCTATGTTGCCTGCGGATGTCTATGCGCGGTTTAAGCGTGCTCAAGGTCATGAGGTGCTTTATATTTGCGCGACCGATGAGCATGGTACGCCGGCTGAGTTAGCGGCGGCTAAGGCGGGGCAAGATGTCAAAACCTACTGCGACGAGCAGCATCTGATCCAGAAACATGCCGGTGAAGCGTTTGGCCTGTCTTATGACTGGTTCGGCCGGTCATCGTCGTCGGAAAACCGCGCGCTTACGCAGATGTTTTGCGATGCGTTGGATGAAAATGGCCTGATCGAAGAACGCACCGACAAGATGGTCTATTCCATCGATGACGGACGGTTTTTGCCGGATCGCTATGTCGAAGGGACTTGCCCGCACTGTAAATTTGAGAAGGCGCGGGGCGATCAATGCGATAATTGCGGTCGCCTGCTGGACCCAACTGACCTGATTGATCCCTATTCGGCGGTGTCGGGTTCGCGTAATCTGGAGGTGCGTGATACCAAGCATCTTTATCTACTGCAAACCAAGGTCGAGCCGCAACTGCGGGCCTGGATCGACTCTAAGTCCGCCTGGCCGCAACTGGCAAAGTCGATCGCCAATAAACATCTGGAAGAAGGGCTGATCGACCGGGGTATTACGCGTGACCTGAAATGGGGCGTGCCGGTTGCCAAAAATGGCAAACCCAGAGAGGGCTTTGAAAGCAAGGTCTTCTACGTCTGGTTTGATGCGCCGATTGAATATATAGGCGCCACTCAGGAATATTTTAATGCCCGCAATGAGCCTGATGGTTGGCAAAACTGGTGGCGGCTGGATCAGGGCGCTGACGATGTCAGCTATATCCAGTTCATGGGTAAGGACAATGTCGCCTTCCATACCGTTAGCTTCCCGGCCACGGTCATTGGATCTGGGCAGCCGTGGAAAATGGTCGATACTCTAAAGGCCTTTAACTGGCTGAACTGGTATGGCGGTAAGTTCTCAACCTCGATGAACCGTGGCGTGTTCATGGATCAGGCGCTGGAGATTTTACCGGCCGATTACTGGCGCTGGTATCTGATCGCTAATTCTCCGGAAGGCTCGGATTCTTCGTTCACCTGGGATCAGTTCCAAAGCACGGTCAATAAAGATCTGGCGGATGTTCTGGGCAATTTCGTCAACCGCATTGTCAAATTCACGGAGTCGAAATTTGGCAGCATGGTCCCGGAAGGTGGCGAGGCGGGCCCGCTGGAAGATAAGCTTTATGCCGATCTGGCAGCGCTTTTAATCGAAGCGACCGAAGCGTTCGACGCCATGGAAATGCGCAAAGCCGCGCAGGCCGTGCGTCGGATTTGGGTTCTCGGCAATGAGTACCTGCAGGAAGCCGCCCCGTGGACGGCTTTTAAAACCGATGCGGATCGGGCCGCGGTCATTGTCCGTCATGGCTTGAATCTGGTGCGCCTATATGCGGTGCTGGCCCAGCCCTTGATACCCTTTGCGGCGCAATCGATCGCCGATAGTGTCAGTGTGGCCTTGCCGCTGGGCTGGCCGTCGACCGATGCCAAATCGGAATTGTCGAAACTGCCTATAGGGACGGCGGTTAAATCCGGTGAGGTTCTGTTCAAAAAGATCGAAGATGAACAGGTGACCGAATGGGCTGAACGGTTTGGCGGGAATGAAGGGTAGGTTTGCGTAGTTAAAGGTTGCTGCGATTACGTAAATCACTTAGCCTGAAATAAGTTAGGGGGTGGTAAAATGAAACCTGCAAAAATATTGTTCAGCACCGAAGGCAGAATCCGTCGGCGGACTTATTGGCTATATTCCATAGCGTTAACCGTGGCTTATCTGGCCATATATTTCGGCGTTGCGGTGGCTACCGGAACCTTGGATACCTTGGCGAGTGATACGACCAGTCCAATTTTGGATGTCACCGAGGCTATATTGTCAATTGCCATGATATGGCCGAGCCTGTGCATACAGATAAAACGCTGGCATGATCGTGACAAATCATGGGTATGGATTTTTATCAACCTTATCCCCATCATAGGGTGGATATGGTCGTTTGTGGAACTGGGTTGTCTTGATGGCACTAAGGGGCGGAATAAATATGGTAATTCCCCCAAAGGAGCTAATCATGAAGCTGTTGCCGCCACATTCGATTAGGTCTGACCTCAGTTGGTAACCTATTAGACGCCGTTTACCATAACCCTGTTTTGTGCCTATAATGGTGCAAATATAATTCACAGGGGCGGGCCATGACAATCGTCGATACCTTGCTTAATCCGAATGGGCGCATCAACCGGGCGACCTTCTGGAGCTGGATCTTGGGCATTGCCTTTGGACTAGCGATCCTGTTATCATTTTTTCTCTATATAGGGGAGGCCTGGCTTGATGACTGGCGAACCTTCACGCTCTATCCGGTCTTTACGGCTGAGCTTGAGCCCTGGGTAGCCAGGCCGCGGCGGCTGATGTGGCTTTTGCTTATTCCCGTAAGCTGGATCTATTTTTGTCTTACAGTTAAGCGTTGGCACGACATGGGGCTAACCGGGTGGCTGGTCGTTATCAGTTTTGTTCCGGTCATAGGCACGGTGTTGACCCTGATGATATGTGGTCTCGTTCCCGGCCAACGCCATGCTAACCGGTACGGACATCCGCCTTATGTAAGTGAGCCAAATCGTTACGCAGGCTACGACGAAGCCCTTGAAGACATGCCGTAAAAATAAAGGCTTCGGATCATTCCGAAGCCTTTATCATTTTAATGTGCTGGTGGTTTGTGACTGAAATGCTCAATATCTTTGGGTGTGATATCCATGAAGTCGGGCACAATCCGGTTGTATTCGCTGACCTTATTCAGGTCGACAACGATATCCCGGTGGCCTTCCCACATCATGCTGAGCGACACATAGAGGATAACGAACAGGCCGAAAAAGCCGATCCAGCGGTGTTTGTGCAGGATTTTGGCAATAAAGTGCGAGGCTACCCCCATCAGGGCAATGGCGAGAATCAGGCCAAATACCATGATCGACGGATGCTCATGAGCCGCCCCGGCAACTGCCAGCACGTTATCGAGCGACATTGACAAGTCGGCGATCAAAATCTGGATCACGGCGGTTTTAAAGCTTTTGACTTTTGCTACCGGAACTGTAGCACCGCCCATCGTGCCATCAGCGTTGATATCAGCGCCGGTAGCATCTTCGAGGGCGGCTTCAGCGCGGGCTTCGTCGTGGGTGTGGGATTCGCGCAGTTCGCGCCACATTTTCCAAGCTACCCATAACAGCAAAAGCCCACCGGCAAACAGAAGACCAATGATCAGCAGCAGTTGCGCGGTGACCAGCACAAAGCCGATTCGCATCACGACAGCGGCGATCAGGCCGTATAATATGGCCTTGCGGCGTTGGGCGGCAGCAAGGCCAGCCGCCGCCAGACCTACGGCAACGGCATTGTCACCGGCCATAACCAGATCAATGAAAACGACCTGAAGCAAGGCAGAGGCTTGCGAGGCAAGTTCAGGGTTGGACAGAAAATCCATAAGGCACTCATTTTATATTTTAATGGTTTCGCCCGTTCCTAATCGGTAATGACTGGCCTTGTCCAGCGATCAGTTGCGGGCACAGGCTTCATAGAGTGCGATAGAGGCGGCGTGGCTGACGTTCAGGCTCTCAAATCCGCCCGGCATGGGGATTTTGGCCAGATAATCGCAGTGTTCGGCCACCAGACGACGCAGGCCATCGCCTTCGGAGCCTAGCACCAGCACCACCTTGCGCGGTTGGGGCAGGGTGTTCAGCACGCCCTGCAAGGTATCATCGGTATTTCCGGCAAGGCCGATACTTGTCCAGCCTTCATCCCTTAAGGTTTCCAAAGCGCGCGACAGGTTAGTGACCTTGGCGAAAGGTACCATATCCATTGCACCGGCGGCGGTTTTCGCCAGCACACCCTGCATGACGGGTGAGTGACGATCCTGCATGATCAGGCCCTGAACACCGAATGCCGCCGATGAGCGGAAGATGGCGCCGACATTCTGAGGGTCAGTGACCTGATCAAGCATCAACAGCACGCCATTATCCTGCATCAAGGCTTCGAGGTCGTCACCTTCCGGAGGCGGAGCATTGAGGGCGATTCCCTGATGCACCGCGCCTTGGGGCAGGATGCGCATAAAATCGGCCATCGGCGTGGGGCGAAAGTTGAGATCACTGCGTCTGATCAGGGCCTGCGGGAGGGCTTTGGCACGGTCTTCGGTCGCAAATAGCTGAAATGGCCCCTTGCGAGCTGAATTTTTTAAGGCCGCTTCGACCGCATGAACACCCCATATCCAGCCATCTTCGGATACCTTATGGCGTTGAATTTGTGGCATTTTAGGCTTTGCTTCATTGCGTTCGCGCCCGCTGCTTTCAGGCTTTGTCGGAGCACTTTTTGCGGAAAAGTGCGATTTTTGGCCCTGACGGGATTTGTGACCGTTGCGTTCGCGATTAATGGACACTATAAGACGCGCTCCGATTTGAGGCCTGACAGGCTTTTTGGCTAATTACGATGTTGTCTTTACATATGTGTAGGGAGGACATCCACAGAAACCATAAAGTTTTTTTGTTTTTGGGCTTGTCCTTTTTTCAAAGGTCGAGTTTAAAGCAGCAGGTTTTCAAGCCTTGAAAATCAGACGTGCGCATGGGGGAATGTCCCGAGCGGCAAAGGGGGGGGACTGTAAATCCCCTGCGTAAGCTTCGCAGGTTCGAGTCCTGCTTCCCCCACCATCGCACGACCTGTCTGCCGCGACAGGTCTTAAAGGCTTGAAAAACTGTAGTCCCCGATCGTACTTACGAAAGTGTTTTGCTAAACAGCAAAATGCTTTCGTGCGCGGGTATAGCACAATGGTAGTGCAGCAGCCTTCCAAGCTGAGGATGTCGGTTCGATCCCGTCTACCCGCTCCAATTTCATTTCAAAACCTTAGCCCGACTGGGCAATACGGAGCCTCACCTATGGCCAAGGAAAAATTCAACCGTACTAAGCCGCACTGCAACATTGGCACGATTGGTCACGTTGACCACGGCAAGACGACGCTGACGGCAGCGATCACGATGACGCTGGCCAAGTCCGGCGGCGCGGTCGCCAAGGCATATGCCGACATCGACGCTGCCCCTGAAGAAAAAGCACGCGGCATCACCATCAACACCGCCCACGTCGAATATGAGACGGCTAACCGTCACTATGCGCACGTCGACTGCCCAGGCCACGCCGACTATGTGAAGAACATGATCACCGGTGCTGCTCAGATGGACGGCGCTATTCTGGTGGTTTCGGCCGCTGACGGCCCGATGCCGCAAACCCGCGAGCACATCCTGCTGGCCCGTCAGGTCGGTGTTCCGGCGCTGGTCGTGTTCATGAACAAGGTTGACCTGGTTGACGATGCTGAACTGCTTGAGCTGGTTGAAATGGAAGTTCGTGAACTTCTGTCGTCCTACCAGTTCCCCGGCGACGATATCCCCATCACCATGGGTTCGGCTAAGGCCGCAACCGATGGCGTAAACCCGGAAATCGGTGAAAACCAGATCATCGCCCTGATGAAGACGGTTGACGAATACATCCCGCAGCCTGAGCGTCCGATCGATCTGCCGTTCCTGATGCCGGTTGAAGACGTGTTCTCGATCTCTGGCCGTGGTACGGTTGTGACCGGCCGCGTCGAGCGTGGTATCGTTAAGGTCGGTGAAGAAGTCGAAATCGTCGGCATCCGTCCGGTCCAAAAGACGACCTGCACGGGCGTTGAAATGTTCCGCAAGCTGCTCGACCAAGGTCA
>DDPE01000004.1 GCA_002342035.1 Asticcacaulis sp. UBA2476 | reverse complement strand
TAGCCAGCCGCGTGAGAACATGACAATCAGGATGAAGATCAGGATGATGACCCAGCGCGGGATTTCTTGTTCCTGCGGTTGTTGCTGTGCGGCCTGCTTGGCGCGGTCGATGGCGACGCCGCGATCCAGCGATAGCTGCTCAATGAGGGCATCGGTGCCCGCGACAATGCCGCCCGGATAGTTGTTTTCACGGAATTGCGGCAGGATACGGGTCTGAATGATGAGTGACGACAGGGCGTCGGTAATGACGGGCTCAAGGCCGTAGCCGACTTCGATGCGTACCTTACGTTCATTAGGGGCGACGATCAGCAATACGCCGTTGTTTTTCTGAGTAATATCAGTGCCGATGGCATTTTCGGCTGACTGGCCGATACCCCAGGTTCGCCCCAGCTTATAGCCATATTCAGCTATGTCGTAGCCTTCGAGATCGGGCACCGTGACAACCACAACCTGATCGGAGGTGGTCTGTTCTAGCGCCGCAAGCTTCCCCGTCAGCTCGGCCTCAACCTCTGGCGTGAGGAGGTTAGCCTGATCGACGACGCGGCCACTTAGCTTGGGAAAGGTCGGTTCGGCAAAGGCAGCGCTGGCCAGCACCAGCGCCATCAGGGCCAGCCAAACAGCCGCACCCCATGATCGTGCCTTATGGACGGATAAATTAGTCATGGGATGCGGCCTAGGGTTTTTCTAAGCCAATTACTGAACGGTGGCGGGTGCGGCAGCCGGGGCTGCCGGGGCCGGATCAGACGGCTTTAAGCCATCGAAATTGACCGAAGGTGCGTTTTGAGCGCCAGCAGAGGCCTGGAAATACTCGAACGGCTTTTCGCCGCCATAGATGGTCTTGGCCCACACGATCGACGGGAAGGTGCGTAAGGTCGTGTTAAAATCGCGCGCCGATTCGTTATAATCGTTGCGGGCGATATTGATGCGGTTTTCCGTGCCTTCTAATTGCGATTGCAGAGCCAGGAAGTTCTGGTTCGATTTCAGGTCAGGATAGCGCTCAACCACGACCATCAGGCGGCCCAGCGCTGACGACAGGCCGTCCTGAGCCTGCTGGAACTGCTGGAACTTGGCCGGATCGGTGATGGTGGAGGCGTCCACGTTGACCGAGGTTGCCTTGGCGCGGGCTTCGACCACTTCGGTCAGCGTCGTGCGCTCCTGAATGGCGGCGCCCTGAACGGTCGAGACCAGATTGGGGATCAGGTCAGCGCGGCGCTGATACTGCGACTGCACGTCGGCCCACTTGGCCTTGGTGGCTTCCTGCTTGGTCGGAATGGTGTTGAATCCGCAGGCGGATAAGGTGACAGCAGCGGCGGCCAGTGCGGCAAAGGCCGCGATACGCTTACCCAGTTTGGATGCGAATTGCATATGAAGAGCTCCCTCGAATGCTCATGTGTCAAAGGCGGGCGATCACCCGCTTTTGGTTATGTGGGTGTTAATACGCGATTTTAAAGAACTACAAAAGAGGATAACGTCATACCTGATGTGCGTGACAGAAAATATGGCGATCCGATACATGAGCAAACGGGCTAAGCAAAATTGGAAAATCTGGGCCTATGTCGTGCCGGTCATGGCCGTGCTGGCGGGCTTTAGTTATGTCGCCTATGACAACTGGGGCGTTCAGGCCTACCCCGACCCGATCGAGGTCGAGCGTAAGGCGGCTGAGGGCGGCAAATTATCGGCTCAGGTGCGCATGGCCGAAATCTATGACTACGGTTTTTCCGTGCCGGTCGATAAGACTGAGGCGGCGAAGTGGTATCGTCTGGCCGCCGAGCAGGGTCATGCCGGATCGCAGTACATTCTGGCCGAAAAGCTGATGCGCGGGGAAGGCGTGGCCCGCAATGACGCTGAGGCCTTCGGCTGGTACCAAAAGGCCGGTTTCAAGGATCATGCTGTCGCGCGCTTTAAGGCCGCCGATATGCTGGAAAAGGGTGTGGGGACGGACAAAAACCTGCTAAGGGCCTATGTTGAGTTTTCACGTCTGGCTAAGGACGGTGATCAGGCCGCCACTGTGCGGGCGCAGACGTTGTTTGATCAACTTACACCGGAGGAAAAAGCTAAGGCGGAAGGGTATCTGGCGGAAGCAAAAGCCGAATAAATCGGTGCACTTATTCGTATGTGTTGGCCCCCCTCCGTCCGCTTCGCGTCCACCTCCCCCAGTAAACTGGGGGAGTATAAATGTCCCAACTTATACTCCCCCGGCGTGCCGGGGGAGGTGGCAGACCGTAGGGCTGACGGAGGGGGGCTAACGCAGGCGTCCGTTTCTCCACCATCGCTATCCTTTTGCCCCTCACCCTAGCCGGCGCGGGCCGCCCCGCTCTCCCCGCGAGCAGGGAGAGGGAAAAGTGAGCAAACTCAGTCACGCTTACAGCCTTACAACGCCTTGGTCATGATATAGTCGGTAAAGTCAAACGGGCCCATGCGCACCGGCACTTCGGTAATCACCTGAAGGCCGTTATATTTGTAATAGTCGATGGCCTTTTCGTTGCCCTTATTGACATAGAGCGACAGGTGCGTGGCGGGGGCGAAGTGCTCAAGCGCCTGATGCATCAACGCCTTACCCAGCCCCAGCCCCTGATATTCCGGCAGGATATATAGCTTCTTGATCCACAGGGTCGAACCGTCCTTATAGGCCGAGGCAAAGCCCGTATCGACCGGCGGCTCGCCTGGGACGGCGTAGCTTACGATCCAGAACACATGCCCCAGTGCGTCCATGTCCCGTTCCAGCGTATCAAGCGCATAGATCTGCGCCAGCATGGCGTCGATCTGGTGCGGGGCGATAACGCCGTCATAGCTGTTGGGCCATATCCGTTGGGCCAGAGACTGCACGATATAAAGCTCATCCGCCTTGATCTGGCGGATATGGGTGCGGCCAGGGGCCGGACGGCTTACGGGCTTTTGGCGGGTATTGGCGGCGTTTCCTGTCATGCGGCGGCCTGTCTTAGTTGTTTTGGGCTCTCATGATTGATATGAAATCTGACTATAAATCAAAATCAACCGATTGATTAGCCGTAAAATGCACATGAAAAAGGACGCTCGAACGGGGGGCGGTTCGAGCGTCCTTTGGGGTAAAGCGCGTTTGGCGCTTTACACAGGAGCGGAGACTGCAAGGGGGAAGAACAGTCGCATCGCTCGTAGACCTGATATGGGGCTTCAGGTCAGGGTTTCAAGTCCGCTGTAGTCAAGATTTAAGGCATCTGCCACCGCGCGGTGGGTGATCTTTCCGCCTTTAATATTAAGGCCTGCGCGCAGATGGGGATCGGTTGACAAGGCCCCTGCGACACCCTGCCGCACCATCTTGAGCACAAACGGCAAGGTGGCGTTATTCAAAGCCAGAGCAGACGTTCGCGCCACAGCCCCCGGCATATTGGTGACGCAGTAATGGACAACGCCGTCTTCGATATAGATCGGGTCCTGATGCGAAGTCGGGCGTGAAGTTTCAAAGCAGCCGCCCTGATCGATGGCTATATCGACCATGACCGCACCTGTCTTCATGGACTTGACCATATCGCGGGTAACCAGCTTAGGGGCCGCCGCACCGGGGATCAGCACGGCCCCGATAACGAGGTCAGCCTCCCTGACCACAGCGGCAATGGCGGCCTTTGAGGCGTAGGCGGTTTTGATGCGCCCCTGATAGGTCTGGTCGATCTCAATCAGCTTATGGGCTGAGATATCAAGCACGGTGACATCGGCATGAAGGCCCACCGCCATCTGGGCGGCATTGAGGCCCGCCACCCCGCCGCCGATGATCACGACC
>DDPE01000048.1 GCA_002342035.1 Asticcacaulis sp. UBA2476 | reverse complement strand
GGTGCCGCCGCCCACGATGATAATCCTGGAAATCGGGTTTTGCATGAGCACCCCAAAGGAATTTAAAAACTCAGAAAATGCAGATATCAGCACAAACAAAAAAGGGCTTCTCCCGCACTATACGGGAGAAGCCCTTTGTCGTCATGCTTTGCTTAGAACGCGGCTCTGAGCACCAATGCTATACGGCGATCCGTCTTGGTTGCCGAATAGAACTGGGTATCCAGCGGCTTGGACAGGTCGGACGACACGAGCGTGTAGGCCGGTTCCTGCCCCAGATTGGTCGCCTGGATACCGACCTTGACCTTTGGGGTGACGCTGTAGAAGACCGAACCATCTAGCTGGCCGAAATCATCCGCCCACATCGGACGGTTCACGTTGGCCGCCGAGGTCGTGTACAGATACTTGGAGCGCCAGTTATAGGCCAGACGCGCCGAGATACCGTATTTTTCGTAGATCAGCGCCAGATTATAGCTGTCTTCCGACATACCTTCTAACGGCAATCCGCTCAGGTTTGCACCGGTGATCTGGTTGCCATCAAAGACGTTGGCGATCGGGTTGCGGCCACCGGACGAATTGATCTTCGTATAGTTGGCCTGAACCCCAAAGCCTGACAGGGCGCCGGGCAGGAAATCGTAGAACTGGTTATAGGCGATTTCAAACCCGTCAACCTGACCCGATTCCGAACCATTGACATAACGGCTGACGTTGAAGTCAAGCGTCACACCATTGTTAGTGTACTGTTCAACGCCGGTCTCAGTGTAGATGTAGTTTTCCATGTCCTTACGGAATATGGCAATGGTCAGGCTGCTGGTCGGGGCGAAATACCACTCCGCCGTCAGATCGTATTGATTAGCCTCAACCGGCTTCAGGTTTGGATTGCCGCCTGTGCCTGTGTAGGCATAGTTCGTAAGCAAACCAGCCGTGTCAATCGTAAATGACGAGCCGAGCGTCGTGTAGGGCGCCAGCCATGACATTTCCGGACGCACCATCGCTTTGGATGCCGCAAAACGGAACTGGAGTTGATCCGAATACTTCAACCGAATGTTAAGGCTCGGGAGAACATCCGTGTAATCCGTCCCGCCGGTAACGGCATAGGTTGGTGCACCAAAGGTTACGGCATTGTTGAACGGTGCACAGTTGGTAACGCAGGTGGCGCTGGTGGTCGGTGCCGTCGTGACTACGAAACCATCCGCCGCAGTCTCGGTCTTGACAATACGAACGCCGATGTTGCCATCGATGGTCTTGCCTTCCCAGAGGTTGTCAGCTTCCAGCCGGAACAGACCATAAACCGCTTTGGTTTCTTCGGTCTGGTTGTTTATGCCGCCACGTGTGCCGTCAGTGAACCAGGAATCTCCGGCTGGCGTCCAGCCCCAACCGGAGGTATTGGCCGCGGCCAGTGCCTCATAGGTGTGCTGCGTGCCCTGATTGACCAAAGACGCCGCCGGGAACCACACATTGCCCGGAACCGGCACGTCGCCATGCATGAAGTTGTTAAAGGTATAAAGTTCACCCGAACCCGCTTCATCCAGGAAGGTGCCCGCGCCACCGCCCCAATACTGACGGCTCAGGAAGCCCCAGTTATAGTTTGATTGACGGGTGACATAGTCGCGGTCAGTCGCACGGGCGCCGAACTTAAACGTCTTAAGCCAGCCGGCATCATCGAAATCATAACGGCCATCGACACGGGCGCTGTATTGGGTCGCATCGTTCTTTTCGATGTGGTCCATGGCGGCCGCGTACCAATAGGTCGACGGGTCATCAAGCGTACCGGCGTCGATGATTTCGATGGTCGGCATCTTCCCCGTCAAATCAAGGTTGACGTCTGGACGGCCTTCGACCTGAATAAAGACGGTATTAGACAATACGTCCGCTTTTGATTTCAGGTATTGAAAATCGCCCCACAGAGTCAGCTTTTCGCTGACATACCAGCGCGCATTTAGCGAAACGTCGGTCGTGGTCTTTTCGTCTTCGCCGTAACGCGTGTTCGCCGTCACCGCCGCATCGTAAACCGTACCACCGGTCCAGACACCGTTTGAATCATAGGTGTAGGTAGCTGCCGATGGAGTCTCGGTGCGTGTTACACCATTATCGGGTGATGTATAAAGCGTCGAAATATCGCCCAGATCGTTGTAAAAACCGGCATTATATTCCGTGTTCTTAGGTGTCGCCTTGGAATGGAACGCCTGCAGGCTGAATTCCCAGGCATCGTTCGGACGCCATTGTACGGCGACGGCACCGGCCTGACGCTTTTGTGTCCAGTCAATGCTGCGCCAGCCCAGCGAGTCCGGCACAAATACGTCTTCGCCCGCCGCGGTTTCCGCCGGGTTATACTTGCTGATACCGATGACATCGGTACGGTTGCCAATTGTGGCATCCGAATAGTTCAGCAAAAGCCCGATTTCACCGATAGACGTGTCCCAGCGATCCGAATACATGGCGCTGAATGAATTGTTATATTCCTCCTGAAGATCGCCATAGGTCGAATCAAGAGTTCCGGCCAGTACGCGGCCTTTGGCGTCAAACGGCAGGCGCGTGCGCAGGTTAACCGTACCGCCGATGCCGCCTTCGATCATGTCCGCCGACGGGTTCTTATAAACATCTATACCCGACAGCAAATCGGCCGATACATCTTCAAAGCTCAGTGAGCGGCCATTCTTGGCCGAAAAGATATCGCGGCCGTTGGTTTCGGAACGTACCCAGGTCAGGCCACGGATCACCACACCGCCACCTTCAGCGGTCATACGGATCGGATCGCGCGCTTCAGAGGCACGCTGGATCTGAAGACCCGATACGCGCTGCAGGGCTTCGGCGACCGAACGGTCCGGCAGAGCGCCGATATCAACCGCGGTCACCGAATCGACGACGACTTCGGCGTCTTTCTTCAGTTTTTGCGCCGTTTTGATCTGGGCGCGCTGACCGGTGACGACCACTTCGGTCACATCCGGATCGGCAGCCGGGGCGTCCTGCGCCAGGGCTGGCATGGCCAGAGCCGCCGCCAGCGCACCAAGTGCGACTACCGATACCCCGTTTTTAAGCGTGATGCTGAAAGCGCTGCGCCCGTTAAGCGCAGTACGTGAGTTTTTCATAAAACTCCTCCCTCTAAATAAGCCAAGGCTCAATCTCCGGTCTTTGCAGCCGATATGATTGAATGCGTCCCAAAATTTATGATCATAGTCCCGGCCCGGAAATTACCTGCGTGGGCAATCTCTCAACACCGCATGGGTCCGTGATCACTGTTATTCAGTCAAAAAGGTTGGAAATTCGGGTGTATAAAGGAGGCCCGGAACGTGCACACCACGTCCGGCAATTGCGCCCTTAACCTGAAAACCCTTCCAAATCGACTGTCGTCCGGCACCCTGTCGCTGAGGTGTTTTAAAAAGATAAAAACACACCGAAACGGGCACTCTTGAATGGTAGCGATATCATAATATCATTGAGAAGCCACTAAAGATTGACAGCGCTGGCATAAAAAAATGTGATGTTGACGCAAAAGTCACACAAATGGTCAATAAAACAGATTTTAAGCGTAAAATTTTGACCAATGCGTCAATTCCGCACACCTCAGCACGGCTCATTTTTACTATTTGTTATAAAAATATGACTTGACCGGGCCTTAAGAAGCAGCGCTTTGTCGCTTCCAACAAGCCCGGCCGGGACAAAAGCGCCGCATCGACCGCTTTTCAGCTCTACAAGGCCGCTGAGTCGTCAATACCCAACTGTTAGTGAGTCCTGCCTTGAAGATACTTCGCCGCCGCCGCACCAAAATCGTCGCCACATTAGGCCCCGCGTCCTCTAATGCCGAAATGCTCCAGCAGTTATTTCAGGCCGGCGCCGATGTTTTCCGCCTTAATTTCTCCCACGGCAGCCACGAAGATCATGGCCGAAACATTGAGCTTATCCGTGACTTAGAAGCGCGCACCAAGCACCCGATCGGTATTTTGGCTGACGTTCAGGGCCCGAAACTGCGGGTTGGCCGCTTTATGGGCGGGGCCATTGTGCTCAATAATGGCCAGACGTTCCGGCTGGATCTTAACCCGACGCCGGGCGATTCCCGCCGCGCCAACCTGCCACATCCTGAGATTATTGCCGCCGCCCAGATCGGCTCGCACCTGCTGCTCGATGACGGCAAGCTGAAACTTAAGGTCGTCCATGTCCGCGACGACCATCTGGAAACCGTAGTCATTAACGGTGGCCGCCTCAGCGACCGCAAGGGTGTCAACGTCCCCGACGTGGTGCTGCCGATCCCGGCTTTGACCAAAAAAGACCGCGAAGACATGGAATTCGCGCTGGAACGCGGCGTTGAATATATCGGCCTGTCGTTCGTGCAGCGGCCCGAAGACGTGCTTGAGGCCAAGGAAATCATCAAGGGCCGCGCCTGGGTGCTGTCGAAACTTGAAAAACCGCAGGCCCTTGATAATTTAGAAGAAATCATGGCGCTGTCGGATGCGGTCATGGTCGCGCGCGGTGATCTGGGCGTTGAATTGCCGCCCGAAGAAGTGCCGCTGGCGCAAAAACGTATCATTCAGTCGGCCCGACTTATGGGTAAGCCCGTTGTCGTTGCCACCCAAATGCTGGAATCGATGATTTCTGCGCCGACCCCTACCCGCGCCGAAGCGTCCGACGTCGCCACCGCCGTATTTGATGGCGCTGACGCCGTTATGTTGTCGGCCGAAACGGCGGCGGGCCAGTTCCCGATCGAAGCCGTGACCATCATGGACCGTATCATCGCCCGCGTCGAAAGCGATGAAGGCTGGCGCGCCAATACCGACCGCCGTCGTCCGGAGCCTGAAAAAACCACCTCTGGGGCCATGGCCGCTGCCGCCCGTCAGGTCGCGCAAACCATTGAAGCGTCAGCGATTGCGGCCCTTACCAACTCGGCCTCAACGGCGCTTCGGGTCGCGCGTGAGCGTCCAAACGTGCCGATCCTTGGCCTAACCCCCAATATAGAGACCGCCCGCCGCCTGGCCATAACCTGGGGCGTGCACGCTACGACCGCGCCCGTCACCCATTCGATGTCGGAAACCGTCGCTGTCGCCACGCAACTGGCACGCACCGAAGGCATTTCCGAACCCGGCCAGAACATCGTCATCATCGCCGGCATGCCCTTCGGCAAATCAGGATCAACTAATGCTCTGCGTGTCGCGAAAGTCACGCGCACCCGCGTTGAAGAACCCGAATTCGTCCCCGAATCTGCCAGCGACAAGACCGAAAACACCCTCTAAATCGGGTCGCACGGCCTCTGAGTTCAACATTAACGCCCCGAAGTGCGCACTTTGGGGCGTTAATTTTTGCCTCAACCGCACATCGGATTGAGTGGCAAAATCCCAGCTCACAGTGTTAGCCTATCAAATTATTCTGAAATAATTTTCACTGGCAAACCGGCTCATTTGGAAAACAGGTGCACCAATACCGGTTTACAGCTTGTTCAGCCATAGCGGGTAACCTGACGTCTTTCCTTGCGAATGAGCCAGATGACGAAACGCATCAACCTCACCTTTATCCGTGATGCCGACGGGCTTACTGCCGACCGCGTCAGGGCATGGCTGCAGGTTTTGCTGGTCATGACCTTGGCCGGATTCGCCATCTGGATTTTCAGCGCCCGCAATGCCATCGATATCTCCGGCAAGCCGATCGGCAGCGATTTCATGAGCTTTTACGCGGCCGGAAATTTAGCTTTGCATGATCAGGCGGTGGCGGCCTGGAACCTGCCCAGACATCAGGCCGCTCAGGATGCCATTTTTGGCCAAAGATTAGGCTACTGGGCCTTCTTTTATCCGCCACCGTTCCTGCTGATATGCCTGCCGTTTGCCCTTGTGCCCTATGGTTGGGCGGTATGCCTGTGGCTCACCAGCACCACGGCGGCGGCGATTATCACCTTGAAACGCTGGGCCACCTCATTTACGGATACTCGCCGCCTTGGCGTTCTGCCCTTTCTGGCCTTCCCGGCCCTGTGGATCAATATCGGTAATGGCCAGAACGCAGGCCTGACCACCGCAATCATGACCGGCGGTTTCATGTGCCTAAACCGTCGCCCGCTTCTGGCCGGCGCCATTTGGGGACTACTGCTCATCAAGCCGCAGATGGGGCTGGCTCTACCCTTCATACTGGCTGCGGCAGGCCGATGGAAAGCCTTTGCGGCCACAGGCGTAAGTGCAATCATCTATGGCCTTATCACCACAGCGATATTTGGCCCGGACAGTTGGGGGGCCTTTATGGACGCCTCGTCTCTGGCCCGCCAAACCCTCGAAGAGGGATTAGTCGGCCATGGCAAAATGCAAAGCCTGTTTGCCATCGCGCGCCATTGGGGCCTGCCTTCAGTGGGGGCCTATGGCCTCCAGCTTACTGGGGCCATCACCGCAATCACAATTGTCGTCATGGCTATCCGAAAGCACCGCCCGACCGCCGCTGCACTCGCCGCCCTGACAGGGGCAGCAACCCCGCTACTAAGCCCGTTCCTTTTGGATTATGATCTGCTTATTCTGGCACTGCCGCTGATATGGATTGCGGGCGAAGGCATCCGAACCGGGTTCTTACCCTGGGAAAAAGCCACCCTGCTGTGCGGCTTTGTACTGCCGCTGATCGCGCGCACGGTTGCCACTCATCTTTACCTGCCGCTCAGTCCGGTCGTCATCATGGGATTGCTATTCATCATTATGCGCCGACTGGCGCGCTACCCGTACGGGCCATCGGTCTCTGAGAAACAAACCGCAGGCGGGGCCAGTTTCCATGAACCACTCGAATCATCAAACCGGCAGGCAAAATAGGCATTGAGATAGTGCTGCTTGAGGAAGGTTTCGTCTTCCATCTGGTCGGCATGTTCGGCCTTATAAAACAGCACTGTAAACTCGTGGTCAGCGCGGTCTATTTCCTTCATGGCAATAGCCCCAGAAGCCAGCAGAGGACGCAAACCCTTGCGGATATGGTCACGCTCAACCTGATTGAGCTTGCCCTTTTCGGAGTACATATCCTCAAAGCTCTGATAGCCGAGGATGAGCTTTTCATCGTCGCTGTTGAGCGCGGTTATGAACTTGGCGGCCTGCGGCGGCAGATCCGCGACCGATGAACGCGGGGCGCGCATTTCAGACTGCATATAGCTGTCGTCTATGCGGATCGGCACGGTCGCGGGTAAAGCGTCATCGGGCACAGCGGGTTTTGCCGGTTGCGGCTTATCGCACGCCCCCAGCATGAGCACGCTTGCCAGCGCCGTAAACGTCAGAAATCGTGCGACCATGCCCTCCCCCATCAAGCGTCAGCTCTACGATGAAACCTTAGCCTATCGTTAACGCAATCGCCACCGGATTTCCCCCATCCGGCGAGATTACTCGATATAGGCCGGGGCTTCGATACGCTTACCGACCATGAAGGCATCCGCCACGACCCGCAGCGGGCTCAGATCGACATCAGAGGTGCCGCTTTTGACCAGATCATAGAAGTGAGCATAAAGGCCTGAATATTCGGCCTCTTTTTCCTTGATGATCGTCTTGCCGTCAATCTCAAGCTCGGTCCCCCCCATGGACAGGGTCAGTTTTTCACCGGCCTCGGATTCCACAAAAATGCTCCAGGTCTGCACACCGGTTTGCAGGAAGTCATAATCCGCACGAATAGGCAGGCCCAGATCTGTCTGCATGTTCATTTCGACCTGAATCGGGGCCTGACAATTGGACGGGAAATGCAGATCGGCTGATTTAACAATCACAGTATCGCGCACGATGCGTGTCAGGATCGACAGGGAATTGATACCCGGATCAAACACGCCCATGCCACCGGCCTCAAAGATCCAGGTCTGACCCGGATGCCACTGACGAACATTTTCTTTCCAGACGATATGTACCGACTTGATCGGACGCTCACCCATCCACTTGCGGGTCGCTTCGACCGCCGGGGCATAGCGTGAGTGCCAACTCGCCAAGGCCGACACGCCTTTAGCTTTCGCCAGATCACGGATCAGTTCGGCCTCACCGATGGTCGCTGCGGGTGGCTTCTCAAGGAAAACGTGGCGACCCGCGTCGATCACTTCGCGCGCGACTTTGAGGCGCACCTGCGGCGGCGTACAAACGGCGACCGCTTCGATTTCCGGGTGCGCTTTCAGCATTTCCGCCAGAGTATTATAGGCCACAACCCCTTGCGGACGCGAACCGGGGCTGGCACCGGCGACCAGTTCAAGGTTTTTGTTGGCGCGGATAGACGGGATATGCTGATCGACCGCGATCTTGCCCAGACCAATCAGACCGATTTTGAGCGTCTGAGTTTGGGTTTCCCCTTTTTGTGCTTTTGATTTACCGAAACCGAACATCAACGCTTTCCCTGCACCTTTTAAAACCTGCTGCCATGCCCCTTAGCCGAACACGGGGCCCAAGGCAATTATCATATAAATCGTCTTACTAAATTGCGGGCCTATTTGTCCGGCAATTTGTTTCGTCAGATATCCCGACAGACCGGAACTGTGAAGCGCTTTTTTTGCAGCCCTCATCTAAGGCTGCTGAATAAGGTCGAAAATACGGGTCATTTCAACCCATTTTTCGCCCGCCTTGGCAAACGGCAGGGGTTTCTGAAACTCCCACATCAGCCGCTCCCACGCCTGAACGTCTTCGGAAGCGGCATCCTCCGTGGCCTTGGCACCGGCTGAAAATTCTGGCCCCGTTTCCATAATCATGAACATGCGGTCACCCGCCTGCCAGATTTCGAGGCTGCGGATATCGGCGTCACGGATGGAAGCCACGATCGCCGCTGGCACCTGCCCCGGCTGATGCCAGACCTTGTAGCGCTCAATCAAAGCCGCATCGTCCTGAAGATCAAGCGCGAAACAATATCGGTTTAAGGTCATGTGGCGTCTCCGTTTTTAGGGTTATGCGTGGTATTTTTATCCTCGCTCTCACTTTTTGACAACAATGTAAATTTCATATTTGACGGCTTGATTTATATGTGATGTCCTGTCTGACAAAGGGCGAGTTTAAACAATAACGCCCATACAGGTTGAGGATATTTTCATGCGCGCATCTGACATGTCGCGCCCGGCAACGGGTGCGCTCTGGCCCCTTATTCTGATTACCAGTCTGTTCTTTTTCTGGGGCATGGCCAACAATCTCAATGATGTGCTGATCCCCCAGTTTAAAAAGGCGTTCAGCCTGACCGACCTGCAATCTGGTTTGGTGCAGTCGGCCTTTTACATGGGCTATTTCTTGCTGGCCATTCCGGCCGGGCTGTTCATGCGCCGCTTTGGCTATAAGGCGGCGGTGATTGCGGGCCTGTTGCTGTTTGCCACCGGGGCCTTTCTGTTTTATCCCGCCGCTGACAATCACCAATATAGCTGGTTCTTAGGCGCGCTTTTCGTGATCGCGTCGGGTCTGGCGTTTTTAGAGACCTCAGCCAATCCGCTGATCACCGTGCTGGGCCCGCCCGAAAAAGCCGCCTTCCGGCTTAATCTGGCGCAAGCCTTTAATCCGCTGGGCTCGCTTACCGGCATCTGGGTCGGTAAGGAGTATATACTGTCCGGGGTCGAGCATAACGAATCGTCTTTGAGCGCCCTGTCTGATCAAGCTCGTCAGGCCTTTTACATTTCCGAATCTCAGGCCGTTCAGGGGCCGTATCTGATCATCGGTGCCATTATTATCGCTTGGGCGGTGCTGGTGGCCCTGTCGAAATTCCCGGCCGCGGCGACCGAAAACACCCATGAACATACTGGCGAAAACCTCTCTGCCGGCCGTTCCTTAAGCGGCCTGTTTGCCAAACCACATTTCCTGTTTGGCGTGATGGCGCAGTTTTTCTATGTCGGGGCGCAGGTCGGCATCTGGAGCTATATGATCCGTTATGCCCAGTCTGAACTGGCCATGCCGGAAAAGGAGGCCGCCAACTTCCTGTTCATCGCCCTAATTCTGTTCGCTGTCGGCCGGTTTGTCGGCACGGCCCTGATGAGCCGCCTGTCGCCGCTGCGGATTCTGGCGGTCTTTGCGATCATCAATATCGGCTTGTGCGCCTATGCCGCAGCCGTCGGCGGGCTTTACGGGCTCTATGCTTTAACTGCCACCTCGTTCTTTATGTCGATTATGTTCCCGACCATTTTCGCCACAGCGGTCGATGGCCTGGGGCCGCTGACCAAGACCGGCTCATCCCTTCTGGTCATGAGCATCGTCAGCGGGGCTTTGCTGCCGCCGCTGATGGGGTTGATTTCGGATGCGTCTCATATCCGCACCTCCATTTTCATCCCGGCCCTGTGCTTTGCGGTTATCGCCTGGTACGGACTGAAATCGCCCAAGCGCCCCCTTAGCGCGACGCCTGTCGCCACCACACACTGAGGGCCGGATGGTCATCGACGCCCACCATCATTTCTGGCAGATCGGACGCAATGGCCATGAATGGCCAACCTCTGGCCTTGGGCCGATCTACCGGGATTTCGGGCTCGA
The DNA here is from genome assembly GCA_002342035.1 of Asticcacaulis sp. UBA2476. Lineage (GTDB taxonomy): Bacteria > Pseudomonadota > Alphaproteobacteria > Caulobacterales > Caulobacteraceae > Asticcacaulis. Next base: position 55,772 of record DDPE01000048.1, on the reverse strand, counting down.
TGATCTGAGGTCGGAGGCGGTGGGCGTCAGCCTGTCCGGCACCATAGTGGTGCAGTCGCAAGCTCATGACGCCGACACAGATTGGCTGCTTGAGGTCGCGGCCAATGATAATCTGATCTTAGGCGTCGTCGGCTGGGCCGATATGCTGGCCGGGGGTGCCGCTGACCGCATCGCCCATCTGGCGCAGCAGCCCAAACTCAAAGGCGTGCGGCCCATGCTGCAATCCCTTGCCGATGATGACTGGATCAATCAGCCCGTCGTGGCACCGGCGCTTGAGGCGCTGACCCAACATGATCTAAGTTTCGACGCCCTGATCTTTGCGCGCCACCTGCCGGCGATTGACCGGCTGGCGAAGACCTATCCGGGTTTACGCATCGTCATTGATCACGGTGCCAAACCCCCGATTGCCCGCCGCCACAGCCATCCGGAAGAGACGCGGCACTGGCGCGAACTGATCACTGCTATTGCCCGTAACCCCAATGTCCATGCCAAGTTGTCAGGGCTGGTCACCGAAATGATGCCGGGTCAGCCGATCGATGATCTGTGGCCCTATGCGGATCACCTGCTTGAGCAGTTCGGGCCGGATCGACTGATGTGGGGCTCGGACTGGCCGGTCGTCAATCTGTGCCAGTCTTACCGGTCATGGTTCGATCAGGTTCATAACCATCTGCGGGCCATGCCGACCCACAGCACAGATAAAATCTTCAGCACCAATGCCAAAACCTTTTATAAAATTAAGTCTGAAACAGGGGTAACACTATGAATATGCACCAAAATCTGCGTGACGACGATAAAGAGGGCGAAACCACCGTCCTGAAATACCGCGCCCCGGCGTTAGAAAAAGGCCTTGATGTGCTGGAACTGCTGGCGGCCCATAAACGCCCGCTGACCCTGTCGCAGATATCGGCCCACCTTGACCGCTCGGTTAGCGAACTGTTCCGCATGGTGCAGGTGCTGGAAAACCGCGGCTATGTCGCCCCGGCCCTGCGCGGCGACGGGCTGGAACTGACCAATAAGCTGTTCTCGCTTGGCATGAGCCGCGGCCCCAGCCAGAACCTTTTGGCCAGCGCTATGCCGATCATGCAGGCTTTGAGCGAATCGACCCGCCAGTCGTGTCATATCGCCATCGCCTCCGACAACCAGATCGTCGTCATTGCCCGTGTCGAAGCGCCCGGTGATCTCGGCTTTTCGGTAAGGGTCGGCCATCAGGCGCCCGTTGTGAAATCGACCTCCGGCATCACCCTGTTCAGCTTTCAGCCGCACAAGATGAAAGAAGCCTGGCGCGCCGAACTGATGGCGGAGACTCCGCCCGAAACCTGGCGTACCTTTGATGAGCTGTGCCAGTTTGCTCAGAAAAATAACTATGTACAGCGCCGCTCCGATTTCACCGACGGGATTACCGATATTTCCTGCCCGATCTTCAGCGACGGTACCGTCATCGCCGCCCTGACCATCCCCTATATCCGCTCGCTCGGCAGCGAAAGCCTTGAGGACGCCACCCGCAAACTCCAGACCGCCGTTCAGACCATATCGAAATCGCTCGGCGGCGTTGATACCGTCGAACGCATCCCCATCCGATAGGCGGCTTTTTATCGGTAAGCGTACAAAAGCCTTGAGTTGTGCGCGCCCAAAGCGTACTTTTATCAGTAAGAATGATTTCATTTATAAATGAAACCTAACCGGAAACGTCATAATGTCAGGGGCTGACACCTTGAATTTAATTGGCCGCACCAGTGTGCGCGTCCCTGCCCTTGGGTTCGGGGCGGCCGCCATAGGCAATCTTTATCGTCCGCTGGGCGATGAGGCGGCGAGCGCCTGCGTGACCAAGGCCCTTGAGGCGGGTATTCGCTATTTCGACACCGCCCCGCGCTATGGCCACGGCCTGTCTGAGCGTCGCTTAGGGGCCGTTCTGCCGCATGACGTGATCGTCTCCACCAAGGTCGGGCGTGTCCTGACGCCCATCGCCCCGCCCCCGTCCGGCACCCAGCGCCACGGCTTTGTCGATGGCGACCCGTTCGAGGAGCATTTCGACTACAGCTATGACGGCGTGATGCGGTCGTTTGAGTCGAGCCTGACACGGCTGAAACGCGATCATATCGATATTCTGCTGGCCCATGATCTGGGACAACTGACCCATGGCGATGACCATGATTATCACCTGAAAGCGTTCCTTAGTGGTGGCCTCAAAGCCATGCAAACGCTGAAATCCGAAGGTCGCATCGGCGCCATCGGGCTGGGGGTCAATGAGACCGAAATTTGTGACAATGTGCTGGATCATGCCGATCTGGACGCTATCCTGCTGGCGGGCCGCTATACCCTGCTGGAACAGGCACCACTTGAAGCATTCCTGCCCCGCTGCGTGGCACGCAATGTCTCGATCATTCTGGGCGGGCCGTTCAATTCCGGCATACTGATTACTGGCGTAGGCAATGGCCACACGCCGTTTTATGACTACGCCCCCGCCCCGCCGGAAATCATCGCGCGGGTGCGCCGCATCGAAGCCATTTGTGCCGATCACCACGTCCCTCTGGCGGCGGCGGCCTTGCAGTTTCCGCTCGCCCATCCGGCGGTCGCCAGCGTCATACCCGGCATGGCCACGCCCGATGAAGTGCGCAGCAATGCCGCCCTGTTTCACCACCCAATTCCGCCCGCCCTGTGGGACGATCTGAAAACCGGCGGTCTGATACCATCCGCCGCCCCGACACCTGCCCCAACACCTGAAACGCCTGTATCCGCATGATTACCCCCCTTATCCTTTTGCATCCCGACGACAATGTGCTGGTGTGCCGCGCCCCCATTGCGGCGGGCTTTGAAACGGTCATTGACGGCGATACCGTCACCATCCCCGCCGCCATTGAGGTCGGCCACAAGGTCGCGCGCGGCGATTTGCAGGCCGGTGATAAGATCCTGAAGTACGGTGCGCCGATTGGCTCCATGACGGCGGACGCCAAACGCGGCGATCACGTCCATCTGCACAATATGAAAAGCGACTATATCCCCTCCCACACCCGTAAGGCCGTAAGCTGATGGATACCGTAATTTGTGAAGCCCCCGGCAAGCTGGTTCACACGCAACGCCCCCGGCCTGTACGCGCCGAAGGTGAGGTGCTGGTGCGCGTCCGCCGCGTCGGCATCTGCGGCACGGACATGCATATCTATAAGGGCACTCAGCCGTTCCTGACCTACCCGCGCGTCATGGGCCATGAACTGTCCGGTGAGGTGGCCGAGGCCCCCGCAGGCTCAGACCTCAGCCCCGGCGATGTGGTCTATATCATGCCCTATATGTCGTGTGGCCACTGCGCGGCCTGCCGTAAGGGTAAGGGCAATTGCTGCATGAATATCCGGGTTCTGGGTGTCCATATGGACGGCGGGCTGTGCGAATATATCAGCGTCCCCGAAGGCTTTGTGTTTAAGGCCACCGGCATCGGTCTGGATGAAGCCGCCATGCTGGAGTTTCTGGCCATCGGTCACCATGCCGTCCGCCGCGCCCAAGTGCAAACCAGTCAAAAAGAGCAGTCCGGTCATAAGGCGTTGGTCGTCGGGGTCGGGCCCATCGGCATCGCCACGGCCCTGTTTGCCAAACTCAGAGGGGCCGAGGTCACCGTCATCGACAGCCGCCAGCCACGCATTGATTTCTGCCTGCGCGAACTTAAGGCCGATCATGGCGTGTTGGTGGGCGACGATACCCGCGACCAGTTATCACAACTGACCGGCGGCGATTTTTACGATGTGGTGTTTGACGCGACCGGTGCCCCCAAGGCTATGGAGGCTGGGTTTGGCTATGTCGGCCACGGCGGCACCTATGTGCTGATCTCGGTTGTGGCCGCCGACATCACCTTCAACGACCCCGAATTTCATAAGCGCGAAACCACCCTGATGGGCAGCCGCAACGCCACCCCGGAAGATTTCAAAGGCGTGCTGGCCGCCATGATCGCGGGCCACGTTCCCACCGCGGCGCTCAATACCCACCGCGCCAAACTCTCCGAACTCCCCGAGATTCTGCCGCAATGGATCGAACCGTCGGCAGGCGTTATCAAGGCTCTGGTCGAATGTTAAATACCCCCGCCATCACCGCGTATCTCAGGCCCGATGGCCGCAAAGGCATCCGCAATGTTATTGCCGTCGCCTATCTGGTCGAATGTGCCCACCATGTCGCGCGCGGCATCGTCAACCGCTTTACGGACTATGACCAACTGGCGTCCGCGACCATCGGGATTACGCCCGAAGTTCATCTGATCGGCTTTCCGGGCTGCTATCCCAATGCCTATGCCTTCAAGATGATGCAGGCGCTGACCACCCACCCAAATGTCGGCGGTGTGCTGCTGATTTCGCTCGGCTGCGAAAGCTTTAACCGTGAGCAGCTCAAAACCACCATCGAAGCGTCGGGCCGTCCGGTTGAGACTCTGGTGATCCAAAATTCCGGCGGCACCGCCTCAACCATTCAAAAAGGCGTCGACGCGGTCAAACGGATGCAGGCCATTGCTGCCGCCACACCACGCGTGGACATGGACATATCCGAACTGATCATCGGCACCATCTGCGGCGGTTCGGACGGCACATCAGGCATCACCGCCAATCCCGCCGTCGGTCGTGCATTCGATGCTTTGGGGGCTGCGGGGGCGGCCTGTATCTTTGAGGAAACCGGCGAACTGGTCGGCTGCGAAAAGATCATGGCCGACCGGGCGGTCACGCCGGAACTGGGGGCCGCGTTAGAGGCCAGCGTCGAAAAGGCCGAACGCTATTACACCATTATGGGCTTTGGATCGTTTGCCCCCGGCAATGCCGAAGGCGGGCTGACCACCCAGGAAGAAAAGTCGATGGGGGCCTACTCCAAGTCAGGTTCAGCCCCGATCTGCGGGATTTTAAAACCCGGCGATCAGCCGCCGACCGGCGGGCTTTATCTGCTGGATGTTGTCCCCGACGGTGAGCCGCGTTTTGGATTCCCCAACATTTCCGATAATGCCGAGATTGTGGAGTTGATCGCCTGCGGGGCCCACATAACCCTGTTTACCACCGGCAGAGGCTCGGTCGTGGGCTCAGCCATTTCGCCGGTGATCAAGATTTGCGCCAATCCGGAAACCTTCCGCAAACTGTCCGAAGACATGGATATCGACGCGGGCCGGATCATGGAAGGCCGCGCCACCTTGGATGAGGTCGGCACGGAAATCACTGATCTGGTGCTTAAGGTCGCTGCCGGTGCCCGCACCAAATCCGAAGCCCTCGGCCATCAGGAATTTATCCTCACCTATAAGGCGTTCGAGCCGATCGGCCCCGCCTGTTTACCTTTGAAACGAGCCTGACATGAGACTGCAAAACAAAACCGCCCTGATCACCGCCGCCGGACAAGGCATTGGCCGCGCCACCGTCGAAGCTTATGTGCGCGAAGGGGCGCATGTCATCGCCGCCGATATTAACGACGCCTCACTGGCTGAACTGGCGGCCATCGCCGGTGTAACCGCCCGAAAGCTGGATGTCACCGATGCCGAGGCCATCAAGGCCATCGCCGCCGAATTTTCGAACATCAACGTGCTTTATAACTGCGCAGGCTTTGTTCACGCGGGCACCATCCTTGACTGCGACGAAGACGACTGGGCCTTTTCCAACAGCCTCAACGTCACCGCCCAGTACCGCCTGATCCGCGCGGTGTTGCCGAACATGATAAAGAACGGCGGCGGCTCGATCATCAACATGTCGTCGATCGCCTCTTCGATCAAAGGCATCCCCAACCGCTTTGCCTACTGCGCCACCAAGGCCGCCGTTATCGGCCTGACCAAGGCTGTGGCCGCCGATTTCGTCGCCCAAGGCATCCGCTGCAACGCCATCTGCCCCGGCACGGTCGAGACCCCGTCCCTGCTGCAACGCCTGCGCGACACCGGCGATTTCGATAAGGCCTATAGCGAATTCACAGCGCGTCAGGCGATGGGCCGGTTTGGCAAGGCCGAAGAGCTGGCGGCGCTGGCGGTATTTTTAGGCTCTGACGAATCCGCCTTTATAACCGGCCAGCCCTATATTATCGACGGCGGCTGGGTGAATTAAAGCCCTCACTCAAAAGTTTGCCGCTAACGCGCCAATACATTTTGAGTGGATCAATCAGGCTTAGAGGCAGCCGACTGTTTCAGGACCACATGTTTAATTACAGGTGGCCCATAGAAAATCTGCTGCTTATGGCCATAAACATGGACGCTATAATAGACATCGAAATCTGTGCGATCTGATCTGAAATCTTCGGCACCAATCTTGATAAGATTATAACCCCACCATTCCTTTTGAACCCAATTTTGGAATTGTTTTACGCCGCCATCTTCTTCAGGTGGTCCTATTTCGTCATATACCTGCTGAATACTCAGATTTTCGTAATTTATGTCCCACTTGTCGGGCATTTCATCAGCGCAAGCAGCATAGATGATATGAGGAAATACCCCCCAAGCGCCTATTGCCATTATCAGGGCAGCTAATGTTGCGACTAAAGTGTTTCTCTTCATGCAGCGATCTAATCACCCGTGCAGGGTCATGTCCATCCACATCATCGCCCGTTCCCCGGTCTTGAGGCATTTCAGGCCGGAATTGGGTTTATTGAACGGGTCGGGCATGTGATTGACCGGCTCGGCGCAAAAGAAATCCTCACCCGGCGGCACGTAGATATGCAGCCAATGGCAGTCGGGTGAGGCCTTGACCGTCACCACCGCTTCATCGCCTTCAAAAATATCAAACCGGCCATTAAATTCGGTGTGGCAGTGATCGAGCAACTGATCCGCATCGACGACATCCCCGCGCGTCCAGTCCTTGCCACGATAGACCCCGCCATGCCATTCGGTCGGCAGGCAGTCATCGCTCGACAGCCACACCCCTTCGACATGGGCCTTGAGGCGGGTGGCCGGGGTTTTCAGGAAATAGGGATGAAAGCCTAAGCCTGCGGGCATGGCGCAGGGCGACAGATTGGTCACCGACAGATAGATCCTTAAGCCCCCGTCACGCAGTTCATAGATGACTTCGGCGCGGTAATCCCACGGCCACTCCCCGCACCTGTGATCGAACACCAGCCGTGCGCGCGCATCGGATACCTCCGCCACCTGCCAGCTTGAGCGCCAGCCCTGACCATGCAGAGTATGAGGATGATCCCCCAGATTGGGTTTAAGCTGAATGTCTTTGGTGCCGAGCGTGAAATGGCCGTTCTTGATGCGGTTGGCAAACGGCACCAACGGGAAATTTCCGGCCTGCAATACATCGTGCGCATCATGCGGTGCGGGCCGCAAATAATCGCGCCCTTTGTGGGTGAGGCTTAAGGTAGACGCCCCCAGATGCGGCGCGATCTTAAGCTGCGTATCTCCAGCCACGAGGGTGCGCAGCGCGTCGCGCGCAGGGCTCAGCGTGAGGGTATCCCCCTCAATACTATTGGACATGATGGCGTCTTTCCCGGTTTCATTATTATTTTTATCTTTTTTTGAATCAAAAACGGCGGGGCTGATAACCCCGCCGTTCGCCAACCTTACCCCAATATCAGTGCTTTTTCCAGAGGCCTTCGATGGCCTCCAAAGTCTTACCCTTGGTTTCGGGCACGAACTTCCACACGAATATCGCCGCCAGAACCGAGAACGCCCCGTAGACATAGAACGAAAAACCGTGGTTAAACAACGCGATCAGCGTCGAATTACCGTCCATCATCGGGAAGGTTTGCGACACGATATAGTTGGCGATCCACTGCGCCGCGACCGCAATCGACATGGCCGTACCCTTGATAGAATTGGGGAACATTTCCGCCAGCAGCACCCACACAATCGGCCCCCACGACAGAGAGAACCCGGCGATATAGACAATTGCGGTCACCAGAAAGATCATGCCCTGTTGGTGGGTCTGATACAGATAACCTAAGAAAAACAGCGATACGGCCATGACCACGGCACCGAGGATCAACAGCGGCTTGCGACCCCAGTTATCGACGGTGAACAGAGCGATAATGGTGAACACCACCATCGCCACGCCCATAATGACGGTTTGCAACATGGCCGCATTGGTTTCCATGCCGACGTTTTTGAACATGCTCGGCGCGTAATAGAGCACGGCATTGATACCCACGACCTGCTGAAACACCGACAGCAAAATCCCGACCACCAGAACCCCTGAACCAAACGACAACAGCTTACCCGAATGGTTGACAAGGCTGCCGCGGATTTCATCCATAGTCGCCTTGGCGGTCTCCGGGTCGTTCAGTTCATGCAAAAGCTTTTCGGCCTTGGCCTCATGGCCCTTCATCATGTACCAGCGCGGCGTATCCGGCATCAGGAACGCCGCCGTCAGGAACATCGCCGCCGGAATGGCGCACGAGGCCAGCATGTAGCGCCAGCCAAGCGCATGGATCCAGGTGTCATCACCATTGCCCGCTTCGGCAATTTTCATATTGACGAAATAGACCAGTGTAATGCCAACCACGATCGCGATCTGTTGCAAAGACACCAGCAAACCCCGATGCTTCGCCGGCGCGATTTCAGCGATGTACATCGGTGAAATCAGCGAGGCCATACCAATCGCGATCCCGCCAAAGACGCGGTAAATCATATAGGGCCACAGGGTATCGACGCCCAGTGTGCCCATAGGCGCGATAAAGGTTTCCGGAAAGCCTGACATAATGGACGATACGAAAAACAGAGCCGCCGCAATCATCATGCCGACACGGCGGCCGAACTTGGTGGCCAGGGGGCCTGCGATGGCCGAGCCGATCACGCAGCCCAGCAGCGCAATACCGACCGCCAGACCATGAAAGAAATTCTTTTGGGTTTCATCCCAGGCCATATTCGGCAGGATGTAGTTGTGCTTGATTGAGGCTTCGGCACCCGAAATAACGGCGGTGTCGTAGCCGAACAAAAGGCCCCCCAGAGCGGCACCAATCGCCAACCCCATGACAAGCCCCATATTCACCTTAACCTGTGATGAGGTCATTGATAGCTTCCTTCCTGAAGGCCATCCCCATTATGGTGATGCACCTGTTGTGTCAGCGCACACAGCCGCTTGGTTGCCTGCGCCCTCCTCTGATCCGTCGCGCTTATGTGCGGAAATTAAGCGTTGTTGCCCGCGCGTGTATCGGTCTCAAATCTATGAATGGCAGCGCTGTCATTTTCAAGCCAATACACCCTTGTTCGCGAGAAAATGAGCCGCCACTGCCGGGATTTCTCCCGTTATTTCAACCTAAATTAATGATTATGGCGCGGCATCTGATCGGCGATATGGGTGAATTTCAACGCCGGTTCCATGACAGCGCCCGTGTGCAACTGACCGACCGTCTGGCGGTAGATTTCCTGCCACGGCGTCATGCTGGCCGGATAGGCCGGGATACCCTCGGCTTTACGCGCCGCGATAACGTCATCGGCCACCAGCGCGTCACAAGCACCGGTATTGATGTCGATGCGGATGATATCGCCGGTGCGTAACCAGGCCAGACCGCCCCCGACCGCACTTTCGGGTGACGCGTTGAGGATCGACGGCGAATCCGCTGTTCCCGACTGACGGCCATCACCCAGAGTCGGCAAGGACGTAATGCCGCGCTTCAGCAGGGCATCGGGCGGCTGCATATTGACGACCTCAGCCGATCCGGGCCAGCCGACCGGGCCGGAGCCACGGATGACCAGAATGGTGTTTTCGTCAATGTTCAGCGAGGGATCATTGATGCGTTCATGGTAATCGGTTGAGCCATCAAACACGACCGCCTTGGCCTCAAAGATGTTTTCCTGGCCCGGCGTGGACAGATAGCGCGTGCGGAATTCATCGGAGATCACGCTGGTTTTCATGATCGCAAAGTCAAACAGATTGCCTTTGAGCACCAGGAACCCGGCGCGCTCCATCATCGGTTCCGCGACCGTATAGATCATCTCGCGGTCTTTGGTTTCGCGCCCGACAATGTTTTCCGCAATCGTCTTGCCGGTAATGGTTTTGGCATCCCCGTCGATCAGGTTTTCTTTAAGCAGTTCGACATGAATAGCCGGAACCCCGCCCGCACGGTGGAAGCGCTCGCCCAGATACTTACCCGCGGGCTGCATGTTGAGGATCAGCGGAATATCATAGGCGGCCATCCAGTCCTGATCGGTCAGTTCAACCCCGGCATGGCGAGCCATGGCCACAATATGCGGCTGGGCATTGGTCGACCCGCCGACAGCGGCGACGAGCGCAATGGCGTTGAGGAACGAGTTGCGGGTCAGGATTTTCGACGGCTTTAAGTCTTCCCACGCCATCTCAACGATGCGTTTACCGGTCTCATAGGCCATCTGCCCGCGCTCACGATAGGGCGCCGGGATGGCCGAACAGCCGGGCAGTGACAGCCCAAGCGTTTCCGCCACCGCATTCATGGTCGAGGCCGTGCCCATGGTGTTGCAATGCCCCGCGGACGGGGCCGAGGCGGCGGCGGCTTCGATAAATTCATCCTCGGTCATTTGCCCCGCCGCCAGCTTACGACGCGACCGCCAGATAACTGTGCCGGAGCCGACCAAATCGCCTTCGTGGTGGCCATCCAGCATCGGCCCGCCCGACAGGACAATGGCCGGAATATCAACGGCTGTGGCGGCCATGATGCCCGCCGGAGTCGTCTTATCGCAACCCGTCGTCAGCACCACCGCATCGATCGGATAGCCGTGCAGGATCTCGATCATCGTCATGTAGCTGAGGTTACGATCGATGGCCGCCGTTGGTCTGCGGCAGTTTTCAAAGATCGGATGACACGGAAACTCCATCGGAATCCCGCCCGCATCGCGGATACCGGCCTTAACGCGGTCCGCCAGATCCAGGTGGATGCGGTTACACGGCGATATGTCCGACCCCGTCTGAGCGATGCCGATGATCGGACGACCTGAGCGCAACTCCGCTGGCGTCAGGCCGTAATTCATAAACCGCTCAAGGTAGAGCGCGGCCATATCAATATGACCGGGGGCTTCGAACCATTCCTGCGAGCGGAAACGGCCATTGGGTGTGGCGGGTATGCGCTTAGACATGATCAATCTCATATTGCGGTTGGCCGGAAATATCGGCTTCAAAACTAAACAGGCCACCGGCCAGAGGTTGGGCGGCGATGTCGTCTGCGGACAATCCCTTGGCAGCGGTGGTGGCGTAAACGGTTTTCAGATCGCGCCCGCCAAAGGCGATCTTGGTGACGTTGGACACCGGGAACTTGACGCGGCGGATCAGGCGGCCATCGGGGGCATAGCAGTTGACGCCCCAGCCAAAGAACAGCGCATTCCAGACATTGCCCGCACTGTCGACCACAAGCCCGTCCATATAGCCTTCGCCGTGGGGATTTTTAGTTGCGCTACCGCTGTCGCTGCTTGAGCGCGGTATGCCCTCTGCATCCAGCCGCGCAAAGATACGCTTGCCCGCGATCTCACCGTCGTCATCCAGATCAAAGGCGTAGATGACTTTTTTCAGAGTATCGTTGTGATAGAGGGTTTTGCCATCGGGGCTGACCGCCGGGCCATTAGTGATGATATAGTCATCATCCATTTTCTTTAATCCCCGCGCATCATAGCGGTAGAGCGCGCCGGTCGGATGATTTTCATTATCATCCATCGATCCGAACCATAGGCGGCCTTTGGCATCGACAAAGCCGTCATTGAGGCGATTGCCCGGCAGGTGCGGTTCGATGTGGGTCAGCAGTGTAAACTCACCGATTTTGGGTTCAAACAGATAAAGCCCGGTCTTGCAGCCGACCACAAACCCGCCGCGTTTACGCGGGGCGATAAAGCCGCACGGCGACGGCGCGGTCCAGGACTGCTTTGAGCCGATGCTGACATCATAGCGATGGATTTTCGAGGATTTGATATCAACGAACCAGACAGCATGGTCCTTGGCCGACCAGATCGGACCTTCGCCCAGCGTGGCCTTTAAGTCCCAGACGCAGGTGACCTCAAAATTGCCGCTCATGTTTCCGTCCTGCATTTCTGGCCCGCGTTTTTATTCTTTTTTAGGGCCCACCGAAAACGTATTGGCGCGCCGCGCCAAACTTTCCGGTGAAATCCCTAGCGCCATCCCGCATCAATCCAGTAGCCATGACCGGTGCACAGCGAGGCATCGTCCGACGCCAGAAACAGCGCCAGCGACGCCACATGCTTAGGCTCGATCCGACCCGGCAGACATTGCGATTCGACGATCTGGCGTTCACCTTCGGGCGTGTACCACTTCATCTGGCGCGGGGTTTTGACATTGCCCGGAATGATCGAGGTCACGCGGATATTATCCGGGCCAAGCTCACGCGCCAGCGCGCGGGTCATGCCCTCAATACCGGCCTTGGCGGTTTCATAAAGCACCAGATCCGGCAGTCCCAGATGCCAGGATATCGAGCCGAAATTGATGATCGCCCCGCCACCGGCCGACTTCATGCCCGGCGCAATCACGCGCGTCGTCATAGCCAGATGTTTCAAGTTGACGGCGATGTTCTTATCGAAAAATTCCGAAGTCACTTCTGACAGGGTATGACGGTCATCGCGGGCGGCATTGTTCAGCAGGATGCTGACCGGCCCATCGGCCAAAACAGCGGCCAGTGTCGCCTCCAACGCAGGCGTGTCGGTCAGATCGCACTTATAGAATGTGGGCGCAACACCCAGCACGCCAGTATCAAGCGTGGCCGATACCTCATCGACCAGATCGATAAAATGAACGCGCGCGCCTTGCTGCACAAAGGCCGTCACAAGACCCGCCCCGATGCCGGAACCGCCGCCCGTGATGAGAACTTTTTTACCTTTAAGGCTTGGATAGATTGCCGACGACATCGGTCCCCATACTTTCTTTAGTTGTATTTATTTTTTACGCGACCGCGTCGTGCGGCTGTACTTTTTTGGTATTCAGCAGGCCACGCCCGGCCAGATTTTGCATCAGATCAACAATGCCGTAGGCCCACGGCTTAGCCTCTTTCGAGGTCACCACGCGGTTGGTAAGCGTCCCAAGTTTCGGTGAGGATACGCTGACGATATCGCCGATCTTATGGGTAAAACCACGTCCGGGAACATCACGGTCCTGGGTCGGAGCAAACAGCGTGCCCATCATCAGGATGAAACCGTCGGGATATTGATGCTCGCTCAGGGTCTGGCGCACCAGTTCCAGCGGATCGCGGCTGATCTCGGTCATGCTCGACTTGCCCTTAAGCACGTAGCCTTCGGGGCCGGTGATATCGAGATCAAGCTTGGCCTGACGGACATCGTCAATGCCAAACGTATCGTCGAACATGCGGATGAACGGCCCAAGGCCGGTCGAAGCGTTATTGTCCTTGGCCTTGCCCAGCAGCAGCGCCGAACGCCCTTCAAAGCAACGCAGATTGACATCGTTGCCGAGCATGGCCCCCAAGGGGCGGCCCTTCGGATCAACTACCAAAACCACTTCAGGTTCAGGATTATTCCAGGTCGAGTCGGATCGAATACCAACCTCATCGCCCCAGCCGATAGATGACAGCACCGGCCCTTTGGTGAAGACTTCGGCGTCAGGGCCAATCGCGACTTCGAGGTATTGCGACCACATGCCATCGGCGATCAGGGCGTCTTTTAACTTGGCGGCATCATCAGAACCCGGCACGACCGAGCGGATATCGGCCCCGATACGCTCTTTCAGGGCATCACGGATGCCTTGCGCCTTATCGGCATCGCCGCGGGCGCGTTCTTCGATCACGCGCTCAACCGCCGAGACCGCAAATGTCACGCCCGCCGCCTTGACGCATTGCAGATCAATCGGCGACAGCAGTTTGTCCGCAGACGCCTCACCCGACCATGTGGTCGTGAAGTTAAAGCCTTCGAGGTCACCGAGCAGTTTACCACCCGTAGGCGCGCCCTTTTCAGGCCACACCGCCATCAGTTGCGCCACGGTCGGCGCCACCGGCGTCATGTCATAGACCTTACCACCGCGAACCATAACGGGCGTTGGGCCTTCCGGCAGAAGGATGCGACCCATCAGGGTTGCGTCACGCCAGTCCTGCGGAAGGGCGCTGATCAGGCTGTGGTCGGCATTTGACATGACCTTGTTTTTCCTCAATTTTTCCTTGTGCGCATTTAGCAAAACGCACGCACTCAACATCATGGCGGCTCTGGCATTTTTGCCAAAACCGTCAAAATTGAACGCGCCGTTAGCTTTTACGCCATGATAGCGCTACCATTTGCGCTGCCGTCAGGCGCATGTCAAGCCAAAACACTCATGGTGCAGTGCGAATTTTGGGGCCATCCCCGTCAGATTTTACATGACCTGTAAAAATTTAAGCGTCACTTACCGCAGCCGACGATTGGCGCTCAATCAGAGAGAAATCGCGGATTTCACGGATCGGTGTGTAGGGCGTGCCGGTACGCTTGGCCCGGATCTGATCCAGCAACAGTTTAAGCGCCAACGCCGACATATCCGAGATCGGCTGACGCACGGTCGTCAGTTCCGGCCACACCATAGTCGCCATAGCCGTGTCGTCGAATCCCACGATTGAGACCTGCGACGGCACGTCGAGCCCCAGACGGTGCGCAGTCGCCACCGCCCCTGCGGCCATGTCATCGTTGGAGGCAAAAATCGCCGTCGGTCGTTCGTCGCGGCCCAGCAGGGTTTCGGCGGCATCAAAGCCGGAGCGATAGGTGAAATAGCCCTGCACCACATCCGAATCGTCGACTTCAAGCCCGGCCTTGGCCATGGCCGCCACAAAGCCGTCATAGCGAAGCTGACTGCCGTAATTATTGGGATGGCCCTTAATGAAGCCGATCCGGCGGTGCCCCAGCGCGATCAGGCGCTTAGTCATCGAATAGGCGGCCTTATAGTCGTCGATACTGACCGAGGTTACATCGGCCGAGGGCCGCGCCGTCGCCACGCCTACAAACGGGATATTGAGATCCTTAAGCGCCTTGGCCACGCGCGTTGAATCCGACAACGGGGCGGGCAGTACAACTCCGTCCGTGCCGGTAGATTTCAACTTCTCAATCGCCGACGCCGCCCCTTCGGGCCCGTCACAGCTCTCAATCGTGAGCTGACAGCCGCTCTGGGCGCTTTGCTCAAGTATGCCCAACAAAAACTCGCTGAGATAGGCCGACGACGGATTGGAATACAGCAGGGCCACCCGCGCCACATCCTGCGTCGCCAGACTGCGCGCGGCCATGTTCGGTGAATAATTCAGCGCTTCAACCGAGGCCAGAACCTTTTGACGGGTTTCCTCACGCACATTTTTCTCGCCATTGATGACGCGCGACACGGTCATGGGCGATACGCCCACATGACGTGCCACATCATGAATAGTCACTATATTGCCGCCGCGACGCCCGACTTTTCTCGCCAAGTTGTTCCCCTAGCTTATTCATTTTATTACCACTCGCTTTCCCCCGCGATGATAATGAAAATGATATGTAATCAACCAGCTATAGCCATAATCCGCTTTCGCGTTCAAAGCAAATGGCGCGATTTTCACCTGTGAAATCTTTTCCATCTTGCATTATTGTCTAACGCTGTCATATTTTATCCTACAAATATCAAAGGCTTGATCAGCAATCCCTTTCGCAAATGCAAAATAAAATTTGCGTAAGGTTTCTGAAACAAGCCCTAAAAACATAACGGGAAGCACATATGGTACGGGAAGGTTTAATTGCGGCTGGGATGTCAGTCGCCATGTTAGCGCTCACATCAACAAGTCTGGCGCAAACGCCGCCCCCGCCTCAAACACCAGCCCCAAAACCGGCCCCCAAACAGACTACAGCCCCCGTTTACACTTGGCAGAATGTTGAAATCCTGGGCGGCGGTTTTGTCCCCGGTGTGGTGTTTCATCCGATCGAAAAGGGCCTTGTCTATGCCCGTACCGATATCGGCGGAGCCTACCGCTTTGATGCCGCCGCCGGTCGCTGGGTGCAGATGCTCGATTTTCTGGGTAAGGCCGATTCGCAGCTTTATGGTGTGCTCTCAATCGGTCTCGATCCCCAAAACCCTGATCGCGTCTATCTGGCGGCGGGTGAATATCTCGGCGGCAATGCCCGCAAAGGGGCGATCCTGATTTCCAAAGATCGCGGCAAGACCTTCACCAAGACCGAGCTGCCGTTCTGGCTGGGGGGCAACGCCGATGGCCGCTCCACCGGTGAGCGTCTGGTGGTCGATCCCGCCAATCCGCAGACCCTGTGGCTGGGCACCAGCCGCGACGGCCTCTGGCGTAGCGCGGATGCAGGCCTGACATGGACAAAGACGGCCCTGCCCGCCGAGCATGTGTTGTGGGTACTGCCGGACGGTAAAGGCAGCCTCTATGCGGGCGTCGAAGCGAAAGACGGCAAAAGCCTCTACGCCTCAAAGGATGGCGGCACCTCATGGACGGCGGTTCCCGGCACGCCCAAGGGCCTGATGCCGCACCACGCCGACTTTGATACGGGCGGCAAGCTGTTCCTGACGTTTTCGGACGGTATCGGCCCCAACGGCGTCAAGGACGGCGCGGTCAAGACCTATGACCCAAACGCTGAAAAGTGGGACGACATCACCCCGCTTAAGCCCACGGCAGAAACCTTCGGCTATGCGGGCCTGTCACTGGATCGGCAACACCCCGGCACGCTGGTGGTGTCCACGATCAACCGCTGGGGGTCGGGCGATGAGATTTTCCGATCCACAAACGGCGGGAAATCATGGACGCCTTTGAGCAAAAAATCAGCCTTCGACACCTCCGAAGCGCCGTGGCTGTTGCCCTATGCGGGCGGCAGCCATGACCACCTAGGCCACTGGATCGGCGATATCGATATCGATCCGTTTGATTCCAGCCGGGTGTTCTACGTCACTGGCTATGGCCTGTGGGAGAACCGCGAATTGGCCAGCATCGATACCGGCGCAAAGCTCAACTGGCGCTTCACCAATCAGGGACTGGAAGAAACCGCTGTGCTGGAACTGATTTCGCCACCTGTGGGCGCGCCGGTCTTTTCAGCGCTGGGCGACATCGGCGGGTTCCGTCATGATGACCTGACCTCGGCCAAAAATTCAACCTATTTCCATCCCAACGGCGTCCATACGCGCGGCATGGATTTCGCCGAGGCCAAACCCAGCCTGATCGTACGCACCTCCGACCGCCCACCATTTGGCTATTATTCCGAAGATGGCGGCAAGACCTGGAGCGGCTTTGCGTCACGCCCCCCCACCGTCACCGGCAATGACTATCAGACCATGGGCATCGGCGTATCGGCAGACGGCGCGTCGTGGGTATGGATGCCCGCCAAATCTGAGCCCTATGTGTCTACCGACAAAGGCCAGACGTGGGTGAAATCGACGGGCGCGCCGGTCAATAGCGAACACCATATCTTCCCGATTGCCGACCGGGTGAACCCAAAGAAATTCTATCTTTATGATAACCGCAAAAAGACGGTCTACGCCTCCGAAGACGGCGGCCTGACATTTAAGGTCGTAACCCCCAATGCCGTCGATTGGGGCGGACGGATGCGCGCTGCCCCCGGCAACGAAGGCCATCTGTGGGTCGGCGGCTGGAACGGGCTCAATGTCTCAGATGATGGCGGCAAGACCTTTTCCACCCTGCCCGGTTTTCAGGAAGCCTGGGCGGTGGCCTTTGGCAAATCTGCCCCCGGTGAGACCTATCCGGCCCTGTTTGTCTGGGGTAAACTTAATGATCGGGAGGGGTTATATTTCTCATCCGATCTGGGCGCGCGCTGGGTCAGGTTGACCACGCCGTCAAAGCAGTTTGGCTCGATCCGCGGCGTCATGGCGGGCGACCCCAAGGTGTTCGGCCGGCTCTATATCGGCACCGATGGCAGAGGCGTATTGTATGGTGATTTCAAACTGCCTGAAGCGGCAAAATAGGGGAAACAATGCGGGTTTTATTGACGGCTATTGCGGCTATAAGCGCTGCCTCACCAGCCTGGGCGCAGGTCGCTTTTGACAATATCTTCAGCGACCATGCCGTCCTGCAACGGGATACGCCGGTCAAGGTCTGGGGTACCTCCACCGCAAACGCACCGGTCACAGTTGAACTGGCCGGTGTGTCGGTTCCCGTCACCGCCGACTCTAAGGGCCAATGGACGGCGACCCTGCCCGCCACCAAAGCGGGAGGCCCGTACACGCTTAAGGCCAGCAGCGGTTCGGCGGTCGCAGCCCTTAATGATGTCGTCATGGGCGATGTCTGGCTGTGTTCGGGCCAATCGAACATGGAGTTTCAGACCAAGTACGCCACCAATGCCTATAACGAAATCCAGAACTCGGCCAATCCCGATATCCGGTTTGTAACCGTCGATCGCGACGCTCAGGCCAACCCGCTTGACACCTTGCCCAAACGCCTTGAGTGGCGCGCCGTGGGGCCAGAGACGACCGGCGATACCTCCGCCGTCTGTTACTACATGGCCAAGGAACTTCAAAAAACCCAAAACGTCCCCATCGGCATGATCCATTCGTCATGGGGTGGCACCACCATCCAGTCGTGGATGTCGGAGCCTGCCCTGCGCGATCTGAAAACCTATGATCAGGGCCTTGAGACGCTGAAAGCCTACAGCCGTGATCCGCAAACCGCTAAAACCGAGTGGCAGGCGATCATGCTCGACTGGTGGCAGGCCAATGAGCCCGACGCCAAAGTAAAAGCCACATGGGCGACGCGCGATTTCGACGACCGCGGCTGGGATACAATTACCGCCAATGGCTTCTGGGAAAGTGCGGGCAAGCCGGAACTGACCTTCTTCGATGGCGTGATCTGGTATCGCACCTCGGTCACCTTAACGGCGGCTCAGGCCATACAAGCGGCCACGGTCGAACTCGGCCCCGTCGATGACGGCGACACCACCTTTGTCAACGGCAACGTAGTCGGTGCCACCGAAAGCTGGAACGCGCCGCGCACCTATGCCATTCCTGCGGGGACACTAAAGGCCGGAAAAAACGTCATCACCGTGCGCGCCTATGATTCCGGCGGCGGCGGCGGGTTGTGGGGTAAGCCCAACGACCGGCGCATCGCCTTTGCGGACGGATCGAACATCACCCTGCCCGCTCAGTGGAAGTATAAGGTCTCGGCCCCGCTGTCAGCACTTAAAAATTCACCCACGACACCGTGGCTGGCGACCAGCGGCCTGACCAACCTTTATAACGGCATGATCGCGCCGATTGCGCCCTATACCCTCAAAGGGGCGGCCTGGTATCAGGGCGAATCCAATGTCTCTCAGCCCGCCGAATATGCCCGCCTGCTACCCGCAATGATTGCGGATTGGCGCAGAGCATTCGACGCGCCCGATCTGCCGTTTCTGGTCGTGCAACTGGCTAATTTCGGGCCGGTCGCCAAGGCACCGACCCAATCGGCGTGGGCCGAACTGCGCGAAGCCCAGCGTCAGACGGTGAATGCCGATCCGAAAACCGGACTGGCCGTGGCGATTGATGTCGGCGACCGCGTTGATATCCACCCGACCCAAAAAAACGTGGTGGGGCAGCGTCTGGCACTGGCAGCGCGCAAAGTCGCCTATGGTGAGGCTGTCGTCTCCGGCGGGCCGCAGCCAGTAAAGGTCGCGCGCAGCGGGGCCGATATCGCCATCACCTTTGATGCCCCGCTTCAAACCTATTCCTCGGCTCAGGCGATCGGGTTTGAGGTGTGCGATGCCGCCAAAGCGTGCCGGTTTGCCACCGCCGATGTATCGGGCATGACCGTCACACTCAAAGCCTCCAACACATCGGACGCCAAATTCGTGCGCTATGCCTGGGCCGACGCGCCCTATGTTAATCTCTATTCCGACCAAGACCTGTCCGCTATTCCGTTTGAAGAGGCCATTCCATGACCCCCACCCGTCGCGATCTTCTGGCCACAGGTTCGGCCCTCACGGCCGCCGCAATGGCACCCGCCGTCCAAGCTAAACCGGCAAAGTTCAAACCGACCTGGGAATCCTTATCCGAGAACTACCAGACCCCGGAATGGTTCAAGGACGCCAAGCTCGGCATCTGGGCCCATTGGGGGCCGCAGTGCGTGCCCGAAGCTGGCGACTGGTACGGCCGTCAAATGTATATGCAGGGCAATTTCTATTACGACCACCACGTCAAACACTATGGCCACCCCAGCAAAACCGGCTTTATGGAAATCATCGGTCAGTGGAAGGCCGATAAATGGGAGCCGGAAAAGCTGATCCAGCTCTATAAGGCGGCGGGTGCGAAATATTTCGTGGCTATGGCCAACCACCACGACAACCTCGATCTGTACGACTCCAAATACCATCAATGGAACAGTGTGCGCGTCGGCCCGAAGAAAGATATCGTCGGCACCTGGGAAAAGCTGGTCAAGGCGGAGGGCTTGCGCTTTGGCGTCTCCAACCACTCCGCCCACGCCTGGCACTGGTGGCAGACGGCTTACGGCTATGATGCCGAAGGACCTTTGCAAGGCGTGCGTTATGACGCCTATCACCTGACCAAAAAGGACGGCAAGGGCACATGGTGGGACGGCCTTGATCCGCAGGAGCTTTATACCGGTCCGGCTGAAGGCATGGTGCCGCCCGATGGCATTACCGCCATCACCGACATGCAGGCCTTTAACGACAAAACCTCCGGCGAATGGACCGAAGCTCAGCCGAAGAATAACCCCTATTACGCCAAACAATGGCTGGCCCGTCAGAACGACCTGATGGATAAGTATAAGCCCGATTTTGTCTATATGGACAACTATGTCACCCCGCTGGCCGGGGTTGGTCTTGAGGCGACGGCTTATCTCTACAATCAGAGTACCAAATGGCACGGCAAAAATGAAGCCGTCGTCACCGGCAACAAGCTGGATGCGACTCAGGCCAAGGCCCTGACCAACAATGTCGAGCGCGGGGCGTCGGCCTATCTGCGCCCGGAATACTGGCAGACCTGCACCTGCATCGGCAACTGGCACTATGATCGCGGCCTGTATGACCGCGATGGCTATAAATCGGCCAAGCACGTCATTCAGTTGCTGACCGATGCGGTCTCAAAGAATGGCAACCTGTTGCTGTCGATCCCGATTCGCGGCAATGGCGAAATCGATGAGAAAGAAGTGGTGATCCTAGAGGACATGGCCGCATGGATGGCGGTCAATGGCGAGGCCATCTTTGGCACCCGCGCCTGGCATACGTTTGGTGAAGGCCCAACCGAAGTCGGCGCCGGTCACCAGAACGAAGCCGCTGCCAAACCCTTCACGGCTCAGGATATCCGCTTTACCACCAAGGACGGCGCGCTTTATGCGCTGGCTCAGGACTGGCCCGAAGGCGGGCAGATGCTCATAACCACGTTCGCAAAAAATACGCTCACTTCCAAAGCCACTATTGAACGTGTCGAACTTTTGGGTATAGCTCAACCTCTGGAATTTGAATTGTCTCCAGACGGACTAAATGTGAAACTGCCCGCTCAGCATCCGGCGTTTACGCCGGTGTTGAAAATCACCGGCCAGACTCTGGTTTAGTCCGCCCATAAGGAACCCGCGCCTTAATGCCTGTTGATGACCCCTGCTGCCCGATCAGCCTCTATGCCCGCAAATTGCGCACCTATATGTGGGCGGTCGAGGACATGATCTGCGAACAGAAGCTGGAACAGGCCCGCAAGGTCGAGGCCGTTAGGGCATGGCTGGTGAGCCTCAACATCGATCCCGACCGGCCCCTACCGTTCAAGCGCAAATAACAAAACCCCCGCCGGATCGATCCGGCGGGGGTTTAACTGGCAATCCATCCACCGCCTTGCGCCACAAACAAATCACGTTCGCGCAACTGCAAATCGAGTCCCATCAGGTCATTTAACCGCATCAAATTATTGCCGATCAGATCGTCAAAAGACTTCATGCCCTGTGCTTGAATCTGCATAGCGAATTCATCCAGTCGCTGAAATCTGGGCTTAATATCGATGTCTATAAATCGACGATAGCGACCGCCATCCAGCCCAAAGGTAGCGAAAAAAGCTTTGATATCGTCATGGGTGATATCTTCAAAGCGTTCAGCCCGTCCGATATTGAATGCCAGCCTGTCAGTATAGCGATCATTCAAGCGCACAGGCAAAACATCGTACAAGGGGGCTATCTGCGGCACGGCACTGCCCATATACAGCAAGGCATGGTTCTTGGCGTGGTTGTCGTTATTGCCGAGCGCCAGATTGATAATCGTCGCCAGCAGAAACGTGCGTTTAGCCTGCGCTGGTATGCGCAGCCTGTCGATTAAACCGGCCACGGCCGCAGCATCAAAAGTCCGCCCAGTCTGTCCATTGCGCTCATATTTCAGACGCGGCGGCAATCCAAGCGCCTGAGCAAAATCTTCCTGATGCAACCTTATCACCGTATTGCCACTGACAATACGGTCGAACCGGTTGATCAAAAGGCCCTGAACCCCGGCACGTTCAACCATCTGAGGCACAGACGCCCACATGCCTAAACCGTGCATGAGACTACAGGCCGCCCATTCATGACGTACGTCGCCCTGATCGGCACGCTCCGGCACTTTAAGGATATGGGTTGAGGGCACCTTGCGGTCTGGCTTAGGCAAGGCCCAGCGCCCATCCGGTAAAACTGTCAGCGCGATTTTACCCTGCACGCCTGCCAGCGGGGATGGATCAGCCGTCTCGTTCGGCAACCGCTGAAAATCCCGCAAGGACGTCATGATCGCCGCGATATCATCATCGGACAGGGCTTCATAATCCGCCGCTAAGTCCCCCGGCATCTTGACCGGCGCCGCCCCTTCCGGCAGACACGAAATCGCACCGGAACAGTCGGCCCCAAGATGATAGAGTATGCCCACGACATCGTCGCGACTTAGGCCTTCGCGCTCAATCAAACGACGCGCTTGGTCGTTTTCCGGCAGCAGGTTGCTGAAAAAAGCTCGTGCCTGAGCATCACTAAACGGGATAGATTGAGGGGGTAACGACAGAGATATCGGGATGGCCGCGCCGTTTAAATAGTCTTCATGATATGAAAAACTAATCGCGCCGCTATCAAACGATTCCAGCCGTCCTATGGGCTGATCTATACCGTCCAGCCATACAGACAACCTCATCGTTTGACTGCCATAAGCTCAATACCCGCCGCCTGACAAACCTTAAGCACCCGCCCAAATTCCAGGGTCGGTTTTCCGGCCTCCAGCTCAGATATAAACCGACGCCCCACCCCGGTCATATCGGCAAATTGTTGCTGGCTGAGGTTAAGCTCTTTACGCACACTATGTATGTATTTCCCTAAACTCTCGACCGAATTTATTTCCATCCGGGACACAGAGGCCGGATCACTTATCTTTGCGAGGACAGGCGCTATCGATGCGAAAGGTGCCGTCATAGCGTACAGCGTGGTTGCTAGCATTTTTTTGCTGAAATTGTCAGGCTGACTCATTTTATTCGCTCCCGTCCGGGAACAATATAACACAAACTTTAAGATTTAACCATTCACGCTACCGAGCGGGAGCAATGTAGAAATTTTTCGGAAAATCTACCCGCAACGCTCCCGTACAGGATCAAAAAAGCCCGAAGTCAAAAACTTCGGGCTTCTTAGCTTCAAACTGCGTCGAAATTTACGGCCGCTTCACTGTGAGCGCCTTACCCGTATAGGTCACGGTCCGGTCGGCTGCGTCAAAGTCGGTGGTTTTGCCGCCGTCCTTGATAAAGCGGACCTTGAACGTACGGTTGGCCACCATACCCTTATAGCTGCCCGAACGCGCACCGATCTTCAGTTCACCGGTCTTGTCGTTATAGGCGAACGGGATACGGCTGAACTGGCCCTTGATGTAGGCGTTAGACACACCATCATCTTCATAGAGGCTATAGCTGCCATCAGCGCCGGTATAGACATTGAGGGTCAGCGGTGCGTCCGGTGTTTCATCGACATACTGCATGACCGGGCCCATAGGCACGATCGCACCGGATTTGACAAACAGCGGGATCTGATCGAGCGGCGCATCAACCGTGATCGTCTGACCGCCTGTGGTTTTCGCGCCGGTATAGGCATTATACCAGTCAGCGCCCATCGGCAGGTAGACGCTGCGCGACGTGGCCTGATACTTAGTCACCGGGGCGACCAGGATCGACTTACCGAACATGTATTGGTCGTTGACGTTCTTAGCCTTGGCGTCCGTCGGGAAATCAAGGGCAAAGCCGCGCATGATCGGGGCCGAAGCATAGTGGCTGTCAGCCGCCGCCGAATAGATGTACGGCATCAAGCGGTAGCGCAGTTCCAAGAACCACACCATGTTGGCGCGCATGGGCGAGCCTTCGGGCGAGA
The DNA here is from genome assembly GCA_002342035.1 of Asticcacaulis sp. UBA2476. Lineage (GTDB taxonomy): Bacteria > Pseudomonadota > Alphaproteobacteria > Caulobacterales > Caulobacteraceae > Asticcacaulis. The sequence goes on along the minus strand of DDPE01000048.1, from coordinate 31,652 downwards.
TTTCGTGGATTTCGCGCTTCACCCCTTCGCCGTGCGAGCGCATCAGCGGCGAGAAGGTGCCGAACTGCCACCAGCGCTGGTTCAGCTCACGCCATTCTTTCAGGTCCTCAGCCGTGCCGGTACCACCAGCCGCACGGTTTTCCTGCAAGCCACCGACATCATTACCCTGAAAGCGGGTTTCCTGCGCATAGCCGCCAATGTCGTGCGTCCAGTTGGGCACGCCGGAGAAGCCTGTCTGCACACCGGCTGAAATCTGGTCAAACAAGTTGTCCCAGGTGCCGACGACATCGCCGGACCACAGGGCCGCGGCGTTGCGCTGCACGCCCGCAAAGCCTGAGCGGGTCAGGATGAACTGGCGGGTATCGGGCTGATCAACCTTGAGGCCATCATACATGGCCTGAGTGTTCATGGTGGCATAGGCATTGTGCACCAGAGCGCCCGGCCCCATTTGGGTCGGGGTGATCAGTTCAGCAAATTCTTCCGGTGAGGTGTTTGAGCGCACGTCAGGCTCGGTATTGTCCATCCACCACGCATCGAAGCCGTATTTCACCAGACCTTCTTTCATCTGGCGGTAATAGATGTCGCGGGCTTCTTTGTTGTACGGCGAATAGTGGCTGTTGAGGTAGCCGGGGCCGACCCAGTCCTTAAAGCCCAGTTCGACGTTCTTGGTCCACATATAGCCCTTGGCTTCGAACTCCTTATAGTTATCGGTATTCGGATAGTACTTGCCCCAGATCGAGATCATGATACGGGCGTTTTGGGCATGCACCTTATCAACCATGCCCTTGGGGTCAGGGAAGCGGGTGGGGTCGAACTTATGGCTGCCCCACTGGTCTTCCGGCCAGTAGAACCAGTCCTGCACGATGTTGTCGATCGGCCATTTGTTGTCGCGGTAGGTTTTGAGTACACCCAGCAACTGGTCTTGCGTTTCATAGCGCTGACGCGACTGCCAGAAGCCGTAGGCCCATTTCGGCATCATCGGCGGGGTGCCGGTGACATGGTGATAACCGCCGATCACGCCTTCGATATCTTTGCCGGCAATGAAGTAATAGTTCAGGCCCGTGCCCGCCTCAGAGGTAAAGCGCAGGGAGTGCTTATCGGCATCGGGTTCCGGGTTGGAGTGATGCAGGGAAATCAGGCCGCCCGACGGCTCCCATTCGAGGCTGAGCGGAACCGGCTTACCGGCTTCAAAGCTTTGATCGAAATTGTTATACCAGGCGTTCCAGCCCATACGCCAGATATCATGATCAAAGAGGGTCTTATCCCCCACTTTAAGGATCGCATAGTCGGACGCAAACAGGCGCATCTTATGCACGCCCGGTTGGTCGGAGGTCATGGTGCCTTCCCAAACCACCTTGACCTTTTTGCCGGTGGTGGCTTCCTTGGTCAGGGCGGCGTCTTTCGGCCAATATTTGTCGACATCGCTCAGGAACTGGTACCGGACATCGGGCTCAGTGCGGGTCAGGATCAGCTTACCGTCGACATAGTATTTGGCCGTCAGACCGGCCTTGCCATCGGGGGTGGTCAGCTTCAGATCACGGCTGGCCAGACCGAAACGGACCGGATTACCGAAACGCGTGACCGAGTTATTATCCCACAGAATGCCGTAGTTCATATCCGACACCACAAACGGAATGCCGATATCCATATTATGTTGACGCAGTTCGACGTTTTCACCGTTCAGGTTCATCTGGGCGTTCTGGTGCTGACCCAGACCATAAAATGCCTCAGAGGTGCCCTTATTGAACTGGGCGTGGGTGGCGACATAGGGCTTACCTTCGACCAGAACCGGTGTGATGTCGGCCTTGGCCTGCGTCAGCAGGGTCTTGCCGCTGGCGTCCTGAAAGGTGATCAGACCGCTTTTCAGGGACACCACCGCCTTGGCCTTACCGGCATCAAGCGTGACCGTATCGGCAGCACCGGTGACCGTGAAGGCACCCGCAGGTTTGGCCATCGCCATCAGGGATTCGATTTGCGGGCGGGCCGGATCATCGACCGCCAGCACATGGATGACCGAGTCATTGATGACCTCAAGACGCACTTCTTTGGCCGGGCCGCTGTCAGGCTTGACCACAATACCGGTGGCGGTTTTTTCAAATGAGCCCGCAAGCGCCGTGCTGGCCATCAGCAGGGCTGCAAAAGCGGGGGCAAACATAAATGGTTTCATAATCGTCTTCCCTGTATCGTTTAGTAGGTAGCGAGTTTGATTTTAAGGACAGCCGGTTCCCCGGTCAGGTTTAGGCCGTAGTCGGTCTGATCGCCGTTCCAGACGAAATCTACCACCCACTTGCCGTTTTCAAAGTGGCCCTGCTCTACGGCGCGGAAGATCAGGTTCTTACCTTTTTGCTTTTCACCCACGCCAAAATTGAGGCGGGCATGGACGCCGGTGACCAGAAACTCATCTTCGGACAGTTGGGCGATGACCATACCGCCATTGGGCTTTTCACGGCCCGGCACCGGGTCGAATTTGCCAAGCCAGGTCCATTCGGTCAGGCCAAACTGCCATTCACCGTACATGACATCGACCCTCCACTTGCCGCCCAGGTCAATCGACTGCGGCTTGCGGTCGTCAGCTTCAGCGACGCCCCAGACGGGTTTCTCATAGGCGATCTTGGCCCACTCACGCATCATCGGCGCAAACAGAGCATATTTTTCGCGGAAGGGCTTTAAGCCCTCCGGGTTGATGTGACGCCCACCCAGCGGATAGTTGGTGTAGCCGGTATAGTCGATGCCGAACGGCGCAAAGCCAATCCCGCCGCGTCCCAGCACACTAAAAATATAGCGGGCAAATTCGGTGTCCGAACCGGTTTCCGGCACGAAGAGCGGGTTGTTGTGCTTGGAATAGTGGCTAAGCGCCGCCTCATAGTTGGCCGAGTCGCGCTTATAGATATCGGGGGCGATGATATCTATGGCCGGGGCTGCCGCCTGATAGATGTCGATGACATTGTGGGTTGGACCGCCCGAAGAATAGGTCTCCGGCCCGACCTCGACCAGCGGCTCACGTAAGGCTGCGTTCACAAACATCGGCAGGTCATAGACCTTACGTCCGGCCGCCGCGATCTCATTGATGTAGCTGGCGATATGCCAGGCGTGGAAGTATTCATCGGCATGTTTACCGAACACTTGCGTCCACGATCCGCCCTTGGCGATGCCCTTCTTTTTCAGCAGGGCCGCAGGCACCTGACCGGCGAAGACCTTTTCCGCCTTGGGTGAATAGTCGCGCACCGAACCATAGGTGCCGCTCTCGTTCTGCGGCTGGATCATGATGACCGTGTGTTTGTCGCCGTCGATCTTTTTCAGGTGCGTCATAAGGGCGACGAAGGCCTTTTTGTCAGCCTCCAGCGTCGTGCGCTCCATCGGCGACAGACAATATGATACCGTGCCGTCTTTTTTGGTGATGCGCGGAAAGCGCTTATTGTCCAGCTTCACCCAGTCCGGCGTATAGTTGGGCGAGGTGTTCTTCCACGTCCCGAACCACAGCAGCACCAGCCGAACATTGTTTTCGCGGGCTTGCTTAACCAGTTCGTCGACATAGGAAAAATCGAACTGACCTTCCTTGGGCTCGATCTGCTCCCACGCCACCGGAATCTCCAGCGTGTTGGCGTGGATGTCTTTCAGCGCCGGCCAAACCTTGGGCAGTTGCGACGGATAGTTTGACGAGTTATTGGCCTGCGCCCCCAGAATAAGATAGGGCGCGCCATCGACAAACAGAGCGGCCTTGCCGTTCTTTTTCTCAATGCGCGGCAGATCTTTTACGGCTTGCGCCAGTGCTGGCATGGCCGACGACACCACTATCAGGCTGGCACAGGCGCCCATCAGAAAACGACGCGTCAGCTTTGCGTGTGCGGATATCATACTGAATTTCCGGTTGCCCGGCTCCCTCTGAAGTCATCATTTGTTTGCCGGGAGTATACGCCAAGCATGCGCCAACGTCATGCGTTGCGCTCTCGGCCGCAAGTGGGATGTCCCTTAACCATCTCTTCCCGATGTTTGCCCTTGCCGCGGTATTATTTATTTGGCACGCGACGAGCTATTTTATCTTACAAATTTATGTATCATCAAAAATTGAAACAGCAAGCCAAAATTGATAGCGCTATCATTGAAAAGCGTGTCCAATAGGGGATGTTCACAAAATTGAGCGACGGGGGAAGCCTAAACTGTTTCCTGAAAACCCCACAATTTGGGAAAAATTGTGTATTTGCAGTCATTTAGACTGGACAAAATCATCGTTTTTTGCCGATTAAAGGTAGCCGTTCACAATTTCATATATAATGACTCGCGATAAGCGAGCATAAAAAGGCAAGGTAGAGAAACATGCGTACCCAACGTGGCGCCAGCCTCACATACGGTTTGCTTGAGACCCTGGGGCAATCGATCGTGATCGGCGATTTCGACAAGAACGGCTTTCCGACCGAAGCGGAGTTATGCATACGCTTTGGCGCCAGCCGGACCGTCGCGCGCGAAGCCGTAAAAATGCTGACCGCCAAGGGCCTGCTTAGCGCGCGTCCGCGTCAAGGTACCAAGGTAGAGCCGATCGCCCACTGGAATTTGCTCGATCCCGATGTCACACGCTGGCTGATGGAGCGGCAATATTCCAACAAGATCTATCGCGAATTCACTGAGGTGCGCCTGGCGATCGAGCCCGTGGCCGCAGCCCTTGCCGCCCAGCGCGCCAATAAGGCTGAAATCCGCGCCATCAGGGACGGTCTGAACGGCATGCGTAACGAACTCCACGACCATGATGCGGCCCTTGCCGCCGACATTGATTTCCATGTCGCCATCCTCAAGGCATCAGGCAATCCGTTCTTCCTGCAACTGAGGGCCCTGATCAATACGGCCCTGCGCATTTCTATCGGCCTGACCAATAAGATCGCCGGTCATACCGCCTCCATCCCTGCCCACGAAGCGGTTCTGGTGGCGATTGAAAATGGCGATGCGGTGGGGGCTGAAAAAGCCATGCGGGCGATCCTTCTGGAATCGCTGGAGCTTCTGGCCTCATTCCAGCCCGAAACCGCGCATTAGGCCGTTGCCGCCCAAAAGGAAGCAACGGCCTTCAGCCTGTGTCAGGTCTTCGGTGTGATCCGCACCATGATGACGCCGTGTGAAGCCACCGTGCCGCCGAATGTGCCTTTGACGCCTTTGGTCACCGTCTTGGACCACAGGTCTTTGACATCGGCCCGTAAACCGGCGGGCAGGTCGATATGATCCCAGGTCACGCTCATGGTTTTGGCCTCAGCCCCACGGTTAAACAACACCACTGCGCGGTCGCCGCCCTTTAATGGCCGGGCCCAGATTTCCAGATCGCCGTCCTTCCAGATGCGCCGTGCCTGCTGGCCGAGCGGGTCCTGATCGACCGCGATGACATCCTTATTGGTCAGGATTTTGAGCGTCTCCTCACTCATGGTCGACAGGTCGTTACCTGAGATCAGCGGGGCCGCCAGCATGGCCCACAGCGAGAAGTGCGCCTCATATTCCGTCTTAGTCATGCCGCCATTGCCGACTTCGAGCATGTCCGGATCGTTCCATTGGTTCGGCCCGGAATGGCTCCACAGATTGACCTGTTTATCCAGAATATTGGTCATCCCGATGGAATAGCCCGACTTACCTTCCCAGGCATCAAAGATATCCCCGGTCGTGCGCCACATATGGCCCGGCACCGCCGCCCATTTTGACGGCTCATTGTCGCCCCACTCGCAGATCGACAGCAGGATATCCCGCCCCGAAGCCCGCAGCGCCTTGGCCATAATGGTATAGGCCGCCTCGGCATCCATCGTGCCGGTGTAGCACCAGTCGTATTTCAGATAATCGACGCCCCACTGCGCATATTGGCGGGCATCCTGAAACTCATAGCCCCGGCTGCCCGGACGCCCACCGCAGGTTAGAACCCCAGCATCAGAGTAAAGCCCGAACTTCAATCCCTTAGAATGGACATAATCGGCCAGAGCCTTGATACCCGACGGAAAGCGCTCAGGATCGGCCTGAATATTGCCGTTGGCGTCGCGGCTTTTCTGCCAGCAGTCGTCGATGACAATATACTTATAACCCGCATCCTTCATGCCGGACGACGCCATGGCGTCGGCTTGACGGCGGACCATCGCCTCGTTGATATCGCACTTATACTTATTCCACGAATTCCAGCCCATCGGCGGGGTCGCCGCCAGATCGGGCTTGGGGGCCTCAAGCTTTAGGGTTTCATGGGCCAAAGCGGTTGACGCGCACGATAATGCCCCCAAAAAGGCCAGAGCCTTAAGGGTCGAAGTCAGAAAAGACATAAATCCTCCCAAGCGGCGCACATGATCGGCGCCAGTTTAGATGATCCCTCAGTTATTCAGTTATGCCGGAAATCCGCCCGAAATCGCCGTCCCCCGAAATCGCCATCCGTTAACCGGCGGCGGCTGTTTATGGAACTAATAAATATGATCAATGCGGTGATGGCAAGTCATAAACCTTTTCTAAGGCCGCTCGGCATATTGTGCGTGACGTAAGGGTCATTGGCGTTTAAACACGCCGCAGGGACAGGCGAAAAGGGTTAGGTGACATTGGCTAAGACGGCGATACTGGTAACGGGCGTAGCGGGCTTTATCGGCTTTCACGTAGCGAGTGCCCTGTTGGCGCGCGGCGAAACCGTGGTCGGCATTGATATCGTCAATGACTATTACGATCCGTCCCTCAAAGATGCCCGCCTGAAGCAGATCAGCGATCACCCGGCCTTTCGCTTCGTCAAGATGGATGTGGCCGAAGCTGACGCCGTCAAGGATCTGGTGCTTGACGCTGGCATAACCCGCATCATTCACCTCGCCGCTCAGGCCGGGGTGCGCTATTCGATTGAAAACCCGTTTGCCTATCAGCGCTCTAACCTTCAGGGGCACTTAAGCATCCTTGAGGCCTGCCGCGCCGTGGATGGTTTCGAGCATCTGGTCTATGCGTCGTCATCATCCGTGTACGGCGACCGTCCTCTGGCCGGTGACGGTTTCAGCGAAGATGACCGCGTTAACGAACCCGTCTCGCTCTATGCCGCCACCAAGCGCTCTGGCGAACTGATGAGCACCACCTACAGCCACCTGTACGGGATTCCGCAGTCGGGCTTAAGGTTCTTTACCGTCTATGGCCCGTGGGGCCGCCCGGACATGGCCTATTTCAGCTTCTCTGAAAAGATCATGAAGGGCGAGGCCATTGAGGTCTATGGTGAGGGTCATATGCACCGCGACTTCACCTATATCGATGATATCGTGGAGGGCATTATCGGTGTGCTCGATCATCCGCCTGCCGGTGGCAAGAACGAGATCTACAATATCGGCGCCCATCAGCCGGTCGGCCTGATGGAGATGATTTCGACACTTGAGACCGCGCTGGGCCGTGAGGCCGATAAGATCATGCGCCCGATGCAGCCGGGTGATGTCACCACCACCTATGCCGATGTCTCAAAGCTCAAGGCCGTCACCGGCTATGCGCCCTCCACCCCGCTCAAGGACGGGCTGGAACGCTTTGCGACCTGGTTTAAGGGTTATAAGGGTTTGAACTAAGCGCATTCTGAAAAGTGTGCAGCGGTTTTCAGATACAAATGCGCGTAAAAAAAATCACCGGCATAAATGATAGAGCACGATCCCGCTGGTGGTGGCGACGTTCAGGCTGTCAAAGCCACCATGCATCGGTATTTGCACACTGACAGCGGCATCCAGAATGTCGCGGCTCAGGCCCGGCCCTTCGGCGCCCAGCAGATACGCCGAGCGTTCAGCGGGCACCACCTGATCCAGCACCTGATCACCCGACGGGCTCAAAGCATAGGCGGTCAGGCCGTGGGTGTTCAGCACGTCCAGCAAATTCTGCCCGACCCCTAACCGATAATGCGGCACCACCAGAGCGCCCCCGACACTGACGCGGATCGCCTTACGGTACAATGGATCGCAGCAGGCACTATCCAGCACTACGGCATCGACCCCAAATGCCGCCGCATTGCGCATCAGCCCACCCATATTGTCGGTATTGGCGATGGCGCTCAAGGCCATGATCCGCAAGCGGCCCTGACGCGCCAGAATATCCTCAAGGCTTTGCGGTGGCGCATACCGCCCGAGCGCCAGATAGCCGCGATGGATCGGAAAGCCCGCCACCTCATCCATCACCGTTTGATCCACGACATAAACCGGCACATCGTCGGGCACGCTTAGGCCCTCAAGCCGCGCCGGTGTGGTCAATATACTGACCGTCTCACACAAAGCTGAGGCAAACAACCGCTCCAGCACCACCTTGCCCTCGGCCATAAACAGGCCCTGCCGCCCGGTCAGGTCGCGGTCTTTGACATGGCGATAGGGTTCAAGACGGCTATCATTAGCCGAATTTAGAGGTATAACGGGCATAAGACATTGTGATCACATTTACGTAGCCGCCGGATATTTACAGACATTTTCGGTTGAAAATATCCGCGACCTCTCCATGATCAAGCCATACACACATAAGCTGCGTCCTGAAAGCCCTCTTCAAAGTCATACCCATGAAGTCCAAATCCAAACGTCCCAAAACCGGCTACAATAAGCGCGGCGCCAAAGACATCCGTGAAGCGGCCGATTGGTGCGCCTCCCAGAATATCGAAGAAATCGAGTGCATGGTGCCTGACCTTGCCGGTGTCGCGCGCGGCAAGATCATGCCGGTGCGCAAGTTCATTCAGGTCGGCTCCATGAACCTGCCGCTGTCGATTTTCTATCAGACCATCACCGGCGATTTTCCGGACTTAGAGGGCATAGTCGGCACGGTACAAAGTGACACCGACGTGTTTTTACGGCCTGATTTCAACACCCTAAGCGTGGTGCCGTGGGCCAATGATCCGACCGCGCAGATCATCCACGACGCCTTTCTACCCGATGGCCGCCCGGTCGAGGAAAGCCCGCGTCAGGTGCTCAGGCGCGTGCTTAAACTCTATCACGATAAGGGCTGGAAGCCGGTGATTGCGCCGGAGCTTGAGTTCTATCTGGTCGAAAAAAACATCGACCCCGACTATGCGCTGAAGCCCCCGACCGGTCGGTCGGGTCGGCCTGAAACGGGTCGTCAGGGCTATTCAATTTCTGCGGTCAATGAATTTGATGCCCTGTTTGAGGACATGTATGAATATTCGGAAAGTCAGGGATTGGAGATCGACACACTGATCCACGAATCCGGCGTCGCCCAGATGGAGATTAACCTGCGCCACGGCGATCCGCTCGAACTGGCTGATCAGGTGTTCATGTTTAAGCGCACCATCAAGGAAACGGCGCTGGAGCACGATATCTACGCGACGTTCATGGCCAAGCCAATGGCGCTGGAGCCCGGTTCGGCCATGCACATTCACCAGTCAGTTCTGGATGCGCACACCGGAAACAACCTGTTTTCCGACCCGAAAACCGGTGAGCCGACCGAAGCCTTTTTCCACTTTATTGCGGGTCAGCAGAAATATATGCCGGCGATCACCTCGCTGCTGGCGCCCTATGTCAATTCGTACCGGCGGCTTTCGCGCGGGTCCGGCGCCCCGGTCAACACTCATTGGGGCTATGATAACCGCACGGCGGGTCTGCGGGTGCCACCGTCGGATGCCGAAAACCGCCGTCTGGAAAACCGGATTCCGTCATCAGACGCCAACCCGTACCTTGCCATCGCCGGTGTGCTGGCGACGGGGTATCTGGGGATGTGTGAGGCCAATAAACCGGCGGCCCCCGTTGATACCGACATGAGCGAAGTGCCGTCCGGTGACATGCCCTACAGCCTCATTCAGGCGCTGATCAAGATGGAGCGCTCAGAGCCTGTGGCCGAGATTCTGGGCCAGCAGTTCATCACCGCCTATTCGCGCGTCAAGCAGCACGAGTATGAAACCTTCATGCGCACCATCAGCCCGTGGGAACGGGAGTTCTTGCTACTCAGCGTGTAGCCGTGAAAAACACCGGCCACCCCGAAGGCTCCTGGTACACCCAGACCGCCGACATACCGCCCGCCGCACCCGCGCTGAGCGGCGATATCCGCACCCATGTCTGCATTATCGGCGGGGGATATACGGGGCTTGGGGCCGCCATAGAGTTACGCCGACGTGGCATAGAGTGCGTGCTGCTGGAAGGGACGCGCATCGGCTCCGGCGCGTCAGGACGCAATGGCGGGCAAATGCACGTGGGGCAGCGCCTCGATCCACAGCATCTGGAACACCTGTTCGGGGCCGATGATGCCCGCGCCTTTTGGGATATGTCGCAGGCGGCGATGGCCAGTCTGCATGGTTTGATCGCTGAGTTCAGCATCGACTGCGATTTCAAACACGGCCTGATCCACGCCTGGCACCGCCCGAAGTTTGCGGCGGACGACATCGCCTATGCCGAGTTTGTACACACAAAATATGGCTACGATAAAACCCGCATCCTCAGCCAATCCGAGGTCGCGACCGAGCTGGGCACCGATGTCTATCACGGCGGCATACTGGATATGGGCGGCGGCCATCTGCACCCGCTCAAGCTGGCGCTCGGCATGGCCGAGGCCGCTCGCACACTGGGGTCGCAGATTTATGAACACAGCCGTGTCACAAGCATTACCCCAAAAGGCGAAGGCTATGAGGTGATGACCGAAACGGGTCGTGTCACCTGCGACCATGTCCTGCTGTGCGGCAACGGCTATATGCACGGCCTGAGCGATGAGGCCGATGCGAAGGTAATGCCGATCAACAATTTTATCCTGACGACCGAACCGCTGACCGATCCGGCCATATTGCCAAATGACTATGCCGCCGCTGACTCGCGCTTTGTGGTCAATTACTGGCGAAAGACCCCCGATAACCGCCTGCTGTTTGGCGGCGGCGAAAACTATATGCCTTGGTTCCCCAAGGATATCCGCGCCTTTGTGCGCAAAAACATGCTGAAAATCTATCCACAGCTTGAGGCCGCCAACATCAGCCACGGCTGGGGCGGGACACTGGCGATTACACTCACCCGCGCGCCGTTTGTGCGTAAGCTTTCCCGCAACTTCCTGTGCGCCGCCGGATATTCCGGCCAAGGGGTGGTGCTGGCCCCCTATTTCGGCAAATTGCTCGCACATGCCGTATCAGGCGATGGCCGCGACATCGACCTGCTGAGCCGTCTGCCGGTGCCACCATTTCCGGGCGGGCGGGCCTTGCGCACCCCGGCTCTGATCGCGGGCTTAAGCTGGTACTCGCTCATGGATAAATTATAACATATCCTTATTCCATAAGGCATCGACGCTGATTTAGTTGCGCCTGAATCCATAGCGTCGCAATTATGCGACAATGGAATGAGGTCATGACTTTTTCACATATGAATATCGGCCCACGGATCAAAATTAACTAAGCATTTACCGTCTGCAGCCTCAATCAGGGGCAAGTTCCGCGTGCAGTGCAGCATAAAAACCTCCCCCAAAAATCAAACCATAAAAACAGATCAGGTCGTACACCATGTCCACACAGACTCTCGCCCGCACGGCGAAAGCTGACCGAAAAGCCGTGACCCTAAGCGATATTTTGGCCCAGACCTCTGAGGCCAAACTCAATACCGGCAATAAGGTCCGCGATATCCGTCAGGTCACCGCCAAGCTACGTATTCTGGCGCTCAATGCCCTTATCGAAGCCAAGCACGCCGGTGAAAAGGGCGCCGGGTTTTCGGTCGTCGCCGATGAGGTGCGCGCCATCTCCAGCGAGGTCGAGGGGCTGGCCAAAGACCTCGGCCACGAAATCGTCACGCTGGAGGCCATGACTCAGGATATGGCCGAACAAACCCAAGGGGCGCGCCTGACCGATCTGGCGCTTAATGCCATCGAACTGATGGACCGCAACCTTTATGAGCGCACCTGTGATGTGCGCTGGTGGGCGACAGATTCGTCGATGGTTGAGGCTGCCCTCACCCCTGATGAGGCCAGCCGACGCTACGCCAGCGAGCGTTTGGGCGTTATCCTCGATTCCTACACCGTCTATATCGACCTGTGGCTGTGCGACTTGAACGGCAATATCATCGCCAACGGCCGCCCGGATCGCCACCGGGTCGCCGGCACGAATGTCGCCAATCGTAGCTGGTTTAGCCGTGCCTGCGCGCTCAGAACCGGCCATGACTTTGCCGTCGCCGACATCACGACCGAGCCTTTGCTGAATGGCGCCCAGATCGCCACCTATGCCACCGGTGTGCGCAAGGGCGGCAAGGCCGATGGCGATCTGGTCGGCATATTGGGCATCCATTTCGACTGGCAGCCGCAGGCCCTGTCGATCACGCAAGGAGTGCGCCTCAGTGATGAGGAACGCCAATACACCCGCGCACTGCTGGTCGATGCGTCCGGCACGGTCATCGCCGCGTCCGACGGGCGCGGTATTTTAAGCGAACATGTCCGGCTCAATACCGGCGGGCAAGCGTCAGGGCACTATGTCGATGCTGCGGGTCAGATGGTCGCGTTTCATCGCACGCCCGGTTACGAAACCTATCAGGGTCTGGGCTGGTACGGCGTGATTTTGCAGACACCGTCGGGCTGAAGCGAAGCCGTTTTAACCAACCTGAAGGCTGTCGCATATCGCGACAGCCTTCATCTTATGCACAGTTCATTATTCCCATAGTATACGAAGGGTTATATAGCGAACGTGACTTTTATGGTTAATTAACACTTCGGGTGGATGGTTGCATATCTTACCACATCGTCTGGTAGCCGGAGGGGGAACCGTGTCCGTAACCGAAGCCGTCAAACCCGTTAGCGTCAACGATATCATCGCCCATACCGCCAAGGCCAAAGCCGTTACCAACGGTAAGGTGCGCGACATTCGCTCGGTCACCAACATGCTTAAGATTCTGGCGCTCAACGCCCTGATCGAAGCCAATCGTGCCGGTGAGCTGGGCCGCGGTTTTTCGGTCGTGGCCGACGAAGTACGCGGCATATCTACCGAAGTCGAAGGGTTGTCGTCTGCGCTGGCCAAAGAACTGGGCGGGGAGTTCGACACACTTGAAAAACTGACGCAGGACATGGCCCTGCAATCCCAGGGCGCGCGCCTGACCGATCTGGCGCTGAATGCCATTGAGCTGATCGACCGCAACCTCTATGAGCGCACCTGCGATGTACGCTGGTGGGCGACCGATGCGGCCATGGTGGATGCTGCCGCCGATCCAACGGCCGACAAATGCGCCTATGCCTCAAAGCGTCTGGGGGTGATCCTTGATGCCTATACGGTCTATATTGATCTGTGGCTGTGCGACCTGAACGGCAATATCATCGCGTCAGGTCGGCCGGGGCAGTACGGTGTTTCAGGTCAGAATGTCGCCGGTCGTGACTGGTTCCAGCGCGCCCGCGCCCTCCACAGCGGCAATGATTTCGCGGTCGCCGATATCACCACTGAGCCTCTGCTCAATGGGGCGCAGATTGCGACCTATGCCACCGGTGTTCGTTCGGGGGGCGAGGCGGACGGCAAGCTTTTGGGGATTTTAGGCGTGCATTTCGACTGGCAGCCGCAAGCCCAGACGATCATGACCGGCATCCGTCTGGGGGATGAAGAACGGGCCAAAACCCGCGCCCTGCTGGTCGATGCGTCGGGGCTGATCATCGCGTCTTCCGACAGCAAAGGCATCTTGTCCGAGCGGCTGCAGATCAAATCCGATGGCCGCGAATCCGGGCACTACCGCGACCCTGACGGCACCATCACCGCCTATCATAAAACGCCGGGCTATGAGACCTATGCCGGCCTCGGCTGGCGCGGGGTGTTGGTGCAGCGGCCCTAAAAAAGAACTCCCCCTCTTGGAGGGGGAGCTTTAATTCATGAAATGAATTGAAGAGGGGGTAAACGGCACTAACCGACAGGTTCCCCCTCCGTCTTTTTAGCTACGCTAAAAATCCACCTCCCCATCGTATCCACGATAGGGAGGAGAGACTGTTGGCAACCTCTGGTCAATCGGGTGCAGGGACTAAGTCCCTGCTAATTCACTGTCGGTTTCTGAATAACCAGTTCCTCGCCGTCATAACCGACGCTGATGACATCACCATCGGCCAGTGCGCCGCTGAGTATGGACTTGGCGATATGATCGACCAGTTCTTTCTGGATGACCCGTTTCAGAGGCCTTGCGCCGTAAGCCGGATCGTAACCACGCTCGGCCAGATGGCTTAAGGCGGCCTCATCAATAATGAGGCTCATACCGCGCTCAGACAGGCGCTTTTCGATGCCTTTGAGCTGGATGCGGACAATGGCCGACATGTTGTCCCGGCCCAGACGATGGAACAGGATGGTCTCATCAATCCGGTTGAGGAACTCCGGCCGGAAGTGCCTGCGGACATCCTCCATGACCAGAGGCCGAACGGTTTCAATGTCCGTATCCTCAGTCATGCTGACCAGATATTGCGATCCCAGGTTCGAGGTCATGACGATCAGGGTATTGCGGAAATCGACCACCCGCCCCTGCCCGTCAGTTAGCCTGCCGTCATCCAAAACTTGCAGCAGGATATTGAACACATCCGGGTGGGCCTTTTCGACCTCATCGAACAGCACGACCTGATAGGGGCGGCGGCGCACAGCCTCGGTTAAGGCCCCGCCTTCGTCATAACCGACATAGCCCGGCGGCGCGCCGATCATGCGCGATACCGAATGTTTTTCCATATATTCAGACATATCCAGCCGCGTGATGGCCGCCTCATCGTCAAACAGGAACTCGGCTAGCGCCTTATTCAACTCGGTCTTACCCACGCCGGTTGGCCCTAAGAACAGGAACGAGCCGATCGGACGGTTCGGGTCTTTCAGGCCCGCCCGCGCCCGGCGCACAGCGTCGGACACGGCTTCCAGCGCCTCATCCTGACCCACAACCCGTTTACGCAATTCATCTTCCATGCGCAGCAGTTTATCGCGTTCGCCCTCCAGCATCTTATCGACGGGAATGCCGGTCCAGCGCGATACGACCTGCGCGATCTGTGACGAGTCCACGACTTCCGGCGTCAGCGGTGCCTCTTGAGAGGTAGCCTCGGCCCGTTCAAGTTGCTTTTCCAGCGCCGGAATTTGCCCGTACAGGATCTCAGACGCTTTTTGCAGATCACCGGCGCGCTGAACATTGGCCAGTTCGATGCGCGCCCGATCAAGCGCTTCACGCGCCACAGCGGCGGCTCCGACCTTATCCTTTTCAGCCTTCCATTTTTGCGTCAGGTCAGCCGATTGCGATTCCAGCTCAGACAGTTCTTCGCTAAGGCGCTCCAGACGGGTTTTGGAACCGGCGTCAGTTTCCTTATTCAGCGCTTCGCGTTCGATCTTAAGCTGCACGACGCGGCGGTCGATTTCGTCAAGTTCTTCGGGCTTAGAGTCGACGGCCATACGCACGCGCGACGCCGCTTCGTCAATCAAATCAATCGCTTTGTCCGGCAGGAAGCGATCCGCAATATAACGGTTCGACAGAGTCGCCGCCGACACAATCGCGCTGTCAGAAATACGCACGCCGTGGTGGACTTCGTACTTTTCCTTCAGGCCGCGCAGGATAGAAATCGTATCCTCAACGGTCGGTTCCGACACAAACACCGGCTGGAACCGGCGGGCCAGAGCCGCGTCTTTTTCGACGTGCTTACGGTATTCGTCAAGGGTCGTGGCCCCGACGCAGTGCAACTCACCGCGCGCTAGTGCGGGCTTGAGCAGGTTCGACGCATCCATCGCACCGTCCGATTTACCGGCGCCCACAAGCGTGTGCATCTCGTCGATGAACAACACGATCTGGCCTTCGGCTTGCGTGACTTCATTTAGCACGGCCTTTAGGCGTTCCTCGAACTCACCGCGGTATTTGGCACCCGCAATCAGAGACCCCATATCGAGAGAAAACAGCTTTTTGTCCTTCAAGCTCTCCGGCACATCACCATTGATGATGCGCATGGCCAAGCCTTCGACAATGGCGGTCTTACCCACCCCCGGCGCACCGATCAGGACGGGGTTGTTTTTGGTCCGGCGCGCGAGGACTTGTATCGTGCGGCGGATTTCTTCGTCGCGACCAATCACAGGGTCAATCTTGCCATCGAGGGCGGCCTGCGTCAGGTCGCGGGCGTATTTGTTGAGCGCATCAAAGCCTTCGTCGGCGGAGGCAGAATTGGCGGGCTTGCCTTTGCGAAAGTTCACTTGCGCATCCTGTAATTGTTTGGCGGTGACGCCGGCGGCTTTGAGAATTGGCGCGCTATCATTAAGCCCTGCGATGGCTATCAGCAAACGGTCAGGCGTGACAAAGCTGTCGCCCGCCTTGGCCGCTTCAGATTCGGCCTCATTAAAGACCTTCGCCGTGTCGTTGTGCATGTAAAGCTGCTCACCACCGCCGGTGACTGATGGCAGCTTGGTCAGCGCCTGATCGACCGCACCGATAAAGGCGGTCGCATTGCCGCCCGCCAGCTCAATCAGGTGCTTCGACAGGCTGTCCTTGTCGTCCAGCATCGCCTTAAGCAGGTGCGTCGGCGTGAAATATTGGTGGTTATTCGCCTGCGCTAAACCTTGCGCGGCGCGGATAATGGACTGGGTCTTCTCAGTGTATTTTTCGATGTTCATGGCATCCCCTCAAAGGCGGAACTTATGGGCGGCCCTCCATTGAGCAACCGCCGACATGAACCTGATATGGTGTGATATATGGATCACACAAGGGGCAACAGATGCGGAATTTTGTCGCAATAACCTCCCCTGTTGCAGGGGAGGTTATTACATCACATGACCGATATCATCGACGCGCACAGTGCCTGCGCGGATGACACGGCAATAGATGCCACAGTCACGGTGACCGTAGCGCTCAAACAAGGCCGCCACCAGATCGACATCGCGCTCGGCGGTTTCGGGGTTCACATGGGTCGCTACACAGCGCACGATGGGTTTTAAGACCTCAAGCTCCGGCCCGTGATCGCCCAGTTTGATCGTCTTACCTACCCAGTCATGATCAACAAACGGCGGCAGCCCCTTCATCCACACATTGGCCCTTAAGCGCAACGGATCAAGATCCCGGCCAAGTTTCAGGCCCAAATCCTTTAGCGAATTGAGATTGAGCAGCGATACAAACCCCTTGGCCGAGTCTGTAAAACGGTGATGATCGGCGCGCGTTTCCAGCAGTTTAAGCGGAAAGCGCACCGGGTCGTAGTCTTCATGGGCGGCCAGCACGTTTTCAACATGGCGCGCCAGTGAGGCGCGGGCCGCCGGTTGCGTCAGGTCAAATACTTCAACCGAGCCATCTTCGTCTTCGATGCGAAAGGTCTCAGCGATCTCATCATAGCGGGTTTTGAGCCGCGCCACGGCCGCAAAGCGTGCCAGCACCGCAAACTTCATTTTGGACAGGAACTGAGGGTCTTCGGCGGTAAAGCCCGATGTCCCGACCTCCAGCGCATACAGCCGGTCATACGGAAAAAAGCCGTCCTCAACCAAGGTGGCGATTTGCAACGGCTCCGGTGTAAAACCTTTGATCGGATGGCGGTAAAGGCCGGATATGGTGAACATTATGACGCCTTACGTCTCTTAAAAACAGCATAGCCAACGCAGGATAATATAAACACCGGCAGGTAAATCACCACCACTGTAATCAGCCAATTCTGCCGCAAATATTGCCATGTGGCGGCAAAGCCATGATCGCGCAAATGATAGCCGATTAGACCTATGGTCATGACTCCCACAGCGCCTGCGGCCCAAATCGTCAGGACTTTGCGGCGCGCCTCGTCCACCGGCAAAAAGTCGAGAATGGATAAAAGAATAAATCCAAAAAATACCGGCCAAAGGGTCGATCTGTACGCACTACTAAAAGCCAGCAGTCCTACGAAAATTATAGTGGCTAATAGCCGCATCAGCTTTAGATTCATTGCCCCCACTCAATCCATAGTCCCAGCCCAAGAAGAATTAGCGCGATCACCAGCCCTAAGCGTCCGGGGATATATTTCCTGAATGCAACGCCAATTAATAGACCGAAAAAAGGAGCCAATATGGCGGGTTTACCCAATTCAATGGCTCCATAAACGCAGGCCGCGCCTAAAGTGACCATAAACACCAGCGGAATTGAAGCTTCTATCCGCTCGCTCACGTTATGTTTTCTTTGCGCATCCATAACTCCCCCGCATGACTGGGCAAATCTTACCCGATTTGCGGGTAGTTTCAGGCTCGTGTTTTGCCCCTCACCCTAGCCCTCTCCCGCTTGCGGGGAGAGGGAACTTTATCAGCCCATCTCATCCTCAAGCATAGCCAGACGCTCGGCCTGATCTTCGGCGATCAGGGCGTTGATCATGCTGGCCATATCGCCTTCCATAAACTGCGGCAGGTTATAGATGGTCAGGTTGATGCGGTGATCGGTGATGCGCCCTTGCGGGTAGTTATAGGTGCGGATGCGTTCCGACCGGTCGCCCGATCCGACCTGGGATTTGCGGGCATCGGAGCGGGCGGTATCAAGCGCCTGACGCTGCTGATCGTACAGCCGCGCCTTAAGGTTACGCATGGCAATCGCGCGGTTCATGTGCTGCGACTTTTCGGATGAGGTTACCACGATGCCTGACGGCATGTGGGTGATCCGTACGGCTGAGTCGGTCTTGTTGACGTGCTGGCCGCCCGAGCCCGACGCGCGGTAGGTGTCGATACGGATGTCTTTATCGAGGATTTCGATCTCAACATCCTGGGCTTCGGGCAAAACCGCCACCGTCGCCGCCGACGTATGGATGCGGCCTTGGGTTTCCGTGGCGGGGACGCGCTGCACGCGGTGGACGCCGGATTCAAACTTCATCTTGCCAAACACGCCGTCGCCGGTGACCGAGGCGATGATTTCCTTATAGCCGCCGGCGTCGCCTTCGCTGATCGAGTCGATTTCAACGCGCCAGCCTTGGGTTACCGCATAGCGGCTATACATGCGAAACAGGTCGCCCGCGAAGATCGCCGCTTCGTCGCCGCCGGTGCCCGCACGGACTTCGAGTATGGCCGAGGCGTTTTCGTCCTTATCCTTCGGCGCCAGCAGCAGCGCCACGCCGCGTTCAAGTTCCGGAAGCTGTTCTTTTAGCGCCTGCAACTCGTCTTCGGCCAGCGGCGACAGTTCCGGGTCCTTGAGCGCGATCAGTTCTTCAAGCTCCGGCACCTGTGAGCGGGCTTTCAGCACGCGCTCAACCGCTTCGGCCACCGGCTTAAGCTCAGCATGCTCTTTCGACAGCTTGACGATCTCAACGCCGTCGGTGACCGCACCCATGCGGGCTTCGATCATTTTGAAACGATCAAGCACCTGATCAAGCTTTTGTTGCGGCAGACGGATCACGGGGAACACCTTACAGAATTTGTGACCGCGCCTTTAACACCTAACGGGGGTATGTGTCGATAAAGCTTTGGCGCTTTTCCAGTGCTTCCGCCAAAGCCACCAGCTTGGGCGATGACGACTGCCACGCGATATGCGGATAACGGAACTCCAGATAGGTCGCCGCAACCGCCAGCGTAATCGACCCCATATCAAGACCGTGTTGTTCGACCTCATCCAGAGTCGGACATTCCGCTTCCGCCACCGCCAAACCACGCATCAGATTGCGCTCCCAGCGCGCCATCCACATGGCCGAGCGATCGGATTCAGGACGGCGGTTTTCAAGAACGATTTTAACCGTCATTTCCATCAGGCCATCAGCCAGGGTTTCCAGACGGCGCACCCGCCAGTGGGCTTCCCCGCCCATCGGATAAAGCTTTAAGCCGCTGTCGAAATGGGCGTCCAGCCACTGACAGATCAGGGCGGAATCAAAATAGTTGACGCCGTCATCGGTTTGCAGGGCCGGGATCTGGGAGATCGGATTAATAGCCAGAAGTTCCGGCGCGTCATCGGTGGCCGCCGTCATAAATTCTTCGACCTGATTGGTCAGACCTTTTTCACGCACAGCAATCCGGCACTTGCGAACGAAGGGTGATCCCGTACCGATGATAAGCTTCATGTGTGCGATCCTGAAAATGCGTGAGCTTGCGGCTTAAAGACATCGCAACACCCTGTTCGTCAAGGGATTTCGTCTGCAAACCTTTGGCGTTCACTTACGCAAATCAGTGTGATCACGCGACACATAAATCTTAATAAACCCTTAAATTACAAGCATTTCCGTTTGCGTTAATTTAACACCTTTCGTGTATCCGTTACCACAGTAGAATGCTTTCTCCTCAAAACGAGGCCTTTGGTGACCAAAGAACGTAGTGAATTTAAACTGATCGCGCCAATGGCGCTGATCGTGCTTGCGGCAGTGTGCGCGCTGGTGGGCAGCCTGTGGGTCTGGGCCGAACAAACCGACCGCGCCGCCCGTGTCCGCGAAGAAAATCTGGTGCGCGCCGGCATTCAAAATCTGGTCAACGAAAGTTCAGTCCTGCTTAACCCCATGGCCATATGGGACGAAGCCGTCAGGAACACCGATCACAGTTATAACCATCAGTGGGTGCAAAACGTCTACGGCGACTATATGAAGAATATTCTGGGCTTTGAGCTGGCGTACCTGCTTGATGATCAGAACACGCCGGTGTTTGCCTCACGTAAGGGCAAAGAAATTCCCGCCCGCAGCTATAACGGCTTTTCGACCGAAGCCCGCAGTATTCTGCTGGACGTACGCAAGAATTTTAATCCGCAAACCCGTAAGCTGATCCAAAAAGACGCCACCCGAACCAAGTACGGCAAACTGATCCGCGTCAACGGCCGCGTCTATGCTTTTGGCGCGGCGCTTATCAGCACTGACCGCCGAAGCCAAATCACCCGCAGCCAGCCATTCGTTATTATGGGCGGGCGGGAAATTTCTGCTTCCGAACTGACCACACTGGCCGACAGCTATGCCCTGAGCCATGTGCGCATGCTGCGTCCGGGTCAGACCGCCCTGCCCGGCAGTGCTAATGTCATTTTCAATGACGACGCCGGGAGTCCTCTTCTACATCTGTCATGGATGCCGGAAACACCGGGCCGCAAGCTGTTTATCGGCGCGCTTGGGCCTGTACTGCTGGTGTCCTTGGGTCTTGGTGCCGTGGCCGTGCTGATGCTGCACCAGTCACAACGCGCCGCTCGCAGCCTGATTGCCTCTGAGGCCAAGGCCAAGCACATGGCCCTGCATGATAACCTGACCGGCCTGCCCAATCGCACCCTGTTTGCCGATCGCCTGACCCAGGCGACTGAGCGCGTGCGCCGTCTGGGCGGCAATGTCGCGGTCTTCTGCATCGGGCTTGACCGCTTCAAGGATGTCAACGATACGCTCGGACATCAGGCGGGCGATGAGTTAATCCGCAATTGCGCCAGTCGCATATCGTCGATGATCCGCGCCGGTGATACCCTGGCGCGTCTGGGCGGCGATGAGTTTGTGATTATCCAGACCGACACTGATGGCCATTCAGCCTCAGCCCTTGCTAAGCGGATTCAGGAAAACCTGACCGGCACGGTGACGCTGGATTCCGGTCAGGTGTTCTGCTCCTGCTCGATCGGCGTGACCCTGATCAGCGATGCCGATGTCGAACCGGCCGAAGCGCTGCGTCAGGCCGATCTGGCGCTCTACCGCGCCAAGGAACTCGGCCGTGGTCAGTACGCCTTCTTCGAGCTTGAGATGGACGCCACCATCAAGCTGCGCAAGATGCTGGAAACCGGCCTGCGTGAAGCCATTCATTGCGAAGAAATCGACGTGGTCTATCAGCCGCAGGTCGATCATTTCGGCACCATCGTAGGCGTCGAAGCGCTGGCCCGCTGGACGCACCGTGAGCGCGGCCCGATCTCGCCCGGCTATTTCATTCCGCTGGCCGAAGAGTGCAACCTGATGATCGATCTGGGGGCCGTTATTATGCGCCGCGCCATGATGGACAGCCACCGCTGGCCGGGCCTTAAGGTCGCGGTCAATGTCTCGGCCACGCAGTTGCGCGGGGGCCAGTTCATCCCGCGCCTTAAGGAAATGATGCAGGAAACCGGTGTATCGGCCACGCGTATCGAGATTGAAATCACCGAAGGTGTGCTGCTGAACGACGACCATCAGACCCAGATCATCCTTAAGGACCTGCGCAGTATGGGCTTCACCATCGCCCTTGATGATTTCGGCACGGGCTATTCGAGCTTAAGCTATCTCGGCCGCTATCCGGTCGATAAGATCAAGATCGACCGCTCATTCGTCTCGAACCTTGGGGTTGATGCCGAAGCCGATGCGGTCATCCGCGCCATCGTCAAGCTGGCCAAGGCCCTGCACCTGAACATCGTCGCCGAAGGGGTCGAAACCAAGCAGCAGCGCAGTATCCTGAAACAGGCCGGCTGTCCGATCATTCAGGGCTTTCTGTTCTCAAAGCCGGTCAAGGTCGAGGAAATCGACGCCCTTCTGGCTGTTCAGGTCGCACCACCTGTTAAGACCCGCATCCAGACTTCCGCGCGCACGACCACGTCAGTGTCGCAGTCAATGGCGATGATGAAGTAGGCCCTCACAGAAAAAGTTTTTGGCTTTCGCTAAAATACGTTTTCGGTGGCTCAATATCGAAAAGAGTTCCCTCGGGGCGGCCCGACGGGAACTCTTTGCTTTATAAGTCTACATTTAACTTTCTAGCCAGTGAGAGAATCTCGCTTCTTAGCGAACTGTAGGAACTCGTCATCATCCGGGTGATCGCCTTGGACGCCGCCTCACGGTCGCAGCTTAAGATCATGCGCTTGACCTGCCCCAGGCCTGCGGGCGGCATCGACAGGCGGTTGAAACCCAGCGCCACCAGCACAAAGGCCTCCAGCGGCTTACCGGCCATCTCCCCGCAGACCGAGACCGGCGTGCCGCTTTCATCCGCCGCCTGACGGATCGACGACAGGGCCCGCAGCATCGGCGGCGACAGCACATCATAGCGCTCCGCCACCCGCGGATTGGTGCGGTCAGCGGCAAACAGATACTGCGTCAGGTCATTGGTACCGACGCTGGCGAAATCGACCATCGGCAGCAGCGCATCCAGATGCCACAACAATGACGGACATTCGATCATCACCCCGACACGCAACACGGACGGTAAGGCCCGCCCGCGCCGCTTGGCCCAGGCCATTTCGACATCAACCCATTCGCGCGCCTGACGGAACTCATCAATTGAAGCGACCATCGGGAACATGATGCGCAGTTCGCGGCCGCGGGCGGCGATGATCAGAGCGCGGATCTGCATCCGCAACAGGGCCGGACGATCAAGGCCCATGCGCACGGCGCGCCAGCCCAGGGCCGGGTTTTCCTCGCGCTCGGTTTCCATGTAGGGCAGGATTTTGTCGCCCCCCAGATCAAGCGTGCGGAAGGTGACCGGCTTATCGCCCGCCTCATCCATCACCCGCTCATAAAGCTCGGTCTGGCGCTTAAGGCGCGGCAGATCCTCAGAGACCATGAACTGAAACTCAGTCCGGAACAGGCCGATCCCTTCGGCGCCGGTTTCGTGCATGATCTCAAGATCGAACTCCAGCCCCGCGTTCATCAGCATGGCGACGCTGTGGCCATCCTTAGTAATGGCCGGGACGTTCTTGATCTTGATGAACTCAGCGCGTTTCTGGGCGCGGACATCCATACGGGCGTGGGTGGCGCCAATAATGTCGGGACGCGGGCGCAAGTACGCTTCGCCGGTTTCGCCATCGACAATGACGGCATCGTTCTGACTGACCCGGTCGCGCAGACCGCTCAGCCGGCCCACACACGGGATTTGCAGGGCGCGCGCCACAATGGCGGCATGGGCGGCGGCTGAGCCTTCTTCCAGCAGGATGCCTTTCAGCTTCTTGCGGTCATATTCCAAAAGATCTGCGGGGCCCAGATCACGCGCCACCAGAATGGAATTTTCAGGGATTTCGCGCGCCACCGTGCTTTTGCCCGCCAATACGCGCAGCAGCCGGTTGGCCAGATCTTCGAGGTCATGCAGGCGTTCGCGCATATAGGCGTCACGCGCTGAATTCATCCGGGCGCGCTGTTCATTACGGACGCGCTCAACGGCGGCTTCGGCGGTCAGGCCTGAGCGCACCGCCTCAACCAGATTGCGCGTCCAGCCCCGGTCATGGGCGAACATGCGGTAGGTTTCGAGCACATCAAAGGTCGGCCCGGCCAGGCCGTGCTGGCCCTCAAACATTTCGTCAATCTGTTCCCGCAGGGAGGTGATCGCCGTCAGCAGACGCACCTCTTCGGCGACCGGATCGTCTGACAACAGATGCTCCGGCGTTACCGGCACTTCGTGCAGGATCACGACCCCCAGGGCGATACCGTCGGAGAACGCTGCCCCCTTGAGCCGCTCCGGCTTATGGGGTGCAAGCTCGATATCTTTCAGTTCATCAAAGACCTGAAGATCGCCCGCCGCCACCATTTCGGCCAGAACCATGGCGATGATCTGAAGATCCTCAACCTCTTCTTCCTGATAGTGCCGCATGGCGCGGTTCTGCACGACCAGAACGCCAATGGTCCGCCCGCCGCGCAGCAGCGGCACCCCTAAGAATGAGTTATAGGGATCTTCGCCGGTTTCCGGACGGTAGGCAAAGTTTGGATTGGCCGGCGCATCGGACAGATTAAGCGGGGCACCGGCACGCGCAACCTCACCCACCAGACCTTCGGTCAGACGCAAACGTGTATTGTGGACGGCGGCGCGGTTCAGGCCTTCGGTAGCAAACAGTTCCAGTTCTTCGGAAGTACGACGCAGATAGATCGAACAGACTTCGGCGACCATCGAATTGGCGATGATACGCACCACGGCATCAAGTCTGACCTGTGCGGTGGTACCGTCGGCCATGACCTCACGGATCTGGCGCAGCAGCCCTCTTTGGCCCTTGATGGCGAGACCGGATTTCATATCGAACGCATTCCCTAATCGAAGCCCTGAACGTAACTATTATATTTTTGGCATACCCACACCATAGAAAAACGCCGCAGGTCAAGCCGTGCGGCGTTTTTACACTCACATATCCGTAATGAGCCGAAACTCATCCGCCTATTAGGCTTTACACGCCTATCTTGTCCAGACCGTATGCCGCATGCAGGGCGCGCACGGCCAGCTCGGTATAGGCTTCGTCAATCAGCACAGAAATCTTGATCTCAGAGGTCGAAATCACCTGAATATTGATGCCCTTATCGGACAGAGCACGGAACATGGTTTCCGCCACGCCGGTGTGCGAGCGCATACCGACGCCGACGATCGAGACCTTGGCGACGTTTTCATCGACTTTGAGTGTATCATAACCCAGTTCGTCCTTGGCCGCATTCATGATGTCGGCGGCAGCCTGAGCGTCACGTCTGCCGACGGTGAACAACTGGTTGGCATAGTCGCCGGAGCGCTTTTCCGACTGGACGATCATATCGACATTGATATTGGCCGCCGCCAGTTTTGAGAATACCGCCGCCGAAACGCCGACCTTATTCGGCAGGCCCAGAAGGGTGATCTTGGCTTCATCACGGCTGAAGGCCACGCCGGAAATAATATGCTTTTCCACGATTTCGTCCTCGTCGCACACGATGGTGCCCTGATCAATATTTTCGCCCGGCTCCACAAAGGAAGACAGCACGCGCACCGGCATACGCTGCCCCATGGCCAGCTCGACCGAGCGGGTCTGAAGCACCTTGGCCCCAAGGGACGCCATTTCCAGCATCTCTTCAAATGAAATCTTCTTGAGACGGCGCGCCTTTGATTCCACGCGCGGATCGGTGGTGTAGACCCCGTCGACATCGGTATAGATATCGCAGCGGATCGCCTTGACCGCCGCGGCCACAGCCACAGCCGACGTATCGGAACCCCCACGGCCGAGCGTGGTGATGCGACCGGATTCAGTGACACCCTGAAAGCCCGGCACAACCACGATCTGACCGGCATCGAGCGCGGTTTCAAGCTTAGCCGGCGGAATGTCCAGAATACGGGCCTTACCGTGAATGTCGGAGGTAATAATCGGCACCTGCCAGCCCATCATCGAGATGGCGTCATAGCCCATATTGCGCAGAACCATCGACAAAAGACCGGCGGTCACCTGCTCGCCCGACGCCACGACGACATCATATTCGTCATCGCCTTCGATGGCTTTGCCGGTTGGTTTACCGGCGCCATCGGTCCAGGCGACCAGTTCGTTGGTCTTACCCGACATGGCCGAAACCACGACGGCGACATTATGGCCAGCATCGACCTCAGCCGCGACCAGACGCGCCGCCCTACGTATGCGCTCCAGATCGGCCATGGACGTGCCGCCGAATTTCATGACTAAGCGAGTCACTGTGATACAAATCCTGACTGTTTGACGTACAAAAGATGCTATGAAGACCTATTCTTAAAGCTTGCCCGTCGCTTAAGGCGGGCATATCTAGCGACACAAAAGCCGCGCGGCAAGAGTTGCGCTGCGGTTTCGCCCGCGAAATGGACATAAAAAATGGCGCTTACGCGAAAAAATATTCCCGAAACGCAAGCTTTGGCGGCCTCTGACGGTGAAAATTCCGCAAAAGACGTAACGGATGCGACAAATTCACCAGCATCCGGCTTCTCGATCGACGAAGCCGAAGTGGCCCGTTTTTCGGCGCTTGCCGCCAAGTGGTGGGACGTTAAGGGCGAGTTTGCGCCGCTCCATAAGTTTAACCCGACCCGCGTGCGCTTTATCCGCGATACCTGCCTGCTGCATTTCCCTCATCTGGATGGCGATGACATACACCCCTTTGACCATATGCGCCTGCTCGATGTCGGCTGCGGCGGCGGCCTGTTGTCCGAGCCTATGCGACGTATGGGTTTTGACGTCACCGGCCTTGATGCGTCTGAGAAAAACATCGGCACGGCCAGGGCTCACGCAGCTCAAGGCGGGCTTGATATCCGCTACCTGGCCCAGACGGTGGAACAACTGGCCGCGTCGGGTGAGCCGCAGTTTGATGTCGTTCTGTGCATGGAAGTGATCGAGCACGTCGCCGATCCGCGTGAGTTCCTGAAAACCTGCGCGTCTCTGGTCAAGCCCGGCGGGCTGATGTTTGTGGCCACGCTCAACCGCACCACCAAGGCCTTTGCGCTGGGGATCGTCGCCGCCGAATATGCGCTGCGCTGGGTGCCGCAAGGGACCCATGACTGGAATAAGTTCTTAAAACCGTCCGAAATCGAGGACTTTCTGTCGGAAACTGACCTGACGCCTGATCCGGCCGTGGGGGTCAGTTATAACCCGATACTTGACCAATGGGCGTTGTCGAACGATATAGCGGTCAACTATATGATGGTGGCGCGGTACTTCTGATGGGCGGGGCTAACGCTATGCTTCTTGAGCCCACACCCATAGATTTTTGAGTTCCTCCATGACCGAAACAACAACCACCCTCGTCAACGCCTGGAAATCCGCCCAAGCCCGCCTCAAGGCCGCAGGCCTCGATTCCCCAGCCATTGACGCCCGCCTGTTGCTGGAAGCCGCTACCGGTGCCAGCCGCGCTGATATTATCACCGACCCGTATCGTCCGCTGACGGCGGATCAGGTCGCCACCCTCGAAGATTACCTGTCAAAGCGCCTCAAGCGCATGCCTGTGTCGCGGATCTTAGGCCGCAAGGGCTTCTGGAAGCTGATGCTCAACATCAACTCTCACGTCCTGTCGCCTCGCCCGGAGACCGAATGTCTGGTCGATCTGATATTGAAGCGCACCGAAGAAGGCCAGTCGTTTCAGGTTGCCGATCTGGGTGTCGGTTCGGGTGCCATCCTGCTGTCGATTCTGGCGGAGCGTCCAGCCGCGCGCGGCCTCGGCACCGACATTTCGGAGGAAGCTCTGGCGGTGGCGCGCGAAAATGCCGCCAATCTGGGCCTTGCGGGACGTGCGGCATTTTTACGCACCTCCTGGGCAGTCGGCATGGCCGATGACAGCTTTGATTTCGTCGCCTCAAACCCGCCCTACATCCGCTCAGAAGTGATTCCGACCCTTGATCCGGAAGTGAAAGAGCACGACCCGATTCTGGCGCTGGACGGCGGCCCGGACGGCCTGCAAGCCTATATCGAGCTTATCCCCGATGTTTTCCGCGTCCTTAAAAAAGACGGCATGGCCTATATCGAAATCGGCTATGATCAATCCGAAGCGGTTGAAAAGATTATGAAAGAGGCGGGTTTTATTAACGTCCATACCCTGCTCGACCTGTCGACAAACCCGCGCATCGTGATCGGTCAAAAATTCGTACTTTAAAAAATCGCTTGGCGTTTGATTGATTTCCCGCTAATCAAGGGGTGTCTTCCATCCCTTGTTAACGCCTGCGGTGATACGAATAGTCCGTATCACGTAAATTGGGCGAAGCAGGCTGGTCGGGCGCACGACGGGTATTTCATACGGGGCCACCCCGCGCGCACAAACCGACCCAAAAGACATCACCAAATACTATGGTCGTATCCATCCGAATAACCATAAGCATTTGCTGGATTTACGAAAATTTGCCGCCCCAATGCGGGCGAAGCGTATAGAACGGTCGCACACACATGAAAGATTTCAGGGGTATGAAACGGCAACGTGGCCGGAATCGCAATACCACTAAACCCTCTGGTCAGCAGAACAACAACCCCAACCGCGCCTACGAATCCACCGGCCCCGAAGGGGCCAAGGTTCGCGGCAATGCTCAGACCATCTACGAAAAATATCAGCAGCTTGCCCGCGATGCCAATTCGTCCGGCGACCGGGTTCTGGCGGAAAACTACCTGCAACACGCCGAGCACTATTTCCGCCTGATCCGCCAGATGCAGCCGACCCGTGCGGTATCAGAATTTGTGGTGCGTGACCCGTTCTCGAACTTCTATGATGTCGAAGAAGACGGCGATGGCGAAAACGAGGGCGGTGACGTTCAGGCCGAAACGTCTGAAACTGAGTCCTATGACACGAATGAGACCACCGCTGAGGGCGATCAGCGCCCACGGCGCGATGATCGCAACAATCGTGACCGCAACGACCGGGATCGTAACGACCGCAATCGCGACCGTAATGACCGTGACCGCAACCGTGATCGCCCGTATGAAGCGCGTGAGCCCAGAGAACCGCGTGAGCCTCGCCACGAACGTAGCCAAGATCGTGGACAAGACCGCGCTCCTGAGCGGGTGGCGGATCGTGCACCTGAGCGCGTGGCCGCAGATCGCGGGCCAGACCGGAATGTCGATCGGGGCCCTGAGCGTGACCAATTTGATGCCGACGGCAATCGCCGCGAAACCCGCCGTGAGCGCTATGAGCGCCGCCGCAATCAGCGCCTGAACGAACAGGAGCAGATTGTCGCCGACCCGCTGGGTGCGCCGCCGGTCATCGCATCGACCGAGCCTTTGGCGCCTGTGCCGCTGGCACCGGTCGCGGAACCCGCCTATACGCCGCCGCCCGCTAATGTCGATGCCGACCATCTGCCGGCCTTCCTGCGCGCGCCGCGTACGCCGCGTGAGGTTGAAGCGGTCTCTGCGCCTGAGCAAGATGATGCCCCGGCTGAGGCGGTCAAAAAGCCGCGCGCGCCCCGGCGCAAAAAAGCTGAGGCCGAGCCCACTTCCGAAGAAGCTTAGAGCGTTTTCCCATCAAACGGACTCGTTTGATGGATCAGAAAGAGCGACAGAACAAAAACTTAGAGCAATTTTGCTCTAAGTACGAAAAAGCCCGGAGATATCTCCGGGCTTTTTTAATGGCCTAATTCATTTTGGCCCGGTCAGTGGCCGGTGTTGCCGACGGCATAACCGGCACATCGGCTTGGGGAGCGACCGGCTTCATGACCGGCAAGGGTACCACCGGTACGCCGTCCTCGATCAGGGATTTGACATCCTGGGGCGTCGCTTCGCCGTAAATCGGGCGGTCAGGCGAATAGCCCTCATGGATATCGCGGGCCTCCTTGGCAAAGCCCTCACCCACATAATCAAAGTTCTTCTCAACGTGCTGGCGCATCTGATAGGCGGCTTCAGCCATAACCCGGTGCGCTTCCGCAACCGGGTCCTTGCCCTTGGTGGTGCGCACACTGGGGGCCATGATGGCTTTTTCAACCTCGTTTGCGCCGCACATCGGACATTCTATCAGGCCACGCGTCTGCTGATCCTCAAAACCGGAAGAAGACGAAAACCACGCCTCGAACTCATGGGCGTGCGGGCACTTTAAGGCATAGCGGATCATGACAGGACGATATCCCGATCGTGCTTAAGCTGCGGCAAGGCGGCGCGTGCCCTGGCCACCTCAGAAAGATCCAGCGTGGCGAACAGCACATCCGGGTGGTCGTGATCCAGCGACGCGATCACCTCACCCCACGGCCCAATGACCAAGGAATGCCCCCAGGTCTTGCGGCCATCTTCGTGAGCCCCGCCTTGGGCCGGGGCCAGCACAAACGCACCGGTTTCAATCGCCCGCGCCCGCAACAGCACCTCCCAATGGGCCTTGCCCGTCGGCACGGTAAAGGCCGCAGGCGTGGTGATCACCGATGCCCCCGCTTTGGCCAGCATCCGAAACAGATAGGCAAAGCGCACATCATAGCAGATGCTCATGCCCAGTTTGACGCCCGCGACGTCCGCCACCACCGCGCGCGCTCCACCGGTAATGCCGTGGCTTTCCTTATAGGATTCGCCGTTCGCCAATTCGACATCGAACAGGTGCACCTTATCGTAAGCGTCGATAAACTCACCGTCCGCCCCGATCAGCAGGGTACGGTTCACCGCTCGCTCATCAGTAGCGTTTTCCTTAAGGATGGCCGAGCCCATCAGAATCGGCACCGACAATCGCCGCGCCAGATCGCGATAGCCCTGTACGCAGACATCGTCCTCCGCCGTCGTGACTTTAAGCGCCTTTTGCTCCTTGCGGATTTCCATCAGGTTGGAACATTCCGGCGTCAGAATAAGCTGCGCCCCCTCAGCCGCCGCCCGTTCAATCAGGGGCACAGCCTGAGCCAACGCTGCCGCCTGATCGGCGGGCGTGGTCAATTGGATAAGGGCGATTTTCAAAGTATCAGGCACAATTTAGCTCGCCAGCAGCGGATCAAGGCCCCCACGCGAATCGAGCGCCAGCAGATCATCGCACCCGCCCACATGCAGACCGTCGATGAAAATCTGCGGATAGGTGCTGCGACCGGAGCGCTGGTTCATCTGGGCGCGCAGTTCCGGGTCATGGGAGGCCACAAACTCCTCATAGACCGCGCCTTTTTTATCAAACAACGCCTTGGCGCGCTCACAATAGGGGCAGTAGGGCTTGGTGTAGATTTCGATCTTGGCCATAAAACAACTTCCACTGACGGGCTATGTTAAACTGTATATAATCCAGATGCAGAATAATTAAAGTGCCGCATCCATATCCGGCGCGGCGCGGGCGATAACCGCCACATCAACCTGACGCACCCCGACGGCCAGCAAGGCTTCGGCGCAGGCCCGCACGGTCGCCCCGGTCGTGAACACATCATCGACCAGCACGACATGCCGCCCCCTTAAGCGCCGCATGCCCGCCGGTGTGACCATAAACGCGCCTTTGACATTTTTAGCCCGTTCGGTGCGGGAGCTTTGGCGCATGGTCGCCTTAATCCGGCACAAACCATCGGCCAGATAATCCTTATCATATTGCCGTGCCAGGGGCCGCGCGATCTCAGCGGCCTGATTGTAGCGCCGCGTCCACAGCCGCGTCCAATGCAGAGGCACCGGCACGATCACATCGCAGTCCCGGATCAACTCCGCCGCCGCCCGCCCGATCCACTGCGTAAACATCGGCCCGATATCAGTTCGGTCAGCATGTTTGAACGGCAGGATCAGGCTTTTGGACGCGTCGCCATAAAGACAGGCCGCCCGCGTGCGCTTAAACGGAAACGGTTTTGACGTGCAGCCCTCGCACCGCCCCCCGGCCCCCAG
>DDPE01000096.1 GCA_002342035.1 Asticcacaulis sp. UBA2476 | reverse complement strand
TTTTACATACCTCCCCAGTTCACTGGGGAGGGGGACCGCCGCGATTTTTCGCGGGGGTGGTGGGGGCTTACGGGCAGTTGCCGTCGCCTTCGACCGCCATCAGCTTGACCGACGTATAGGTCAGGTCGAGCGCCTTTTCCGAAGATATCGCAAACGGTACGCCGATCTGCTTCATGTCAGCGCCCGCATCGCGGAAACAACCCAGCTTGATCTTCAGCGTCTTGAACTGCCCACCCGTGGGGGCCAGCGCCTTCGACACATCGACGCGGCCCATGATGAACGGATCACGCCCAACGCCGATAGTCACGGGGCCTTCAGCGGCCTTATCCATCTTATAGGTAATCGACAGCGCCAGTTCACCGGTCGTTTGACGGCTCAGGTCAACCAGCGGCCCCTGGAACAAGGCGGCCCCAAGGCCCTGACCGTTGAACACCAGACGCCGACCGGCTTCCTGAGCACCGGCATCGACGATGGTCTGGCTGGCGATACCCTTCGGGCTCTTAAGATTGCCCTCACCCTCAACTGCGCCGCTCAGATCAGCGATGGCGAACTTCCAAGGCGCGCGCACACGACCGGCAGTGAAGTAGTTATCGACATTGACCACATCGGCATCGCTCAAGCCGGACACTTCCGAAAGTGGCGCCAGATCGCCTTTATCGGCATAGGTCAGCCCAAAGCCATAGGCAAACAGCGGATCATAACCCGCCATGCCGACATTAAGTGGTTGCTGCATGGCGGTTTTCGGCCATGAGAAGCTTAAGCGTCCCTTGAAATCATGGCGTGCCTTGCCCGCCGCATCACCGATGATCAGGTCAGCCACCCCAGCCCCTTCGGTGCCGGGCAGCCAGGCCGCCACAAAGGCGTTCGAGGCATTCAGTTCCGGGTTCACCCACATCGGACGGCCCGACAGGAACACGGTAACCACCGGAATACCGGCAGCTTTCAACTTTTTGATCAGCTCCAGATCCTTGGGCTCACCGGGCTGGTAATCAAGGTTCGGGCGGTCGCCCTGGAACTCGGCATAGGGGTCTTCGCCGATGACGACGATGGCCACGTCCGGCTTTTTGCCCTTGAAGGAACCGTCAACACTTAGGGTCGCCTTGCCGCCCGCAGCAGTGGCCGCGTCCTTGATGCCGCCAAAGATCGACTGGCCGTGCGGGAAGTCGGCATTGGTGTTGCCGGTGCCTTGCCACGAAATGGTCCAGCCGCCGGATTGTTTGCCGATATTATCAGCACCATCACCGGCCACGAGGATATTGGCCTTGCCCTTAATGGGCAGCAGCGAGCCATTGTTTTTCAGCAGCACCAGCGATTCACGCACCGCCTGACGGGCGACCGCGCGGTGTTCCGGACGGCTCAGGTTTTCCCACTTGCCGGTGATGGCGCGGTCTTTCGGGGCGCCAAATTCAAACAGTCCGCCTTTGATCTTGGCGCGCAAAATACGGCGCACGGCATCATCAAGCCGCGCCTGAGAAATCTCGCCCGACTTAGCCTGAGCCAAGGTGTTCTCATAGATGCCTTTCCACGAATCCGGGGCCATGAACATGTCGATCCCGGCGTTAAAGGCCTGCGGGCACGACAGGTTGGTACAGCCCGGCACCTGTCCTTGGGCGTTCCAGTCCGACACCACAAAGCCGTCAAAGCCCATCCGGCCTTTCAGCACATCAGTCAGCAGATATTTGCTGCCGGTCAGCTTTTCACCGTTCCAGCTTGAAAACGACGCCATGACCGACAACACACCGGCTTCGATCGAGGGCGGGTAACCGGCATTGTGAATCTTGGCCAGTTCTTCCTCACTGATCACGGCGTCGCCCTGATCCTTACCGCCCAAGGTGCCGCCATCGCCCAGATAGTGCTTGGCTGAGGACATGATGCGGCCAAGCTTAATACCCTCATCGCCGCCTTTGTCGCCTTGCAGGCCCTCAACGACCTTACCGGCATAGGCGGCGACATCAGCCGGGTTTTCAGAATAGGATTCGTAAGCACGCCCCCAGCGCTTATCGCGCGAAACGGCGACCGTCGGGGCAAAGGTCCAGTCTACACCTGCCAGCGCCATCTCATAGGCCGTGACTTCAGCGATCTTTTTCATCAGGTCGGGATTGCGCGTGGCCCCCAAACCGACATTGTGCGGAAAGATGATCGCACCGACCAAGTTTGAGTGACCGTGAACCGCGTCGATCCCGAACAGCAGCGGGATCTTGGCCTTGGACGGATATTCGAGCGAAGAACGCCAGTAAGCGTCCGCCAGATCGAGCCATTCCTGCGGCGTGGCGCGCTCATTGCCATTCGGGGACGACGACCCGCCCGCCAGAATGGAGCCAAGCGGATATTTCTTGAGGTCTTCAGGTTTGATCGAGGCGATATCGGCCTGAACGGTCTGACCGACCTTTTCCTCAATCGTCATCTGCGCCATCAAAGCATCGATTTTGGCTTCGACATCAGCATCGATCAGACCGGCGTCCTTAAGCTCCGGCCACACCGGATTGACCGGCACGGGTGCCGGTGCCGGGGCAACCGCAGGGGCCGCCGCCATCGGGGCTGCATCGGTGTCCGCGCCGCTGAAGGTCGCGCAGGCGCTCAAAGCCGTGAGCATCAGTCCGGCCGTGCTTAGCTTCAGCCACGCCTTAAACGGCGACGATTTGGTGTGTGCAGATTTCATCTCAGCTTCCCATCTGGGCCCGATACCAATGATACGGGCGTTTTTTATACGTCATATCTTATGCAGGACCATGAGGAAACGCTTACGACATCTATTCGGCACCTGCCTTTTTGACGTAGGCGCCAAAATATCCGTCCCGTCACAACGCCAAAAGACATGGTGACGCCGCCTCTCCCTGTACGCGCGGACATCGCGACACATCAGACATTACCCTGATGATATTGCGGCCCATTACCTCTTTAATGACAGCGCTATCAGCCGCCGTCAAGGCTTAGAGCACTCGCAAATGCGAAGAGCTATTATTTTGCATTGCAGCGTAATCTTAAAAATTAAATATATAATTCAATATACTAAAAAATGTTCACCGCAGCATTAGCGCGCTGATTTCGCGTCAGGGATGATTTTTGAAATATTTTTCAAAAATATATTTGACAGCGCTGTCAGATAGGCCTAATTCTGAAGCCTGTTGTTGCCGCGTAAGCGTGCCGTCTCCCGGCCCTTACGTACTGTGAGTTTAAAGCCGGACTTTGGTGAGGGTCTTTCCCTTTTTCACCTTCATCGTCTGGGTTCGGTTTTAAATACCTTCTGGAATTTGGCATTTTCGAAGGTAATGGCCTTTAGATCCCGGTGGCGTTTTCGTCACCGGGACTTTTTTTATTAGAATTTCGGGAAGTCGATTTAAACCGGCCCGACCGAATTGCGCTTGATCAGTTCAAACGGCAGCATACGGTCGGTGTCGCGTTTAGTGCCATCCTCGTCTTCTACCTCCGCCTTGGCCAGCAGGATGTCGGCAGCGGCATAGGCGATATCTTCGACCGGCTGGCGGATCGTGGTCACATGCGGCCAGATCAGGATCGACCCCGGCGCATCGTCGAACCCGCAGATGGATATATCTTCGGGGATGCGGATGCCCATTTGCTGAGCGACGCCCATAATCCCAAACGCCATATAGTCGTTGCTGGAGAAAATCGCTGTTGGCCGCGGCTTGCCGTCCGCAAAGAATGACTTTCCGGCCTCTATGCCCGATTCATAAGAGAAAAAGCCCTGCTTGACCCAATCGGGACGCGGGGTGATCCCGGCCTCGCTCAGCGCCTTTGTAAAGCCCTGATAGCGTAAATGCGTGCCGCCATGTTCCGGGTGGCCCAGCACAAAACCGATATCGCGGTGGCCCATGGCGATCAGATGCTGGGTCATTTCATAGGTGGCGCGGGCTTCATCCATACGCACAATCGGCGAACGGCCAGGATTGAGGAACGGTGAAATCCGCACATAGGGCACACCCGCCGCCTCAACGGCATGCAGCACCACCGCCATATCGCATAGGGGCGGTGTCAGGATCACCCCATCAAGGCGAATGGTCGCCAGAAGCCCCGCGATATTGCGCTCAAGGTCGGGCGAATGGGCATCCTGCGGCTCGATCAGCAGGTGATAGCTGCTTTCACGGCAGCGCCGGATCGCCCCGTTTTGCACGGCATTGATATAGCTGGGGTTGGGGTTATCGTAGAAAATCCCGATCAGAAAACTGCGCGCACCCGCCAGCGACCGCGCCAAAAGATTGGGCCGGTAATGCAGCAGATTGGCAGCTTCCTGAACCTTGACGCGGGTCTCGGCGCGGACATTGGGTTCATTATTCATGACGCGCGAGACGGTCTTGATCGACACCCCCGCCAGACGCGCCACGTCATTTATCGTGGATACCGTGCCGCTCGCCGGTAAATTAACACCGGGCTTAAGCTCCGAAGACGCCTTGATATCCACCAATAAAGTCCCTCTGCGTCCGTATCCGGATCAGTCCGCGAACGCATTGCGGGCCTGCCGTTTTGATTATTATACGATTTTAGGACTTCAAATTGTCTTAAGCGCGTGATTTGTCAATCAGCGATCAGCATATGACTGCTTTTTTGACAGCGCTGGCAGGGCATACCCGCCAGCGCTGTAATGACTTAGGCCTTTGAAAAGGCTGCCACGGCCTCAGCCGTAAGGCGCGTGATTTCCGCCCAGTTGCCGTCCTGCATGGCCTTGGCAGGGGCTACCCACGATCCGCCGACGCACAGGACGTTATCGAGCGCTAAGAAATCAGCAGCATTTTTAGCATCAATTCCGCCGGTCGGGCAGAACTTAACCTGCGGCAGCGGCCCGCCAATACCTTTCAGCATCGGGATGCCCCCGGCAGGCACCGCCGGAAAGAATTTCAGGTGGGTGAAGTTCCACTCCAGCGCCTGCATAACCTCAGAAGCCGTCTGCACACCCGGCAGCAGCGGCAGGCTGTCCTGCTTGGCCAGTTCCTTGGTAAGCCCCGGAGAGACCAGGAACTTGGCCCCGGCCTTGGCGGCTTTTTCGGCGTCATGCGGCGTCAGAACCGTACCGGCACCAACAATGGCATCGGGACGTTCTTTGGCGATGAGCTTAATCGCATCCAGCGCGCAATCGGTGCGCAGCGTGATTTCCAGCACCGTAATCCCGCCCGCAATCAGCGCATCGGCCAACGGCAGGGCCTGATCGAGGCTGGGGATAACCATGACCGGCAAAACCGGCCCTGTGGTCATGTATTTCGGGACGTTTGCGTGAGTGCCGGGATATTTGCTCATCGGGGGATTTCCTTTTTCTTTTTACGATTGCCGCTTAAGCGACATTTTTTATAGACCTATTCAGCCCGTGATCTCGGCGTCCGTCAAGGCATGGGCTGACCCCAGCAAGGCCGCGCACGGGTGGGTGATGATGTGACTAGGAATACCGGCGACTAGATCGGCCAGAGGCGCCTTGGCCTCCATGCGCGCGCGGAAGCGGCCTTCGTCGATAAACCGGAGCAGGCGCGGCGCGATGCCGCCCGCAATAAACATACCCGCCGTCGCCCCATGACAGAGCGCAAGATCGCCGCACACCGAGGCCAATATATCCAGAAACGCCTCAACCGTGTAACGGCAGCCTTGGGCATCAGGGCCTTCGATATTGGTGATCTGGGCCGGGGTAAGCTCCAGCGCCTTTTCACCGCGCACGTAGGATACGGCTTGATAGAGATTGACCAGACCGGGGCCTGACAGCAGGTTCTCGATCGTCACCCGCCCCAGTTTTTTGCGCAAAAAGCGGTGGATATCGGCCTCAAAATCATTGACCGGCGCCCAGGACGCATGTCCGCTTTCGGTCGACAAACAATAGGGCCCGTAAGGCCCGCCGACCAGAACCGACGCCCCAAAACCGGTGCCCGCCCCCATCACGGCATGGACATCGCCAAAGCCCTTGGTGACCGGCCCGATGGTTTTGATATCATCGCCGTCCATATAGGGCAGTGCATAGGCAAGGGCCGCATAGTCGTTAATCAGGCGCGATTTTTTAGCACCCGACGACTTTGCCAGTTCCGCTTCGGTTACCAGCCAATCAAGGTTGGTAAACTTGATCTGCCCGTTCTTGACCGGCCCCGCCACCGCCAGAACCGCATAATCCAATTCTGGACGGCCCCCCAGATCACGGAAATAATCCGCGATCACGGCATAGATATTGGGATAGCCGTGCGTCTCGAACGACTTGAAATCACGCAGCTTCGTCTTGCCGTGATCGCGCTCAGCAATGGCAAAGCGCGCATTGGTGCCGCCGATATCACCGACTAAACCACGAAAGGTAACGGACGCCGCAGACGACGTTTTGGGGGACTCAAAATGGGCTGTCATCTAACCTTACCAGAAGACCGCGCCGCCCTCATCCGCAGCGCCTACGACGCGCCGGAACGGGGCGAACAGCTCGCGTCCAAGACCATCCATTTCGGTCTCTTTCACGGCCGGTTCGCGGGCCAAGAATGACGCTTCATTACCTATGAAGCTTAAGGTCCCATTTTCGCAATCTACCCGCAACACATCTCCTGACCGCAGTTTTGAAATCGGTCCGCCATCTTTGGCTTCTGGAGTGAGATGAATCGCTGAGGCTACCTTACCTGATGCACCCGACATCCGTCCATCGCTAACCAGCGCGACCTTACGGCCCTGATCCAGCAAGCTTGACAAAGATGGCGTGAGCGAATGCAACTCAGGCATACCATTGGCCTTTGGCCCCTGGAATCTGACGACGCAAATAAAATCCCCTTCGGGGATATTACCGGCCTTAAAAGCCGCCAGGAAATCATCCTGATCGTCGAAAACCGCACAAGGGGCTTCGATAAACTGATGCTCCGGCTTGACGGCGGAAATCTTGGAGACGGCAATGCCGAGATTGCCCTTCATTTCGCGCAAGCCCCCCTCGACGCTGAACGGATTGGCAATCGGCCGCAGCACGGCCTCATCGCCGGACGCTTGCGGCAAGTCGCGCCATATGACCTGACCGTTTTGCAAAATCGGCTCCCGGCAATAGTCGCCCAGGCCCCCACCCCAGATGGTCTGAACATCGGCGTGCAGCAAACCGACACTCAGCAATTCGCGCATCACAAAGCCAACCCCACCGGCGGCATGGAAGTGGTTGGTATCGGCCGAGCCATTGGGATAGACCCGCGCCAGCAGCGGCACGATGCGGGAAATGTCATTGAGGTCTTCGGGCGTCAGAATGATCCCGGCCGCGCGCGCCATGGCTGGCAAATGCAGGGCATGGTTGGTCGATCCGCCGGTGGCCATCAGGCCGACGACGCCGTTCACAAACGCCTTAACGGTCAGCACATCGGCCAGACACGCAGGCTGCTTGCCATTGGCGGCGGTCAGGGCGGCGCGCTCGACGGCTGCGGCGGTTAAGGCCTCACGCAGTTCGGTATGCGGATGGATGAACGCAGAGCCCGGCACATGCAGGCCCATCATTTCCATCAGCATCTGATTGGAATTGGCGGTGCCGTAAAACGTACAGGTGCCGACGCCGTGGTAAGACGCCATTTCGGCGGCCAGCAAGGCATCGCGACCGACTTCGCCGCGTGCATACAGGGTACGTATCCGGGCTTTTTCGGGGTTAGGCAGCCCCGACGACATCGGCCCGGCGGGCACGAAAATCACCGGCAAATGGGCAAACGACAACGCCCCGATGACCAGACCCGGCACGATCTTATCACACACGCCCAGCATCAGGGCGGCGTCGAAGGCATCATGCGACAACGCAATGGCCGCCGACATGGCAATGACATCACGCGAAAACAGCGACAGTTCCATGCCGCCACGGCCTTGGGTGACGCCGTCACACATGGCGGGGACACCACCAGCGACCTGAGACGTAGCCCCGACCTTACGGGCGGCTTTCAGGATTTTTTCGGGGTAGTTATGATAGGGCTGATGGGCCGACAACATATCGTTATAGGCGGTGACCACACCGATATTGGGCACGGTATCGAGCGCGGCTTGCAGCTTATCGTTCTCGGATGAGGCCGCCACAACGTGGGCATAGTTGGCGCAACTCAGCTTTTTACGGCGCGGCTCCGTCGTCTTATAGCGCTCGGTGCGCGCCTCGAACTTGGCGCGCAAATCTTTTGAGCGATCCGTGATGCGTTGCGTAATAACGTCAAGGGCGGGATTGAGGGTCATGGTCATACTTTGCGTTACGCCGCCCAAACGACGTCTACCGGCACGGGGGACTGCGCGATAAAGGCACCGATGGGGGATGTATAAGGATCGTCAGATAAAATTGCGCTGCGTAAAACCGCAAGCTTTTCAGCGCCGGTCATCAGCAGCAGGATACGCTTTGAGCGGTTCAGCGCCGGTACGGTCAGGGTGATGCGCGGTAGTTTGGGCTCCGCATCGCTGCCCGATGGGGCAACCGGCAGAACCAAAGCCGTCGTATCATAGACCTCGGCATTGATCGCATGACCGGGGAAGATCGAGGCATAGTGCGCATCCGCCCCCATGCCGAGCAGGGTCAGATCAAAGATCGGTTTGTCATCGGCAATTTCCACGCCTTCAATACTACGCAAAACCGCCTCAGCTTTTTTCGCGCACTCCCCCGCATCATCCAGATTCTGAATCAGGGTCACGAAATTAAGCCCACGCTCAATCGCCGGTCTCAGCGCCGTCGCCATCATTAGGGTGTTGGATGAGGCATTATCCAGCGGCACAAAACGCTCATCAACCTGCGTCAGCGTAATCTTGGGCCAGTCGAGATTAAGCCCGCTTAACCCCTCATATACCGCCTTGGGCGTCGATCCGCCAGCACCGGTGATCAGGGCATGGCCCTTAGACGCGACTTCGGATTTCAGCACGCCCGCAACCTGAGCCACCACATAGGCAACCGCATCTGCCACCGCGTCAAACCGATGCACGGTCACGGGGCCTTTGAGGCCATCAAGGGTCAGGGTGTGGTCAGTCATTCCAGCTACGCCCATCGCGGTCAAGCAGGGTATAGGCCGACACCGGCCCGTAAGAGCCTGCAGGATAGGACTGGGGCCGCGGGTAAACCTTGGCCCAGCCGTCTTCGATCCCGTCAACCCACGCCCAGGCGGCCTCGACCTCATCGCGGCGAACAAAGGCGGCATTATTACCATTCAGCGCATCCAGAATCAGCCGCTCATAGGCGATGCGGCGACGCGGGGCTTTTGTACCATTGCTATCGAACGCATTGGTCAGCGACAGCGACAGGGCCAGAGGCTGCAAATCCATACCGCCCGCGGCAGATAATCCGGGGGCCTTATTCATCACGGTCAGCGAAATATCTTCTTCCGGCTGGAGGCGGATCACCAGACGGTTAGCCAGCACCTGCCCGCCAAAGATCGAGTGCGGCACGGCCTTGAACTGCACCACAATCTCCGTGGCGCGGGTCGGCAGATGTTTGCCGGTGCGCAGATAGAACGGCGTGCCCGCCCAGCGCCAGTTGGCGATTTCGGCTTTCAGCGCCACATAGGTTTCGGTACCGGACGGGGAACCTTTTTCAGCTTCATAGCCCGCGACCGGCTTACCTTCGGCAAAGCCTGCGCCGTACTGGCCGCGCGCGGTGTGGGTCAGCACATTGTGCTCATTGATCGGCTTCAGGCTTTTGAGCACCTTGACCTTTTCGTCACGCAACGCATCGGCATTGATGCCCGACGGCGGCTCCATCGCCAGCAGACACAATAACTGCAACAGGTGATTTTGCAGCATGTCGCGCAGGGCACCGTATTCATCGTAATAACCCAGGCGCTCACCGACACCGACGGTTTCGGCGACCGTAATCTGAACGTGATCAACGCTTTGTGCATTCCACAGCGGCTCAAACACCGTATTGGCAAAGCGCAGGGCGATCAGGTTCTGGACCGTTTCCTTGCCCAGATAGTGGTCGATGCGGAAGACACGCGCTTCGTCAAAGGCAACCGCGACCGAGTCGTTGATGACCTTTGAGGAGGCCAGATCGCGGCCCAGCGGCTTTTCAATAATGACGCGGTTTGGCTTGGCGTTTAGCCCCGCTTTCAGCAGATGCTCACAGATCGGCTTGAATAGCGACGGCGACACCGACAGGAAAAACACGATATCGAGATTGTCGGTCTCACCCAGTTCAGTTTTAAGCTTGGGGCCCCATTCGGCATCCCCAACATCAAGCGACAGATGGCTGATGCGGGCGGCGAACTTATCGATCGTGCCGTCTTCGAGGTCAGAACCGGCGCGCTTGGTTACCGCCGCCTTGACGCGCTCAACAAATTCATCGCGCCCCACGGCTTCGCGCGCGACCGACACCAGTCGCACATCATCGGCCAGGAACCCGTCCTGATCGAGCATGGCCAGCGACGGCCACAACATGCGCAGCGCCAGATCGCCCGTGCCGCCCACCAGAACAAACACACGCTGGCGCGAAGAGGTTGCTTGGGATGTAGATAATCCGTTCAAAGACATAAAGCT
This sequence comes from Asticcacaulis sp. UBA2476, assembly GCA_002342035.1. Lineage (GTDB taxonomy): Bacteria > Pseudomonadota > Alphaproteobacteria > Caulobacterales > Caulobacteraceae > Asticcacaulis. The sequence continues at coordinate 18,280 of DDPE01000096.1, read as the reverse complement.
TATCGTTCCTGGGCCGAAGACAACGGCCCCTTCTTGAGTGAGAGCCTGCTGGTGCGGTTGATCCTGCGTGTCATGTCGACCAAAGTCGATGACAGCGCTGTCATACAGGCTATTCCCAACAGGGTCAAGTCGCAGACTGACCGCATCGGTGGATTATGCCGCATTCATACATCCATAAAACCAAAAACTTCGTGAACACAATTGGTTATGTCGCACGATTTTTTCTACATGACCGTCAATTGTCCGCACCCGGACGGACTTACCCTGTATTCCTGAGCGCGCTGGCGGTGCCGTTGACGGTCAGTTGCAGGGCCAGTTTGACCAGCTTATGCTGATTACCGTGACGGCGCTGCGTCATCAGTTCGACCTGCATCCGGTTGAGGGTATCAAGCACCGGCTTTGAGCGCTCAATCGAGCCGCGCAGGTGTTCGTGGGTCGACAGCAGGGTCTTGGCACCGCGGATGCGCAGGATCAAAGCAATTGTGTCATCGAACTCGAACTTGATCTTATCAAAGATGCGCAGCGCCTCGACCTTATCGCGCGCCAGATGATCGACATAAAGCCCTGCGATCTCCATGTCGGCCTTGGCCAGCGCCATTTCCATATTGGCGAGGAAGACATCAAAGAAATCCCAGGTCTGCACCATGTCGGACAGGACGGAATCTTCAACGCCGGTGTCGCGCACTGCCGCCGCAAAACCGTACCAGCCGGGCAGGACAAAGCGCGACTGCGACCACGAAAACACCCACGGAATGGCGCGCAGGTCTTCGATCTGGCCGCTGGTGGTGCGTGACGCCGGACGCGAGCCGATCTTTAGGTCAGTGATTTCCGAGATCGGCGTGACATTGCGGAAGAAGGCCAGAAAATGCTCATCCTCATAGACCAGATCGCGGTAAGCCTTGAAGGAGGCGGCGCAAATCTTATCCATCACCGGCCCGAACTTCGCTTCAGCCTTGGCTTCCTTGGTGTCCTTGTCGACCTTGGGTTTGACTGAGGCCAGAAACACCGCCGCCGCAAAGCTGTCGAGCGTCTTGCCTGCCGTCGTGGCATTGCCGAACTTGCGGGCGATCATTTCGCCCTGCTCTGTCACCTTGATGTGGCCGCCGACCGTGCCTGCCGGCTGAGCCAGAATAGCGCCAAACGCCGGGCCACCCCCGCGTCCGACCGAGCCGCCGCGACCGTGGAACAGGCGCAAACCCACGCCGTAATGCTCACAGACCGCCTTAATGGCCGAGGACGCCTTGTGCAGCGACCAGCGCGAGGCCGTATAGCCGCCGTCCTTATTGGAGTCCGAATAGCCGAGCATGACTTCCTGCACCGCCGGCCGCCCCAGCAGAGAGCGCATGGCGGGCAGGCCCAGCCAGCGCTTCATGATGTCGGGTGCTGCCTCAAGGTCGCCGATGGTTTCAAACAGCGGGGCGACCTTGATCATGGTGTGCGGTTGCGGCCCGCCGTAAACGAGGCCTGCCTGTTTCAGCAGCACCAGCGGCTCAAGGATATCCGACACCGACTTGCCCATCGAAATCACATAGGCGCCGATGGCCGACGGCCCGTAGGTTTTGATCACTTCGGCGGCGGCATCGATAATCTTAAGCTCACGCCGCGTCTCAGCCGAATATTTGGCAAACGGCCAGCGCAGCAGCCGGTCATTGGTGAGTTCCGCCACCAGCGCCGACACCCGCTCATTTTCCGACAGCGACATATAGTCAAGCAGTTCCGACGACTGTGCGAACAGTTCCGCCACCACCCGCTCATGAACCGACGAGTTCTGACGCAGATCAAGCGCCATCAGGTGAAAGCCGCAGGAGCGCGCGATCTGGATGGTGGCCTTGAGCGTGCGCCCGATCAGGCGCTTACCGCCATTGGCGATCAGACTGTCGCGGATGACCTTAAGGTCGCGCACGAACTCATCAACCGTCTCATAAGGGGTGGCGATCTCCTGCGGCACATAGCCGGAGCCCAAACCGCGCTGCTCCCCGATAATGACCTGAGCCGTCTTGGCCAGACGGGCCTTCACATAGGACAGGGCACGTCTATAGGGTTCATCGACACGGTGGACATTGGTGTCTGACGATTTGCGCGATAACTCCATCAGGTCGTCAGACACCTTGGTCAGTTCTTCGGAGACCGTCAGCTCGGTATCAAGCTTGTTGATCTGGTCGAAGTAAAACCGGAAAATGGTGCGGGCCTGCTCGCGGAAGGCATAGCGCAGGGTGGTTTCATCGACATGGGGGTGGCCGTCGCGGTCGCCGCCGATCCATGAGCCGAGTTTCAAAATCTTCGGCAGGGTCTCATCCAGGGCGATATCGCGGTCCCACTGGGTATAGAGATTGACCAGCGCGGGCAGGATGGAACGGCGCACCACACCCAGCGAATTTTCGATCTCATCAAAGACCGTAATCCGCTCCGGCCGATGCAGGCGCGTATTCCACAACAGGGCGATAGCGCGGTACAGGTCTTCTTCGATGGCGCGGCGCTCAGAGGCCGAATTGCAGCTTTCATAGCGCGACAAAAGCTGAGTGATTTCATATTCGCGCTCAACGACACTGGCACGGCGCATTTCGGTCGGGTGGGCGGTAAACACCGGTGAGGCATGGATGTTTTGCAGGGTCTTTTCGATCCGGGCCTGATCGATACCGTCTTTGCGGGCCGAGGCGACCGCATTGGCCAGACTGATGGTTTGAACCGAGCCGTCCGACGCCTCAAACGTGTCTTCGCGGCCCAGATTGGCCACGTCCTCAGATATGACGCTGAGTGTCGACAAACAGGTCAGTACGCGGGCGGCGTGGGCGGCGTCCGATTCAGAAAAGCCCGACAGATCGAACGCGCTCGATTTGAGGATGTTGAGCTTGGACAGCACCTCGCCGCGGCCAAAATCGGTAATGGCTTCGTTCAGAAACCCTTCCAGCATGGCGGTGTTTTGTTTGACGTGGTCGATGACGGGATCGGTCATGGTCTGCCCCTGCACAAAAAAACAGGCCCGTTAAGACATAGTGCGCCGTAAGGATTGCGCCGGTGTTCTTCTGTGGGAGCGAGAACTTATAGGGCGCAAATGGCAGCAGATATGGTTATTCAGGCGGAATTTACCCTCTTCACGGTCACTATTAGCGCCAAATTTGTGCGTCGCAAGGTAACAATCGGCAAGATGGCGCCAACAATCCGTGAGTTGAAAAATTTACTAAACAAACTCAATAGGTTGGAAAATATCCCGTTTGAAAAAATTTTATCCTAATTTTTGCGGTAGCGCTAACATTTTTACCGCACTGGCGAACGGGTTACGATTGCAACAATTTATCCGGCAATTTCAGCGGGTTATAGTCTGACAATTGATATCAGAACCTCCCCTCTTGGAGGGGAGGAGGGAGGCCCGAACTTCCGGGCCGGAAGGTGGGGTAATCCGAACACCTGCAATTTACCCCCTCTTTGCGGACATCCAGGATGCCCGCAAAGCTCCCCCTGCAACAGGGGGAGTTCTTTGGCTACTTTGTAGCTTCCGGCCTGAAAAACAAAGCCGCCTGAAACGACTGGCCGATGCGCCAAGCCTTCTCCCGCAAAATCTCTGCCCGCAACGCATCAAAGCGCTCACCCGTCACCGCCACCCATAGATCCAGCCAGCGCTCGAACATAGCCGGGTTAAGATCGAGCGGAAAATGCTTGGCCATCGGGCGGCCTTTATAAGCAGGAATATCGGGATGGGCGCCATTGGTGATAGTCATCCAAAATAGCGTCAGATTGTCGAAATGCTCCGGCCAGTCATGAACCGCCCCTTCAAACACCGGCCCGATCAGATCGTCTTCGCGCACCCGGCCATAGAAATCTTCGACCAGCCCGCGCACTTCATCCATTTTGAACAGAAGCTCTTTATACGTTTCTAGCACATTAACACCCGTTAAACATAAGCCGACACCAAATCCTAAGCCTTGCCGGTTAACCTTGCTTATTTAGGCCCGTCTGCGCCCGATTGCTATGCGGCAATTGGTCATGCAGCTTCGGGTATGGTCTGCAAACCAGAGGTAACTATGGCCAAGGCGATTTTCCACCGCCGTCAGCGTGTGTGGGTGGAGCCGGTCGGCACCTGGGCTTTGATCGATAAGGTCAATCCCATTTGGGCCAAGGGCTTCGATGAACCCATCCGCGTCACCTATGACTGCGGGCTTGGCCGTGAATTTCGCGCCGAAGAACTGAAATCCGAAAGTGATTTCGAGCAGGCCCGCGATGTCGGCCAGTGGCGGTTGATGCGCGCCCGCAACAAATGGCACTCCGCCGAAGAGTCCGGCCACCACCCCTTCCCCGGCACCTATCCGGTGGTGGTCACCGATCCCAATGACTGGGGCGGCTGGCGCGTGCCGGGTGCCGAATATGACCGCGATCCGGCCCTGATCGAAATGCAGGCCCGCCTGATTACCTTGTCGCCCAAGCTTTTGAAGTTGGCCAAAGATTTGGTGACCTATGTCCGTCAGGAAACCGAAGACCTGCCGGAAGAGGTGATGGAACTGGCCAAGCGGGCCGAAAATCTGCGCCATCTGGTCGAAACCGAAGCGCCCGAAGCTGGCGTGCAAAAGGTTCAGCCCGCCGATCCGGCCGCGAGGTAATTTAAATCACAAGCTGGACGCTTCCAGCCAATCGACCGCCTCATCAAAGCTTTCAAAGCCCCGGAATATCTCATCCGGAAACAGCGGGGTGATAGTCGACACCCGCGCCAGATCGAGGGCTGATTTCGACACGATCGCCGTGCGCCCTTTGTGGATCACGTCGCGGGTCAAAAACTGCCAGCGCTTGGCCAGATGTTCAATGTCTTCAAACTCAATAAATCCGGTAAAATCGCGCAAATCAATCAGCCGCCGCCACGCCCAGGGCCGGTCTAGCTTGCGCGCCGCACTGAAGATCTGATCGACCAGATTAGCGCTGTTCATATTGCCGATGATGCGCACAATGACCAGCCTGCGCTTCGGGTCGAGGCGAACCCGAAACCGGTAGCGTGTTGACGCAGGACGACGTGAAGAATGGGGCATATGTGGTTTTACCGATGATACCCGATTTCATAGCGCCCCTACGTCAACTTGGGAATGAGGCGGCATCCACCACACCCGAATTTACCTGAAATTATCCCCAAGCTTTCTGAGCATTACGCCTGAATGGGGAAGTCGGTATCTGAAATTCGCCGGATACACCCCCATCACATGGCGGTAATTTGAATTGCCTTGGGCGCTCAGGTTTGAAACAGTAGAATCACAGTTTTTAATCACTACTTGAGTCCAATCCATGCGCACCGAAATCGCCCGCCCGATCCGCCTCACCGACTATAAGGCACCGGCTTACCGCGTCAGCGCGACTGACCTCAGTTTCCGGCTCGACCCGACCGCGACGCGGGTCACCGCCCGCTTAAGCCTTGAACGTGTGGGCGAGGCTGCGGCTCCGTTAGTTCTGCTGGGGGAGCGACTGAAACTTATCGCGATTAAGCTGGACGGCACTGACCTTGCGCCTGATGCTTATGAGATTACGGCGGAGACCCTGACCATCCATGATGTCCCGGCGAAGTTCGTGTTGGAGACCGAGGTCGAGATCAACCCGCAGGACAATAAAACGCTGGAGGGCCTCTATATGTCCTCCGGTCGCTACTGCACCCAGTGCGAGGCCGAAGGGTTTCGTAAAATTACCTACTTCCCTGACCGGCCGGATGCCCTGTCAAAGTATACGGTCCACGTCGAAGCCCCCAAGGCCGGGTTCCCGCACCTCCTGTCCAATGGTAATCTGATCGAACAGGGCGATGCCGAGACTGATCGCCACTACGCCGTCTGGGAAGACCCGTTTAACAAACCGTCCTACCTGTTTGCGCTGGTGGCCGGTGAACTGGACGTACTAGAAGACAGCTTTATCACGATGTCTGGCCGCACGGTCGAACTGAAAATCTATGTCGATACCGGCATGAGCACGCGCGCGGCCTATGCGATGGATGCGCTGAAACGGTCGATGACATGGGACGAGCAGGCTTACGGGCGCGAATATGACCTCGACCTGTTCATGATCGTGGCGGTGCGCGATTTCAACTTCGGTGCCATGGAAAACAAGGGACTGAACATCTTCAACGCCTCGCTACTGCTGGCAGATCCGACTACCGCCACCGACGCCGACTATGAGCGGATCGAAAGCGTCGTCGCGCACGAATATTTCCATAACTGGTCGGGCAACCGCGTCACCTGCCGCGACTGGTTCCAGCTCTGCCTCAAGGAAGGGCTGACCGTCTATCGCGATCAGGGCTTCTCCGCCGATGAGCGCGGCCACGCCGTCCAGCGCATCAAGGATGTCAAGGCTCTGCGCGCCCGTCAGTTCCCCGAAGACGCAGGCCCGCTTGCCCATCCGGTGCGCCCGTCGTCATATCTTAAGATCGACAATTTCTACACCGCGACCATCTATGAAAAGGGCGCGGAAATCGTCGGTATGTTGAAAACTGTGGTCGGCCCGAAAGTGTACCGCGCGGCCCTTGATCATTATTTTGCCACCCATGACGGCACCGCGGCCACCTTAGAGGATTTTCTCAAAAGCTTTGAAGCGGTCACCGGCGATGATTTTTCCGCGTGGATGAACTGGTACACTCAGGCCGGTACGCCACGCCTGAAAGTCACGCAGACCTATGACGCCGTGGTGAAAACCCTGACCTTGAACCTTAGCCAATCGACGGCCCCAACCCCGTCGCAACCGACCAAGGCGGCGGTGCCGATCCCGGTGCGTCTGGGGATTCTAAGCGAATACGGCACCCCGCAAAGCTTCGGGTTTGAGGGCTACAACCAGACCGAAATCACCTATATTTTGAATGAAGCAAGCGCCGCGATCACCCTGACCGATGTGGCCGACGCCCCCGTCCTGTCAGCCCTTCGCCATTTTTCGGCGCCGGTGATCCTTGAAGTCGAAGAGCCGCAATCCCACGCCTTTGCGCGCTTCAAAGGCGACCCAGACCCGTTCACCCGCTGGGAAGCGGCGCAGAAACTGGCCCAAAATTTGATCCTGACTGGCGGCGATACGCAAGCTTACGCCGAGGCGCTGAAAGCCACATTGCTCGACGGCGCGCTGGAGCCCGCGTTTAAGGCCCTGATCATGGCCCTGCCGACCGAGCAAGGTCTGGCGCAAGACATGACGCCGGTCGATCCCGCCGCCATCCATACCCGCCGCAAAGCCGTCAAGGCAGAGCTATCGGCTACGCTCTATCCGACCTTGCGCGAACTTTACGATGCCATTCAACCGCCCGCGACCTTCTCACCGGATGCGCAAAGTGCGGGCGGACGGGCCCTACGCAATGCCCTGCTCGATCTGATGATGGCGAGCTACGCGACCGCTGATGCGGCCCGCCAATCGGAACTGTCGGCATTGGCCAGCGCCCACTATGCGCGTGCGGACAATATGACCGATATGATCGCCGCCCTGACCGCCCTGATGTCCGTGCATGGCGAGCCTTATGAGGCAGCACTCGATGGCTTTTATGCCCGCTTCAAAGATGAGCCACTGGTGATCGACAAATGGTTTGCGTTGCAAGCCGCCTGCCCGCACCCGGAAACCCTGTCGCGCATCGAGCGCCTAAGCCGCCATCCGGATTTTGATCCAAAGGTGCCCAACCGCTGGCGGGCACTGGTGCAAAATCTGGCGTCCAATAATCCGGCGGTGTTCCACGGCGTGTTTGCGCCCGACAGCTATGGTTACGGCTTTGTGGTCGATCAGATCCTGACGGTCGATGAGTTCAACCCGATGACGGCGGCCCGACTGGTCGAATCCTTAAGCGGCTATAAGCGCTATGCCTCACCCTGGCGTGAGGCCATGAAGGCCGCATTGGAGACCATTATGGCCGCGCCCAAGCTATCGAAAAACGTCGCGGAACTGACCGCCAAAGCGCTGGACCAAAAATAATCATAAGCCACCGCAGCGCTTAAATCCGGCTTAAACATAACAGGTTATATTCCGCTTACAGATATAAAGTAGGCGTAACCAGAGGGACGTGTCTTGGGCTTAGAGCGCGTAAGATTCCTGATCGTCGATGACAACAGTCACATGATCGGCATTGTGAAAACCATCCTGCGCGGCTTTGGCGCCGTGCATGTGTTTGAAGCCAAAGATGCCACCGATGCCTTTTTCCGGCTAAAAAATGACGCCATCGATATCTGCGTTGTTGATTACCAGATGGACGTGCTCGACGGCGTTGAGTTCGTGCAGATGGTGCGAAATTCGTCCGACAGCCCCAACCGCTATGTGCCGATCATCATGCTGACCGCCCATTCGGAGCGCACCCGCGTCACCAATGCCCGCGACGCCGGGGTCAATGAGTTCTGCGCCAAGCCTGTGACCGCCACCGAACTGCACCGCAAAATCGCGGCCATCGTCAATCACCCGCGCCCGTTCATCAAGACCACAACCTATTTCGGCCCGGATCGCAGACGCCGCAAAGACCCGCAATATAAGGGCCCGGAACGCCGCCAAAGCGGGCAAGTGAGTTAGCCGCGCACCGCCGCTTCGATTTTAGCGACGTCGATTTTGCCCATGTCCATCATGGCTTCAAAGGCACGTTTGGCGACCTCACCGCCTGCGGCCATCGCCTCGGTCAGGACGCGCGGCGTGATCTGCCACGACAGGCCCCATCTGTCCTTGCACCAGCCACAGGCGCTTTCAGACCCGCCATTGCCCACGATCGCGTCCCAGTAGCGGTCGGTTTCAGCCTGATCGTCGGTCGCGATCTGGAATGAGAAGGCTTCGGTCTGTTTGAAAACATCGCCGCCATTTAGCCCCAGACAGGGTATGCCGCAGACGGTGAATTCGACCGTAAGAACCTGACCGGCTTTACCGCCGGGAAAATCGGACGGCGCGCGATGTACGGCGGTCACCGCACTGTCGGGGAAGACCTGCGCATAAAAGCGGGCAGCGTCTTCGGCATCATGGTTGTACCACAGGCAAATCGTGTTTTTGGGCGTTTGGGGCACGGCAAGGCTCCTCTCTGTTGCGACCGAGATTACCACGCAGACACACCTTGTCGCCTAAAAAGGGGATAAAGATTTTGGGGCACTTTTGCTTCGAAGTTCATAAAACTTTTTTCGCCTACGTTCTGACAACAATACGCTTTTTAGCCCTACTCTCATCCATCCACAGGGCCCATTGCCTGTGGTTACATCCATCAACCTAAACTTAAGACTCTCGACATAGGATTAACGAACCGTTTACCTTGTTTGTTAACCTCGAATCACATCAGGACGCCGTGTCTATGTCGCGCCACAACGCCCTGTCTTCTGACCAGAGGACAAAACGGGTGTCGTCAGTCAAAAAGCCGAAATCGCCGCCGGACACGGGCAGCGCGACTAAGCGTGACCAATCCCCCTCCGATACCAAACCCGCCCGCGCGGCCTTTGCGCCGGTTTCGCCGCGTCTGCCGTTATGGATGCGGGTATCGACGCTGGCGCTGATTTTGGGGGCCATGCTGACCATGGCGGCCTCGACGCTTCAGGTCACCAATTCCCTCTCTGCCGAAAAAGACGCCGATGGTGAGAAACTGCTGCTTAATGCCCGCCTGAGCGCCAGCCGCTCTGAGGGGCGGCTCGATACCGCCCGCACAGCCATGGAAGCGGCGCTGGCCCAGATCAGCACGACACCATCCGAGCCGCTAAGCGCGGTTGAGGCGGGCCTGAAACTGTCACGCGGCACGCTGCTGTCCGTGGCCATAGTCGGCCCTGATGGCAAGCTTCTGGCCCACGCCGGTCAGGACGAGGTCGATCTGATCCGTGACGCCGCCACCCGCAGCGACAAGAGCCTTGAGGTGCTGACGGCCTCATCCCGGCTGGCGCCCGCGCCGCGATCCTATGTGGTGATAAGCTCTGGCCCCGGCCGTCCCAAGGTGGTGGGGCGATTAAGTGAGACGCTTGACGCCACCAATGCCGCTGTCACGCTGCAGGCCCTGATCAATGCCCGCGGCACCATAGTGCAATCGACCGATGCCCGCCTCAATGGTCAGGACGTGCAGAAGGCTTTGGCGGTATCGCCCGAACAGTTGCGCCAGCGTGCCGACAATGGCGACCTGATTCAGGGGGCACGTACCGACGGCGGATTTGTCAAACTGGCGGCCGTGCGCGACGGCGAAACCGGCCTGATCACCGTCTATGGTCAGCCGACCGAGCCGTTCTATTCGCCGCAGTCCAGCCTGCTGAAAGGGCTGACCCTGATCGGAGCGCCGCTGCTGATCGGGCTGCTGTTCGGGGCGTTGCTGGTGCTGCAAGACCGGCGCAAGCGGCAGGAAGCCCAGGGCTATCAGAGCAATGAAACCCGCTACCGTCTTGCGGTTGATGCGGCGCGCTGCGGTATCTGGGACTGGGACCTGGATGTCGGTGCGATCACCATGTCGGACGTCATGGCCCAGAAACTGGGCCTGAGCGGCATTAGCCAAGCCTCTACGCAGGACATCTTATCGCGCATCGCCGCCGAACAGCGCGGGGATGTTACCCGCGCCCTCTATGAGGCCCGCCGGTCAGGCAAGTTGGCGGTCGCCTTTCGCGTGCCGATGGACAGCGGCAATATCCTGTGGCTGGAACTGCGCGGTCAGGAACTGGGCGAACGCGACGCCAACGGCTTTACGCGCCTGAGCGGGGTGATGCTGGACGTCAGCGAACAGCGCGTCGCCCAGATGCGGGCGCAGCGGGCAGAGTCGCGGCTGCTGGATGCCATCTCATCCGTTTCGGACGCGTTTGTGCTGTGGGACCGGCGCCAGCGGCTGGCCATGTGGAACGCGACCTTTGCCGAAACCTTTAGTATTGATGCGCGCTTCCTTAAGGTCGGCACGGCCCGCGACCTGATTGAGCAGGTCATGGACATCGCCATCCGCCGCAAGCAGACCGTGTCGGATGGCTCAGCGATCGAGGCCGAGCTGAACAACGGCCACTGGGTGCAGATCACCGAAAACCGCACCGCCGAAGGGGGCCGGGTCATGACCGCCGTTGATATCACGGTCGTCAAAAATCAGGAAGAAATGAGCCGCCGCTCCGAAGAGCAGCTTCAGGGGCTGGTCGAAAAGCTGGAGCAGAGCCGCAAAATTCAGGCCGACCTCGCCAAAAACTATGAGCATGAGAAAATCCGCGCAGAATCGGCCAATCACGCCAAATCAGAATTCCTGGCTAATATGAGCCATGAACTGCGCACGCCGCTTAACGCCATCAACGGATTTTCCGAGATCATGTCGCAGGAGATGTTCGGCCCGATTGGCCATCCGCGCTATAAGGAATATGCTGGCGATATCCTCAATTCCGGGCAGCATCTGCTGGCCCTGATCAACGACATTCTCGATATGTCCAAGATCGAAGCCGGCAAGCTGGATATGAACTTTGAGCCGGTCGCCATTGATGATGTGGTCGAGGACACCCTACGGCTGCTGCGCCAGCGGGCTGAGAAATCGGGCCTGAAGGTCAAGGTTCATCTGCCATCATCCCTGCCGGACATTGAGGCCGATTACCGCGCCTTGAAACAGATTTTGCTCAATCTGCTGACCAATGCCATCAAGTTCACACCCCACGGCGGCAGTGTGACGGTAAGTGCTGTGGCGACCGATAACAGTGTGCACCTTAAGGTCATTGACAGCGGTATTGGTATCTCTGCGCGGGATATGCAGCGTCTCGCTCGCCCGTTCGAGCAGATCGAAAACCAGATGTCCAAAACCCGCGAAGGCACGGGCTTAGGCTTGGCGCTGACCAAATCGCTGATTGAAATGCACAATGGCCGAATGGAATTTGATTCCGAAGTCGGCAAGGGCACGGTCGTCAGCGCCATCCTGCCAATCCGCCAGCCGGTTCAGTCGGATGGGCCTGAGCGATCATCTTCGGCGGCGTAGTAAGTTCACTCCATACCACACGCTTTACGGATCATAATCTGCACCGGCGACGGTGGCAAAGACGGGTCAAAGTCCGCGCATGGCAACAGTGGCGGCTGAGCTATAAACCGTGGTGCTTTCCCGCGATGAGGCTGAGCGGAGTGAACCAAAAATGGATGACACAGATAAACTGTCCCCGCAGTACCGATGGCCAAAACCTCTTCGCAGGTATGCGTGTCGGCAAAATTAGCCGCCGCCAGTTCCGCCAGAGTCATACCCGTCTCACCATGTGGCAGCAGACATCGCGCAATAGCAGCATGAGAGCCGCTGCGTATGCGCGTTGGCGCGTCATCTGGCCCAACGTCGGAAAACAGAAACAGCATCAAAAGGGCGCGTCCTTTACTTTTGATATTTACGCGCCACTGCATGAAATCGGGATGATCTGTGCCAAAACTGACATCTACATGCCAGCCTGTGTCTCCAGGATCGTTCGCTGAGGGAAACCGGATCGGAAATGTACCAAGACCTGACGGTCGCTGCCAGCGCCCTTTTCCGACCAGAGAATCATAGGCCCTGTGCAATAAGGGGGTATTAGCGGCCTCGACAAACGGCGGATCAGTCATAAAGCCCAATCGCACCACAGGTTGCGTCCAACCCGCCGGATTATCCGGTAACAGACCGTGCGTGGACCTAAGCGCCGCCCACAACCGTTTGCGCCCCAAACTAGCCACGTCGGCGCTAAAGGCTCCCTCGATACGGATAAAACCGTTACGCATGAAGTCGTCGATCTGAGCCGCGCTCAGATCAGATGATATATAATTTGGCATGAATAATACTCCGCGCGACTACCCTTTCATGGCAGCCGGTTCCTGAATTCAGCGCTATGAAACGCTCCGATGGCTATGATCGGTCAGGACAGCGGAAAGAATGTTGACTTAAACATCATGTAACAAGCCTAACAGATGGTAACGCAGGGCGCAAGATGAACGCGGAGGCACTAACCGACAGCTTGGGGTGCCTGAACTACGGCTTCGGTGCCTCGCCAGTGCCGGATGCGGCAGCCTTCGTCGCCTCTTCGCGGGCCTTTTTTTCGGCCATCTGGGCTTTGAACAGCAAACGACGCAGCTTGAACGACGACTTGATAAAGCGGTCGGCGACTATGGCGCGCTCAGCCGGCGGCAAGGCGGCGGCCTGATCCACCAGAGTTTGTTCAATACGAACCTTGCCCTTGATCTCCAGATCGCGCGCCTGCGCCAGCAGCACCATGATTTTCGGGCCATCATAGGGTTCGGTCTTGGCCACCTCGGCGGCCTGCTTGCGCAGTTCCCACGCCGCTTCCATATCGGCCTCACTAGCCAGAGCCGCCGCACGCACCGCCGTAATCAGCTTTTGACCCGTGGCCGGTGATAATCCTTCGACGGCCTCGGTCAGGGCGGTCACCGGCTCAGGGCCTTTGGGCCGGAAATGCTTATAGCCCCAAAAGGCCCCGCCCGCGCTTAGCGCGAACACATTGACCGCCAGCGATATGCCCAAGGCCCACTTCAATTTGGAATTACCGGATGCCACGATATCAGTTCTCCAGATCGACAATACTGGTCTGCACCAGCACGTCCTGAACGCGCTGATCGACAATGCTGTGCAGGCTTAAACTCATGCCTAAGATAATTCCCGCCGCACAGGCCGCCGCCAGCGACGCGCCGGTCATCCACACAAAGGGTGATTTCAACGTGCTGCGCGGCGTAAACGGCAGAACGGCGGCACCTGCCCCTTGCGGCATAAGCAGGCCCAAGGTCTGCCAGTGCAGCGCTTCGGACGCCTGCGGCGCTTTAAGGAAGCCCAATAAGCTATCGACCTCTTGCGCTTCACGCATCATCTGGTTGGCCTTCTGCGGCGACTTGCGGCAGAACTCCAGCGCGGCGGCGCGCTCATAGGCCGGCCAGCGGTCAGGATTGGCCCCGTAGGCACTGACGATAGCCTTGAAGCGTTGTGAACCAATGGTCTTAACTAACATGCGCAACTCCTTTCCTTCACGCGCTACGCTTAATGAGACGGGCGGAGGTTTCCGCCGTCTCAGGTGACAACACCGTTTTCAGGTGCCGCCGGCCGCGCGCCAGAAGGCTTTCCAGGGCATCCACACTGATATCCATCAGCGTGGCGGCCTCAATATTTGACATTTCCTGATAGTAACACAAAACAATCGCCAGACGTTGCCGCTCTGGCAGAGTATCCAGCGCCTTCGCCACCTGCTCGGCGGTTTGCTTTTGCTCAAGCTGAGCGGATGGCCCGGCCTTCCCGTCGTCCATCTCAAGATCATCGGACGGCACGGTATCTTTGCGGCGACGCAGGCGGTCATAACACAGGTTCAGCGCCACCTTGTGCATCCAGGTATCCAGCCGCGCCTTACCCGGCACCCAGCTTCCGGCCTGTTTCCAGACGCGGATCAGGGTTTCCTGCGCGACATCTTCGGCCTCAGTCGCGTCCCCCAGCATCCGTTTGGCCAGTGACAACATGCGCGGCAGCTTTTTGGACACCAGCAATTGCGTCGCGCCGATATCGCCGCGGCTGATTTTCGCCATCAGATCTTCGTCGGGATCGCCACTCATGCGCGCGTGCTTTTTATCCCCTCTGGAGTCGTTGCAGACTTCGCCCCCATAGCCGTCTGCGACCACCACTCCCGCAAGATATCGTACCTCACAGGTCATGCGCAACCTGCCCGCCGAAAGGGTTAAGAGTCAAGTGCCTACGCCGGATTAGCGCCGCCTGTGCGGTCGCCGCATCACCCTTTTCGTGTTTTATATGGTATCGCACCATGACCTTACCGAAAAACCATCACCCCGGCCCGCTTTGGGGCCAGATTACAAAAGTTTAACGTAGGCACTCAGATTTTCCGTCGCGAGCTACTGCAAGGGGGCAAGCCCCCTTGACCCGTGAGTGGGTGTCGGTTGACCCGACCGCGCCCCCTCCCCGTCTAAGCAGAGTACGATCTAATGCCGTTTTCTATTATACTCCCCCGGTGTACCGGGGGAGGTGGATGGCCGAAGGCCAGCCGGAGGGGGGCCTTCAACGCTTCAAACGCTCCAATGCCAGCAGACGTATCCCATCCGCAACAGCGTCAACATCCCTGAATACATCCGCCGCCGGAACACGGTAAATCATGATGCCTTGTTGCATAAGCCATAGATCGCGCGTTTCGTCGGCGGCTGGCTGGTCACCGAGACTATAGAAACCGCCATCGACTTCGACCGCCACCCGCGCTTTGAAACAATAGAAATCAAGCACATAAGGCCCTGATGCAAATTGGCGGCGAAATGTGGGCTGATCCGGCAGCCTGAGTTTCAGGCGCTGCCACAGCAGATATTCGGGCGATGTCAGATTGCGGCGTAGCGTCCGTGCGAACGCGTATTTCGGTTGCGCCATTCCCCTCTCCTGTTCGCCCCCCACCGTCTTTGATCCGTGCCGGATCAAATCCACCTCCCCCGGCACGCCGGGGGAGTATTATTTTAGAGGAAATTTCCTTGAACTACGCCACATCATGAACATCAGAACAGTGGACGCCAAAGCCCAAAATGGACTGAAAGCGGCGACATAAAGCCATATGGTTTTATAGATTTGCCCAGGAAGAAAATAAATCCACTTCCAGAAACCAATTGCGGCCCAGCCCCAAAATACTAAGCCTCCGACTACTAGCAGTACGGCCCTGTCCTGACGGCCACGAATGAGCAATACCCATAAAGCAATCGCACAAGTGACATAAATTGCGCTAGCCGATGCCCAGTATAGTGCATTTCCCAGTACCGGCGAATAACTGCCAACGTAAATCTGCGGCACCGTATAAATCCAGCCCATTGCCAACACCAAGCACAGCCACAAGCGATATTTCATTCCGACACTGCCGTAGACACATAGACTTGGTTGATTGGCTTATCGTGCAAGACAATTAGCGCTTCCCGGTATTGGTTCATCTCGCTTTGTCCCAAGGCACCGAAGGAGATCTGGACTTCATCCTTACGCATGGAAACAAAATATCTACCGGTATTGCCCTTTAGTGATAAGGCCCTGACTAAGTAGGGCTTATCAGAAGATGTGATTAAAATCTGGCACTGACATAAGGTTTGCGCTTCATCCAAGCCTATCTCGCGAAACGGCACATTCTTCAGCGTTGCAACGGCTCCATCAAGCTTATCAGCAGAAACTTTATAAAACTTCGAGCTGTCCAGTTTGCGCCATCCTGCCCATGTGTCTGGCGTTCTAACCCAGCTATCAGGACGACTTTGACAACCGGTCAGCAGCGCTGTTGCCACCAAAATAATGCAGATGTTTTTCATATCTCTCCCCCTACCCCGCCCCCAACCTGTTGGGGGCGGATGGATCACACCCCATCCGGATCGATAATCGTCTCAAATGCCTGACGGGCGCGTTTGCGGATATCGCGCAGCTTTTTCTCCAGCGTATCGAGCCTGCGGGTATGGATTGCGCGGGCCAGTTTGCCCTGGAACGCTTCGGGTTCATGGGTCGGGTCGTGATCCTGCTCCAGCGACACCCGCATCAACTGCGCCAAAGCCTGCTGCACCCGCCAGGCCGTTGCCAGACACTCCAGATCATCGGCTGACGCTAACCCCGTGCGCGAAAATGCCTGTAACGCCGCAAGTGTGCCTACCCTGAGCGGCCCGCCCGATGAGGCATGGATCAACTGCAGATATTGCGCCACAAATTCGGCATCAACCTGCCCGCCGACGCTGAGTTTAAAGTCCCAGAAGCCCTTAGCCGGCCGCTCTTTTTCCATCAGGGCGCGCATATCGAGCACATCCTGCGCTGTGGTCGCCCGGTCTCTCTGGCCACGCAGGATCGTCTCAACCTTAAGCCTGACCAGATCGGCAAAATCCACAGATGTCGCCCACACCACGCGCGCACGGGTCAGGGCCTGAAACTCCCACGTATCGGCGCCCTTAGTGTAGTAATTCTCAAGCGCCGCCAACGACACCGCCACCGGCCCCTTGGCACCGGTCGGACGCAGTTTCATGTCGATTTCGTACAACAACCCTTCGTGTGTGGGTGCCGACAGGGCCGAAATCAGGCGCTGGGTGAAGCGCGCATAATAGGTCTCCGCCGCCCAGCCCTTGACGGTTGACACTTCGGACGGATCGTCGGGCAGATAGATGGTCATCAGGTCAAGGTCAGAGCGCGCCGTCATCTCCTGCGACCCCAGTTTCCCTAACGCCACCACCGCCACCTGACCACCCAGATCACCGGCCTGACGCGCCACATCGGCCAGGCTTAAGGGGGCCAGATGGGTGATGCAGGCATCGGCCAGGCGCGCATAAGCCGCCCCCGCGGCCTCAGTGGTCAGGCGCGCATTGATGATCTGCATCCCGATGCGGAACTGCTGCTCACGCCCTACACGTCTGAGAGCGTTCATCACCGATTCCAGATCAGCGGGCACCCGGTCAACTTCGTCCTGCACAATCGCGTCCAGTTCCTCACCCAGCGGATCAAAGAAACCGGCATCGAGCATGGCGTCAAACACGGTCGGGTGACGCGCCAGCAAAATCGCCAGACGCGGCGAAAAGCCCATGATTTCAACCACCATCTTAAACAGGCGGTGATTGGCCAGAAACAGCGATTGAATCTGCACGCCCGCCGTAAGCCCTGAGAAAAACGCCGCAAAGCGCTTAAAGGCAATCGACGGCGTGCCGGTCTCATTCAGCGCTTCCAGCAGACGCGGCACCAGGCGCGTGAACAGTTCGCGCCCGCGCTCGGTCCGTGTGGCCGGGATGCGGCCGTGGTGCCATGATCGCACCGTCGCGGCCACATCATGCGGGTCATCAAAGCCCATCCGTTCAAGGGTTTTCAAGGTTTCCGGATCATCCTCAACGCCAGTGAAGACCAGCGACCCAAACGACGACGACAGATTCTCACCGTCCGAAAACAACTCACCATAGTGGCTGTTGACCGTACGCAAGGTGCGCGACACCGCCAGATCAAACCGGCTCAGATTGGAAAATCCGGCCATAACCCCGACCTTGAGGCGGTCGGTATCGTTTTCCGGCAGGTTGTGGGTCTGCTCGTCATTGAGCATCTGGACGCGGTGTTCCCAGTCGCGCAGACGGCCATAGCACTGCTTGAGTTCCTTGGACACCGCCGGGGCCAGATGACCGGCTTTGCGCAGGGCATCGAGCGCATCCGTGGTCCGCCGTGACCGCAGTGACGGATCACGCCCGCCGAGATTGCGGGTTGGCCATTCAGTCGCACCATGCTGCGGTCGTTGGCCGCATCTTCCTTGATCTGGGCCACATCGCGCAGCTTGACCGGAAAGCCGTTCACGGTGCGGATGACGATATCACCAAACTGGCCCGGACGGGCCAAATCGGTCTGCGAGGAGACGCTGAACTCGCGGTTGGTCGACTCGATCCGCCCCGCTGGCAACTCCAGGTTGCTGCGCCGGATGGCGTCTTCCAC